>NZ_CP071007.1:0-725000 GCF_018417635.1 Pseudomonas sp. SORT22
CTGAAGACGATGTGTACGTCGATGCCGGTGAAGTCAGTGTCACCGTGACCGGTACTACTGGCGGCGACTTCGAGAAGCTGGCTGTGGATAACACCCCTGCTGTTACCGAAGTCACCGACACCATCGACACTTCGACCGTCACCCTGACCGCTACCCCAAGCGTCACTGAAGGCGGCGTGGTTACCTATACCGCCTCGGTTACTGCTCCAGTGACCGGCTCTGCGTTGGTGATCAACCTGGCCAACGGCCAACAGATCACCATCCCAGTCGGCCAAAGCTCCGGTACCGTGGACTTCGTTGCACCAAACAACGTGCACACCACTAACCCGGACCTGACCAACAGCATCACCGGTACCACTGGTGGTAACTACGAGAAACTGGATACCGCTGGTAATCCGGTAACTACCGTTACTGATGGCCCAGGCACCGATGACACTACCGGTCTGAAACTCACCGCGACGGGTTCGGTTGAAGAAGGCGGTTCGATTGTTTACACCGCCACCCTGACCAACCCGGCTGGCACTGAAATGAAGGTGACCCTGAGCAATGGTGAAGTCATCACCATCGCCAAGGGCCAGACCGAAGGCAGCATTACCCTGCCGGCGCCGGCGGATGACGTGTACGTCGATGCCGGTGAAGTTAGCGTGACCATCACTGGCACCACTGGCGGCGATTTCGAGAAAGTCGAAGTCGACCCGGCTGCCGCTGTGACTGAAGTCACCGATACCATCGACACCAGCACCGTCACCCTGACCGCGACTCCAAGCGTCACTGAAGGCGGCGTGGTCACCTACACCGCTTCGGTCACCGCACCGGTTACCGGCTCCGCGCTGGTAATCAACCTGGCCAACGGCCAACAGATCACCATCCCTGTAGGTTCCAGCTCGGGCACCGTGGACTTCGTTGCACCAAACAACGTGCACACCACAAACCCGGACCTGACCAACAGCATCACCAGCACCACCGGTGGTAACTACGAGAAGCTGGATACCGCTGGCAATCCGGTGACTACCGTTACTGATGGTCCAGGTACTGATGACACTACCGGTCTCAAGCTGACCGCGACCGGTTCGGTTGAAGAAGGTGGTCGAATTGTTTACACCGCCTACACTGACCTAACCCAGCCGGCACCGAGATGAAAGGTGACCCTGAGCAATGGTGAAGTCATCACCATCGCCAAAGGGCCAGACCGAAGGCAGCATTACCCTGCCTGCGCCGGCGGATGACGTGTACGTCGATGCCGGTGAAGTTAGCGTGACCATCACTGGCACCATTGGCGGCGATTTCGAGAAAGTCGAAGTCGACCCGGCTGCTGCCGTGACCGAAGTCACCGACACCATCGACACTTCGACCGTCACCCTGACCGCTACCCCAAGCGTCACTGAAGGCGGTGTCGTCACCTACACCGCTTCGGTTACTGCGCCAGTGACCGGTTCTGCGCTGGTGATCAACCTGGCCAACGGTCAGCAAATCACCATTCCAGTCGGCCAGAGCAGCGGCACCGTGGACTTCGTTGCACCAAACAACGTGCACACCACCAATCCGGACCTGACCAACAGCATCACCAGCACCACCGGTGGTAACTACGAGAAGCTGGATACCGCTGGCAATCCGGTTACTACCGTTACTGATGGTCCAGGTACCGACGACACCACGGGTCTGAAGCTGACCGCCACCGGCTCCGTCGCTGAAGGCGGCGACATCATCTACACCGCCACGCTGACCAACCCGGCTGGCACCGAAATGAAAGTCACCTTGAGCAACGGTGAAGTGATCACCATCGCCAAGGGTCAGACCGAAGGCAGCATCACTGTTCCGGCGCCGGAAGACGACGTGTACGTCGATGCTGGCGAAGTCAGCGTGACCGTGACCGGCACCACCGGTGGTGACTTCGAGAAACTGGCTGTGGATAACACTCCGGCCGTCACCGAAGTGACTGACACCATCGATACTTCGACCGTCACGCTGACCGCGACTCCGAGCGTGACCGAAGGCGGCGTTGTCACCTACACCGCTTCCGTCACTGCTCCAGTGACCGGCTCCGCGCTGGTGATCAACCTGGCCAACGGCCAACAGATCACCATCCCAGTCGGCCAAAGCTCGGGCACCGTGGACTTCGTTGCACCAAACAACGTGCACACCACCAATCCGGACCTGACCAACAGCATCACCAGCACCACCGGTGGTAACTACGAGAAGCTGGACACTGCTGGTAATCCGGTAACTACCGTTACTGATGGCCCAGGCACCGATGACACTACCGGTCTGAAACTCACCGCGACTGGCTCGGTTGAAGAAGGTGGTTCGATTGTTTACACCGCCACGCTGACCAACCCGGCGGGCACCGAGATGAAAGTCACCCTGAGCAATGGTGAAGTCATCACCATCGCCAAGGGTCAGACTGAAGGCAGCATCACTGTTCCAGCTCCAGAAGACGACGTGTACGTCGATGCTGGCGAAGTCAGTGTCACTGTCACTGGCACCACTGGTGGTGACTTCGAGAAACTGGCTGTGGATAACACTCCGGCCGTCACCGAAGTGACTGACACCATCGATACGTCGACTGTCACTTTGACCGCGACTCCAAGCGTTACCGAAGGCGGCGTCGTTACCTACACCGCTTCGGTTACTGCTCCGGTTACCGGCTCTGTGCTGGTGATCAACCTGGCCAACGGTCAGCAAATCACCATCCCTGTAGGTTCCAGCACCGGCACCGTGGACTTCGTTGCACCGAACAACGTGCACACCACTAACCCGGACCTGACCAACAGCATCACCGGCACCACCGGTGGTAACTACGAGAAGCTGGATACCGCAGGTAATCCGGTGACCACCGTTACTGATGGTCCAGGTACTGATGACACTACCGGTCTGAAACTCACCGCGACTGGCTCGGTTGAAGAAGGTGGTTCGATTGTTTACACCGCCACGCTGACCAACCCGGCTGGCACCGAGATGAAAGTCACCCTAAGCAACGGTGAAGTCATCACCATTGCCAAAGGCCAGACCGAAGGCAGCATTACCCTGCCGGCGCCGGCGGATGACGTGTACGTCGATGCCGGTGAAGTCAGCGTTACTGTGACTGGCACTACCGGTGGTGACTTCGAGAAACTGGCTGTGGATAACACCCCGGCCGTCACCGAAGTGACTGACACCATCGATACTTCGACTGTCACCCTGACTGCGACGCCAAGCGTCACCGAAGGTGGCGTGGTCACCTACACCGCTTCCGTTACTGCGCCAGTGACCGGTTCTGCGCTGGTGATCAACCTGGCCAACGGTCAGCAAATCACCATCCCGGTCGGCCAAAGCTCCGGTACCGTGGACTTCGTTGCACCGAACAACGTGCACACCACCAACCCGGACCTGACCAACAGCATCACCGGCACCACCGGTGGTAACTACGAGAAGCTGGACACTGCGGGCAACCCAGTGACCACCGTCACCGACGGCCCAGGCACTGACGACACCACCGGTCTCAAGCTGACCGCGACGGGTTCGGTTGAAGAAGGTGGTTCGATTGTTTACACCGCCACGCTGACCAACCCGGCTGGCACCGAAATGAAGGTCACCCTGAGCAATGGTGAAGTCATCACCATCGCCAAAGGCCAGACCGAAGGCAGCATTACCCTGCCGGCGCCGGCGGATGACGTGTACGTCGATGCCGGTGAAGTTAGCGTGACCATCACTGGCACCATTGGCGGCGATTTCGAGAAAGTCGAAGTCGACCCGGCTGCTGCCGTGACCGAAGTCACCGACACCATCGACACTTCGACCGTCACCCTGACCGCTACCCCAAGCGTCACTGAAGGCGGTGTCGTCACCTATACCGCCTCGGTTACTGCTCCGGTTACCGGCTCTGCGCTGGTGATCAACCTGGCCAACGGTCAGCAAATCACCATCCCTGTAGGTTCCAGCACCGGCACCGTGGACTTCGTTGCACCAAACAACGTGCACACCACCAATCCGGATCTGACCAACAGCATCACCAGCACCACCGGTGGTAACTACGAGAAGCTGGACACTGCCGGCAACCCGGTCACCACCGTCACCGACGGTCCAGGCACCGATGACACTACCGGTCTGAAACTCACCGCGACTGGCTCGGTTGAAGAAGGCGGTTCGATTGTTTACACCGCCACGCTGACCAACCCAGCCGGCACCGAGATGAAGGTGACCCTGAGCAATGGTGAAGTCATCACCATCGCCAAGGGCCAGACCGAAGGCAGCATCACCCTGCCGGCGCCGGCTGATGACGTGTACGTCGATGCCGGTGAAGTCAGCGTTACTGTGACTGGCACTACTGGTGGTGACTTCGAGAAACTGGCTGTGGATAACACTCCAGCCGTCACCGAAGTGACTGACACCATCGATACTTCGACTGTCACTCTGACCGCTACCCCAAGCGTCACCGAAGGCGGTGTCGTCACCTATACCGCTTCGGTCACTGCGCCAGTGACCGGCTCTGCGTTGGTGATCAACCTGGCCAACGGCCAACAGATCACCATCCCTGTGGGTTCCAGCACCGGCACCGTGGACTACGTTGCGCCAAACAACGTACACACCACCAACCCTGCCCTGACCAACAGCATCACCGGCACCACCGGTGGCAACTACGAGAAACTGGTCAGCACTGGCAACACCAGCACCACCGTCACCGACGGCCCGGGCACCAAGGACTCCACCAGCCTGATCCTGACCGCGACGCCGACCGTGGCTGAAGGTGGCTCGATCACTTACGTGGCCAAGCTGAGCAACCCGGCGGGCACCGAGATGAAAGTGACCCTGAGCAACGGTGAGACCATCACCATTGCCAAGGGCCAGACCGAGGGCAAGGTAACCATCGCCGCCCCTGGCGATGATGTGTACATCGATGCCGGTAGCGTCAGTGCGAAAATCACTGGCAGCACCGGTGGTGACTTCGAAGAACTGAAGATCGACGGCTCGTCCGCCGTGACCAGCGTCACCGACACCATCGACACCACCAACCTGACCCTGAGCGCCACGCCATCGGTTGCCGAAGGTGGCAACATCATCTACACCGCGACCTTGAGCAACAAGGCGCAGACCGCGGTCACCGTGACCCTGAGCAACGGTGCGACGATCACCATCGAGGCCGGCAAGACCACCGGCACTGCCAGCGTGCCTGCGCCAGCGGATGACGTGTACATCGATGCCGGCAGTGTCAACGCGACCATTACCGGCGCCAGCGGTGGCAACTTCGAAGACCTGGCAATCAGCAAGCAGCCAGCTGTCACCCAGGTGACCGATACCATCGACACCACCACCGTCAGCATCACCGGCACCACCTCGGTGGCCGAAGGTGACTCGGCCAACTACACCCTGACCCTGACCAACAAGGCGCAAACCGATGTGGTCATCAAGCTGACCTATACCGGTACCGCCACCAATGGTGCGGACTACACCGGCGTGGCCACCGTGGTGATCAAGGCCGGTAGCAACACCGGTACCTTCAGCGTGCCGATCATCCGTGACGGCATTGCCGAGAGCGCCGAGAACTTCACCGTGAAGATCGACTCGGCCACTGGCGGCAACTTCGAGAACCTGGCGATCAGCGGCAGCGCTGGCAGTGTCACCACCACCATTGTCAGCAACGAGGCACCGGTTGCCGCGGGCGGCGCCGTGACGGGTACCGAAGACACCGACCTGGTGCTGAGCTGGGCCAACTTCGGCATCACCGATGCCGACACCCCGGCAGCCAACCTGGGCCTGACCATCACCAAACTGCCTGCCGACGGCGTGCTGCAGTACAAAGATGGCAACGTCTGGAAAACCCTGACTGAAGCCGACGCTGGCAAGGTCTTCAGCAAGGCCGACATCGACGCTGGCAAGCTGAAGTTCGTGCCGGATCGCAACGAGTCGGGCATCGATGCCAACGGCGGCACCGGCGTCGGCAACAAAGAAGCCGACTACGCACAGATCAAGTACAAGCCAACCGACGGCCAGGGCCTGGGCAACGAAGCCACCATCAAGGTCGATATCACCCCGGTGGCCGACAAGCCTGACCTGAACATCGGCAGCAACAACGTCAACTCGATTGGCCTGGTCAAAGAGACCTGGAACAGCCTCAACGGCCTGGGCACCAACGGCAACGGCATCACCGGCGATGCGCTGAAAACCGTGTTCGACAACTCGGGCAAGGCCAACAGCAGCTCGCAGGTCACCAACGCCCAGTCGGACGCCAGCGTCGTCGGCGGTTCGGGCTCGAAGACCTCCGGCCTGATCTACCTCGAAGCGGGCAAGACCTACAGCTTCAGCGGTGTCGGCGATGACAGCCTGCTGATCACCATCGGCGGCAAGAATGTGGCCCAGGCGACCTGGGGCGCAGGCGGTGCGATCAGTGGTTCGTTCAAGCCGACCATCAGCGGCTACTACACCCTGGACATCTACCACGCCAACCAGAGCGGCCCGGGCAGCTATGACGTCAACCTGTCGGTCAACGGCAGCACCCCGGTTGACCTGAGCAACGCCAACATCCCGATGTACCCGGGCGTGAACGAGCTGACCAACGCCGGCGTTACCGTTGGCGAGCTGCACGGTGCCAACGGCGAGGGTTACTACCAGGGCTACAAGCTCAATGAAGGCGCCGAGAACGGCACCGTCAAGCTGGTCGGTATCGCCACCAACCTCACCGACACCGATGGCTCGGAAACCCTCAACGTCAAGCTCGGCGGTATTCCGGCAGGCTCGGTGCTCAGCGATGGCGCCGGCCACACTGTCACCGTCGGCAAGGGCGAAGTCGATGTCACCGGCTGGAACCTCAACGGCCTGAGCATCAAGCCGCCAGCCTACTACCAGGGCCAGTTCGATGTGACCGTCACTTCGCGGGCAACCGAGAAGGCCAACGGCAGCACCGACTTCACCCAGGGCACCATCAAGGTCACCGTTTACCCGGATACCTACACCACCAGCAACCTGACGGCCGAGAACGACAGCCGCGAGCTTGGCACCGGCAACGACATCGTCGTCGCCGACGTCAACGGCCTGCACGTGGTACCGGGGCAGGACTACAACCTGGCGTTCATCGTCGATACCTCCGGCAGTATGAAAGCCGCCGGTGTCGACGCTGCGCAAAAGTCCCTGCAGTCGGTGTTCGACACCCTGGCCAACAGCGTCAAGGGTGCGCAGTCGGGTACCGTGAACATCCTGCTGGTGGACTTCTCCAGCCAGGTGAACAAGTCAGTCTCGGTCAACCTGTCCGATGCCGGCTCGCTGCAAGCGCTGAAAGATGCGCTCAAGGCCATGTACTCCGACGGCGGCACCAACTATGAGGACGCCTTCAAGACCACGGCCAACTGGTTCCAGACCCTGAAGAATGCCGGCAACACCGGTAGCAACCAGACGTTCTTCATTACCGACGGCCAACCGACCTTCCACCAGGCCAACGAGCAAGGCAACCCGCAGCTGGCCAACTCCGGCTGGACCCTGGACAGCTTCCTCCAGGCGATCAACTACAAGCCTGGCGATACGCTGAACCGCTACCAGCTGGACAGCAACAACCGGGTCAGTATCGACGCCGACGGTAACCTCAATGCCCAGTACAAGTACTACGGCAGCTGGTACACCTCGACCTCGGGCACCATTCGTGCCCAGGGCGACGGCACCTTCGAGCTGTCCAGCCGTTCCGGTTGGGGCAATGGCACCAGCAACGACACCTGGAACAACTCGCTGGACGGCTTCAAGATCCTCAGCGGGCTGTCCAGCGTTGAAGCCATCGGCCTCAACAGTGGCGTCAACGTCAACGACCTCAAGCCGTTCGACAGTGACGGCAAGCCGCAGACCAACATCGACCCGAGCAAGCTGGCCGAGGCGATCCTCGGACACACCGAGGCCACCAAGCCGGGCAACGATACGGTCAGCGGCGGCGACGGCCACGACATCCTGTTCGGCGACCTGGTCAGCTTCGACTCGATCGCCGGCAACGGTGTCGAGGCCATGCAGGCCTACGTGGCCGGCAAGCTGGGCGTAGCCCTGGGTGACGTCGATGGCCGTGTGCTGCACCAGTACATCAGCGAGCACGTCAGCGAGTTCGATGTGTCGCGCAGCAACGATGGCGCCGACATCCTCATCGGTGGCGACGGCAATGACATTCTCTTCGGCCAGGGTGGCAACGACTACCTCGATGGCGGCAAGGGCAATGACATCCTGCTCGGTGGTACCGGCAACGACACACTGCTGGGCGGTGAAGGCAACGACATCCTCATTGGCGGCAAGGGCGATGACATCCTGATCGGTGGCAGCGGTGCCGACACCTTCGTGTGGAAGGCCGGCGACACCGGCAAGGACGTGATCAAGGACTTCAAGGCTGCCGAAGGCGACCGTCTGGACCTGAGCGACCTGCTCCAGGGCGAGAAGGCCAGCACCATCGACAACTACCTGAAGATCACCACGGTCAACGGTGAGTCGACGCTGCAGGTCAGCTCCGAAGGCAAGCTCAATGCCACTGGTGGCCTGGCCAATGCCGATGTGACGATCAAGCTGGAAGGCGTCAACTGGGCCAATACCACGATCAACTCGCTGGTAACCGGTGCCGACCCGACCATCAAGATCGACCACTCCAACAGCTGATCCACGGCCTGCGCCAGCCCTCCCGGGGCTGGCGCGGTGCTGCGGACTTTGCCTGCACCGTATTCACAGCGCATACTCGCTCGCCGGGGCTAGACGCCCGGCCAGCTTGGCCTATGCTGCTGACTGCGGATACGGACTGACATTCAGAGGGATACCCCATGTTCTACGTGCAACGCGATGCACAGGGCCAACTGGTCCGGGTAGAGGCCGCACCCTACGCCGAATACACGGAGATGCTCCCGGCCGACCATGCCGAGGTCCAGGAGTGGTTTGCCGACGACGTGGTCGAGAACAGCCTCAAGCAGCTCAAACAGAGTGACCTGGACATGATCCGGGTGCTTGAGGACTTGATCGAAGTGCTGACCACCAAAGGCGTGATCAGCATCACCGACCTGCCGCCCGGCGCCCAGGCCAAACTGCTCAGCCGCTCCAATGCCCGCCAGGTGCTGGGCGGGCTGACCAACCTGATCGACGACAGTGAAGAAAACGGCGGCCTGATCTGACCGCTGCAGGCCCGTTGCGGGCCTGCACGTCCTGCTTCAACGCCAGGGTGCCGGCTCGCCGACCAGGCGTCCCTGAACCCCCTGAATACCCATCTCGCGCAATACCTTGAGCTCACCTTCAGTCTCGACCCGCTCGGCGATCAGCGGCAAGTCGATGCTGTGCGCTGCGCGCTGGATCGCTTCAATGAACAGGCGCTTGTGCCGTTCGTGGTCGATGGCGCGAATGTAACTGCCATCGATCTTGAGGTAGGCCAGGCCCAGGTGCGCCAGGTTGCCGATCATGCTGAAGCGCCCACCAAAGCGCTGTAGGCTGAGGCTGAAGCCCAGGGCCCGCAGGCGCCGGGTGAGTTGCTCGAGCACGGCCTGTTCCGGCAGTTGCTCTTCGCCGATCTCCAGGGTCAGGCGCGGGCCGAGCACGGCGTTCTGGCCGAGCAAGTCATAGACCCGCTGCAATGCCTTGGGGTCAGCCAGGGTTGCGGCCGACAGGTTCAGCGCCAGGGCTTCCTTGTGGCTGTGCATGTGCTTGAGCACTTGCTCAAGCATCAGCACATCGAGCCGCGCCGACCAGCCAAAACGCTCCAGCCACGGCAGGAAGCGCCCGGCGGCAATGGCCTGGCCCTGGGTATCGAGCACCCGCGAAATGACCTTGTAATGCAACACGCGCTCCGGCGCTTCACAGGCCACTACCGGCTGGAAAAACAACTGGAAACGCCCTTGCTGCAGTGCTTCATCCAGCAAGGAATGCCAGGCGTGGTGGGTATCGGCGGCTTGCGGCGCGGTGCCTTGCTCCAGGCACACCCAGCCCGGCTCCAGCTGGCTCTCGGCGCGGGCCAGGGCCTCGTCGGCGAGCTTGAGCAAGGCCTGCGGATCGTCGCCCGGGCTGTAGGGCGCCATGCCGATGCAGGCAACCGGGGTGACATCGCTGGCGCCGGTGTCGGCCAGGCTCTGCAGGGTCACTTCCAGGGCCTGGGCCAGCTGGATCGCCTCTTCGTGCACCAGCCCCGGCGCCAGCACGGCAAATTCGCCGCCGCGGCTGCGGGTGATCAGGTTGTTGGTTTCCGGGTAGTTGGCGCAAGTGCGTTGCAGTTGCTGGCCGACCGCCTGTAGCAACTGGTCGGTTCGCTGGCCGCCCAGGCGCTGGTTGAGCCCGGCCAGGTCCTTGACCCGCAGCAACAGCAGGTAGCCCGGGCGCGCCTCTTCGAGGTTGCTGACCAAGGCGTTGAGCTGCATCTCGAAATAGCGGCGGTTGGCAAGGCCGGTGAGGCTGTCCTGATACGACTCGACCCGCAGCTTTTCACTGCGCTCGGCCTGCTCCTGGAAAAGTGCCTTGAGCTTTTCGACCATCTGGTTCATGGCCTGCACAACCCGGCGCAGCTCAGGGGTACGCGGCAAATCCGGCAGGCTGAGGAACTCACGCCGGGCAATGGCGTGGGACTGCGCCACCATGTAGTCCAGCGGCTTGAGCTGGCGACGCAGCAGCAAGGCGCCAAGCACCGCACTCAGGGCGCCACACAGCAACAGCCAGCCGAGGCTGCCCAGCGCACTCTGCCAGAGCTTGGCCAGGGCGAACATCGGATGGCTGACCACCTCGACCCGCGCCGCCTGCTGCCAGCCGCGGCTGACGATGGCATCGCCACCGGCCGCCTCCAGGCCGATCAGGCGGATGAACCAGGTCGGCACACCGTTGGGGTCGGGTTCGGCGTGGCGCTCGACCAGCAGGGCGTTGGACGCCGTGTCGATGACCTTGATGCTCGAATAGTAACCACTGTCGAAGATCGAGCTGACCATCAGCTCGACCATCGCCGGGTCGTCGATGTTCGGCGTCAGCGACAGCGCCAGCGCCGTGGCGGCGTCCTGGGCATGGGAGCGCAACTGGTTGACGTACTGGCTGCGTGAGCTCTCCAGGCTGACCATGAAGCTGCCGCTGAAGGCGACTACCAGGAACAGGCAGATGGCAAGCAGCAATTGTTTGAACAGTGACATCTGTGCTCCTTCAGTAAGCCGGCTCGGCGGGGAAGCCTTCGGCCTGCATCTTCTTCAATAGATCCTGCCAGCGCGACAAGCGCTTGGTGTCGCCGACCTTCTTGTTACCACCCGCACCGGTCAGCCACAGGCCTTCACCGTTGAAGGAATACACCGGCAGCAGGTCAGGACGCTGGCTGGCGGGCTTGATCGCATCGATCAGGCTGTCGAGTACCAACGGCATGGCCTCCGGGCTTGAATAATAGGTCAGGACCATGTGCGCGCGGTTCTGGCGCAGGGCCTTGACGTAGGTAATGCGCAGTTTTTCTGCCGGAACCCCGAGGCGCCGCAGGCTGAAGTACTTGGCGATAGCATAGTCTTCGCAGTCACCGGCGCCCTTGATCAGTGACTGTACCGGGGTTGCCCAGTAGTCCACTTCGCGCCACAGGTCGATGTCTTCGACATACCGCAGCTGCTGGTTGAAGAACTGGTTGACCACTTTCAGGCGTTCGGCCTCGCTGCCCTGCTTCTGGGTCGCCAGCAGGTTCTGCCAGGCATCAATGCGGCCCTGGCCAGGCCCCAGCGGGCCATACAACGACTGGGCACGGCGGCTGATCTGGGAGAAGTCCCAATCCGCGTGCAGGCCGCCCAGTAACAGGCAGCCGAGCACCACGGCCAGGCCGAGCCGGCGCAGGGTCAATTGAACAGCCCAACGTATCGCCAATGCGAATAATCCGCGCAGACCTGTGGAAAAACGCCGATGGTGCGGCCTCGACCCGGAAAAAACAATGGCACCTTACAATCATTGCGCCAGCAATCCGTTGACCACGGGCAACCCCCTGTCTGGCGAGGGCTGCAACCCGGCTTCCCTTGAACAAAAACTTCCTTCACGATAGCAAGCGCGCGGCCGTTGATTGCTGTTTACTTAATAAATAAGGGTTGGCGAACGCCGCTATTTGACAAGTATCCCTCCCCTAACTAGTGTTGCTGGATATTGGATCCAATTATTTCACTTCGACTTCAGGCAAAAACAGCGTGGCCGGAAAAACCAGACCCCTGAGCGAAATCCTGGGTGGCGAACAAGTGCCGCCACACCTGGCGCGTAGCGTGATTGAAGAGCGGCTGCGCAGTGCCATCCTCGATGGCCGCCTGCCCCCTGGGCTGGCCTTGCGCCAACAGGAGCTGGCAACCTTGTTCGGTGTCAGCCGCATGCCGGTCCGCGAGGCCTTGCGCCAGCTCGAAGCGCAATCGCTGTTGCAGGTGGTGGCGCACAAGGGCGCGGTGGTGGCGCCATTGATCGGCGAAGACGCCGTCGATACCTATGCCTTGCGGGTCATTCTGGAGTCCGAAGCACTACGCCAGTCGATCCCGCTGCTCGATGCCGACGACATTGCCCGGGCGCGCAGCTACATCACCCAGCTTGAAACCGAAACCCGGCATGCCGAGATCGGGCGCCTCAACCGCCTGTTCCACATGAGCCTGTACAGCAAGGCACCGAACCAGAAGCTGCTGCGCCTGATTGAAAACGAGCTCAACGAAGAAGAGCGCTTCCTGCGCTTCCACCTGTCATCGATGGGCCTGGGCAAGCTGACCCAGGACGATCACATCGGGCTGGTGGACGCCGCAAACGACAAGTCGGTTGAAGATGCCATCAGGATTCTCGAGCGCCACCTGAACAACGGGGCAAAAGCGATCAAGGCCTACCTGAACAGACCACCGGCAGAGTGAACCCACCGCCATCGCCGGCAATCCCGGCCATTGGCAGCTATTGCGCTCGGGGCACCCCTTGAGCGAAAGGAAAGGCAGTGCACGCTCCTACACTTCAGCGCAGAACCGTATCGGGCTCTGCCCAGCCGCCGCAGATCCGCCTGATCTGCCTTGCCTGCAGCCAGGATCATCTGAGCCAGTACCGTGCCTGGTCGGTGGCGCTCAACGACCATATCGAACTGGTGACCGTCAACGTGCTGGCCTACGGCGACCCGATCCGTTCACTGCCCTTGCACGGCAACCCCACCCTGATCGACTCGCTGATCGAGCGCTTGCAGGTGTACCTGCGTAAACCCCACGCCCTGTTCGGCCAGGGTGCCGGGGCGCAATTGGCCCTGGCTCTGGCCCGGCACACCGAGCAACTGCACCCGGGGCAAACCCGCCACCTGTTTGTCGCCACCAGCGACAGCCCGCAGGCAGACCCGGCCGAAGCGGCCGCCGGGCTCAGCGTGCCGGTCACTGCGCTGTATCCGTCAGGATCGCTGCCGCGCATGCTCGGCTGGCACGACCACAGCGGCCGGGAGATCGAGCTGATCGAACTGCCCGACGCCGCGGGCGATGCGCCGCAACTTAACCAGCGGCTGATTCAAATCATCAACACCCACCTGGGCCTGCTCAGCCTCTGAGCCCTGCAAACGCAGGGATACCCTGCCCTCCAAGGGCGCGCCCGCGCCGCTTATTTGTCTCTTGCTGTTTCAGCCAGCCATGGCGGCTCTTGCATTTTCGGCACACTCTTACCCGCGCAGCGACCGCTGATCGCCCTCAGGCGGGCCAGGTCGTCTGCTTATCGCACACCTGTAGAAGGAGCCGCGCGCCGGGCAAGGACCGATATCGATCAGCTGCCCTCAAGAGTCAACCAGGTCCGACTTTTATTGTTTCAGTGCTCCGAGTGAGGCATTCACTCATGCAGTTTCAATTCTGACACTTGGTTGCCGGAAGGAGCACTTACATGCCAATAAAACTAACTATAAAAGTTTTATCCCACCCACTCACACTTTAAAAACAAACACTGCAAATATAATTAACAAAGTTGTTGCCGATCACTTAAAAGTTGTTCTAACTTTTTAATGGCACGGGCCACCTCCACCGCCAGGCGCCCGTTCACCGAAGAAAACGATGCCAACTGCATCGATACGTCTGCCATTGCGCTGTTATCGAATAATTCAGTCGAGGCCCCTGCTCGGCCGCTGAAAACTTCGCCGCCGCCGATGAAAAGACATTAACCGGATGTTAGCCAGTGACCAGGAAACCCCATGAATACATTGACTTCGCTTCTTATCGCCCGCAAAGCCGAACTTGCCGCACACCCGATCTTTACTGAAATCGATTGTTTGCCGGTATTGCAACGGTTCATGGAAACCCATGTCTTCGCCGTCTGGGATTTCATGTCGCTGACCAAGCGCCTGCAGCAGGAGCTGACCTGTATCCAGTTGCCCTGGCTGCCACCGCTTGACCCGCACGCCGCACGCCTGATCAACGAGATCGTTCTTGGCGAGGAGTCCGACGACCGCCCCGGCCAGGGCCACTACAGTCATTTCGAGCTGTACCTGGACGCCATGCGCGAGGTCGGCGCCAGCACAGCGGCGATCGAGCGCTTCGTCAGCCTGCAGCGTGAAGGCGTGGGTTACGCCAGTGCCCTGCAGCGTGCAGGCGCCAGCGAGGCAGCCCGGCAGTTCGTCTGCCACACGCTGGAAACCGCCCTGGGCGCACCGGCCCATGGTGTCGCAGCAGCCTTTCTGCACGGCCGCGAAAGCGTCATCCCGACCATGTTCCAGCGCATCCTCGATGACTGGGGTATCAGCGGCGAACAGGCGCCCACCTTCCGTTACTACCTGCAGCGGCACATCGAGGTCGATTCCGAAGACCACGGCCCGGCCGCCGAGGCCTTGCTGGCAAGGCTGGTCAAAGGCGACCCGGTGCAACAACGCCAGGTGCTCGAAGCCGCCATTGCCGCCGTCGACAGCCGCATTGCCCTGTGGGACCGCTTGCGCCTGTCGATGCGTGAAAACGTCGTGGAGACCAGCGCATGAACGCCCTCGACTACACCTCCTGTGCCGAGGCCTGGGAGAGCCGGGCGACCATCCGCACCCGGCCACGACGCCTGGTCGAGGATGATCAGCGCCTGATCTACCCGCTCAGCCGCCAGCCGCTGGTGCTCAGCGAAACCTTTGTCCGCGCGTGCCCGCAGCAGCGCGATTTCGCCCTGGCCCAGAGCCTCTACAAGTTCATCAACGACGTGGTGATTTTCGAGACCGAGATCGTCGACCACACCGCCCGGCGGATCGCCAAGGACCGCTTCGCCATTCGCTTTCCGTTCGCCTGCCGCTATGACGCCATGACCGTGGTGGTCGATGAGGACTACCACGCCTTGGTGGCCATGGACTTCATGCACCAGACCATCGCCCTGACCGGCATCGAGCCGATTGCCCTGCCCCGGGAGATCGAGCTGAGCCGGGCGATACCCGCAGCCCTGGCGCTGGCACCGGAACACCTGCGCGACGCCCTTGAGCTGATTTGCGTGGGTATTGCCGAGAACACCCTGACGGACGACGTCGCCGCCTTTGCCCGCGATGACACGGTCAAGCCCTCGGTCAAGGGGTTGATGGCCGACCACCTGCTCGACGAGGGGCGCCACTCGACCTTCTGGGCGCGGTTGGTACGCATCTACTGGCACAGCGCGCCGGAGGCGGATCGCCGGTGCATTGCCGACATCCTCCCGGTGTTTCTCGCCCAGTACCTGACCAACGACATCCAGAAAGCCTTCGATTTCAGCCTGATCGAGCACCTGCCGATCGGCGAGACCGCGCGCCAAGCATTGCGCCAGGAGGTAACGGCGATGGCCTACCCGATCGATCACCGGCATCCGCTGCTGGGCAACATCCTGCGCCTGTTCCGCGCCAGCTCGATGCTCGATTCGCCTTGCGTACAACAGGCCCTGGCGCATTACCTGCCCGAACCAAGGAGAGCGCCATGAGACGCCTGCAAATCTGTCTGATCGGCACAAGCCCGGCATTGGCCCTGCTGCACCAGGAACTGCTCGACCATGGGCACGCGCTGTACCTGGCCGATAGCGCCGCAGCCTTGCAGCATCGCCCGTGGCCCCGGCCACAGCTGCTCATCGATGATGGCAGCCTGGCGCTGAGTGCCAGCGATTGGCAGGGGCTTGGCGACTGCGCGTTGTTGAGCCTGCGCCTGGGGCTCAACCTGCACAGTACTGGCGAACTGCCGAACCTTGAGCTGTTGTGCTGGACCGGCACAGCCACCGCGCAGCGGTTGATCGAGCGCCAGCCGCTAGCAGCGGAGGTGTCCGGCAATGGCCAGCAACTGCGCCGGAAGACCATCGACAGCCTGCAGCAAGCCCTCGCGCTGCACGTCAGCCGTTTCTCGCGAAACCCCGACTACCTGCAGCAGGCAGCCGCCATCAGCCCCGGGCAGGAGGACCAGCAACAAGGTCTTGGCTGGCTGGAGCAACTGGCCTGGCTGCATCGCTACAACCAGCACGACAGCCTGCCATTGCTGGCAACTGGCGAAGTAGCGCTGATCGAGCGCCTGCAGCAGAGCCTGCAACTTCATGCCGAACGCCCGGCGCTGAACCTCAACGGCCAGCGCATCAGCTATGCCCGACTGCACGCCCAGGCGGTCGCCATCCAGCAATTGATGGCCGGCTTGGCTATTGACGCCGACCCGCCAGTGATTGGCGTTTGCATGGGCAAATCCGCAGCGCTCTACGCCAGCCTGCTCGCGGTATTCGGCTATGGGGCGGTGTACTTGCCGCTGGATCCTGCGCACCCCGCCGAGCGTCTGCGTTACATCCTCAAGAACGCCGGCGCCAGCCTGTTGCTGCATGACGGTCAAGTCCCAGTGGATGACTTGGCTGTGAAAAGCCTCGACCTGCGCCAGTTGCCCGCAGCGTTGGCGCAGCCGTTGCCGTCATTACTGCGCCAGCGACCGGCGCCAGACGCCCCGTGCGTGGCGATCTACACCTCGGGCACCACTGGCCAGCCCAAGGGCGTGCTGCTCAGCCAGCGTAACCTCAGCCACTTCCAGGTCTGGTACAGCGCCCACGTGCAACTCGATGAGCACAGCCGGGCATTGCAGTTTTCGACCATCGGCTTCGATGCCTCGCTGCTGGACATCCTGCCCACCTGGGTCGCCGGCGGCGAACTGGTGGTGCCCACGCAAGACCAGCGCCGCGACCCGGCTCAATTGCTGGCGCTGATGCGCGAACAGCACGTCACCCACGCCTTCCTGCCGCCGGCACTGCTGAGCATCCTGCCGCGCGATCAAACCCTGGAGTTGAAGCACCTGGTCACCGGTGGCGACGTCTGTGAACCGGAGGTGATTGCACGCCTGGCCGGGCAGTGCCAACTGCACAACATCTATGGCCCGACCGAGACCACGGTACTGGCCACCACCCGGGTGTTCAACACTGGCGACAACAACCGCAACCTGGGTTGCCCGATCGCCAACACGCGGGTGCTGATCCTCGACGAAAACCTGCAACCGGTGATCGAAAACTGCCCCGGTGAGTTGTATATCGCAGGGCCGGGCGTGGGCTTGGGCTATCTGAACAATCCTGCCCTGAGCAACGAGCGCTTCCTCAACCTCAGCCCAGGCGACAGCAGCCTGTTGCGCGTGTATCGCACCGGCGATATCGGCAAATGGACGGCCGAGGGTATCGAGCTTTGTGGCCGGCGCGACAACCAGGTGAAGATTCGCGGCTTTCGCGTCGAGCCCGAAGAGATCGAGCACTGCCTGCGCAGCAGCGGCCTGTTCCGCCAGGTGGCGGTGATCATCGATGCCCAGCGGCGGATCCTGGCGTTCTGCGCGCAAGCCACCGGTGATGACAGCGAAGCGGCGCTGCGCCAGCACGCCGAGCAAAGGCTGCCCGACTACATGCGCCCGGGTTTCTATCAGCAACTGGCGCAGATGCCCTACACCGCCAACGGCAAAGTTGACCGCCAGGCGCTGGCGGCACTGCCGCTGGGTTTGGCGCCGAGCCGGCATCACTTCGGTCCGCTAACCCCGGTCGAAGCGCAGCTGGTTGGCCTGTGGAGCACGCTGCTGGAACTGCCCGAGCAGGACATTTCCACCGACGCCAGCTTCTTCAGCCTCGGTGGCCATTCGATCCTGCTGTCGCGCCTGTTGCTGGCCATTCGCGAACAGTTCGGCCGCGGCATTGCGATCAACCGCTTTATCGAGATGCCGACAGTGCAACGCCTGGCCACCCTGGTCAGCGGTGAGCAGGCACAGCTGCCTGGCCTCGACCCGCAAGCTGAACGCGACGCCTGCCGCGAACTGGGCTTGCAGGTGCTGCCAGTGGCGCAACTGGGCGATGTGCACAAGGTGATCGTCACCGGCGCCAACAGCTTTCTTGGCGTGCACCTGGTCGAAGCGCTGCTGCAATGGGGCGCCAGCGAAGTGGCCTGCCTGGTGCGCGCCAACGCCAGTCAGTCAGCCGAGCAACGCTTTAGCGCGGCGCTGGTAGAGAACGGCTTGCATGGGCTGGACATGAGCCGGGTGAAAGTCTTCGCCGCCGACCTGCGCCAGCCGCGCCTGGGCCTCGCCGAAGCCGACTACAACTACCTCGACAGCGAGTACGGCGCGCTGTTGCACAACGCCGCGCAGGTCAACCATGTGCTGGATTACCAGAGCCTCGCCGCCGACAACGTCGAACCGCTGTTCGAGTGCCTGCGCCTGTGCGAAGGCCGGCGCAAGAAGGTCTTCAATTTCATCTCGACCCTGTCGGCGTGCAGCGCCATTGACGCCGACGGCCAGGTGCTCGAACAAGACCCGGCCACCACCCCGCCGATCTATATCCGCAACGGCTACAACCTGAGCAAATGGGTGGGCGAGCGCATTCTTCAGCGCGCCCGCGCCCAGGGCGTGTGGGTCAACCTGTACCGCCCCGGCAACATCACCTTCGACAGCCGCAATGGCATCTGCCAGCCCCAGCGCAACCGGTTGATGCTGATGCTCAAAGGCTCGCTGCAACTCGGCCAGGTGCCGGCGCTGGAGCTCAACTTCGACCTGATGCCGGTGGACTTTCTGGCCCGCTTCATCGCCTTCCACAGCAGCCGCTACCAGCCCGAACGGGCGGTGTTCAACCTGCACAACCCCGAGCCTTTGAGCTGGCGCGATTACGTCTCGGTGTTCCGCGACAGCGGCAGGCCATTCGAGCTGGTCAGCGTTGAGCAGTGGCAGCGGCAGTTGCAGCGGGTCGACCGCGACAACGCCCTGTTCGATGTGCTGGGTTTCTACCTGGACGGCTTTGAGGAAGACATCGGCGACATCTCGCGAATCCAGCACGACAACGCCCGCGCCGGCGTCCAGCGCATGGGCGCCCGTTACCCGCGCAAAACCCCGCAGCTGCTGCAACGCGGCTGCCAGTACCTGCACGACATCGCCTTCATCTGAGCAGCTTCAACTCAACCAGGAGAGACACCATGCAAGCACTCCAACCCGACACACTTATCCACAACCCCGAAGGCTGCCACGTAGTGGCCAGCGTCGAGATCGCCAGCGCTGCCGCCAGCGTCTGGAACATCGTCGGCAACTTTGCCGGCTTCCCGGTGTTCATCCCGGCCCTGGCGCACATCGAGATGACCGGTAGCGGCGTACGCTCGGTGCGCAAGAAGCTGTTCAAGGACGGCAACGTGGTCATCGAGCAGCTCAACAGCCGCGACGACCAGGCCATGTACATGACCTGGAGCCTGATCTACACCAGCCTGAACATCGGCAACCTGTGGGCGGCGATGCAGGTCGAGGCGCTGGGCGAGCGTCAGGCGCGGGCGACCTGGACCATCCAGGCCGAGCCATGGCAAGGCGGCAGCGAGGCAATGCCTGGCTTTCAGGCGTTTTTGCAGGGGTTTGCCGATGAGGCAATGAACAATGTGAAGAATTTGCTGAGTTAAACCCGATCGCGGGGCAAGCCCGCTCCGGCAAGAGCGAGCTTGCCCTGATCAACAGTTGCAAAATATTCCAAGGATGCCAACAATGAGACTAATTATCATTTATGACCCCTTCAGCAGCGCACCTTCATGCCCTCTCGAGAGTCCGTGCACACGCTTTACAGCCATCACCACGGCTGGCTGAACACCTGGCTGCGCAGCAAGCTGGGCAACGCCGCCGATGCCGCGGACCTGGCCCAGGACACTTTCGTGCGCCTGTTGCAGCGGCGTGAACTGTTGGAGCTGAACGCCCCCCGGGCATTCCTGCGTACCATCGCTCGCGGCCTGGTGATCGACCACTGGCGCCGTGAGGAGCTGCAGCGCGCCTACCTCGAAGCCCTGGCGCATCTGCCAGAGGCCGAAGTGCCTTCGCTTGAAACCCGCGAACTGCTGCTGGAGCTGCTTGAGCGCATCGCGCAGATGCTCGACGGCCTCAAGCCGAAAGTGCGTCGTGCGTTTCTCCTGGCCCAGTGCGAGGGCTTGAGCCACAAGGACATTGCCGAACAGATGGGCGTGTCGCTGCGCTCGGTTGAGCGCTACGTGGCCGATGCGCTCTATCATTGCTACCTGCTGCGCTACGAGTCAGAGGCGTAAGCCGTCATGACCACCCTCAACCCCGGCCCGCGCGTGGTCAAGCAAGCCATCCACTGGATGCTCAAGCTGCGCGAAAGCGGCCACAACGCGCGGCTGCAGCAGCAATGCGAACAGTGGCGTGCAACCCATCAGGAGCACGAGCTGGCCTGGCAACGAGTGCAGTCGCTGCAGCAGGAACTCAACCTGCGCGCCGTGCCAGGGGCCAGTGTGGCCTTGCAGACCCTTGAGAACAGCAGCCAGCGCCTGCAACGACGCCAGGCCCTGAAGCTGCTCAGCGGCGTGCTGGTGCTCGGCTCGGCGACCTGGCTGGGTAAGGACCTGCAGCTAATCAGCCCCTGGACTGCGGATTTCGCCAGCGCCACCGGCCAGCGTCGCAGCGTGCGCCTGCCCGATGGCTCGCTGCTGCAACTGAACACCAACAGCGCCGCAGACCTTGCCTTTGAGGCCGATCAGCGCCTGATTCGTCTCAAGCACGGCGAGTTGATGCTGACCTGCGCCAAAGACACAAGCACCCCGGCTCGACCGTTGCTGGTCAGCACCCGCGAAGCCTTGCTGCAAGGCTTCGACGGCCGCTTCGTGGTGCGCCAGGACGACGACTGCACCCGCGTCAGCGTCAGCCAGGGCAGCGTCGCCATCCACTCGCCAGGCCCGATGCAATGGATTCACGCCGGCCAGAGCTATCGCCTCGATGCCCGCGGCGCGACCCTGCTGCACAATCAGGACATGGATGCCGGCGCCTGGGCCGAAGGGCTGATCGTCACCCGCGACATGCGCCTGGGTGATTTTCTCGCTGAAGTCGGGCGCTATCGCCATGGCTATGTCAGCTGCGCCGACGACATTGCCGACTTGCGCCTGTCAGGTGTGTTCCGCCTTGCAGACACCGACAAGCTGTTGCAACTGCTGCCGCAGACACTGCCGATCAAGGTCAGCTATCGCACCCGCTGGTGGGTGCGCCTGGAACGGCTGGCCTGAGGTGTTTTTTTTTGGCGGGTTTTACCCACGAGTCCGGCTAGGACAGTAAGCGACTCTTTCTGCCCTTACCGACTCTACGGATGCTCTCCATGCGTAATGCTTCGCCCCTGTTGCGGCTCAACAAGAAGAATGATTTTCAACCTGTCTTAGATTCTGCCTGTTCCAGTGTCCTCGGCAAGGCCATCCGCGCCGCGCTGCTCGGCACCGCCCTGGGCATCACTGCGGTGCCGGCAATGACACTTGCCTCACCAGCAGGCAGTGTCAGCCAGCAGTACAACATCCCTGCCGGCTCCCTGGATGAGGTGCTCAACCAGTTCGCCCGCCAGGCTCAGATCACCCTGTCGAGCACCCCGCAAATGACCCAGGGCCTGCAGTCGCCGGGCCTGCAAGGCAGCTACGCCACCGACCAGGCGCTGCGCCAGTTGCTTAATGGTTCAGGCCTGGAGGCCCTCAGCCAGGATGGCGGCAGCTATGTGCTGCGGGCTCAGGCACAGGACGCAGCGCTGTCGCTGCCTAGCACCGAAGTGCGTGAGTTCGCCCTGGGTAACGCCCTGGGCAGCATGGAAGGCTACAACGCCACTCACAGCCAGGTTGCGACCAAGACCAGTGCGCCGATCCTGGAAACCTCGCAGTCTGTATCGGTGGTGACCCGTCAGCAAATGGACGACCAGGGCTCGCAGACCGTGGCCCAGGCCATGCGCTACACCCCGGGCGTGCTGACCAACCCTTATGGTGCGACACACCGCTACGACTACGTAGCCATGCGCGGCTTCAACGACGGCTCTGTGGATAACATCTACCTGGACGGCCTCAAGTCCATGGGTGACAGCGGCACCTACAGCACCATGCAGGTCGATCCGTACTTTCTTGAGCGCGTGGACATCCTCAAGGGGCCATCTTCGGTGCTCTATGGCCGCAGCTCACCCGGCGGCCTGGTCGCCCTGACCAGCAAGAAGCCACTGTACGAGGCCTACCATCAGGTACAGGCCACTGTTGGCACCCAGGGCCAGCGTGGTGTCGGTTTCGACTTCAGCGGCCCGCTGAATGACGACAAGCGCATCGCCTACCGTCTGGTGGGCCTGGCCGATCAGTCCGACACCCAGTTCGACCACAACGAGGAAAAACGCTTCGCCCTGGCCCCGACTGTCAGCATCAATTTCAGCGAAGACACCTCGCTGACCCTGCAGGCCTACCTGCAGCACGACCCCGACGGCGGCTATCACGGCGGCGTGCCGGCCGATGGCGCGCTACACCAGCGCAATGGCCAGCGTATCTCCGATCACTTCTTCGAAGGCGAGCCGGGTGTCGACCGCTACGAGCGCGACCAGCAGTCGTTCGGCTATCAGTTCGAGCATCGCTTCAACGACGTCTTCACCGCGCGGCAGAACTTCCGCTACCTGGACTCGACGGTGAAAATGGACCAGGTGTATGCCTGGGGCTGGACCACGCCGACCAGCAACGAGCTGAACCGCTACTACACCGGCGGCGATGAAAAGCTCCACGCGTACATCATCGACAACATGCTCCAGGCCGAATACTTTACCGGCAGTGCCAAGCACACCACCCTGCTGGGCCTGGACTATCAGCGGCGCAAAACCGTGGTCGACTGGCGCAGTGGCTCGCTGGCGCCGATCAACGCCTTCGACCCGCAGTACGGCAACTCGCAAATCACCTACTACAACCCCACCAGCTACCTGCGTCGGCTGCAGCAGACCGGCGTGTACCTACAGGACCTGATCGAGCTCGACCAGTGGCGCTTCTCCCTGGGCCTGCGTCAGGACTGGGTGAAGACCTCGGACGAGAACCGTATCGCCGAAGCCAGCCGCCCGCTGGGCACCAGGATCAGCGACCAGCGCACCAAACTGACCGGCCGCGCCGGCGTGCTGTACCTGTTCGAAAACGGCATTGCGCCGTACATCAGCTATTCCGAGTCGTTCAACCCCAACTCCTACGCCGACCAGGCCGGCAATCCGCTGGCGCCGACCGAGGGCACCCAGTGGGAAGCCGGCATCAAGTACCAGCCACCGGGCACTGACAACCTGTTCACCGCTTCGGTGTTCCGCATCGAGCAGGAGAACCTGGCCTCTAAGCTGCCGCAGGAAGAGTTCTATCGTCCTGTAGGCCAGGTCCGTTCCCAGGGCCTGGAGCTGGAAGCCCACATGCAGGTCACCGACAACCTGAAAGTGCTCGGCAGCTACACCTTCACCGACATCGAGTACGCCAAGTCGATGCCAAGCACGCTGTTCGGCAGCGACCTCGACAACAAGGGCAACTCGCCTACCCAGGCACCGCGACACATGGCCTCGCTGTGGGCTGACTACAACTTCCGCCAGGGCGCCCTCGACGGCCTGCGCCTGGGCGGCGGTGTGCGTTATGTCGGCTACAGCTGGGTGGATGCCGAGAACACCATGAAGGTGCCCTCCTACACCCTGTTCGACGCGTCGGTTGGCTATGACCTGGGCAAGGTCGGGCTCAAGGGCGTGGATGTGCGGCTCAATGCCAACAACCTCACCAATGAGAGCTACATCGCCTCCTGTGCCAGCCTGAGTTACTGCTACATGGGCGAAGAGCGCAATGTCAGCGCCACGGTCAGCTACCAGTTCTGACCTCACCTGTATGAACGCCAAAGCCAGCACCTGATTCCGGGGGCTGGCTTTGTTGTATCTGGCGACTTATTCCGGACCTTTACCCATGCGTCAGCTTTACGTACTGCTTCACCGCTACCTTGGCCTGATCACTGCGCTGTTTTTGGCCATGGCGGGCCTAACCGGCAGCGTCCTGGCCTTTCATCACGAACTGGATGAATGGCTCAACCCGTCCTTCTATGAAGCGCCCACCGTGGGTGAACGCCGGCAACCCGGGGTGCTTGTGGATAAGTTGCAGGCCGAGCATCCGCGCCTGCAAGTCTGGTACATGGAATACCCGAACGAGCCCGGGCATGCGGCGCTGCTGGCCATGGTGCCGCGCAATGACCCAGCCAGCGGCGAGCCCTATGCCGAGAAGAACACGGTGTTCTATCTCGACCCCGTCAGTGGGTTGACCCTGGGCCAGCGCTACTGGGGTGAATGCTGTTTCTCCCGCGAGAACTTCATGCCGTTCATGCTCGAGCTGCATTACAGCCTGACCCTGCCCGGCAACTGGGGGATTCTGCTGATGGGTGTGGTGGCGATCATGTGGGTAATCGACTGCTTTATCGCCGTGCTGCTGACCTTGCCGCGTGGGCGGCCGTTCTGGGGCAAGTGGGCGAAAGCCTGGAAGATCAAGGGTGGCCATGCCTATCGGCTGAACATGGATATCCACAGGGCGGGCGGTTTGTGGTTGTGGCTGTTGCTGCTGCCGATTGCGATCAGCAGCGTCGCGATGAACCTGCCGGCCCAGGTGTTCAAACCGGCGGTGTCACTGTTTTCACCGATTGAGCCAAGCGTTTATGAAGCCCGTGGCGGGTTACCCAAGGAACAACTGGGGGTGACCCAGCTGAACTATCAACAGGCCTACCAGCTGGCGCAGCAGGAAGGTCAGCGGCTGGGGCTAACGGCACCGATCGGTGAGCTGTACTACAGCTTCGAGTACAACTTCTATGGTGCGGGGTTTGGCCAGCACGATACCGATGCCCAGGGTAAGTCCTGGTTGTTCTTCCACGGCACTGACGGGCATTTGCTGGGCAAGGAGATTGCCGGGCAAGGCACCTTGGGGGAACGCTTTTACCGCTTGCAGTTACCCATACATGGCGGGCGCATCATCGGCATGACCGGCCAGGTGTTGATTGCAGTGTTGGGAGTGATGATTGCGGTGCTGTCGCTGACCGGGGTGTATATCTGGTGGCGCAAGTTGCAGGCGCGGCGCAGTGGCAAGGTGCGAAGAGCTGGGTAAGTCAGCGGCTGTTCTGGGGCTGCTATGCAGCCCATCGCTGGCAAGGCCAGCTCCCGACAGGTCCCTGAAAGACAAAACCCCTGTCTGCAGGGCAGACAGGGGTTTCGGAATGAATCTTGACGATGACCTACTCTCACATGGGGAAACCCCACACTACCATCGGCGATGCATCGTTTCACTGCTGAGTTCGGGATGGGATCAGGTGGTTCCAATGCTCTATGGTCGTCAAGAAATTCTGTGTGCCGATCCGTCTGTTGCGACGTGCCAGCGAATTCTTGATGCTTCTACCTTAAAGACAAAACCCCTACCTGCATGCGCAGATAGGGGTTTCGGAATTTAATCTTGACGATGACCTACTCTCACATGGGGAAACCCCACACTACCATCGGCGATGCATCGTTTCACTGCTGAGTTCGGGATGGGATCAGGTGGTTCCAATGCTCTATGGTCGTCAAGAAATTCTGTTGCCAGAAGGTCTTGTTAGACACTCCAGCGAATCGGGTATGTGATGTTTGTGAGTTACAAATCTTCGGCTGTGCAGTCTTCACAACACCGCAATCTGGCTTTCGCTCAAATTGCTTGGGTGTTATATGGTCAAGCCTCACGGGCAATTAGTATTGGTTAGCTCAACGCCTCACAGCGCTTACACACCCAACCTATCAACGTCGTAGTCTTCGACGGCCCTTCAGGGAGCTCAAGGCTCCAGTGAGATCTCATCTTGAGGCAAGTTTCCCGCTTAGATGCTTTCAGCGGTTATCTCTTCCGAACATAGCTACCCGGCAATGCCACTGGCGTGACAACCGGAACACCAGAGGTTCGTCCACTCCGGTCCTCTCGTACTAGGAGCAGCCCCTCTCAAATCTCAAACGTCCACGGCAGATAGGGACCGAACTGTCTCACGACGTTCTAAACCCAGCTCGCGTACCACTTTAAATGGCGAACAGCCATACCCTTGGGACCGGCTTCAGCCCCAGGATGTGATGAGCCGACATCGAGGTGCCAAACACCGCCGTCGATATGAACTCTTGGGCGGTATCAGCCTGTTATCCCCGGAGTACCTTTTATCCGTTGAGCGATGGCCCTTCCATACAGAACCACCGGATCACTAAGACCTACTTTCGTACCTGCTCGACGTGTCTGTCTCGCAGTCAAGCGCGCTTTTGCCTTTATACTCTACGACCGATTTCCGACCGGTCTGAGCGCACCTTCGTACTCCTCCGTTACTCTTTAGGAGGAGACCGCCCCAGTCAAACTACCCACCATACACTGTCCTCGATCCGGATAACGGACCTGAGTTAGAACCTCAAAGTTGCCAGGGTGGTATTTCAAGGATGGCTCCACGCGAACTGGCGTCCACGCTTCAAAGCCTCCCACCTATCCTACACAAGCAAATTCAAAGTCCAGTGCAAAGCTATAGTAAAGGTTCACGGGGTCTTTCCGTCTAGCCGCGGATACACTGCATCTTCACAGCGATTTCAATTTCACTGAGTCTCGGGTGGAGACAGCGCCGCCATCGTTACGCCATTCGTGCAGGTCGGAACTTACCCGACAAGGAATTTCGCTACCTTAGGACCGTTATAGTTACGGCCGCCGTTTACCGGGGCTTCGATCAAGAGCTTCGCGTTAGCTAACCCCATCAATTAACCTTCCGGCACCGGGCAGGCGTCACACCCTATACGTCCACTTTCGTGTTTGCAGAGTGCTGTGTTTTTAATAAACAGTCGCAGCGGCCTGGTATCTTCGACCGGCATGGGCTTACGGAGCAAGTCCTTCACCCTCACCGGCGCACCTTCTCCCGAAGTTACGGTGCCATTTTGCCTAGTTCCTTCACCCGAGTTCTCTCAAGCGCCTTGGTATTCTCTACCCAACCACCTGTGTCGGTTTGGGGTACGGTTCCTGGTTATCTGAAGCTTAGAAGCTTTTCTTGGAAGCATGGCATCAACCACTTCGTCGCCTAAAGGCAACTCGTCATCAGCTCTCGGCCTTAAGATCCCGGATTTACCTAAGATCTCAGCCTACCACCTTAAACTTGGACAACCAACGCCAAGCTGGCCTAGCCTTCTCCGTCCCTCCATCGCAATAACCAGAAGTACAGGAATATTAACCTGTTTTCCATCGACTACGCTTTTCAGCCTCGCCTTAGGGACCGACTAACCCTGCGTCGATTAACGTTGCGCAGGAAACCTTGGTCTTTCGGCGTGGGAGTTTTTCACTCCCATTGTCGTTACTCATGTCAGCATTCGCACTTCTGATACCTCCAGCAAGCTTCTCAACTCACCTTCACAGGCTTACAGAACGCTCCTCTACCGCATCACCTAAGTGATACCCGTAGCTTCGGTGTATGGTTTGAGCCCCGTTACATCTTCCGCGCAGGCCGACTCGACTAGTGAGCTATTACGCTTTCTTTAAAGGGTGGCTGCTTCTAAGCCAACCTCCTAGCTGTCTAAGCCTTCCCACATCGTTTCCCACTTAACCATAACTTTGGGACCTTAGCTGACGGTCTGGGTTGTTTCCCTTTTCACGACGGACGTTAGCACCCGCCGTGTGTCTCCCATGCTCGGCACTTGTAGGTATTCGGAGTTTGCATCGGTTTGGTAAGTCGGGATGACCCCCTAGCCGAAACAGTGCTCTACCCCCTACAGTGATACATGAGGCGCTACCTAAATAGCTTTCGAGGAGAACCAGCTATCTCCGAGCTTGATTAGCCTTTCACTCCGATCCACAGGTCATCCGCTAACTTTTCAACGGTAGTCGGTTCGGTCCTCCAGTCAGTGTTACCTAACCTTCAACCTGCCCATGGATAGATCGCCCGGTTTCGGGTCTATACCCAGCGACTAAACGCCCTATTAAGACTCGCTTTCGCTACGCCTCCCCTATTCGGTTAAGCTCGCCACTGAATATAAGTCGCTGACCCATTATACAAAAGGTACGCAGTCACCTAACAAGTAGGCTCCCACTGCTTGTACGCATACGGTTTCAGGATCTATTTCACTCCCCTCTCCGGGGTTCTTTTCGCCTTTCCCTCACGGTACTGGTTCACTATCGGTCAGTCAGTAGTATTTAGCCTTGGAGGATGGTCCCCCCATATTCAGACAAAGTTTCTCGTGCTCCGTCCTACTCGATTTCATGACTAAGAGATTTTCGCGTACAGGGCTATCACCCACTATGGCCGCACTTTCCAGAGCGTTCCGCTAATCTCAAAGCCACTTAAGGGCTAGTCCCCGTTCGCTCGCCACTACTAAGGGAATCTCGGTTGATTTCTTTTCCTCAGGGTACTTAGATGTTTCAGTTCCCCTGGTTCGCCTCTTGCACCTATGTATTCAGTACAAGATACTCAGCTTATGCTGAGTGGGTTCCCCCATTCAGAGATCTCCGGATCAAAGTCTGTTTGCCGACTCCCCGAAGCTTATCGCAGGCTACCACGTCTTTCATCGCCTCTGACTGCCAAGGCATCCACCGTATGCGCTTCTTCACTTGACCATATAACCCCAAGCAATCTGGTTATACTGTGAAGACAACATTCGCCGAAAACTTGTAATTACTCACAAATTTTACCTTAGCCTGAACACACACCAGTGAAAGTGCTGTCCAGTCTATCTTTCTATCACATACCCAAATTTTTAAAGAACGATTCTGAAAAAGTTCAGAAATCAATATTCGATACGAATATTCATTTCTAAGCTTTGACGTAAGGTGGTGGAGCCAAGCGGGATCGAACCGCTGACCTCCTGCGTGCAAGGCAGGCGCTCTCCCAGCTGAGCTATGGCCCCGTATTGCTACAGGCTGCACCACATGTAATTGGTGGGTCTGGGCAGATTCGAACTGCCGACCTCACCCTTATCAGGGGTGCGCTCTAACCAACTGAGCTACAGACCCAATCGTCTTCTTCAATGAATCAAGCAATTCGTGTGGGAGCTCATAAGACAGCTGATGTCTGTCGATTAAGGAGGTGATCCAGCCGCAGGTTCCCCTACGGCTACCTTGTTACGACTTCACCCCAGTCATGAATCACACCGTGGTAACCGTCCTCCCGAAGGTTAGACTAGCTACTTCTGGTGCAACCCACTCCCATGGTGTGACGGGCGGTGTGTACAAGGCCCGGGAACGTATTCACCGCGACATTCTGATTCGCGATTACTAGCGATTCCGACTTCACGCAGTCGAGTTGCAGACTGCGATCCGGACTACGATCGGTTTTGTGAGATTAGCTCCACCTCGCGGCTTGGCAACCCTCTGTACCGACCATTGTAGCACGTGTGTAGCCCAGGCCGTAAGGGCCATGATGACTTGACGTCATCCCCACCTTCCTCCGGTTTGTCACCGGCAGTCTCCTTAGAGTGCCCACCATAACGTGCTGGTAACTAAGGACAAGGGTTGCGCTCGTTACGGGACTTAACCCAACATCTCACGACACGAGCTGACGACAGCCATGCAGCACCTGTGTCAGAGTTCCCGAAGGCACCAATCCATCTCTGGAAAGTTCTCTGCATGTCAAGGCCTGGTAAGGTTCTTCGCGTTGCTTCGAATTAAACCACATGCTCCACCGCTTGTGCGGGCCCCCGTCAATTCATTTGAGTTTTAACCTTGCGGCCGTACTCCCCAGGCGGTCAACTTAATGCGTTAGCTGCGCCACTAAAATCTCAAGGATTCCAACGGCTAGTTGACATCGTTTACGGCGTGGACTACCAGGGTATCTAATCCTGTTTGCTCCCCACGCTTTCGCACCTCAGTGTCAGTATGAGCCCAGGTGGTCGCCTTCGCCACTGGTGTTCCTTCCTATATCTACGCATTTCACCGCTACACAGGAAATTCCACCACCCTCTGCCCTACTCTAGCTTGCCAGTTTTGGATGCAGTTCCCAGGTTGAGCCCGGGGATTTCACATCCAACTTAACAAACCACCTACGCGCGCTTTACGCCCAGTAATTCCGATTAACGCTTGCACCCTCTGTATTACCGCGGCTGCTGGCACAGAGTTAGCCGGTGCTTATTCTGTCGGTAACGTCAAAATACTCACGTATTAGGTAAGTACCCTTCCTCCCAACTTAAAGTGCTTTACAATCCGAAGACCTTCTTCACACACGCGGCATGGCTGGATCAGGCTTTCGCCCATTGTCCAATATTCCCCACTGCTGCCTCCCGTAGGAGTCTGGACCGTGTCTCAGTTCCAGTGTGACTGATCATCCTCTCAGACCAGTTACGGATCGTCGCCTTGGTGAGCCATTACCTCACCAACTAGCTAATCCGACCTAGGCTCATCTGATAGCGCAAGGCCCGAAGGTCCCCTGCTTTCTCCCGTAGGACGTATGCGGTATTAGCGTTCCTTTCGAAACGTTGTCCCCCACTACCAGGCAGATTCCTAGGTATTACTCACCCGTCCGCCGCTGAATCGAAGAGCAAGCTCTTCTCATCCGCTCGACTTGCATGTGTTAGGCCTGCCGCCAGCGTTCAATCTGAGCCATGATCAAACTCTTCAGTTCAATACTGCTTGGGTTTTGAGAAAACCCTAAACTTGGCTCAGCAATCTCAAATGACTTACTTTCAAATCTTTCGATTTTCGTGTAGCCACTTGTGATGCTGATAATCTTTTTGACTATCAGTCTGAGCTCACAAGCACCCACACGAATTGCTTGATTCAGTTGTTAAAGAGCGGTTGGTTAAGAGCTTTTCGTCTCAACCGAGGCGCGCATTCTACGCTTTCCTCAGAGCCTGTCAAGCGTTTATTTTGAAGTTTTTCAGAATTTCTCTTTCAACTTCAACCACTTGACTCGCTGCGATCTCTCGTCAGCGGGAGGCGAATTCTACAGCGTTTCAAACCGCTGTCAACTGCCTTTTTCACCGCTGCCGATCTTTCGATCGAAGCACCTCCGGATCACCTTTGAACCGCTAACTCTTTGAAACTCAAGGAGTTTTCAGTTCCGACTGCGCCGGAAGTGGGGCGAATTATAGACACATCCGCGGGGGCGTCAAGGACTTATTTCAACTTTGTTTCAGCAGGGGCGGTTTGGCTATAAGCAGCAAGCTTCAAGCTACAAGTAAAAGCAGCAGCACCGCGCCCAACTTGTAGCTTGCAGCTTGAAGCTTCAGACCACCTTGGTTAGCCGCAGGCGCTCGATCTCCGATGCCGCCAGGCCCAGCACTTCGCCGAGGATCTGCTCGGTATGCTCGCCCAGCAACGGCGGTGCATGGCGATACTCCACCGGCGTCTCGGACAAGCGAATAGGGCTGGCCACCTGCGGCACCTGCCCGGCAAGCGGGTGTGGCATCTCGATTGCCAGGCCCCGGGCTTTGACCTGAGGATCGGCAAACATCTGCGCCAGGTCGTTGATAGGCCCACACGGAACCCCGGCCTGCTCCAGCTGCGCGACCCACTCAGCGGTGGTCTTGAACACTGTGGCCTGGCGGATCAGTGGAATCAGCTCGGCACGGTTGGCAACCCGCTGCTTATTAGTAGCAAAGCGCGGATCGTCCGCCCATTGCGGCTGGCCGGCAACCTCGGCGAACTTGCGGAACTGCCCGTCGTTGCCCACGGTGAGGATGAAGTCGCCGTCGGCAGTAGGGAAGTCCTGGTAAGGCACGATGTTCGGGTGCGCATTACCCAGGCGCCGCGGTGGCGTGCCGGTGGTGAGGTAGTTCATGGCCTGGTTGGCCAGGCAGGCAACCTGCACGTCGAGCAGCGCCATATCAATGTGCTGGCCTCCACCATCGCGGTCACGATGGGCGAGGGCAGCCAGGATCGCCACGGTCGAATACAGCCCGGTGAGGATGTCGGTCAGCGCGACACCGACTTTCACCGGCCCCGCACCGTCTTCACCCTCCGGGCGCCCGGTCAGGCTCATCAGCCCGCCCAGGCCCTGGATCATGAAGTCGTAGCCGGCGCGCTTGGCATAGGGCCCGGTCTGGCCGAAGCCGGTGACCGAGCAATACACCAGGCGCGGGTTGAGCGCCTTCAGGCTTTCGTAGTCCAGCCCATAGGCTGCCAGGCCGCCGACCTTGAAGTTCTCGATCAACACGTCCGACTTTGCCGCCAGCTCGCGCACCAGGCGCTGGCCCTCGGGCTGGGTGAAGTCGATGGTCAGCGAACGCTTGTTGCGGTTGGCCGCCAGGTAGTAGGCAGCCTCGCTGGTGTTCTCGCCGTAAGCGTCCTTAAGGAAGGGCGGGCCCCAGGCGCGAGTGTCATCGCCGCTGCCCGGCCGCTCGACCTTGATCACTTCGGCGCCCAGGTCCGCAAGTATCTGCCCGGACCAGGGCCCGGCCAGCACTCGCGACAGATCCAGCACCCGCAGATGAGATAGCGCGCCCATGGCTGGCTCCTTATTAATAGAAGGACTGAATGCCGGTCTGCGCGCGACCGAGGATCAGCGCGTGGACGTCATGGGTGCCTTCATAGGTGTTGACCACCTCGAGGTTGACCAGGTGACGGGCCACACCGAACTCGTCGGAGATCCCGTTGCCACCGAGCATGTCACGGGCCATACGGGCAATGTCCAGGGCCTTGCCGCAGGAGTTGCGCTTCATGATCGAGGTGATTTCTACCGCAGCAGTGCCTTCGTCCTTCATCCGCCCCAGGCGCAGGCAGCCTTGCAGGGCCAGGGTGATTTCGGTCTGCATGTCGGCCAGTTTCTTCTGGATCAGCTGGTTGGCGGCCAGCGGGCGGCCGAACTGCTTGCGATCCAGGGTGTATTGGCGCGCGGTGTGCCAGCAGGCTTCAGCGGCACCCAGGGCGCCCCAGGAGATGCCATAGCGCGCCGAGTTCAGGCAGGTGAACGGGCCTTTCAGGCCGCGCACATCGGGGAAGATGTTCTCTTCAGGCACGAACACGTTGTCCATGACGATTTCGCCGGTGATCGAGGCGCGCAGGCCGACCTTGCCGTGAATCGCCGGGGCGCTCAGGCCCTGCCAGCCTTTTTCCAGAACAAAACCTCGGATGTCGCCGGCATCATCCTTGGCCCAGACCACGAACACGTCAGCGATCGGGCTGTTGGTGATCCACATCTTGCTGCCGCTCAGGCGATAGCCACCGTCAACCTTCTTGGCGCGGGTGATCATCGAGCCCGGGTCGGAGCCATGGTCTGGCTCGGTCAGGCCGAAGCAGCCGATCCATTCACCGCTGGCGAGCTTGGGCAGGTACTTCTGCTTGGTCGCCTCAGTACCGAATTCGTTGATCGGCACCATGACCAGCGAGGACTGCACGCTCATCATCGAGCGGTAGCCGGAGTCGATACGCTCCACTTCCCGGGCAATCAGGCCGTAGCACACGTAGTTCAGGCCACTGCCGCCGTACTGCTCGGGAATGGTTGCGCCCAGCAGGCCGACTTCGCCCATCTCGCGGAAGATCGCAGGGTCGGTCTGCTCGTGACGGAAGGCCTCCAGCACGCGCGGGGCCAGCTTGTCCTGGGCGAACTGATAAGCGCTGTCACGCACCATGCGCTCTTCTTCAGTGAGCTGTTGGTCGAGCAACAGCGGGTCGATCCAGTTGAAGCTTGCTTTACCGGCCATGAGCGAATCCTCGAGAAATGGGACCAGAGTTGTTGTGCATTGATCCTAGGCCCGTTCAAGCGACGAGACAAACGAGGATTGCGCATGCTCTTGTGATAATTTCTCACTTCGTAATGGCCGCAAAGGCCATATTTACGCCCTATTAGTGAGGTTGATGTACATGCGGCGCAAGATCCCCAGCACAGCGGCCCTGGTCTGCTTCGAGGCCGCCGCCCGCCACGAGAGCTTTACCAAGGCTTCCCAGGAGCTGTCCCTGACCCAGGGCGCCGTATGTCGGCAAATCGCCGGGCTGGAGGAGTTTCTCAATGTCGAACTGTTTCGCCGCTCGCGCCGCGGGGTGAAGCTGACCGAGGCCGGGCTTTCCTATAGCCGCCGGGTCGCCACCCAGCTGGATGCGGTGGAGCGCGACACCTTATCGGTGATGGGCCAGCAGGGCGCCAACGTCATCGAACTGGCAGTGGTGCCGACCTTCGGCACCCAATGGCTGCTACCCCGGCTCAAGGACTTCCAGCAGCGCCACCCGGAAGTCACGGTCAACCTGACCAACCGCACCCGGCCATTCCTGTTTGCCGATACCAGCTTCGACGCGGCGATCTACTTCGGCGATGCCGACTGGTCGGGTACCGAGTCCCATCGGCTGATGGGCGAGAACCCGGTGCCGGTGTGCAGCCCGGTATTGCTGGCCGGCAACCGGCAACTGAGCCCCGCGCAGATCGCCCAGCTGCCGCTGCTGCAGCAGACCACCCGGCCCTACGCCTGGCGCCAGTGGTTCGACAGCCTGGAAATGAACGTCGCTCGTGACATGACCGGCCCACGCTATGAGCTATTCTCGATGTTGGCACAGGCGGCCATGCACGAGATGGGCGTGGCACTGATTCCGCCCTTCCTGATCCAGCGTGAACTGGCAGAAGGGCGCCTGGTGGTGGCCAGCCCACATGCGCTGTCGAGCATCAAGGCGTATTACCTGATGATCCCCGAGCGCAAGGTGGAGTCGGCTTCGCTGCGCGCCTTCCGCGATTGGCTGGTAGGGGAGGCGGGGCGCTACGCCGCAGCCCATAAGGATGACAGCTACAACCTGACCCCGTAGTCAATAAAACTGAAACCCTACAGATATAAGGAAATGTCGCATTTAGGCCAACTGTTTCAGGCACCCTCTGAAAAGCCCTTAACCCTGCTGTTTATGCGGCCTTCACAGCATAAATCGCGCTTTCAGCCAGGCATTCAGCAAATTCGGCGGAAAATTTTCGAATTTTGCCGTAATCTCCCTGAAGCCCGCGTTTGGCGGGCTCCAGGCCTGTTATTGCGACATTCGGTCACAGGGTGACTTGTAGTTTGATTGCCGTCACCCTTCAAAACTGGTTGAAGCGATTCAGGAATCACCTGCAAAATGCCGCGCCCCGCCTGGATTCGGCGGGATCGTGCTGATCGGCCGCCCCAGCGCACCATCCGCAGTGCGCTGGTTTACCAACAAAAGATCACGCAGGAGAAATGACGTGCACATTGGTGTTCCTCTCGAAACGCAGACGGGCGAAACACGGGTTGCTGCAACCCCGGAAACCATCAAGAAACTGATTGGCCAGGGGCATCAGGTCACCGTCCAGAGCGGCGCCGGCATCAATGCCAGCGTTCCGGACAGTGCCTATGAAGCAGCAGGCGCCACTATTGGCAGCGCTGCCGATGCGTTTGGAGCTCAGCTGGTTCTCAAGGTTGTAGCCCCTGACGATAGCGAACTGGCCCAGATCAAGAGCGGCACCGTGCTGGTGGGTATGCTCAATCCGTTCAACAACGAAACCATCGCCAAGATGGCCGAGCGCGGCATCACCGCCTTTGCCCTTGAAGCGGCGCCGCGTACCTCGCGGGCGCAAAGCCTCGATGTGTTGTCGTCGCAGGCCAACATTGCCGGTTACAAGGCCGTGTTGCTGGCGGCTCACCACTATCCGCGCTTCATGCCGATGCTGATGACCGCTGCCGGTACTGTTAAGGCTGCGCGTGTGCTGATCCTCGGCGCCGGTGTAGCCGGGCTGCAGGCTATCGCCACAGCCAAGCGCCTGGGTGCGGTGATCGAAGCCTCGGACGTGCGTCCGGCGGTGAAGGAGCAGATCGAGTCGCTGGGCGCCAAGTTCATCGATGTCCCTTACGAGACCGATGAAGAGCGCGAGTGCGCCGAAGGTGTCGGCGGCTACGCCCGACCCATGCCGGCCAGCTGGATGCAGCGTCAGGCCCTGGCGGTGCACGAGCGCGCCAAGCAGGCCGATATCGTCATTACCACCGCACTGATCCCTGGCCGCAAGGCTCCGACCTTGCTCAGCGCCGAGACCGTGGCGCAGATGAAACCCGGCTCGGTGGTCATCGACCTCGCCGCAGCCCAGGGTGGCAACTGCCCGCTGACCGTCGCCGACCAGGTGGTGGTGGAGCAGGGCGTGACCATCGTCGGCCCGACCAACCTGCCAGCGCAGGTCGGTGCGGACGCCTCGGCGCTGTATGCACGCAACCTGCTCGACTTTATGAAGCTGCTGTTCGACAAGGACGGCGCGCTGACGATCAACCTCGAAGACGACATCGTCGCCGCGTGCCTGATGTGCCGCGACGGCCAGGTCATCCGCAAGAACGGATAAGGAGCCAGACAATGGAAGACATGCTGATCTCTCACGGCGTCTATAACCTGATCATCTTCGTGCTGGCGATCTATGTCGGTTACCACGTGGTCTGGAACGTCACCCCGGCACTGCACACGCCGTTGATGGCGGTCACCAACGCCATCTCCGCCATCGTCATCGTCGGCGCCATGCTGGCTGCCGCGCTGACCGTCACGCCGCTGGGCAAAACCATGGGCACCCTCGCGGTGGCCCTGGCAGCGGTCAACGTATTCGGCGGTTTCCTCGTCACCCGGCGCATGCTGGAGATGTTCAAGAAGAAAGCCCCAGGCAAGGGCGCAGCGAAGCAAGAGGGGCAGAAGTAAACATGAGCATGAACCTGGTAACACTTCTCTACCTTGTCGCCTCGGTGTGCTTCATCCAGGCACTCAAGGGCCTGTCGCACCCGACTACGTCACGGCGCGGCAACCTGTTCGGCATGCTCGGCATGGCTCTGGCGGTGATCACCACCGTCGGCCTCATCTATAAGCTGGGCGCAGAGCTGGCTACCGACGGCATCGGCTACGTGATTGTCGGTCTGCTAATCGGTGGTACTGCCGGCTCGATCATGGCCAAGCGCGTTGAAATGACCAAGATGCCCGAACTGGTCGCCTTCATGCACAGCATGATCGGCCTGGCCGCGGTGTTCATCGCCATTGCCGCGGTGGTCGAGCCGCAATCGCTGGGCATCGTTGCCAGCATCAGCGACCCGATCCCTACCGGTAACCGCCTTGAGCTATTCCTCGGCGCCGCCATTGGTGCGATCACCTTCTCAGGTTCGGTCATTGCCTTCGGCAAGCTCTCGGGCAAGTACAAGTTCCGCCTGTTCCAGGGCGCACCGGTACAGTTCAGCGGCCAGCACAAGCTGAACCTGGTCCTGGGCCTTGCCACCATTGGCCTGGGCCTGGTGTTCACCTTCACCGGCAGCTACAGCGCTTTCGCCCTGATGCTGATCCTGGCGTTCGTCATGGGCGTTCTGATCATCATCCCGATTGGCGGCGCCGACATGCCGGTGGTGGTGTCGATGCTCAACAGCTACTCGGGCTGGGCGGCAGCCGGTATCGGCTTCTCGCTGAACAACTCAATGCTGATCATCGCTGGCTCCCTGGTCGGTTCGTCTGGTGCGATCCTCTCGTACATCATGTGCAAGGCGATGAACCGTTCGTTCTTCAACGTGATCCTCGGCGGTTTCGGCGGCGCGACAGAAGCGGCCGGCCCGGCCGGTGCCAAGGAAGCCCGTCCGGTGAAATCCGGCTCGGCCGACGACGCCACCTTCCTGCTCAGCAACGCTGACACCGTGATCATCGTCCCCGGCTACGGCCTGGCGGTGGCCCGTGCCCAGCACGCGCTGAAAGAGCTGACCGAGAAGCTGACCCACAACGGCGTGACCGTGAAGTACGCGATCCACCCGGTGGCGGGGCGCATGCCCGGGCACATGAACGTACTGCTGGCCGAAGCCGAAGTGCCATACGACCAGGTGTTCGAGATGGACGACATCAACTCCGAGTTCGGCCAGGCTGACGTGGTGCTGGTGCTGGGCGCCAACGACGTGGTCAACCCGGCGGCGAAGAACGATCCGAAGTCGCCAATTGCCGGCATGCCGATCCTCGAGGCGTTCAAGGCCAAGACCATCATCGTCAACAAGCGCTCGATGGCCAGCGGCTACGCCGGCCTTGATAACGAGCTGTTCTACCTGGACAAGACCATGATGGTCTTCGGCGACGCCAAGAAGGTCATCGAAGACATGGTCAAAGCGGTCGAATAAGCCGTTCAAACTGCTGTGACAAATAGCCCCAGCGCGGTACCGGCTGGGGCTTTTTCATGCCCGGCCAGCCGACAGAAGGCTCTATTTCAGGGCTTCGCATTCGACCTTGGTCGCGGGACGAAGCCAGGCGAAAACACTAGACTGCGCATCTAGCTTTAGTAGCCCGAGATAACAATCCATGTACCGTGATCGTATCCGCTTGTCCTCCCTGCACAGCAAGGTAATGAGTGCGGCTGATGCCGCTGGCCTGATCGAGGACGGCATGACCGTCGGCATGAGCGGTTTTACCCGCGCCGGTGAAGCCAAGGCGGTGCCCCATGCACTGGCCGAACGCGCCAAGCAGTCGCCACTGAAAATCAGCCTGATGACCGGCGCAAGCCTGGGCAACGACCTCGACAAGCAACTGACTGAGGCCGGCGTGCTGGCCCGGCGCATGCCGTTCCAGGTCGACAGCACCCTGCGCAAGGCGATCAACGCCGGCGAGGTCATGTTCATTGACCAGCACCTGTCGGAAACCGTCGAGCAGCTACGCAACCAGCAGCTCAAGTTGCCGGACATCGCGGTGATTGAAGCGGTCGCCATCACCGAACAGGGCCACATCGTGCCGACTACCTCGGTGGGCAACTCGGCCAGCTTCGCGATTTTCGCCAAACAGGTGATCGTCGAGATCAACCTGGCGCACAACGCCAACCTGGAAGGCCTGCACGACATCTATATCCCGACCTATCGTCCGACCCGTACGCCGATCCCGCTGGTAAAAGTCGATGACCGCATCGGCAGCACCGCAATCCCGATCGACCCGGCCAAGATCGTCGGCATCGTCATCACCGAGCAGCCGGACTCGCCGTCCACCGTACTGCCGCCAGACGACGAAACCCAAGGCATCGCCAACCACCTGATCAACTTCCTCAAGCAGGAAGTCGACGCCGGGCGCATGACCAACAAGCTCGGCCCGCTGCAAGCCGGTATCGGCAGTATCGCCAACGCGGTGATGTGCGGCCTGATCGACTCGCCGTTCGAAGACCTGACCATGTACTCCGAAGTACTCCAGGACTCGACCTTCGACCTGATCGACGCCGGCAAGCTGAGCTTCGCCTCGGGCAGCTCGATCACCCTGTCGACCCGCCGCAACGCCGACGTCTTCGGTAACCTGGAGCGCTATAAGGACAAACTGGTCCTGCGCCCGCAGGAAATCTCCAACCACCCTGAAGTGGTCCGCCGCCTGGGCATCATCGGCATTAACACCGCGCTTGAATTCGACCTGTACGGCAACGTCAACTCCACCCACGTCTGCGGCACGCGGATGATGAACGGCATCGGTGGCTCGGGCGACTTCGCCCGCAACGCGCACCTGGCGATCTTCGTCACCAAGTCGATTGCCAAGGGCGGGGCGATTTCCAGCGTGGTGCCGATGGTCAGCCACGTCGACCATACCGAGCACGACGTCGATATCCTCGTCACCGAGCAGGGCCTGGCTGACCTGCGCGGCCTGGCGCCACGCGAGCGTGCGCGGGTGATCATCGACAACTGTGTGCACCCGGATTACCGCGAGGCGCTGAACGACTACTTCACCCGCGCCTGCGAACGCGGCGGCCACACCCCGCACATCCTGCGCGAAGCCCTGGCCTGGCACGAAAACCTGGAAGAAACCGGGCGCATGCTCGCCGGCTGACCTGCACAGTGACCGGCCGGTTGTGCGCAATGCCAACCGGTCGGGTAACTGATTTATTTATCCAGACAAAAACTGTTCTACTGTACCGGTGATTTCACCGCCATTTTTCATCCTCTTGTCCCCTCTCTGATCAAAAATGCACCATTTCAGTGCTGACCAGTACAGTTGCGCCTATTCCGAGTGCAACAGTCGTCTAAAACAGTTAACTGGCCCATCACAATGTAGGTGAACTGTATCTACTGTTATGGACGACAGAGGAGGATCATTGGCATCAGTTAAATCACTACCTAATGCCGCCACAAGCGGAAGGATGACATCATGGAACGTACCCTCAGTTCCGATCTGGTTTTCGAAAACACCGCCGAACAATCCAAGGCCTCGCTGCCACTGCGCCTGCTGGCCAACCTGATGCTGTGGCAACGCCGCATTGCCAGCCGCCACCAACTGGCTCGCCTGGACTCGCGTCTGCTGGCTGATGCCGGTATCAGCGAAGCACAACGCTACGAAGAGCTGAGCAAGCCTTTCTGGCGTTAATGCAGGGCTCGCCGGCCAAGGCCGGCACCACGAATTCCCCAAAACCCGTCGCAGGTGACTGCTGACGGGTTTTGTCGTTTAAAGGCCCGGAATAGAGCGGCTGAACAACATACCAGTACAATTTTTAATTTAATTAAATTGACAGGTACAGTTGATAAATCTTGCTACGATCCGGTCCAAGCCGCGGATTACACCCGCGTGATACCCTTAACGTACCCAGCTTGGTAAAAAGTAGCGCAACAAGCTGAGCGTGCGTCTGACATAAGAACCACCAAAAGCCTATCCAGGAGATCGACCATGTTCCATTCACGCTTGTTTGGCGCCGCGCTGCTGCTGGCCCTGGCTTCGACTGCCAACGCCACCAGCTTCGTCGTCACCACCGATACCGTCGTTCGTGGTGTTGCCGCCTCCACCGATGCCACCTCCGATGTGTCGTCCTCGTTCCGTGACGACAAGATCGTCCAGGCCGCCCGTGACGACGCTGCCAGCTTCGTTGCCAGCCACGGTGACATCCGCGGCGCGAAACTGGAGAGCGCTTTCGCCCACATTCGCCAGCAGACCCCAAGCCTGCAGGCCAGCGACGCGCAACTGGCACAGGCCATCCTGGCGCTCTGAAGCCGCTCGTTCCCGGCCGTGCATGTAACAACGTGCAACTAAGCCGGGCCCTCTGCGCTGGTCCTCACCGGCGCATTGGGATAGCCTTTGCCGCCTGATTCAGCTGCCGTTCGAGACCCATGCGTTATCTGTCATTGCTGTTGCTCGTGGTGTGCTGGAGCAGCGCCGCCCAGGCGCTGGACCTGACCACCAACAACCTTGTCGTCAGTGGTTACGTCACCAGCAAAGTGACGTCGGTGCCCTTCGATCGCAAACTGCTGCTGGCCGCCCATGACGATGCCGCCGCTTTTGTCGCCAGCGATGGCCGATGGCGGGGCGCGCGCCTTGAGGCAGCACTGCAGCAGTTGCGCCAGGCCAACCCGGAACTTCATGCCAGCGACCTTGAACTGGCACAGGCAATTCTCGTCCAATGATTACTTCTGTTCTCCCGGAGATGCTCCATGCGTAACCCGCTGATTGCCGCCACCCTTGGCCTTCTGCTGTTGGCCGATGTGGCCCAGGCACAAACCCTGGTGGCCACCAGCAACATCATCGTTCGCGCCTTTGGCCGCTCGATCGACTTCACCTCCGACACCACCACCTCGATTCGCGACTCGAAAGTCGTGCGCGAAGCCCGCGATGATGCCGCCAGCTACGTCGCCAGCCGTGGCGAGATCCGTGGTGCGCAACTCGAAGCTGCCTTCGATACCCTGCGCCAGCGTGTGCCAGAAGCGCGCCAGGCCAGCGACCAGGTGCTGGCTGAAGCCATTCTCGCCCTGTGAAGCCAATGCGTGTCTGGCTGCTGGGCTGCCTGCTGATACTGTGCGGCAGCCCGGCACTGGCCGACCTGCAGCTGGCTCTGCAGGCCGACGGTTTGAGCCCGCAGCAACAGCAGGCCAGCCAGGCATTGCTGGACGAAGCCCTGCAGGCCCTGCCACCAAGCTTCAAGACTCGCCTTGACCGACGTATCCAGGTCAGCTGGAGCAGCCGTATGCCGGCCGATGCCTATGGCCAGGCGTCGCTGGTTTCCACCCTGGAGCTCAACAGCCGCCTGCTGCCGGGCCTTGCCGATGGCAGCGCTGCCACCCAGAAGACCGGCCGCCCCCACGGCACCGTGCGCCAGGAGTTGCTGGCCACCGTCCTGCATGAGCTGACCCACATCTATGATCGCGCCCGTTTGTGGCAGGGTGCCGAGCGACAGCTGATCACCCGTTGCACCCGACAGCAGAACAGCCAGGGCAAAATCGGCCTGCCTGAGCAGTGCCGCGGCCAGACCGAACGCCGCTTTACCCTCAGCGACGATCCGCGACTGCTCGACCTGGCCGGCTGGCCGCAATATGTCGGCCGCCGTGGCGAGCGCGAGCAGCACAACCGCCAGGTGGCGCGCAGCCCCGACAGTTATGAGCTGAGCAGCCCCAAGGAATTCATTGCGGTCAACATGGAGTACTTCCTCCTTGACCCAAGCTTTGCCTGCCGCCGCCCGGCCTTGCAGGCCTACCTGAAAGCCCATTTCGACTGGGCACCCGAACATCCAGCGTGCCCGGGCGCCTTGCCGTTCCTCAATGCCGGCAACGACTTTGCCAAATCGCCGCTGGGCGAGATCGACCCCGAGCGCGTCTACGCGGTGGATTACCTGCTGGCCGAAGCCAATCAGAACTGGGTCAGCCGTTGGGGCCACAGCATGTTGCGCCTGGTCATCTGCGCCCCCGGGCGCCCACGCGGGCCGGACTGCCGCCTGGACCTGGACCAGCACCTGGTGCTGTCGTACCGGGCGTTCGTCAACGACGTGCAGCTGTCGAGCTGGGACGGCTTGACCGGCGCCTATCCGTCGCGGCTGTTCGTCTTGCCACTGGCGCAGGTGATCGACGAGTACACCAAGACCGAACTGCGCAGCCTGGCCTCGATTCCGCTCAAGCTCAACCGCGACGAGCTGGAAAGCCTGGTGCGCCAGGCCGCCGAGATGCACTGGAGTTACGACGGCAACTATTACTTCCTGTCGAACAACTGTGCGGTCGAAACCCTCAAGCTGTTGCGCAGCGGTACTGCCAACCCGCGCCTGAACGACCTGGACAGCATCGTCCCCAATGGCTTGCTCGAAGTGCTCGAAGGCCGCGGCCTGGCAGATGTCAGCGTGCTCGACGACCCACGCGAGGCACTGCGCCTGGGTTATCGCTTCGACTCCTACCGCGACCGCTACCAGGCCATGTTCCTGGTGCTGAAAAAGCAACTGCCGATCAAGCAGGACAGCGTCGAAGCCTGGCTCGAGCAATCGGCCGAGCAGCGCCAGCAGTGGTTTGCCCAGGCCGACCTGCGTACCAGCGCAGCCTTGCTGCTGCTTGAACAAGCCAGCCTGCGCCGCCAATTGCTGCTGGCCCAGGACGAGGTCAAGCAGCGCTACCTGAGCGGGCGCGAGCGCAACGACGCCAGCGTCGGCAAGGCCAACAACACCCTGCAGCAGATTCTCGCCAACAGCGGCTTTCTCAGCCGCCCGGCCGAACTGCTGGGCAGCAGCGGCTACGGTCTGCCCCAGGCCAGCGAGCGCGAGAAACTGCTGAGCGAAACCCGCCAGCGGCAAAAACAGCTGCAAACCCTCAGTGCCGACCTCGACAAAGAGGTGCGGGCCTTGCTCGGCCCGGACCGCGCCGCGCAAATCAAAGCGGTCGAGGCCAACATCAAGCAGGTCGGCGAGCACCTGCGCGCATTGCACAAAGCCGCAGGCGGGCTGCAATTGCCCTGAGCCGGTGGTTGACTTTGTAACTGTCTGTGCCACTATTTCGCCGCTATAAAAATGGCGTTTTGATGCCATTTTGCTAGATGAAGGCCTCGCTTCGGGGCCTCTCGCAAAATCTCTTTCTATCGACGTGACAGCCTGGCTGTGAAGGGCAGGGCTGCGCACGAACGACCGTTGGCATGGTGGGATTATATGGACGTAGTCGGAGACGACCGCGAGTACGAGTGGTCGCTGGATGGGCAACGCTGGTTGCAGGATGCCCACGGCAGGTTCTCCCTGACCCACGTCGCTGGCAAGGCGCTGGAAGGCGATCAGCCCGACCTGGATTTCCTCGTCGGGGCGCAGCAGGCGCCTGACGGGCAGTCCTGGCTGCCGGCCAGCTTCCGCCATTGCCCGCAGACCGGCGCGCCCCTTGAACCTGTTCGTTACGCTCCCCAGCAGCGCTGGTTGCCACCTTATGGCAACGGTAGCGGCCGGCGGGTGGTGGAGGGCTGTTGCAAGCTCGATGCTGCCGAGCAGACTGTCGCCGCCGTGTACCAGCGCCTTGATCGCGCCAGCCCGCGCAACCTCAATGCCGCGCGCAAGTTCGACCAGTTGCCGCGCAGCAACGGTTTGAATTTCCTCGTCGCCAACCTCGGCGGCCATCGCGAAGCGCTGTTTGCGCTGGCGCGCGATGGCAGCCTGTTCCGCTGGCAGCGCAAGGCCGAAGAATGGGTCGGAGTGCTGCCGCACAGCACCCCGATCGGTCGCTGCAGCCTGCAAAGCTGGGCCTGGGGCGTGAGCCTGCGCGAGCAGGGCAGCCAGCAATGCCTGCTGCTAGCCTGTGATGAAGGCGCCACCGAAGTGCGCGTCGATCCGCTCGCTGGCCGCTACCACCTGGAGCGCTGCCCTGGCCGCGCTATCGCCGCCCCCGGCGAACTTGAAGAGCAGGTGCTGATTCCCCAGCAGATGCCCGATGGCAGCTTCTGCGTGGTCGCCCGCCAGAATGATCAGTGGCTCGCACACCCGATTGCCCTGGCCAATCCGCAACACCTGCACAATCTCTCGGCGCCGCTGCGCGACCCGGCCTCGCGGCGCCTGCTGTGGATCGGCGCCCACGGCTACTTGAGCGTCAAGCTCGGTGAAAGCCTCGAAGCCCAATGGCTGAGCTGGCCGCCCGGCGCCCAGGCGCGCCCCGAATATGGCCCGCCGTTCGTCAATGGCTACGGCATCTGGCAGCAACTGTTCGAAGGCAGCGAGCAGTACTGCCTGCGCCTGGACTCCGACGAGCGCAAGGAAGTCAAAGGCTCGCGCCTGAGCACCGGGCAGCTGAACTACATGTTCAACGTGCGCCTGGACGCCCCGTGGGGTGAACACGACGTCGACAACAACCCCGCCGACCGCGAAGTGGTGTACCCGTTCATCGAGTTCAGCGACAACCCGCACCTGCTGTCGTGCCGGGTGCGCTGGCCCTCGAGCCTGCAGCAGTTCTTCGGCAATGAGCAGCCCGTCGAGACCGAGTACTGCCTTGAGCGCATCGGCCAGCCGGCCTTGAGCCTGCTGCTGAAGGTGGCGCAACCGTGGAACGCGCAGTGGTTCTGCTACGACAACGCCCTGTGGCTGTACATCGATTCGACTGGAGCGCTTTACCGATGGAACGCCTGAACCGCCTGCTACGCCACAGCCTGCTGCTCGTCCTGAGCCTGGTCTGCATAAGCGCCCATGCGGCGCCACTGCGCCAGGTGTTGCTGGTACAGAACTCCGGCTGGATGGAGCCGTTCTACCTCGACCCGGCCTCGGGCTTCAAACCGCTGGTCACGCAACTGGCGGCCAGCGCCGCCGGCAGCGGCGAAGTGGTAATTGGTGCCTTCAACCAGGCCGACAGCAGCCACCCCTCGCCGCAATGGACCTACCGCGGGCCAGGCACCCACGCCAAGCTCGCCGACAGCGTCAATGCCCTGAGCCTGGCCCGCAAGGCCAGCGGCGCCTATGCCGATACCGATTTCAAGGAAGCCTTGCTGGCGGCGATCAACACCGGCCTGGAAGGGCGCGAAGGCATCATCTGGATCGTCACCAACAACAAGAACAGCCCCAACAACAGCAACGAAACCCAGCTCAAGAACCGCGAGTTCTACGACCTGCTGCACAAGGAAGCAGTGATCAGCCGCATCGCCGCCTTCCCGCAGAAGATGCCGGTCAAAAGCAGCAATTTCGAGGCTAACGGCCTGATGATCTACGCCCTGGCCTATGGCGCCAACGCCGGTGCCGCGCTCGAGCAGGTGCTGGCCCAGCCGGCCCTGGCAACACTGCTCAAAGACGCCGGGGTGCGCCTCAAGCCACTGACCCAGGCGGCCGTGCGCTTTATTCCGACCGGGGTAAAAGACACCCCGGACGTCAGCGCCGAGCTCGCACCCGACCAGCAAACCGTGGTGCTCAACATCGATGTCGACGGTTCGCCGAAAACCGCGGTGCTGCTGGGCCGCTTCGAGAACCAGTTCAACCCCTACCAGATCCACTCAGCCAAGGTCGCGATGAGCCTCGATATGCCGGGCGAAGCCCTGCAGTCGTCGATCTCCCTGGACCGCATCGAAAACCTCGAGCCAGGCGCCCGCTCCGAAGAGCTGTCGATCAGCCTGCAATTGCCACCGCTGCCTTCGCAGTGGTCCAGCGAAGTGCTGCTGTCCAGCGGCTACCAGCGTGCCGGCGCCATCGAAGTGCGCCTGAGCGAACAGCAGTTGCAGATTTCCCAGCAGTTCATCGAGCGCATGAACGAACTGTTCCCCAACGATGCCTTGCCAGACGTGTTCCTGCCCTCCAGCGAGGCCAGCGCCTCGGCTACCCGCCTGCCGATCGTGTTGCAGATCAGCTACCCGCTGGGCCCGGTGCTGCTGTTGCTGGCCCTGTTCGTGTTCGCCTTGTTCGGCCTGCTGCTGGCCAAGAGCCTGGTCGGCGGCAAGAAGCCGGTCACGGTCATGGTCGAAGGCGTGGCCCAGCAGTACCCGCTCAAGCCGTTCAGCAGCGCCAGCGTCTACGACGCCCGGCAGAACAAAGTCGCGACGGTAAAGCGCGGCCTGTTCGGCGCCACCCTTGAAAAGCTCGCCGCCGACGTCGCCGTGCGCCTCAAATAACCTTAGGACCCTGTCATGACCCAAACCAGCTCCCTGCCAGCCCCAGTAGAAAACGAAGCCGCTCCGGCCACCAGCACCTCCACCCTGAGCGTGCCGACGCCAGTGCTGGACCTGGGCCCGAAAAAAGTCGACAGCCGCGATGCCCTGGTCGGCGTGGCCGTGTTGGTGGTGCTGGCGTTGATCTTCTTCGTGATCAAGAACGCCTACGCCAACTGGCGCGTGCGTGAGCGCGTGGCGCCAAGCCGTGCCAACGCCTCTGGCTGGTTCCTGTTCCTCGGCCTGCTGCTGGTTTCGGCCATGGCGGTGCTGGCGGTGATCAACTCCGGGCAGTTCCTGACCCCGCTGTACCTGGCGCCACTGGCTGGCGTGGCCGGCATTTCGCTGGTGGCCTGGCTGATGACCTTCTCGGCCAAACGCTGAGCCAGGCTTGCTGCGCCCGCGTCAGGCCAGGCCTGACGCTTCAACCGATGATGGATTTAGTACGCCGAGCTGACTCGGCCAGCCCAGCCAGGGCTCATGGAGTTTGAAGATGAACGAGAATGCACAACCTTCCGGCCCGGCGGCGCTGAACGCGGTCAGCGAGAAGATCCACCCGACGCTGTTCATCGCCCTGGGCGGTACCGGCATGAAGGTGAACATCCGCCTGCGCCGGCGCATTCTCAATGCGATCTGGGGCGGCAACAACCAGGTTCAGCAGATTGCCGATTTCCCCCTGGTACAGTTCGTCAACTTCGACCTGGATGCCGGCGAAGTCACTCAGGACGGCAAGTCGATCAAGACCGACGTGCTCGCCGAGCAGGTCGCCTTCACTTCCGAAGAAAAGATCATCGAGCCGCTCAACCTGAGCAAATACACCCACTCGATGGACGAGCTCAACCGCCACCGGGAAGTGGCCGAGTGGTTCCCGCTGACCCCGGACAAGATTCGCGCCCTGGGTATCGACCCGTCCAAAGGTGCCGGGCAGATCCGCGCGCTGTCGCGCCTGTACTTCTACGACAAGTACCCGGTGATCCGCGACAAGCTGCGCGACAAGGTCAACCGCCTGCTGGCCAACATCGGTGGCCATGCCGACAAGCTGAAAAAGCTCGGCCTGGAAATCGACCCGGGCAAGATCCGCATCGTCATCAGCGGTTCGGCCGCCGGCGGCACCGGTTCCGGCTCGTTCCTCGACATGGGTTACCTGGCCAAGGCGATCCTCAAGGAGAACAACATTGCCGGCAAGGTCGACCTGTTCTTCGTCCTCCCCGGCGGCTTCCATGCCTTCAACACCGAGCGCGTGCAGGCCAACGGCTACGCAGCACTGATGGAGCTGGAAACCAGCATGCGCGGCAACCGCCTGGTCAAGCACTGGGACGCAACCGACAACCTGTTCATCGACAGCCGTCCGTACGACGATGTCTACATCGTCGACAACAGCAACGTCGCCCAGGCCAAGACCAGTGACCAGGAAGACATCTACGAGATGCTGTCGGACGTGCTGTTCACCGACTTCACCTCCCAGGACTTCGCCAACAAGAAGCGCTCGATCGCGGTCAACCAGAACCAGCACAAGATCCGCTCCTACACCGTGCGCCTGCCGCAGGACTACGGCGACGATACCGAGCTGCGCTTCCCGTGCTCGTACTCCGCGCTGGGCCAGGCGGTGCTCGACACCCAGATCGATGCACGGCAGAACGTGCGCCTGAGCCGTCAGGTGCAGCAGATGCTCAAGGCCTTCTTCGGCATCGCCAACGCCGCCGCCAACGACAACCGGCCAACCGACCGCGAGCGCGATGACTTTTTGCGCGAGCAACTGAACGTCACTGCGCGCACCTTCACCGAGCTGCCGGACTTCCTTTCCAAGGTCGAGCTGACCCTGGCCACCGGTGAGTTCACCCACTATCAGGTGGCTGACGACCTGCTGCTGGTCGAGGGCGACAACAGCGTCACCGCGCAGATCGAGCAAAAGGTCGAGATGCTCTTCGAGCGCCTGCAAAATGGCGGCGCCGACAAGGACCAGTGGCTGACCCACGTGCGTGAAATCCAGCAGCAGCTGGAGCGCGACACCAAGGGCAGCAACATCGACAGCGCCGAGCGCAACCACGAAGTGCGCATCAAGGAAAACCGCCAGCGCCGCCTGGCCGAACTGGTACGCGAAGACGCCCTGCCGGAAAAACTCTTCCGGCGCCTGGACGACGATGAGCGTGGCGGCCTGGATTACACCCTGGCGCTGGTCGAGATGCTCAAGGACCGCCTCGAAAACGAAGGCAGCGGGATCATCCCGGCGCTGGAAAAGAACGCCGCGCGCTTCAAGGAACTGGCCGAGAAGCTGGAGTCCTCGGAGCTGGCCCGCGAGTTCGAACGCCTCAAGGAAACCACCGGCGGCGGCCTGATGGCCCGCCTGAGCGGCAAGGACAAACAGGCCGAGACCGTACTCACCCAGGTCAAGGACACCTTGCGCGACAGCCTGCTGTTCTACGTGCGCCATGTCGCTGCCCGTGAAGCGGCGCAACTGCTGCGCGAGCTGTCCGAGTGGCTGGGCCGCAAGGAGTCGGTCGACCACAGCGGCCGTGCAGTATGGAACGGCTTCGTTGGCCGCCTGCAGGACGGACGCAATGCGGTTGACCAGCTGTTGCGCCGGATCGAAACCGATATCAGCAAGATCGACGCCAGCATCAAGGAAAAACACGCCACCCTGATCCCGCTGGCGCTGGTGCAAAGCAGCGAGGAACAGGTCGTCGATGGCGCCCAGGTGCGCGAATGGGCCAAAGACGCTTTCAAGGACTTTGGCGGCTCCAAGGTGCTGTTCGGCAAACTGCAGGACGAAGAGGGCCAGGAAGAATTGCTGGGCAAACTGCGCAGCAAGGCCGTGCAGCAGTTGCCCAAGCAAAACCAGGGCATCGACCCGCTGCTCAGCGCCCTGGCCGCGCTGACCCCGGACGAACAGCGGGAAAAATTCCGCCAGCTACTGCAACGGGCCATGCCTTGGGCGCCGCTGAACCTCACCGGCGGCTTCGGCATCGTCAAGGACCGCTACACCTGCCTGGTGGGCGTGCAGGATGCCAACGAATTCAAGCGCACCTACGGCGCCATGCTCGCCCAGTGCCTGCCGCAGGGCACCGGCATGACTGCCGGGCAGATCCAGTTCGTCGAGTCCGGCACCCCGGGCAAGCTGATCTGCTTCACTGAGCTGAGCGGCTTCCCGCTGCCGGCCCTGACCCCGCTGCCGACCTACCTGGCCAGCTACCGCAAGGAAAGCACGACGATTCCGCTGCACAGCCACAAGCGTATCAGCCAGTTCGTACAGCCGATCCAGTTCACCCAGGAGCAGTACCGCCAGTTCGCCGAAGACTTCAAGCTGTACCTGCACGCGGTGGCCGTTGGGGTGTTGCGGCGCAACCCGTCGGAACGTTACGAGCTGATGATCGACCAGGACTACTTCAGCATCGGTGACGAGTTCGCGATCCGTCAGAACGGTCTGAACCAGGTGCAACGCAAAGACATCGAGGACCAGTTGCGCCAGCGTTACGAGCAACTGCGCAGCCCGCAGCAGCTGGCGGCCATGGTCGCGCTGTTCGAAGACCTGCGCCGCGGCGCCTACAAGCCGCAGATGCGCCAGAACGAGCTTGGGGTGTCGTCGCTGTACCAGACCTTCCCGTACAAGATCGCTGAGCTGCTGAAGAACGAGTACGACAACCGCCTCAAGCGCCAGGCCCCGGATACCGCAGAACGCCTGGTAGAGCAGGCGCGAGCGCTGCTGGAGCAATTCGCCGAACCGGTCAACGGCTCACGCGCCGACGTCTATCGCGACGAAGTGCATGACGAGCACAGCGAAAAACGCACCCTGCGCAAGGAGTGCTTCAGCAGCGGCTGGCTCGACGCGCTGTTCCAGCCGGCCGCCAGCGCCGCACCGGCACCGATGCCGGGCATGGCTGCGCCACCGCCAGGTGTTGCCGGTATCGCGCCGCCACCGGTGGCTACGCCGCAGTTCAGCTATCACCTGAGCGTGGCTGGCAGCAACTACGGCCCGTACACCAGCAGCCAGCTGCAACAGTATGTGCAAACCGGCCAGATCACCCGCGACAGCCTGCTGTGGCGCGAAGGCATGGCCGCCTGGCTGAGCGCCGGGCAGATCCTCGAACTTGCCCATCTGTTTGCTCCGGCCCCTGCTGCGGCGCCGCCGGTAGGCACGCCACCGCCCGTCGCGCCGATGGCGCCACCGCCTGTGAACTGAGGAAGGCCTGAGCCCTATGTCCGCATCTGCGAAAAAACCGGCCTTCCCCCTCAACTGCGCCAATGGCGAGTGTGGCAAGGCCCTGTGTGGCCCGGTGCTGTTCTGTCCATATTGCGGTGCCAGCAGCCAGGTGGTGACCAGCGCACCGGTTGCCGCTCCGGCAGCCGTGGCAGCGGCCGTTGTCGCGAGCGAAACGCCGACAGCCCCAGCACCGGTGGCCAAAGCGCCCGAGCCGCCACGGCAGGTGACCATCTCCAGCGCCGAGATCGAGCGCGCCGTGGCAGCCACCGCGCCGCCGCAAGCGCCGGTCGTGGCCCAGGTGAGCAAACCACGCAATGTCGCGCGCCAGGCCGCGCTGGCCATCGCCGTGCTGGTTGCGGTGGGTGGTTATGCGGCCTATCAGATGAACGCTCGCAAGGCCTTGCAGCAGTTCGAGGCAGAACTGGCCGCAGGGCAGGGCTGCCTGCGCCTGAACCAGTACAACTGCGCACTGGAAAAGGCCGAAAGCGCCCTGCGCATCGAAAGCAAGGACCCGCGCGCCATCAGCTTGCTGCAACGCGCACAGGCCGGGCTAGAGGGTCAGCAACGCGATCAGCAGGCCCAAGCCCAGGCCGCCGCCGCTGCCGCAAGCGCTGCAGCAACGCGCAAGGCAGCAGCCGAACAGGCGCAGCGCGAGCAGCAAGCCCGTGAGCTGGCGGCCAAGGAGCAACAGCTTCATGACGAACAGACCCAGCTTGCCAAACGCCAGCAACAACTGGAGCAGCAGGCGCGCTCGGCACCGCCAGTACAGCCGCGGGTGGCACCTGTTGCCCGGCCGGTGCAACGACCGGTGGCGCCGGCAGCCAACGCCGGGTTGGTGGGCCAGCAGCTGAGCCAGGCGCGTAGTGCCCTGGCCCGCCGCGACGGCGCCACCGCGCGCTCACTGGCCAACCGGGTGCTCAGCCAGGATCCGGGCAACCGTCAGGCGCAGATCATCCTGCGCCAGGCCGAACAGCTGCGCGGTCAGTCGTTCAACACTCCCAAGGGCCTGGGCGGGGTGATCATCGAGTAAGCCGCTGAAAGCCTAGAGCGTCTCCCCGGACTCGCCGGGCAGATGCTCGTCCAGGTGCAACCAGGGTAGGCGGCTATCGATCCAGATATGTCGGTTCGGTGCCGCCAGCTGCGGCTGGTCGAGAGTGGTCACGGTAACATCGATGCTCTGCGGGCTCAGATCGGTGGTCAGCGCCACATGCGCCCCGCACCGGCTGCAGAAATAGCGCACGCAACTGGCAGACGAGTCGTAGCGCTGCGGCGTACCGCTCAACCATTGGAAATCCTCGCAACTCACCGTCAGCCAGGTGATCAGCAAACCACCACTGACCCGTCGGCACACCGAGCAATGGCAGTGGGCAACATCCGTCAACGGACCTTGAATCCGGTAGCGCAGGGCGCCGCAATGGCAGCCGCCTTCGTACGTATCACTCATCGCTCCCTCCTGTTGCCTACAGGCTGATAACCAACAATGCACCTCTCGTCGGCTTTGGGCCAGCGAAAGCTGGCTGAAAGCTTCCCACCTTAGGATTGCCACCACTACCGGCACAAGACCGGTCAGCCAGGGCCCCGTTCGTTGCATGCGGCGCCCGGCCCAATTAACAACAACAATGGTGATACTGATGCTTTCCTACGCCCGCCTCCCTGCAGCAATCCCTCCGTTATTCCACGCGCTGCGCCCTGTGCGCTGATCCGCCCGAATCGTTCTTCCTTCGCCGCGCTACGCCTGGAGTACTCCCATGCTGACCTTCCTCGGCTTTGCCATGGTCATCACCTTCATGTACCTGATCATGACCAAGCGCCTGTCGGCCTTGATCGCGCTGATCCTGGTACCGATCCTGTTCGCCCTGTTCGGTGGTTTTTCCGCCAAGATCGGCCCGATGATGCTCGAAGGCATCAGCAAACTGGCGCCGACCGGGGTCATGCTGATGTTCGCGATCCTGTATTTCGCCCTGATGATCGACTCCGGCCTGTTTGACCCGGCCGTGCGCAAGATCCTCAAGCTGGTCAAGGGCGACCCGCTGAAAGTCTCGGTCGGCACTGCCGTGCTGGCCCTGGTGGTGTCGCTGGATGGCGACGGCGCCACCACTTACATGATCTGCGTGGCCGCCATGCTGCCGCTGTACAGCCGCCTGGGCATGAGCCCACGGATCATGGCCGGCCTGATCATCCTTGCCGGCGGCATCATGAACATGACCCCCTGGGGTGGCCCGACCGCGCGCGCCGCCAGCGCCCTGCATGTCGACCCCTCGGACATCTTCGTACCGATGATTCCGGCGATGCTCGCTGGTGTCGTCGCCCTGTTGGCGATTGCCTACGCCTACGGCAAGCGGGAACGCGCGCGCCTGGGTGAACTGCACCTGCCTGGTGATGAGATCGATCACAGCGAAATCAGCGTTTCGCAGTTCCCCGACGCCCGTCGCCCGAAACTGCTGTGGTTCAACGGCGCGCTGACCGCCGTGCTGATGGTCTCGCTGATCATGGGTCTGCTGCCGCTGCCGGTGCTGTTCATGATCGCCTTCAGTATCGCCATGATCGTCAACTATCCGTGCCTGCAGCAGCAGAAAGACCGTATCGCCGCCCATTCGGGCAGCGTGCTGGCGGTGACCGGGCTGATTTTTGCCGCCGGTATCTTCACCGGCATCCTCTCCGGCACCGGCATGGTCGACGCCATGTCCAAGAGCCTGCTGGCGGTCATTCCGGATGCGCTGGGGCCTTACCTGGCGGTGATTACCGCAGTCGTAAGCATGCCGTTCACCTTCTTCATGTCCAACGACGCCTTCTACTACGGGGTGTTGCCGGTACTGTCGGAAGCGGCCAGCCACTATGGCATCTCGCCGGTGGAAATGGCCCGCGCGTCGATCGTCGGCCAACCCGTGCATCTGCTCAGCCCGCTGGTACCCTCTACCTACCTGTTGGTGGCCCTGGCCGGCATCGAGTTCGGCGATCATCAGCGCTTCACCCTGAAGTGGGCAGTGCTGATCTGCCTGTGCATAATGCTCGCCGCGCTGCTCATGGGAATTTTCCCCCTGTTCAGTAGCCTATAAGACAACAGAATCACCTAACCGCTGCCGCGCCCCATCGCCTGGGGCGTTGTGCTTACATCGTTCGAAGGAATACACATGGAATGGCTGACCAGCCCAGAGATCTGGGTTGCCTTTTTTACTCTGACGGCGCTTGAGATCGTTCTCGGTATCGACAACATCATCATGATCTCGATCCTGGTCAGCCGCATGCCCAAGCACATGCAGCAGCGCACCCGGATCTTCGGTCTGGCGCTGGCCATGGTCACCCGCATCCTCCTGCTGCTGTCGATCACCTGGGTCATGCGCCTGACCGCCGACCTGTTCGTGGTGTTCGGCCAGGGTATTTCCGGGCGCGACCTGATCCTGTTCTTCGGCGGCCTGTTCCTGTTGTGGAAAAGCTCCCAGGAGATCTACCACGGCCTGGAAGGTGAAGACGAAACCAGCGACGAGCCAAGCGGCGCCGGCGGCAAGTTCTTCTACACCATCATCCAGATCGCCATCATCGACATCGTCTTCTCCCTGGACTCGGTGATTACCGCGGTGGGCATGGTTTCCCACGTACCGGTGATGATCGCCGCGATCGTCGTCGCGGTGCTGGTGATGATGCTCTGCGCCGGCGCCATCAGTAACTTCATCGACAAGCACCCGTCACTGAAGATGCTCGCCCTGTCGTTCCTGATCGTGGTCGGGACCGTGCTGATTGCCGAATCCTTCGACGTTCACGTACCCAAAGGCTACGTCTACTTCGCCATGGCGTTCTCGCTGGCGGTCGAGGCGATCAACATCAAGATGCGCACGGCCATGGCCAAGAAGAAGCAACAGAGCGATCCGGTGAAACTTCGCAAGGACATCCCGGGTCAGTAATCCCGGTGCTGGTGAAAAGGGCCCTGCGCAGGGCCCTTTTTTCATCTTGCGTCATGACAGTTTTGTTTCAAAGGCTGGCGTGGCTATGCGATGCTGGCGCCACGGCCATTGGCCGACTACAGCTTAAGAGAGCACTGGGAAAAACCGCCTGGCAGCAGGACAGGCTCACGGCATCAACCATTTTGCCCCGCTGGGGCGCATAACAGGGGGCCTTTTCAATGCTGACCCTGCTCAATCTGCTTTCCGCCGTGGCGTTGCTGATCTGGGGCACGCACATCGTGCGTACCGGTATCCTGCGGGTGTACGGCTCGAACCTGCGCCGGGTACTGAGCCAGAACATGTCCAAGCGCCCGCTTGCGTTTATCGCCGGCATCCTGGTGACGGCGATGGTGCAAAGCAGCAACGCCACGGCGATGCTGGTGACCTCGTTCGTCGGCCAGAGCCTGATGGGCCTGACCCCGGCGCTGGCGATCATGCTCGGCGCCGATGTCGGTACCGCGCTGATGGCGCGGGTGCTGACCTTTGACCTGTCATGGCTGTCGCCGCTGCTGATCTTTCTCGGGGTAATCTTCTTTCTTTCCCGCAAGCAAACCCGCGCCGGGCAACTGGGCCGCGTCGGTATCGGCCTGGGCCTGATCATCCTCGCCCTGCAGCTGATCGTCGAAGCGGCGGCGCCGATCACCCATGCCCAGGGGGTGAAGGTACTGTTCGCCTCGCTGACCGGCGATATCCTCCTCGATGCCCTGGTCGGTGCCCTGTTTGCCCTGATTTCCTACTCCAGCCTTGCCGCCGTGCTGCTCACCGCCACCCTGGCCGGCGCCGAGCTGATCAGCCTGCCGGTGGCCATCGGCCTAGTCATTGGCGCCAACATCGGCAGCGGCCTGCTGGCCTTTCTCAGCACCAGCATGCAAAACGCCGCCGGGCGCCAGGTGGCACTGGGCAGCTTGCTGTACAAGCTGATCGGCCTGGTGCTGATCATTCCCGTGCTGCATCCGCTGGTGGCGTGGATGGACAGCCTGAGTTTCAGCCCCCAGGAGCTGGTGATCGGCTTTCACCTGCTCTACAACACCCTGCGCTGCCTGATCCTGTTGCCGACGGTGACGCCCATGGGCCGCCTGTGCAGATGGTTGCTGCCCGAGCGCGAAGAAGCCAACGGCCGCGCCCGCCCGCGTCACCTCGACGCGACCGCACTGACCACGCCAAGCCTGGCCCTGGCCAACGCGGTGCGCGAAACCCTGCGCATGGGCGACCTGGTCGACAGCATGCTCGATGCCATGCTCAACGTGCTGCGCGGTACCCAGACCGCCATGACCCAGCAGATGCGCGGCCTGGGCGAGGACGTCGAGGCGCTGTACAACGCCATCAAGCTGTATCTGGCGCAAATGCCCCGCGAAGACCTCAGCGAGCAGGACAGCCGGCGCTGGGCCGAGATCATTGAGCTGGCGATCAACCTCAAGCTGGCTGCCGACCTCATCGAGCGCATGCTGCGCAAGGTCCAGCAGCAGAAGACTTCGCAGCGCCGCGAGTTTTCCGAGGTGGGCCTGGAAGAACTGACCGGCCTGCACAGCCAGTTGCTGGCCAATCTGCGCCTGGGCCTGTCGGTGTTTCTCAGCGCCGACCCGGAAAGCGCCCGCCAGCTGCTGCGGGAAAAACGCCGCTTCCGCGCCCAGGAGCGGCGCCTGGCCCATGCCCATGTCAGCCGGTTGCAACGTAAAGTGGTGCAAAGTATCGAGACCAGTTCGTTGCACCTGGAGCTGATCGCCGACATGAAACGATTGAACTCCTTGTTCTGCAGCAGTGCCTATGTGGTATTGGGCGGCGCCGATACTGGCGGCCTGCTGCTCGACAGCGTGCCGGACGACGCTCATTCACCGTGATCGCGACACCCCAAGAACTCCCGCAAGGAAGCTCGCCATGCGTTGCCTGATGTTCATTTGCCTGCTGCTGGGCTGCGCGCCCGGCTTTGCCCTCGACCGCTCCCAGGTCGAGGGCTACCTGCTGCCCAACGGTCTGCAGGTGGTGCTCAAGTCAGGTTACGAACGCAACCATGTGTCGATCCGCCTGGTGGTCGGCGTTGGCTTCGATGATTTTCCCTGCGAGCGCCAGGAGCTGCCACACCTGCTCGAACACCTGCTGTTCAGCGGTATCGACGAGGGCGGAGAGGGCGGCCTGGAAGAGCGCATGCAAGCCCTGGGCGGGGAGTGGAACGCCTATACCAGCAGCGCCGATACCACCTTCGTCATCGAGGCGCCGGCACGCAACCAGCGCAAGGTGCTCGACCTGCTGCTGGCGGTGATCAACGACACCCAGATCGATGAAAAAGCCCTGCAGCTATCCAAGCGCATCGTCGAGCGCGAAGACGGCGGCCATTACTCGCACCTGCAGCGCTGGCTCGATCGCCAGGACCTCGGCCATCGCGCCAGCGACCAGCTGGCCGTGGAGTTGGGGCTCAAATGCGCCGAACGTTCGTCGATCGAGGACATGACCCTGGAGCAGGTCAACGACCTGCGCCAGCACTGGTACGCGGCCAACAACATGACCCTGATCGTGGTTGGCGGCCTCGACCGCCTGCTGCCGGCTTATCTGGAACGCACCTATGGCGAGCTGCCAGCGGTCGAACCAGGCGAGCGCCGGGTACTGGACGGCGTCACCCACAAAGCCGAGGCACGCCGGGAGTTGATTCGCGGCTGGCTGGGCGACAGCGCCCGCCTGCACTGGCTGTTCCTCGAACCGGTGCTGAACAACGACCACAGCCAGACCTGGGACCTGCTGCAGCGCTACCTGGATTGGGCGCTGTACGACGAATTGCGGCTCAAGCACGGGTTTTCCTACGGCCCGTTCAGCCAGCGCGAGAGCTTCGGCGATACCGGGCTGATGGTACTCAACGCCGACCTCGACCGCGCCGATGTCGATGCTGCCGAGCAAGCCCTGGCGGCCATGCTCGAGCGCCTGCGCAAAAACGGCCTGGACCCGGCAACCTTCCAGCGTATCAAGCAGGCTGCCATCGACCGCGAAGCCTGGTCAACCCAGGGCAACAGCGCCCTGGCCGATTACTACTGGGGCGCCTTGAACGACTTTGACGAAGGGCGCTTTGCCGATCCGGCGCGGGCCTTGCGCCGGATCAGCCTGGAAGATGCCAACCAGGCCCTGCAGCAGTTGCTGGCCGAGCCCGGCTATGTGCGGATCGAGAAGCCACTGCTCAGCTACGACGAGCTATATGGCTGGGTGGCGCTGGCGGTGGGGGTGTTGTTGGCCGGGGTGCTTATCTGGGGGCGGCGGCGTTCGCGCTGAAATCATCGCGGGGCAAGCCCGCTCCTACAGAGTATCCTGTGCAGGTTTTTACCTGACCTTGCGAACACCTTCATGCCTCTTTACCTCCAGCGCTTGATCGAGCTGATCAAGCGCTATCCCGGGGTCATCGCCCTCGGCGGTTTCATCTCCGGTGTCGGCAGCTTCATCCTGGTCGATCGCCAGGAAAGCCTGGCCAGCTGGATTGCCATCGTCATGCTCATCAGCTGGATCTGGCTGATGCTCGAGAACACCTTCACCAAGGTCTTCGCCAAAGTCTTCAAGCGCGAAATCCCCCAGCCGCTGTTGCGCTACGCAACGCAGATGATCCACCAGGAAAGCCTGTTCTTCGTCCTGCCGTTTTTCTTCGTCACCACCACCTGGAACAGCGGCCAACTGGTGTTCACCGGCATTCTCGCCGCCGCCGGGCTGATCTCGATCATCGACCCGCTGTACTACAAGTGGCTGGCCCCGCGGCGCTGGCTGTACCTGGCGCTGCATACCCTGACGCTGTTTGCCGCGCTGCTCACCGCGCTGCCGATCATCCTCCACCTGACCACCTCGCAGAGCTTCAAGCTGGCCTTGGGCATCGCCATGCTGCTGTCGTTCCCAAGCCTTGCCAGCAGCTTCCCGATCAGCCACTGGCGCCGGGGGATCATGCTGGTGGTGATGACCCTGGCCGTCGGCGCCGGCGGCTGGATGCTGCGTTCCTGGGTGCCGCCGGCAACCCTGTGGATGACCGAAGTGGCAGTCAGCACCCAGGTCGAGAACCGCACCCCGGGCAAGAGCCTGGAGCAGATCAAAGCCAGTGAAATACGCGCAGGCCTCTATGCCTTCACCGCGATCAACGCCCCACGCGGGCTGAACGAGCGGATTTACCACGTCTGGCAATTCGAGGGCAAAGAGGTTGACCGCATCGCCCTGGACATCCATGGCGGGCGCAAGGAAGGCTACCGCGCCTGGACCCACAAGCAGAACTTCCCCGGCAACCCGGTGGGGCGCTGGCAGGTGCGGGTGCTCACCGAAGACGGCCAGGTCATCGGTGTACTGCGCTTCAAGGTGGTTGACGATGGTCAAGCACCCGCGGCCGAGTAACGCTATGCTCTGAGGCTGCGAACCGTTGGTCGGACTGCATGGAGCCTATGACTACACACGCCAGCGCCACCCTGGACACTGCAAGCAGCCCGCCACGGCTGCGGATCGTCGGTGACTGGACCCTGGCCAACTACACCAGCCTCAAGCGCAGCAGCGACAGCCTGGCCGGCCAGTACGACGCCTCTACCGAGGTCGACCTCGACCAGCTCGGCAAGCTCGACACCGCCGGTGCGGCGTTGCTGGTCGAGCTGCTGGGCGCCGAACGCCTGGCGCGGCTGACCGAAACCGCCACGCACTTGCCCGCCGCCAGCCAGGCGCTGCTCAAGACCGTGTATTGCTCGGTGCAAGACTTCTGCATCCCGGAAAAACAACCCGAGCGCTCGGTACTGATCCAGCTGCTCACCCGCATCGGCCGCGCAGTTGACACCCTGTGGCAAGACACCCTGCAGATCCTCGGCTTCGTCGGCCTGATCCTGCAAACCCTGTTCCTGCGCCTGTTCCAGCCCAAGCGCTGGCGGGTCACCTCGGTGGTTGCGCATATCGAGCAGACTGGCCTGGACGCCGCGCCCATTGTTGCCTTGCTGACCTTTCTGGTGGGGGCGGTGGTGGCCTTTCTTGGCGCCACGGTGCTGGCCAGCTTTGGCGCGAGCATCTTTACCGTCGATCTGGTGGCATTCTCGTTCCTGCGGGAATTCGGCGTGCTGCTGACCGCCATCCTGATGGCCGGGCGCACCGCCAGTGCCTTCACCGCGCAAATTGGCTCGATGAAGGCCAACGAAGAGATCGACGCCATCCGCACCCTGGGCCTCGACCCGGTTGAATTGCTGGTGGTGCCGCGGGTGCTTGCACTGCTGATCGCACTGCCGTTGCTGACCTTTGTCGCCATGCTCTGCGGCATTATCGGCGGCGCGGTGGTCTGCGCGCTGTCACTGGGTATCTCGCCGGCGATGTTCCTGTCGCTGCTGCAAAGCGATATCGGCGTGCAGCACTTTCTGGTCGGCCTGGTCAAAGCCCCGTTCTTCGCCTTCCTGATCGCCGCCATCGGCTGCCTTGAGGGCTTCAAGGTCAGTGGCAGCGCCGAATCGGTCGGCGCCCACACCACCTCCAGCGTGGTCCAGTCGATCTTCGTGGTCATAGTCCTGGATGCCGTGGCGGCGCTGTTCTTCATGGAGATGGGCTGGTGAGCGAGATCCACACAAAGCCACGTGAAGCGGTGATCGAGGCCCGCGGCATCTGCAACCGCTTCGGTACCCAGAGCGTGCACGAGCAGCTCGACCTGGACCTTTACCGCGGCGAGATCCTCGCCGTGGTCGGTGGCTCGGGCAGCGGCAAGTCGGTGTTGCTGCGCAGCATCGTCGGCCTGCGCCGACCCAACGAAGGCCAGGTGCGAGTGTTCGGCCAGGACTTGAGCAGCGCCAGCGACGAGCAACGCTCGCTGGTCGAGCGGCGTTTCGGCGTGCTGTTCCAGAAGGGCGCGTTGTTCTCGTCGCTGACTGTCACCGAGAACGTCGCCTTGCCGCTGATCGAACACGCAGGCCTGAGCCGCGCCGATGCCGAGCACCTGGCCGGGGTCAAGCTGGCGCTGGCCGGCTTGCCGATTTCGGCGGCAGACAAATACCCCTCGTCGCTGTCCGGCGGCATGATCAAGCGCGCGGCCCTGGCCCGGGCGCTGGCGCTGGATCCGGACATCCTGTTCCTCGACGAACCCACCGCCGGCCTCGACCCGATTGGCGCAGCGGCCTTCGACCAGTTGATCCTGACCCTGCGCGACGCCCTGGGCTTGAGCGTGTTCCTGATCACCCACGACCTGGACACCCTTTACACCATCACCGACCGCGTCGCCGTGCTGTCGCAGAAGAAGGTGCTGGTGGCCGGGCCTATCGCCGAGGTCGAAGACACCGACGACGCCTGGATTCACGATTATTTTCATGGCCCGCGTGGCCGCGCGGCGTATCAGGCCGCTACAGCGCCCAAGGAGCTCTGAGATGGAAACCCGTGCACATCATGTCCTGATCGGCCTGGTCACCGTGCTGGTGGTGGCCGGCGCCATGCTGTTCGGCCTGTGGCTGACCAAGTCGAGTGTCGACAGCACCTTCAAGGACTACCAAGTAGTGTTCAACGAGGCCGTGTCCGGTTTGTCCCGGGGCAGCTCGGTGCAGTACAGCGGTATCAAGGTTGGCGACGTCACCAGCCTGCGCCTGGACCCCAACGACCCGCGCCGGGTCCTGGCCCAGGTGCGCCTGAGCGCCGATACGCCGGTCAAGGAAGACACCCTGGCCAAGCTGACCCTGACCGGCATCACCGGCACCTCGTTCATCCAGCTCAGTGGCGGCACGCCGCAAAGCCCGGAGCTCAAGGGCAAGGACGGCAAACTGCCGGTTATCGTCGCCTCGCCATCGCCGATTGCCCGACTGCTGGACGACAGCAGCGACCTGATGACCAACATCAACGCCCTGGTGCACAACGCCAACCAGCTGTTCTCCGAAGACAACGTCACCCGCCTGAGCAACACCCTGAGCAACCTTGAACAGACCACCGGCGCCTTCAACGACCAGCGTGGCGACATTCGCGAGGGCATCCAGCAACTGGCCCAGGTCGGCAAGCAGGCCGGCGCCATGCTCGAACAGACCAGCGAGCTGATGCGCAACGCCAACGGACTGCTCAGCAACCAGGGCAAGCAGATGTTCGGCAGTGCCGAACAAGCCATGCAGTCGCTGGCGCAAAGCACCGAAACCATCAACAAGCTGCTCAATGACAACCGCGAAGCCATCGATGGCGGCGCCCAGGGCTTCAACCAGCTGGCGCCGGCCATCCGCGAGCTGCGCGACACCCTGACCTCGCTCAAGGGCATTTCCCAGCGCCTGGAAGCCAACCCCAGCGGCTACCTGCTGGGCCGTGACAAAAACAAGGAGTTCGAGCCATGAGCCGTACCTGTCGCTACCTGGCCCTGGCCACTGCACTGAGCCTGGGCAGCGCCTGCTCGATCCTGCCGCAGGCCGAGCCTGCCGATGTTTATCGCCTGCCTTCGGCGCAAAGCACCCGCTCGCTGACACAGAGCGCGCCGTGGTCGCTGCGGATCAATAAGCCAATCGCCAGTGATGCCTTGAACAGCCCGCGCATCGCCGTGGTGCCGCAGGGCAACCTGATCAGCAGCTACAAGGGCGCGCGCTGGAGCGACCCGGCACCGACCCTGCTGCGCAACCGCATGCTCGATGCCTTCCAGCGTGACGACCGCGTGCAGCGCCTGAGCGCCGACGACAGCAACCTGCAAAGCGATTATGAAATTGCCGGCGAACTGCAGGCCTTCCAGAGCGAGTACAGCGCCGACGGCCTGGCTGTGGTGATCCGCTACGACGCCCGCCTGGTGCAGGGCCGTAGCCAGCGCATCCTTGCCAGCCAGCGCTTCGAAGTACGCCAGCCGTTGAGCGACAAGCAGGTAGCCGCGGTAGTCAGCGGCTTCGGCTCAGCCAGCGACCAGTTGATGAAGCAACTGGTCGACTGGACGGTAAACCAGGCCGATCAGCTTCAGGCGAAGAACCAGTAGCAGACGAAGATCGCCGCGATCACCCCGGACAGCTCGGCCAGCAGCGCACAACCCACCGCATGGCGGGCGCGCTGGATGCCGACGGCGCCGAAATACACCGCCAGCACATAGAAAGTGGTTTCGGTGCTGCCCTGGATGGTCGCTGCCACCAGGGCCGCGAAGCTGTCGACGCCGTGGGTCTGCATGGTTTCGATCAGCATTGCTCGCGCCGCACTGCCGGAGAACGGCTTGACCAGCGCGGTGGGCAGGCCCTCGACAAAGCGCGTGTCCCAGCCCAGCCACGCGACTGCATGACGGATACCATCCAGAGCCAGCTCCAGCGCCCCTGAGGCGCGCAGCACGCCGACGGCGCAGAGCATGGCAACCAGGTAGGGCAACAGGCTTTTGGCGACGTCAAAGCCCTCCTTGGCGCCTTCCACGAAGGTTTCATAGACCTTCACCCGCTTCAGCGCGCCGACCACCAAAAACAGGATGATCAGGCCGAACAGGGTCAGGTTGCCGAGAATCGACGACAGCCCCGCCAGCGCGGTAGCCGACAGGGTGCCGAGAAACGCCATGAAACCGCCCAGCAGCAACGCACCGGGAATCAGGTACGCCAGCACCACCGGGTCCCACAGGCGCAGGCGCTGCATTACCGCCACCGACAGCAGGCCGACCAGGGTCGAGGCGCTGGTGGCGAGCAGGATCGGCAGGAACACCAGGGTCGGGTCCATCGCCCCCTGCTGGGCGCGGTACATGAAGATGGTCACCGGCAGCAGGGTCAGCGACGAGGCGTTGAGCACCAGAAAGAGGATCTGCGCGTTGCTGGCCGTGGTCGAGCTGGGGTTGAGCTCCTGCAGCGCGCGCATGGCCTTGAGGCCGATGGGCGTGGCGGCGTTGTCCAGGCCCAGGCCGTTGGCGGCGAAGTTGAGGGTGATCAGGCCCAGGGCCGGGTGGCCGGGCGGGACTTCCGGCATCAACCGGGCAAACAGTGGGCCGAGGACCTTGGCCAGCCATTCGACGATGCCGGCTTTTTCGGCAATCTTCAAAAAGCCCAGCCACAGGGTCAGGGTGCCGAACAGCAGGACCATGACCTCGACCGAAAGCTTGGCCATGGCAAAGATGCTTTCGACCATTGCCGCGAAGATCCCGGCGTTACCGCCCACCAGCCATTGGGCCATGGCCGAAATGGCCGCGACAATGAAAAAACCAAGCCAAAGGCCGTTGAGCATCCGTTGTTCCCCCCAAAGATGGCGCAAATGATAGCGGGCCGGGTTGGCTTCGCGCCATAAACGTCGAGTTACTCCCGATGTAGCCAACAAAAAAGCCCCGACCAGGTCGGGGCTTTTCGTACAGCCAGGTTAGCGCTTACTTGCTGGCAGTTTTGCCAGCCGGTACGGCTTCCTTGCTGCGCCAGTGCGGCAGCGAGTTCCAGTAGCGCTGGCCTTTGGCATCGTCGTACATGCCTTCCCAACGAGCGATAACCAGAACCGCGAGGGCGTTGCCGATTACGTTCAGGGCAGTACGGGCCATGTCCATGATGCGGTCGACACCGGCGATGAAGGCCAGGCCTTCCAGCGGGATACCGACGCTGCCCAGGGTGGCCAGCAGGACCACGAAGGACACGCCCGGTACACCGGCGATGCCTTTGGAGGTAACCATCAGGGTCAGCACCAGCAGCAGCTGCTGGCTCAGCGACAGGTCGATGCCGTACAGCTGGGCGATGAAGATCGCCGCGATGCTCTGGTACAGGGTCGAACCGTCAAGGTTGAACGAGTAGCCGGTCGGTACCACGAAGCTGCAGATGGCTTTCGGCGCACCGTAGGCTTCCATCTTCTCGATCACGCGCGGCAGCACGGTCTCGGAGCTGGCGGTGGAGTAGGCCAGGACCAGTTCGTCCTTGAAGATGCGCATCAGCTTGATCACCGAGAAGCCGAACAGGCGGGCGATCAGGCCAAGGACCATGAAGGCGAAGAAGGCGATGGCGAAGTACACCAGCAGCACCAGCTTGGCCAGCGGCAGCAGCGAGGCGAAGCCGAAGTTGGCGACGGTCACCGCGATCAGCGCGAACACACCGATTGGCGCGTAGTTCATGATCATGTGAGTGACCTTGAACATGGCTTCGGAGACGCCCTGGAAGGTTTTCACCAGCGGGTCGCGGATGTCTGCCTGCAGGCTCGACAGGCCCAGGCCGAACAGCACCGAGAAGAAGATGATCGGCAGCATCTCACCGCGCATCAGCGCTGCGAAGATGTTCGACGGGATCAGGTTGAGGATGGTTTCGATGAACGCATGCTCATGCTGAACCTCGGCCGCCGTGGCCTGGTACTTGGAGATATCGACGGTACCCAGGGTACTCATGTCGATGCCGGCGCCCGGGTGGAACAGGTTGGCCAGGACCAGGCCGACGACGATGGCGATGGTAGTCACCACCTCGAAGTAGATAATGGTCTTGAGGCCGATACTGCCGAGTTTTTTCGCATCGCCAACCCCGGCGATACCCACGATCAGCGACGAAATCACGATCGGGATGACGATCATCTTGATCAGGCGAATGAAGATGTCACCGGCAGGTTGCAGGACGTTACTGATCCACCATGCCTTTTCTGCACTGAAATGGTTCAGTAAAGCGCCGATTGCAATCCCCAGTACCAGACCGATGAGGATCTGCCAGGCGAGGCTTAGCTTTGCCTTCTTCATGTCGTTACCTTTTCTTCAAGTGGAAACGGCCACCAGGCTGATAACCGCGACCCAGAGCTGTTGCCAGCAATCCGTATCGTTTCTTGTTATCTACCGATGGCACCGTAAAAGGTCACCGCAAGCGAGCGTAGGAACGCTCAGGCCAGCGAAAAAAGGCGCAACTATTCCCACGTGGGGGGGCTCCGTCTAATGCCGTAAACGACTACCCCATGCCGAATCGGCATGAGGTTTATCGGCCAAAACGTACGTCACAATGGGTTATTCGCCTACCGTTCGGAAATCCGACGATGGCCAAAGCGCCATAATCCGGCCGATATAGAGGTATGCGCCCGAGTGACAAAGGGCTTTGTTCGACAATCCGAATGGGTGAAATCGCAGCGACTTTGCCAGGACGGCGAGGCGAAAAAATATCGATGTACGGTCGGGCAAAAATATGCGTCGACAGCTTCGGTAGGAAAAACGAATTTGTTGCGGGGGAAAAAGCGATCGCCGTAAAGAGCGCTACGGAAGTCCGGTCGGACACCTCTGCCTGAAGGCAGTTGTCCGACCCGCAACTTCCGCTACCGCTTCACCTGACCCGGCCCTCATCGGAGGTACTCCCTGTACCCCTAGGCCCCTCCGATCCTGAAACAATCAGAGCAGCCCGGCCCCCTGGTCATGCGCCTGCCTTCCTCGGGCGGCGCAGCATAGAAGCCTGAAATGAAAAAAGGTTCAGCTTCTATATATGTACAGAAGTGTGAGCAACACCTCAGTACCAGTTCGGATCACGCTTGAGCTGTTCCTTGAGCAGGGCCTGCATGCCTTCGTCCGGCTTGCCCAGCCAACGGTAGTCGGCGTGGCGTGTGGGCGACTTGTCGGACGGCAGGCCTTCGGGCACTTCTACCAGCATTCCGTAGGCTTCGTCCTTGTCCCAACTGAAGGCGACAATCAGACGCTTGTTCAGGCACTTCCGCTCGGATTCGCACAACGGTCCGACCAGATACTTGTCGCCATCTTCCTCAACCGCCGACATCTGTTGCTCGGAAGTACCACTCAGGTTGAGGACCCATTCGGGCAAGCGTTCTTCGTTTTTGACCACGTCCTGCCAGGTTTCCCGGTATTCGGGGTCCGAGCCAAGAATCTGGTTGGCCCGGACCTGGCCGTCATTGGCCGCCATTGCCGCTGCGCTGCCGCCCATGATCAGGACGGCAACCAGGGCTCTGCCTAGCGTTGTGCTCATACTCAGCCCCTACCGCGGCGACCAAAGAAGAAGGACACCACGAACAGCACCAGGAAGATAATGAACAGAATCTTCGCGATACCGGTAGCGGCGCCGGCGATACCACCGAAGCCCAGCACGGCAGCGACAATGGCGATAATCAGGAAGGTGATGGCCCAACTCAACATGGTGATTCTCCTTACCGTTTTTGGAAGAGGTCCTTGGGTGCTCGGTTAAAACACCCAGCGATCACGTGGTGCAGCAGTGTCGACAACGGCAGGAGTGGTCACCGGCGTAGACAGTGCGACCCTGGCCTGCAGCGCAGCTACCGGGCGTTGTGCCTGAACCTGCGCCACCAGCGCGGCCTGGGCAGCCAGCTGCTCGGCACTGCGCGCGGTTTCCCAGCTGTTGTAGAGCTGGCCGGCAATCAGGGTCAGCAGCAGCGCCAGGCTGAAAAACAGACCCTGGCGCAGCTGAAGCGAAGAAACCTGCACTAGGGTGGCGGTTTGGCGGTTCATGCCGTGCTCCTCCTGCTGCTTTTATTGTTGACTTGATGTAGTCATTGCAGCCTGCATGCCAGCCTTTGAAACATTTTTTTATCCTTATAAATCAACAACTTATGTACATACATCGGTTCAGCCTAAAACGTATCCTGCACGATCGGGCTCAAGCGTTCGTGCGTTTTGCATGATCAGCCCTGCACCTTGGTTGCTACCTTGAGCATGTCGGCATCCACCCCGCGCACGCCGCGAATCTGCCGGGCGACCTCGATGGCGATGGTCTTCTGTTCGCTGCTGACCACCTCGCCGGACAACCGCACCACGCCATCCTGGGTCGCCACTTTGATGTTCGGGCCATCGAGGTTGCGGCTGTACATGAAGCTGGTCTGCACCTTGGCATTGATCCAGGCGTCGCTGAGCTGCGGATCGGTCACCTGTTGCTGGCGCTCTTCGCGCTGCCTGGCCAGATCGGCCGCACTCAGGCTGATGAGGTTGTTGACCAGGTAAACGCCCTCGGTGGAGCTGGCCAGTACCCCCGCCAGCTCTTTGGCTTCGGCGCTACTGACCTGGCCGCGCAGGGTCACCACGCCCTCACGGCTGTCGACTTCTATAGGTGCTGCCTGGGTGTGGGTACTCCACAGCAGACGCGCGCGAATGATCGAAGCGAGGGTCGCGTCTTCCAGGCGCTGGGCATAGGCGCGCCGCTCCAAAGGTTGCTCGACCAGTTCGGCATTGACCTTGAGGTCGTTCTGCACCGCTTCGATGCCGCGGGTGGCCAGAGCAACGGCTTCGGCCAGCTGGCGCTCGACCTGGTTCTCAACCTCGCCGCGCAAATGCGCCGTACTGCCCTCGACCCTGACCTCGATCTTGTATGGGTTGAGCAAGCGGTTGAGCGCCAGGGCGGTTTGCAAGGCGCCTTCCTGGCGCGCCTGCTGCACGCTGGAAGCCGGTGATTCGGCGGCGCTGCTGGCCATCGGCAGCAGCAGGAACAGGGCAGTGGCGACTGCCAACGGATAGGGCGCGAACATGAGAAAACCTCCGAGGGCTCAGAGTCTTTTGTCTTCGCAGTACTCGTGCCAGTTCCTTGCGGATAAACAACCGCTGATTTTTCAGTGAGTTAGATAAGTGTTGGGCGAACGGCTACCATGCAGGCAACGGAATGAATCAGAATGAACCATGCAACTTGCCCGATTTTTCCGACACTAACCTAGATCATTCTCAAAGGAGCGTAGGAAATGGAGTCAGCCCAGGAACATCAAGGCCGTATTCTGCTGGTCGACGATGAGTCCGCCATCCTGCGAACCTTTCGTTACTGTCTTGAAGATGAAGGCTACAGCGTTGCCACCGCCAACAGCGCGGCGCAGGCCGAAACCCTGCTGCAACGGCAAGTCTTCGACTTGTGTTTCCTCGACCTGCGCCTGGGCGAAGACAACGGCCTGGATGTTTTGGCGCAGATGCGTATCCAGGCGCCATGGATGCGCGTGGTGATCGTCACCGCGCATTCGGCGGTCGACACAGCGGTCGATGCGATCCAGGCCGGCGCCGCCGATTACCTGGTCAAGCCCTGCAGCCCGGACCAGTTGCGCCTGGCCACCGCCAAGCAACTGGAAGTCCGTCAGCTGTCGGCGCGCCTCGAAGCGCTGGAAGGCGAAGTGCGTAAGCCCAAGGACGGCCTCGACTCACACAGCCCGGCCATGATGGTGGTGCTGGAAACCGCCCGCCAGGTCGCCACCACCGACGCAAACATCCTCATTCTCGGTGAGTCCGGAACCGGTAAAGGCGAACTGGCCCGCGCCATTCACGGCTGGAGCAAGCGCGCGCGCAAGGCCTGCGTGACCATCAACTGCCCATCGCTGACTGCCGAGCTGATGGAAAGCGAGCTGTTCGGCCATAGCCGTGGTGCCTTCACCGGCGCCAGCGAAAGCACCCTGGGCCGGGTCAACCAGGCTGACGGCGGGACCTTGTTCCTTGATGAAATCGGCGATTTCCCACTGACCCTGCAGCCCAAGCTGCTGCGCTTTATCCAGGACAAGGAATACGAGCGCGTCGGCGACCCGGTGACCCGCCGCGCCGACGTGCGAATTCTCGCCGCGACCAACCTCAACCTCGAGGACATGGTCCGCGAAGGGCGCTTTCGCGAAGACCTGCTGTACCGCCTGAACGTCATCACCCTGCACCTGCCGCCCCTGCGCGAGCGCAGTGAAGATATCCTCACCCTGGCCGATCGCTTCCTTGCCCGCTTCGTCAAGGAATACTCGCGCCCGGCCCGCGCCTTCAGCGACGAGGCCCGCGCCGCGCTGCTCAACTACCGCTGGCCGGGCAACATCCGCGAACTGCGCAACGTGGTCGAGCGGGCGAGCATCATCTGTGCCCAGGAGCGCGTCGAAATCAGCCACCTGGGCATGGCCGAACAACCGGCCAGCAATGCCCCGCGCATTGGCGCGGCGCTGAGCCTGGATGAACTGGAACGCGCCCATATCGGTGCGGTGCTGGCCACCAGCGAAACCCTCGACCAGGCCGCCAAGACCCTCGGAATCGACGCCTCGACCCTGTACCGCAAGCGCAAGCAGTACAACTTATGAAACTGGCGATGAAGCTGCGCACGCGGCTTTTCCTCAGCATTTCGGCGCTGATCACCGTCGCCCTGTTCGGCTTGCTGCTGGGCCTGGTCAGCGTGCTGCAGATGGCCAGCGCGCAACAGGCGCTGGTGCGGGAAAACTCGGTAACCCTCGACCTGGGCCTGAAGCTGCGGCAGAACCTGGGCGAGCAGTTGACCCTGCTGCTGGATGACGCCCCGGACAAACCGGCCCTCGAAACCTTGCAACGCCAGTTCCAGCAACTACTGGACGAAGGCATCAACCATGACGACGAAAGCCCGGGCGACCAGGGTTTTGCCAAGGCCAACCTCGACTACCAGGCCTTCTTGCAGGCTTACCGCAGCAGCGCTGAAACCTCGAAAAGCCTGGGCGCCGACCAGCCCCTGGGCCATGCCTTCAACCTGTTGCGCAGCGACCTGGTCGAATCGCACAAGCGCGCTTTGCAGCACATTAATGAAAGCGAGCAGAAAGCCCATGACCGCGCCCTGCTGATTGGCGGTTTGCTCGGCCTGGTGGGCCTGACAGTATTGATTCTCGGTTTTGTCACCGCCCATGGTATCGCCCGCCGGGTCGGCCAGCCGATCGAAGCATTGGCCAAGGCGGCCGACCAGATCGGCCAAGGTAACTTCGAGGTCACCCTGCCGGTGTCCCACGCCCTGGAGCTGAACCAGCTGACCCGCCGCTTTGGCCTGATGGCCGAGGCTTTGCGCAAACATCAGGCAACCAACATCGACGAAGTGCTGGCCGGCCAGCAGCGCTTGCAGGCGGTGCTCGACAGTATCGACGACGGCCTGCTGATCATCGATCGCCAGGGTCATCTGGAGCATCTCAACCCGGTCGCCCAGCGCCAACTGGGCTGGGAAGATGCGCGTCTGGGCACAGGCCTTGGCGATGCCCTGCAACGCCCGGAGCTGGACGAGCAACTGCGCCTGGTACTGCGCGGCGGCACCCTCGACCGCGTGCCTGACGACCTCAGCCTGGAAATAGATGAAGAAACCCGGCTGCTTTCCTACAGCCTGACGCCGGTATGCCACCCACAAGGGCAAATCCTCGGCGCGGTGATGGTGCTGCACGATGTCACCGAGCAACGTGCCTTCGAACGGGTACGCAGCGAGTTCGTCCTGCGCGCGTCTCATGAACTGCGCACGCCAGTGACCGGCATGCACATGGCCTTCGGCCTGCTGCGCGAACGTCTGAAGTTTGCCCCCGGCTCGCGGGAAGCCGATCTGTCCGACACCATCGGCGAAGAGATGCAGCGCCTGAACCAGCTGATCAACGACCTGCTGAACTTCTCTCGTTACCAGAGCGGCCTGCAAAAACTCGACCTGACCCCCTGCGCCATCGACGAACTGCTCGGCCGGGCCTGCGAACGCTTTGCCGCCGCGGCCAACGACAAACAGATAGAGCTGCAGGTCGAGCTGACTGCGCCGCTACCGCGTATCCAGGCCGATCCGGCGCAATTGGACCGGGTCATGGACAACCTGCTCGACAACGCCGTGCGCCATACGCCAACCGCCGGGCGCATCCGCTTGCATGCACGCCGCCACGCCGAGCGGGTGATTATCAGCATCGAAGACAACGGCGAGGGCATTGCCTACGGCCAGCAGGGCAGAATCTTCGAACCTTTCGTCCAGGTCGGACGCAAAAAGGGCGGTGCCGGCCTGGGCCTGGCGCTGTGCAAGGAGATTGTCCAGTTGCACGGCGGGCGCATGGGTGTGTACTCGCGGCCCGGGCAAGGCACTCAGTTCTATATGGCCTTGCCAGTCTGAATCGCCTGCGGCTCAGGCTTCGTCGTCGATGCGCCGGGGCCCGAGCCGCCGGCCGCGGGTGATCAGCTCGATGAACTGGCGTGCATTGAGCGGATGGGCGAACAACCAGCCCTGGCCATAATTGACCCCTTCGCTATTGAGCAGCAGGGCCTGGTCTTCGTACTCGATGCCTTCGGCAATCACCCTTAGCTGCAGGGCATGGGCCATGCGGATGATGTGCGGGGCCACGCCGCTGCTGGCTGCGTCATGGCCCAGAGCATCGATAAAGGCCTTGTCGATCTTCAGGCAGTCGACCGGCAAGGTTTGCAGGTAGGCCAGGCTGCAGTAGCCAGTACCAAAATCATCGATCAACACCTGGTGCCCGACCGCGCGCAAGGCTTGCAGGTTGTCCCGGGCCACCACCACATCGATCAACCCACGCTCGGTAACCTCGAAGGCAATCTGGCTGGCCGCCACGTGGTGCATGGCCAGCAGGCGTGCCGCCACCCGGCCGATTCTCGGCACCATCACATCGCAAGCGGCAAGGTTGACCGAGATGTACAGCTGGCGGTTGGCGCGCAGCAACTGGCCGAGTTGCTCGAGCACCCGCTGCAGGACGAAATCGGTGATCTGGCGGATCTGCCCGGTGTTCTCCGCCAACGGGATGAACAGGTCCGGGCTGGTTAGCGTGCCATCCGAGCGACGCCAGCGCACCAGTGCTTCGGCTCCGACACAGCGGCGGCTGTTGAGCTCGAAAATAGGCTGGTAAAGCACCTGCAATTCGCCCCGGCGCAGCGCGCCCTGCAGCTCCGAACTCATCGAGCGACGTTGGCGAATCAGCTGTAACACCAGCCAGCCAATGCACCAGGCCAGTACCAGGCTACCGGGGAACAACAGCCAGAGAATGCCGTTCATCTTCAGCGGCATGCTGGCCCTGGGCGCGATCAGCACCAGTTGATAGTCCGGTGACTTGGTCGGCATGCGGTAGATCAGCCGATCCGGGAGCTCCAGCAGCGAACCACTTGAGGCCGGCGGCCAATCGGCGGACGGCGGCCAGACCTGCGGCGGGCCCAGAACCGGTACCGCCCGTGTGCCGTTGTCGAGCACCACCAGCAGGCTGCCTTCGGGCGGCAGGTCAACCACGTCGGTGATGTGCCCGCGAGAGGTGGCGACCAGGAACTTGCCCCGGCCCAGCATCAGCGCCGCCAGGTTGTCATCCGGCTCGGTGGTAGTGTTAAGCCAGTAGCTATAGGTCGGGCCCTGGATATCCGCAGGCCGCAGCGGGTTGATGGTGCGCTCGCCAACCCGGTTGGAACAGGCAACATTACCATCGACGTAAGCGGCTTCGTAAACGAAGCGATAATTGAAGGCGACCTGCTGCAAAGCCGTCAGCATGCTGGCATCGCACCCGCGCACGGGTTGCGACTGCAATTGATCGACGCCTTCGCGCAGCTGACCGAAGATCTGCTCCAGGCGCACCAGAAAGCGCTCGCCCTTGGCGTTCATCTGCTCGATTTCGCTTTGCTGCATCTGGTGCATGGCCACACCGACGCTGGCCATGAGCAGCAGGATCGCGCTGGCCGTAGCCGCGAGTGTGGCCAGTAACCAGGGACGATAGAGCAAATGGCGCAACACCGAGAGGGCAGCTGACATCAATAATTATCCAGTTGAATACCAAGAGGTATAGCAACTGCCAGTCAAGTCAGCCTGCCCGTTGGGCGGTGGGGGCTCAACGACGGCTGTTGAGCACCTGCAACATGGCCGCCGTCTGGGCATCCGGCACGCCATCGAAACGCTGCGGGCGAAAGCGCATCTGGAAGGCTGCCAGCACGTGCTTGGTGCTGACATCATTCTCGCCGGTTTGCTCGATGGCGTAGCCGAAGCGCTTCAACTGCTGCTGATACCAGCTGATGCTCGGTGGATTGACGCTGAAGTACGCCTGCTGCTGGGCCACGGCCTGGGCATTCGGCCAGACCCCAAGGCCTGCGTCCGCCAGGCGCTTCCAGGGGAACATCGGCCCCGGGTCGAGCTTGCGCAGCGGGGCGATGTCGCTGTGGCCGATGATGTAGCGCGGCTTGATGTTGTTGCGCTTGACGATGTCCTTGAGCAGGACGATCAGCGCCTGGACCTGCGCCTCGGTGTACGGGTGCCAGACCCGCCCGGTCGGCGTGTCGGTATAGCCGGGGTTGACGATCTCGATGCCGATCGAGGTGGAGTTGAGCCAGGTGCGGCCATCCCACTGGCTGTCACCGGCGTGCCAGGCACGTCGGCTCTCGTCCACCAGCTGGTAGACAGTGGCCGGCGAGTCGCCGATCAGGTAGTGGCTGCTGACTTCGCCGTGGGTGAGCAAGTTCAGCGAACGCTCCAGCGAAGCATTGGTGTAATGCAGGACGACGAACTGGATGCGTTCGTCCTGGTTGACCGAAGTATGGCTGCGGTCGATCCGCAAACCGCTGGTGCAACCTGCCAGCGTCAGCAGCAGGAGGGCGGTGAAAAACGCTTTCATGAAGAGGGCACTGTGATGAGAGTCTGCAAAGCGTAAGCTTAACGTATCCTCGCCCTTGCCACTCAGCCCTGTTCGACGCGATTTCGACCAAGATGTTTCGCCCGGTACAGCGCTTCGTCTGCCCGCTTGAGCACCACCTCGCTGCGCTCACCGCTGCGAAACGCGCTGATGCCTATGGACAGGGTAATGGTCACCCGCTCGCCCTTGAAGTGGAACGGGCAGGCTTCGATGGCTGCCCGCAGAGCTTCCGCCAGCTGACAGCCAGCTGGCAGCGAGGTTTGCGGGATCAGCAAAACAAACTCCTCACCACCAAAGCGGGCGATGAAATCCTGGCTGCGCAGGCGCTTGCGCAGCACGCTGGCGACAATTTTCAAAACCTTGTCACCGGCCAGGTGGCCGTAGCTGTCGTTGATACGCTTGAAATGATCGAGGTCGAGGATCGCCATCAACAGATGGCCGCCGCTTTCCTGCCATTGCAGCACTTCCTGATCGACCCGCTCCGACCAGGCGGCGCGGTTGGGCAGCCCGGTGAGCGGATCAATCAGGGCTTTCTGGCGCTGCTCTTCAAGGTGCTCGCGGTAGCCCAGGGCTTCCTGCTCCATGCTCGCCACCCGCTCGGCCAAGCCTTGCAGACGGCTGGCCATGTCCTGCTCGCGCTGGTCACGCTGCTGCTGGTGCTCGTCCATGGTGCCGAGCAAACCTTCGAGGCGGTTTTCCAGGATGTGCTTGAGGCTGCCCAGGTCGGCCGCGCCCTGCACACTGCTTTGCAGGCCATCGACCTGCTCGCGCAGCTGGCTGTCGAGGTCGCGGGCGGCCGAGGTGTTGTCGGCATGGCCTGCGCTGGCTTCGTGCAGGTGGCTCTGGAATGACTCCAGGCGTTCGTTGAGTTGCTGCAGGTAGGCTTCGAACTCGTGCTGGCCGCTGTCGTTGATTGCCAGCATCAGCACCGCCAGGTCATCCAGCACCGGCAGCAGCTCGTACCAGTTCAGGCCGTGCTCCAGGCGCTCGCGCATCGACTGCGCCTGGGCCTTGTGGCGTTCGGGCAGGGTCAGGTCGTCGAGCAGGCCGAGCAGGGTGTCTTCGATATGCGCCGCAACCGAGCTATAGGTGGGCTCGGTGCCGTCGGGCAGGGCGAACTGGGCCTCTTCGTCATCTACCGGCTCTGCTTCTGCCAGGTCAGCCTGCGGCTCGTCCGGGCTGTGCTCGAGCAAGGCCAGTACATCCTGCTCGGAGTCCAGTGTGACCGGCTCGGCTAGCGCTGGCAGTTCAGCTTCAGCTGCTGGCTCGATTGGCAGCTCGGCAACCGGCTCAGGCTCGGATGTACCTTCAAACTGCGGCTGCGCGCTGGCTTGGGGCTCCACGGCTGCAGACTCATACGCCTCGGCAACGACCTCTGCAGCAACCGGCAAGGGCTGCAGCTCATCAACATCGACAGCGGCGGGTTCGGGCGCCACGGCCACGGGCTGTTCTCTGACCTCAGTTGCCGCCGGTACCGCAACGGCGAGAGCCGGTTGCAGGGCTTCCTCCGGCTCGCCGTCGCGATTACCGAACAGGCGCTGCAACAAACCCGGGCGTTGCGCTTCTTCAGGCCGCTCCAGCGCCGACAGCGCCTGGCCCTGCAAGCCGCTCAACTCTCCCAGCAGCAGGGGCATCTCGCGCGACTGGCTGGCGCGGGCCTCGACCTGCTTGGCGAACTTTTTCAGCGGCCGGCTGACGTCGCTGGGCAAGGGCAGGGTTTGCAGTTGGCTGACCAGTGAGGTGAGGGCGGTGGTGACCTGGGCGATTCGGGTTTCCCGGCGCTGCTCGGAATCGAGCACGGCCTTTTCCAGGCGCGGGATCAAGCCTGCGAGGGCGGCGTCCATGTTGTCGGTGCGGATCACCTCGCGCATTTCCTTCATGCACTGGTCCACCGCGCGGTCACTGCCTTCGGCGGCCAGCGTGCTGCGCACCAGACCACGGCGCAACAGGTCGAGACGAGCCTCCCAACGGCGCTCCAGCTTCTCTTGCTGTTCGATACTCTTGAGGTATTTTTCTTTCCAGCGCTGGGCTTCGTCGGTCATGCCTGGGTCCGCAGAGGGTAATGGCAATTAGCTCAAAGCGGGCAGCGTATCCACAGCAAGGGCATCAGGCAAACGAATCTCAACCGCGACCGGTAGATGATCGGAAATAGGCTGGGCCAGAACCTCGACCCGCTCCAGGGTCAGGCTCGGGCTGAGCAGAATATGATCAAGGCAGCGTTGCGGCCGCCAACTGGGGAAGGTGGCTTGAACCTGGGGCGCGATCAGGCCCAGGTCGCGCAGCGGCGAGTGCTCTAGCAGGTCGGTGGCATGGGTGTTCATGTCGCCCATCAAAACCTGATGGCGGTAGCCGCCGATCAGTTCGCGAATGTAGGCAAGCTGCCGGGCGCGGGTCTTGGAACCCAGGGCCAGGTGCATCATTACCACCACCAGGGCGTCTTCACCCTCGCCGAAACGCACCAGGATCGCCCCGCGGCCAGCCGGGCCGGGTAGCGGGTGGTCCTCAAGCAGTTGCGGCTTCAGGCGGCTGAGCACACCGTTGCTGTGCTGGGCCAGGCGCCCGAGGTTGCGGTTGAGCTGCTGGTACCAGTAAGGGAAGGCGCCGAGCTGGGCCAGGTGCTCAACCTGGTTGACGTAGCCTGAGCGCAGGCTGCCGCCATCGGCCTCTTGCAGGGCAACCAGGTCGAAGTCGGCGAGCAGGTCGCCGATTTTCTGCAGGTTGCCGGCCCGCCCGGTGTGCGGCAGCAGGTGCTGCCAGCCACGGGTCAGGTAATGGCGGTAACGCTCGGTGCTGATGCCGACCTGGATGTTGAAACTGAGCAGCCGCAGCCGGCCGTCCTCTGGCAGGCCGTTAGCCTGCAGGTGATGTTCATTGACCTGCGGATCACACAGGCCAACGCCTCGCTCGGTTCTCCAGCGGCGCATGGCTGGCGCCGCTTACTTAGCGGCGCGCTCCTTGGCGATCAGGTAGTCAGCGACATTCAGCACGCCCTGCGGACCTTTGGCGGTGCCCAGGTCAAAGCGGTACTTGCCGTTGACGACCATGCTCGGTACGCCGGTGATGCCGTACTTCTTCGCCAGGTCCTTGGCCTGCTTCACCTGGCCCTTGATGGCAAAAGAGTTGAAGGTGGCGAGGAACTTGGCGCGATCAACGCCTTGGGTTTCGAGGAAGTCAGCCATCTCTTCCGGCTTGGTCAGGCGCTTGCGCTGAACCTGGATCGCCTCGAACACGGCAGCATGAACCTTGTGTTCGACACCCATGGCTTCGAGAGTCAGGAACATTTGCCCGTGAGCATCCCAAGGGCCGCCGAACATGGCCGGAATGCGCTTGAAGTTGACGTCTTTCGGCAGCTTCTCGACCCACGGGTTGACCACTGGCTCGAAGCTGTAGCAGTGCGGGCAGCCATACCAGAACAGCTCGACCACCTCGATTTTGCCAGGGACCGACACCGGAACCGGGTTGCTCAGCTCGGTATACTGGTCGAAGGCTACCGGTTCGGCGGCCTGGGCAGTCATGCCGAAGAGGCTGGCGGTGACCAGCGCGGCGCCGAGAATCAGATTACGCATGCTTTACTCCTGAGCAGTCTATTGAGTCGCCTTGGCGCGACCGGTCGTAGGACAGGCCGAGGCTGGCCCGAGTTCGTTAGTGTAACGGCAGCGGGCACAAAAAAGGGCGGCCGAAGCCACCCTTTTCATCTTTGCGCCGCAGTATTAACCCAGCGTTAAAGCACGGATCAATGCAGACCCTGGATGTAGCTGGACAGTGCTTCGATGTCCTTGTTGCTCAGCTTGGCGGCGATGGTGCGCATGGTCGTGGCATCGCCATCGTTGGTGCGGTTGCCTTCGCGGAAGTCGGTCAGCTGCTTGGCTACGTAGCTGGAGTGCTGGCCACCCAGGTGCGGGAAACCGGCCAGGGCGATGCCTGCGCCATTAGGCGAATGGCAGCCGGTGCAGGCCGGCAGGCCTTTTTCGACGTCGCCGCCATTGAACAGCGCGCGACCGCGCTCGACCAGCTTCGGATCAGCCGCGCCAACGCTGCCTTTCTGGCTGGAGAAGTAGGCGGCGATGTCGGCCAGGTCCTGGTCGCTGAAGGCGGCCAACATGCCGGTCATTTCCAGCACGGTGCGCTTGCCCGACTTGATGTCGTGCAATTGTTTTTCCAGGTACTTCTCACCCTGGCCTGCAAGTTTCGGGAAGTTCGGCGCCAGGCTATTGCCGTCCGGATTGTGACAAGCGCCACATACAGCAGTTTTGGCCTGACCAGCAGCGGCATCCCCTTTGATAGGCTCTGCGGCATTGGCTGCACCGGTGATGCCCAAGGTCAACAGCAGACTCACGAGTAGTTTGTTCATCAGCTAATCCAACTACGGCTAAGGGTGAAAGAGTTATGTATCGGGACTCCGGCTCATCCACTGGATGATCGCCTGGTAGTCCTCGGCACTGCAGTCCATGCACAATCCACGCATTGGCATAGCCTTGAAACCCTGGGTGACATGCACCACCAGTATCTCCATACCCTTCGCCAGTCTTGGCTCCCAAGCCGCACGATCACCCGCTTTCGGTGCCTGTGGCAGCTGCCCGGCGTGACAAGCCGCACACGTGCGGTTGTACAACGCCTCGGGATCCTGTGTAGCCTGAGCGCTGAATAACGGTATCAAGACACCGACAACAAGCAGCCATTTCGTCATGCGAACGACCTTTCAGGGTTGGGGGCTGCACTGCGTTCTAATGCGCAAGCTTGAATCCGATGCCCCCGTGCACATCCTCCTACGCTGGGATAATGCGCACACAAAATCTGGGGCATTATATACTCCCGTTACTGAAACGGAAACGACACCGCTTGCCGAGCCCGCCTCTGGCAACGCCCACACCGGATATCCCATGCAAGTCAAAAACCCCATCCTCGGCCTCTGCCAACAGGCCAAATTCGCCATCAGTGCTGCCAAGGTCGACCAGTGTCCGCCCGACCAGGGCTATGAAGTGGCCTTTGCCGGCCGCTCCAACGCTGGCAAGTCCAGTGCCCTGAACACCCTGACCCACGCCAGCCTGGCGCGCACCTCGAAAACCCCGGGGCGCACCCAGCTGTTGAACTTCTTCAGTCTGGACGATGAACGGCGTTTGGTCGACTTGCCGGGCTACGGTTATGCCAAGGTGCCGATCCCGCTCAAGCAGCACTGGCAGCGCCACCTGGAGGCCTACCTGGGCAGCCGCGAGGCCTTGAAGGGCTTGATCTTGATGATGGACGTGCGCCATCCGATGACCGACTTCGACATGATGATGCTCGACTGGTCGCGCGCTTCGGGCATGCCGATGCATATCCTGCTGACCAAGGCCGACAAACTGACCTTCGGCGCGGCCAAGAACACCCTGCTCAAGGTGCAGGCGGAAATTCGCAAAGGCTGGGGCGACAGCGTCTCGATCCAGCTGTTCTCGGCGCCCAAGCGCCAGGGCCTGGAAGAGGCTTACGGCGTTTTGGCACGCTGGATGGAACTGGCGGACAAGCCCGCAGAATAAGGGCTGCCCGGCAAACGCCGGGCAAAAAAAACCCCGGACTTCGTATGGGGAGGGGGAAGTTCGGGGTCCAAGTTCCGGACCGCTAGGGCGGGGTCCAGATATCTGCCAACACTTAACACAACATAGGAGCATCGAAGGGCTTCACCAGCCATTCAGTTACTCTGAGTCGCAGTTCACCGGTTTAGTTCCTGACGTTTAAAAACTATTTGCGATAGATGGGAAATTTCCGGCGCTAATGGCATCAGGCCAGCTAAAAAGCCGCGACGATATGCCGCAGCTTTTCCCCGAATTTCAGCGCATTTTTAGTGTGCTTCGTCCCAATTTGACCCCACACCGACCTCAACCAGCAGCGGAACGTCCAACTGCGCGGCACCGCTCATGTGTGGACGAATTTGCTCGCGCACTTGCTCAATCAGGTCTTCGCGCACCTCCAGCACCAATTCGTCGTGCACCTGGAGGATCACCCGGGCATCCAGCCCCGAATCGCTCAGCCAGTTATCCACAGCGACCATCGCGCGCTTGATGATGTCGGCTGCCGTGCCCTGCATCGGCGCGTTGATCGCCGTGCGCTCGGCACCTTTGCGCAGGGCCGGGTTCTTGGCGTTGATCTCCGGCAGGTACAGGCGCCGGCCAAACAGGGTTTCGACATAGCCTTGCTCGGCAGCCTGGGCGCGGGTGCGCTCCATGTAGGCCAGCACGCCCGGGTAACGGGCGAAGTAACGATCGATGTAGGCTTGGGACTGTTTGCGGTCGACGCCGATCTGCTTGGCCAGGCCAAAGGCGCTCATGCCGTAGATCAGGCCAAAGTTGATGGCCTTGGCGCTGCGGCGCTGGTCGATGGTGACCTGCTCCAGCTCGACGCCGAAAACCTCGGCAGCGGTGGCGCGGTGCACGTCCAGGTCGTTGCGAAACGCGTGCAGCAGGCCTTCGTCCTGGGCCAGGTGGGCCATGATCCGCAGTTCGATCTGCGAATAGTCCGCCGCCAGCAGTTTGTAGCCCGGCGCAGCGACGAAGGCCTGGCGAATACGCCGGCCTTCGGCGGTACGGATCGGGATGTTCTGCAGGTTCGGGTCGCTGGACGACAGGCGCCCGGTGGCCGCCACCGCCTGGTGGTAGGAGGTGTGGATACGCCCGGTGCGCGGGTTGATCTGCTCCGGCAGGCGGTCGGTGTAGGTGCTCTTGAGCTTGCTCAGGGAGCGGTACTGCATCAGCACCTTGGGCAGCGGGAAGTCCATGTCGGCCAGTTCCGCCAGCACCGCTTCGGCAGTGGAAGCCTGGCCCTTGGCGGTCTTGTTGAGCACCGGCATGCCGAGCTTGTCGTAGAGGATCACACCAAGCTGCTTGGGCGAACCGAGGTTGAATTCTTCGCCAGCGATTTCGAAGGCCTGGCGCTCCAGCTCGGCCATTTTCTCGCCCAACTCGATGCTCTGCACGCCCAGCAGCTTGGCATCGACCAGCGCACCCTGGCGCTCGATCTCGGCCAGCACCGGCACCAGCGGCATTTCGATGTCGGTCAGTACCGACTGCAGGCTCGGAATGCTCGCCAGCTTCTGCTGCAGGGTCTGGTGCAGGCGCAGGGTGACGTCGGCGTCTTCGGCGGCATAGGGGCCGGCCTGCTCCAGGCTGATCTGATCGAAGGTCAGTTGCTTGGCACCTTTGCCGGCGATGTCGGTAAAGCCGATGGTGGTGTGGTTCAGGTACTTGAGCGCCAGGCTGTCCATGTCGTGACGGGTGGCGGTGGAGTCAAGCACGTAGGACTCGAGCATGGTGTCGTAGGCCACGCCCTGCATCTGGATGCCATTGGCAATGTCGCCACCGATGGCGCAGTTGGCCAGGATGTTCATGTCGTACTTGGCGTTCTGCGCCACCTTGACCTTGGCCGGGTCTTCCAGCAGCGGCTTGAGCGCCAGCAGCACGCTGTCGCGGTCAAGCTGCTCGGGCACGCCCATGTAGGAGTGGGTCAGCGGCACATAAGCGCCTTCATGGGCCTGGACCGCGAACGACACACCGACCAGTTGCGCCTGCTGGGCATCGAGGCCGGTAGTTTCGGTGTCGAAGGCAAACAGCGGCGCCTGGCGCAGCTTCTCCAGCCAGGCATCGAAACGGGCCTGGTCGAGGATGGTTTCGTACTGGGCCTCGACCACTTCCTGCGGCGCTTCGACCACCACTTCCTGGCCGGCACGCTTGGCGTCGCGCTGAACTTCGTCGACCCAGCTCTTGAACTCCATCTCGGTGTACAGCGCCAGCAGCGCGTCACGATCAGGCTCGCCGCACACCAGCGCATCGACTTCGACGTCCAGTGGCACGTCGATCTTGATGGTGGCCAGCTCGTAGGACAGGAACGCCGCGTCGCGGTGTTCTTCCAGCTTGGCCGGCAGGGTCTTGGCGCCGCGAATGGCCAGGGTCGGCACCTTGTCGAGGTTCTGGTACAGGTCGCTCAGGCCGCCACCGATACCGGTCAGCAGGCCCACCGCGGTCTTTTCACCCACGCCCGGCACGCCTGGGATGTTGTCGACCTTGTCGCCCATCAGGGCGAGGAAGTCGATGATGTGTTCAGGACCGACGCCGAATTTCTCGTGCACGCCAGCGACGTCGAGCACGGTACCGGTCATGGTGTTGACCAGCGTAATGTGGCCGTCGACCAGCTGGGCCATGTCCTTGTCGCCGGTGGAGATGATCACCGGGCGCCCGGCCGCGGCGCTGCTGCGCGCCAGAGTGCCGATCACGTCGTCGGCTTCTACGCCTTCGACGCACAGCAGCGGATAGCCCAGGGCGCGTACGCTGGCGTGCAGCGGCTCGATCTGCACGCGCAGGTCGTCGGGCATGCTCGGCCGGTTAGCTTTGTATTCGGCGAACATTTCGTCGCGGAAAGTGCCGCCCTTGGCGTCGAAGACCACCGCGAACAGGCTGTCCGGATACTGCTTGCGCAGGCTCTTGAGCATGTTCAGCACGCCCTTGACCGCGCCGGTCGGCAGGCCCTTGGAGGTAGTCAGTGGTGGCAGCGCGTGAAAGGCGCGGTACAGGTACGAGGAACCGTCCACCAGGACGAGGGGAGCTTGGCTCATGTGCAGAATCAACCTTTTCGACGGGCCCGGCGCTAGAATGTCCGGAACATTGACGACAAAGGGACAAGGTTATCATGCGTACACTAAATCGCCTGTTGCTGCTCAGCCTGTTGGCAGTCACTCCGGTCGTCGCCGTGGCAGCGGATGACGCGCCATCGGCTGATCCAGAGGTAACCATTCGCACGGAAGGCGACAAAACCATCCAGGAATACCGGCAAAATGGCTTCCTGTATGCAATCAAGGTGACGCCCAAAGGCGGCAAACCTTATTTCCTGGTACGTGCCGATGGCTCGGACGGCAATTTCGTCCGCTCCGACCAGCCGGACATGCTGATCCCGTCGTGGAAAATCTTCGAGTGGAAGTAGGCCGTACCCTTTACATCAACCTGGCACTTCCCTGCTGAAGTGCCCGTATGGGCAATTTTTGATCATGTCAGTCTTCACCCCCCTGACCCGGCCTGAGCTGGAAACCTTTCTGGCGCCGTACGGCCTGGGCCGCCTGCGGGACTTCCAGGGCATTGCCGCCGGTACCGAGAACAGCAACTTCTTTGTCAGTCTGGAACAGGGCGAGTACGTGCTGACGCTGGTCGAACGCGGGCCGATCCAGGACCTGCCGTTCTTCATCGAACTGCTCGACGTACTGCATGAGGCCGACCTGCCGGTGCCCTACGCCTTGCGTGGCAACGACGGCGTAGCCCTGCGCGAACTGGCCGGCAAACCTGCGCTGCTGCAACCACGGCTGCCGGGCAAGCACATCAAGAGCGCCAATAATCAGCACTGCGTACAGGTTGGCGAACTGCTCGGGCACCTGCACCTGGCCACCCGCGACAAGGTCCTGGAACGCAAGACCGACCGCGGCCTGGACTGGATGCTGGAAACCGGCGCCGAACTGATGCCGCGCCTGAACGCCGAACAACGCCAGTTGCTGCAGGCGTGCCTGGACGAAGTTGTCGAGCACAAGGCGCAGATCATGGCCCTGCCGCGGGCCAACCTGCATGCCGACCTGTTCCGCGACAACGTGCTGTTCGAAGGCACCCACCTGACCGGCCTGATCGACTTCTACAACGCCTGCTCGGGGCCGATGCTCTACGACCTGGCGATTACCCTGAACGACTGGTGCTGCGACGACGCCGGCATCATCGACGGCCCACGGGCGCGGGCGTTGCTCGGCGCTTATGCAGCGCTGCGACCGTTCACCTCGGCCGAGGCCAACCTGTGGCCGGTGATGCTGCGCATTGCCTGCGTGCGCTTCTGGCTGTCGCGCCTGATTGCCGCCGAATCGTTTGCCGGGATGGACGTGCTGATTCACGACCCGGCCGACTTCGAAGTACGCCTGGCGGCGCGCCAGCAGGTAGAGATAGCGTTGCCGTTCGCGCTGTGAAACATCGCGGGGCAAGCCCGCTCCTACAATAGGTTGGAGCGGGCTTGCCCCTGCGATCGGGGCGTCACAACTTCTCCAGGCACCCCGCCAGATCATTCCCCAGCGTCTCCAGCAACTGCTCGTAGCCCTGGGCACTGGCCGGCGCCGTACCACCCAGCGCGTCCAGCTCCGCCAGGGTCACCGGCAGCCCCGCCGTCAGCGTCTCAGCCAAACGTGGGCGCAGTGGCGGCTCGCTGAACACACAGGTCTTGCCCACTTCCTGCAGGCGCTTGCGCATCGCCGCCACGTGCTGGGCACCCGGCTGCACTTCGGCGGCCACGCTGAACACCCCGGTGTGTTTCAGACCATAGGCCGACTCGAAGTAGTCAAATGCCTCGTGAAAAACGAAGAACGGTTTGCCGCTGACACCGCTCAAGCGCTTTTTCAGGCGCCCGTCCAGCGCATCCAGACGCTCGCCGAAGGCCTTGAGGTTGCTCTGGTAGCGCGCGGCATTGGCCGGATCGGCAGTGCTGAGGTCTGCGGCGATCCTGGCGGCGATCACCCGGGCGTTGACCGATGACAGCCAGAGGTGGGCATCGAGACTGCCGGGGCGGTGATCATGGTCATGATCGTCGCCATCTTCGTCATGGGAGTGGCTATCTTCGCCAAAATGGCGCAGGTGCAGGCCGGGCAGTTCCTGCACGGCAACGCTTGGCTTGCTGCGGCCTTTGAGCACACGCGGCAGAAAGCCCTCCATGTCCGGGCCGATCCAGTACAGCAGGTCGACGTCGGCCACCCGCCGTACGTCGGAAGGACGCAGGGCGTAATGGTGCGGCGAGGCGCCTGGCGGCAGCAGCACTTCAGGCGTACCGACGCCGTCCTGAACCGCCGCAGCGATCTGTTGCAGGGGCTTGATGCTGGTCAGCACACGCACTTCGGCCTGTGCCTGGGCCATCACCAGAGTGGCGATAAAAGCGACAAAAAGGGCAAAAATTCGGGACACGATGACCACTCACAGGGGCTGAAACAGGTAACATAATAACGTCTCCAATCAGAACCGTCGCCGCTCATGCCTAAAACCCCGCTGGCCAACCGCCCCCACGACCACTCCCATTGCGTACACAGCGCCCTGGCCGAGGCCGATGCGCTGTGCGCACGCCAGGGTGTGCGCCTGACCGCTTTGCGCCGCCGCGTGCTGGAGCTGGTGTGGCAGAGCCACAAGCCGCTGGGCGCCTACGACATCCTCGCCGTGCTGAGCGAGCAGGACGGTCGCCGGGCCGCGCCGCCGACCGTGTACCGGGCGCTGGATTTCCTCCTGGAAAACAGCCTGGTGCACCGCATTGCCTCGCTCAACGCCTTTATCGGCTGCAGCCACCCCGAGCACGCGCACCAGGGCCAGTTCCTGATTTGCCGCGAATGCCACGTGGCCATCGAGCTTGAGCAGCGCAGCATCAGCGACGCCATCGTCGCCAGCGCTAAAGACGTCGGCTTCAGCGTCGAAGCACAAACGGTCGAAGTGGTCGGCCTGTGCAGCAACTGCCGGAGCGCCTGATGAGCAATGCGCTGATTCGCCTCGAGCAGGTGGGCGTGAGCTTCGCCGGCCAAGCGGTGCTCGACAGCATCGACCTGGCCGTGGAACCGGGGCAGATCGTCACCCTGATCGGCCCCAACGGTGCCGGCAAGACCACCCTGGTGCGCGCCGTGCTCGGCCTGCTCAAGCCGCATACCGGTATGGTCTGGCGCAAGCCGCGGCTGCGCATCGGCTACATGCCGCAAAAGCTTCAGGTCGATGCCACCTTGCCGCTTTCGGTACTGCGCTTCTTGCGCCTGGTGCCCGGCGTTGATCGCGCCGCAGCGTTGTCGGCACTCATGGAAGTCGGCGCCGAAAAGGTCATCGACAGCCCGATCCAGGGGATTTCCGGCGGCGAGATGCAGCGCGTGCTGCTGGCCCGCGCACTGCTGCGCGAGCCCGAGCTGCTGGTGCTCGATGAGCCGGTGCAGGGCGTCGACGTCGCCGGCCAGTCCGAGCTGTACAGCCTGATCACCCGTCTGCGCGACCGCCATGGCTGCGGCGTGCTGATGGTTTCCCATGACCTGCATCTGGTCATGAGCACCACCGACCAGGTGGTCTGCCTCAACCGCCATGTCTGCTGCTCCGGCCACCCCGAGCAGGTCAGCGGCGACCCGGCGTTCGTCGAGCTGTTCGGCAGCAACGCGCCGAGCCTGGCGATCTATCACCACCATCACGACCACGCCCACGACCTGCACGGCTCGGTGGTTGCCCCGGCCAAAGGCGGCCACGTTCATGGAGATCACTGCAAGCATGGCTGATTTTCTGCTTTACGCCCTGCTCGCAGGTTTGGCCCTGGCACTGGTCGCCGGCCCTCTGGGATCCTTCGTGGTCTGGCGGCGCATGGCCTATTTTGGCGACACCCTGTCCCACGCTGCGTTGCTCGGCGTCGCCCTGGGTTTCGTGCTGGATGTCAGCCCGGCGCTGGCGGTGACTGTCGGCTGCCTGTTGCTGGCGATCTTGCTGGTGACCTTGCAACAACGCCAGCCGCTGGCCTCCGACACTCTGCTGGGGATTCTGGCACCGAGCACGCTTTCCCTTGGCCTGGTGGTGCTGAGCTTCATGCACGATGTGCGCATCGACCTGATGGCCTACCTGTTCGGCGACCTGCTGGCGATCAGCCCGGGGGATCTGGCCTGGATTCTCGGCGGCAGCGCTGCGGTGCTGCTGTTGCTGGTGGTGCTGTGGCGCCCGCTATTGGCAGTCACCGTGCACGAAGAACTGGCCATGGTCGAAGGTTTGCCGGTCGCCGCGCTGCGCCTGGCGCTGATGCTACTGATCGCAGTGGTGATTGCCGTGGCGATGAAGATCGTCGGCGTCCTGCTGATTACCTCGCTATTGATTATTCCCGCCGCTGCGGCGCAACGTCACGCCCGCTCGCCGGAACAAATGGCCCTGGGCGCCAGCCTGCTGGGGGTTACCGCGGTGTGCGGCGGCCTGGCGTTGTCGTGGTTCAAGGACACGCCGGCCGGGCCGTCCATCGTGGTCTGCGCCGCAGTGCTATTCTTGCTGAGCCTGGCACTGCCCCGGCGCTGAAGACGTGGGGTGCAGCCAAAGCGGTTGCACCCTGCGACATTTAAAAACGCGCGGGGTCCTGAAGAGTTATTTTCGAGTCTGCGGACTGGGTGTAGACTTGCTCGCTTTTTGCGCAAATAGAGAGTCGCAGGAATGAAGCCGTTCGCCTCCCGTTATCTGCTCCTTGCCGCGTTTTCACTGATCCTCGCCGCGTGCTCCAGCACCCCGGCCGACAACGCTGCCGTGCCTGCCCAGCCTGATGCCTGGCAGCAGTTGGAGCAAAGCATCGCCAGCAGCGAGCTGGCCACTGCCGAAGATCAACTCGCCACCCTGCAAAGCCAGGCGCCGAATGACAGCCGGATCGAGCAGTACCAGCGTCAATTGGCCGAAGCCTATCTGCAACGCAGCCAGATCGTCCTGCAAAAGGGCGATGTGAACGCGGCGGCCACCGCCCTGGCCCGCGCCCGTGCGCTGATGCCCAAGGCGCCGGCGCTGACGGGCGGCGTCAACGGTGCTATCGCCCAGGCGCGCAAGGCCGAGCTCGACAAAGCCGAGGCCGCCCTGAAAGCCGCCGAAGCCCGCCCTGCCGCCAAGCTGATCGACCCGACCGCGCCAAGCACCGTGGTTGCGTTGAAAACCACCAATATTCGCGAAATGCGCAAGCAACTCGATGACATCGCCAGTGATGTGATCAATTACCAGTGCGATGTGGTGTTCCAGGTGCCGCGCAAGCAGGATGCACCCTGGCTGCAAACCTTGCTGGGCAAACGCGTTAAAAAACTCGACGGTGATTTTGCCTTGCAGCAAAGCCACGAGATTCACCGCAACCAACCTGCCCAGGCGGTGCTGATCCCACGCCGCCCATGACGAAACAGGGTGCCCTGATGGGCACCCTGTTTGTGCCTCACGCCGGAATGGCTTTCGCCGCGGCCTCACGCTCCCACACCCGATGTTTGCTGATTGCCGTGATGAAGGCCTTGTAGGTTTTGTCATCATTGCCCAGCAGCAAACCGCTGTCGGCTTTGAGCCCCAGCTTGTCGAACACGGCTTGCGCCTCGCTGGCCAGGCCAATGGGTTTGAGGTGCTTGTAGGCTTCGAGCAGGAAGTGCAACGCCACACCATCACCGGCCAGGGCTTGTAGCGAAGCCTTGCCGCCCGGCACCCAGGCCGCATCGAAGATCACCGACGGCATGCCTTCCATCGAGGCATCCACGGCCAGCGCCTTGCCCTGGGCGGTTTTTACCGGCGCCGAGCTCGGGCCAAGGATCTTGATCTGCGCGCTCTCGGCTTCCAGCGCCTTGACCAGGCTATCGACACTGTCGCCATCCACGCCATCAGCCACCAGCACTGCAACCTTGCGGCCCTTGATGCCTTCGCCGAGCAGGTTCATCTGGCTCAACGCCGGTGACTCCTTGAGGCTGGTTTGGGGCACATCCACCGTACCTTTCTTCGGCGCCGGCAGGCCAAGATTGGCAGCCACTCGCGCCGCCAGCGTGAGGTCGATGTTGGCAAGAATTTCATTGACCTCACGGGCGCGGATGTACTCCCGCTCAACTTTGCCCAGTTCGAAGCTGTAGGCGCTGATGATGTGCTCCTGCTCGGTCGGGCTCATGCTCTGGAAGAACAATCGCGCCTGGGAGAAATGGTCGGCGAACGACGGGCTGCGCTGGCGCACTTTGTGCGCCTCGATGCGCTCCGGATACGACTCGAAACCACCATCGCTGGCTGCCGGCGCAGTCTCCTTGGGCCAGCCACCGTCGATCGAGTTGGGCTCGTAAGAGGCACGGCCCTTGTCCAGCGTGGTGCGGTGCTGCGCATCGCGCTGGCCGTTGTGGTTAGGGGCTAGCGGACGGTTAATCGGGATCTCGTGAAAGTTCGGCCCGCCTAGCCGGCTGATTTGGGTATCGGTGTAGGAAAACAACCGGCCCTGCAGCAGCGGGTCGTTGGAGAAGTCGATGCCGGGGACGATATGCCCAGGGCAGAAGGCAACCTGTTCGGTTTCAGCAAAGAAATTGTCCGGGTTGCGGTTAAGCACCATCTTGCCCAGCGGCGTCACCGGTACCAGCTCTTCGGGGATGATCTTGGTTGGGTCGAGCAAGTCGAAGTCGAACGTGTGCTCGTCTTCTTCGGCGACGATCTGCACGCCGAACTCCCATTCCGGGTAATTACCGGTTTCAATCGCTTCCCACAGATCGCGGCGGTGGTAATCGGTGTCTTTGCCCGCCAGCTTCTGCGCTTCGTCCCACAACAGCGAACACACGCCGGCCTTGGGCTTCCAGTGGAATTTGACGAAGCTGGATTTGCCCTCGGCATTGATCAGGCGAAAGGTATGCACGCCGAAGCCCTGCATGGTCCGCAGGCTTTTAGGAATGGCGCGGTCGGACATCGCCCAGATCACCATGTGCGCCGACTCCGGCACCAGCGAGACGAAGTCCCAGAAGGTGTCGTGGGCCGAGCCGCCGGTGGGCATTTCGTTGTGCGGTTCAGGTTTTACTGCATGGACGAAGTCGGGGAACTTGATCGCATCCTGGATGAAAAACACTGGCATGTTATTGCCGACCAGGTCGAAGTTGCCTTCGTCGGTGAAGAACTTCACGGCAAAACCGCGCACATCGCGCACGGTATCACCCGAGCCACGCGGGCCCTGAACGGTGGAAAAGCGCACGAACACCGGGGTGATTTTCTCCGGGTCCTGGAGAAAACCGGCCTTGGTCAGCGCGGCATGCGATTCATAGGCCTGGAAGTAGCCATGGGCCCCGGTACCGCGGGCATGGACGATGCGCTCGGGGATGCGCTCATGGTCAAAATGCGTGATCTTTTCACGCATGATGAAGTCTTCCAGCAGCGACGGGCCACGGTCACCGGCTTTAAGGGTGTTCTGGTTGTCGGCAACCTTGACCCCCTGGTTGGTGCGCAGCGCCTGGCCGGTGGCGTCACTGCGAAATGTTTCCAGGCTTTGCAGCTTGGCGTTGGTATTGGCGCGGTCCGGGGTCTGGGTACCGGCGAGTTGGCTTTCCTTGGGTGGGTTCTTCTTGCTGGGCATCAGTGTGCTCTCCTCACTCAATCAGTCCTACGGTTCGACCCCACGGCGGGCCCTATTCAGTAGTGACTGATGGCCCCTGCAGGCGTTCCTTCGGATTGACCACTGATCGCGTTATTCCAGTAGCATTGGTCAATTGCGAAATAAATGCTAAGAACCTCTATACGAACAGGCTAAAATGCGCGCCCGGCTAACCGCTGACCCCATTCCCATGCGCCCCACAAGGTTCGCTACGTGATCGAGTTTCAAAATGTTCATAAAACCTACCGCGTAGCCGGTAGGGATATCCCCGCACTGCACCCGACCAACCTGAGCGTCGAAGACGGCCAGGTGTTCGGGCTGATCGGCCATTCCGGCGCCGGTAAAAGTACCCTGCTGCGCCTGATCAACCGCCTTGAAGCGCCAAGCGGCGGCAAGATCATCGTCGACGGCGAAGACGTCACTGGGTTCAACGCCAACGATCTTCGTCGATTCCGCCAGCAAGTCGGGATGATCTTCCAGCACTTCAACCTGCTGGCCTCCAAGACCGTTGCCGATAACGTAGCCTTGCCGCTGACCCTGGCCGGCGAGCTGTCACGCAAGGAAATCGACACCCGCGTCAACGAGTTGCTGGCCCGCGTCGGCCTGGCCGATCACGCGAAAAAATACCCGGCACAGCTTTCCGGCGGCCAGAAGCAGCGCGTCGGCATCGCCCGCGCCCTGGCCACCAAGCCGAAGATCCTGCTGTGTGACGAAGCCACCAGCGCCCTCGACCCGCAGACCACCGCCTCGGTGTTGCAACTGCTGGCCGAGATCAACCGCGAACTGAAGCTGACCATCGTGCTGATCACCCACGAAATGGACGTGATCCGCCGGGTCTGCGACCGCGTGGCGGTGATGGATGCCGGGCAGATTGTCGAGCACGGCCCGGTGGCCGATGTATTCCTGCACCCGCAGCACCCGACCACCAAGCGCTTCGTCCAGGAAGACGAGCAGATCGACGAAAACGAACAGCGCGACGACTTCGCCCATGTGCCAGGACGCATCGTGCGCCTGACCTTCCAGGGCGATTCGACCTACGCGCCGCTGCTGGGCACCGTCGCCCGGGAAACCGGTGTGGACTACAGCATCCTCGCTGGCCGCATCGATCGCATCAAGGACACCCCGTATGGGCAGCTGACCCTGGCCGTCACTGGCGGCGACATGGAAGCGGCGTTCGCCCGCTTCACTGCGGCTGATGTTCATATGGAGGTACTGCGTTGATGGACGCCTTGAGTTTCTTTGCCAACGTCGACTGGGCCGAAATCTGGCTGGCTACCATCGACACCATGATCATGCTGTTCGGCTCGCTGTTCTTCACCGTGCTGCTCGGCCTGCCGCTGGGCGTGTTGCTGTTTCTTTGCGGCCCGCGCCAGCTGTTCGAACAGAAAGGCGTGTACGCGCTGCTGTCGCTGGTGGTAAACGTCCTGCGCTCGCTGCCGTTCATCATCCTGCTGATCGTGATGATTCCGTTCACCGTGCTGATCACCGGCACCTCGCTGGGCGTCGCCGGGGCCATCCCGCCCCTGGTGGTCGGAGCCACGCCGTTCTTCGCGCGCCTGGTGGAAACCGCGCTGCGTGAAGTCGACCGCGGCATCATCGAAGCCACCCAGTCGATGGGCGCCACCACTCGCCAGATCATCACCAATGCCTTGCTGCCCGAGGCCCGTCCGGGCATCTTCGCGGCCATTACCGTCACCGCCATTACCCTGGTGTCGTACACCGCGATGGCCGGTGTGGTGGGCGCTGGCGGCCTCGGTGACCTGGCGATCCGCTTCGGTTACCAACGTTTCCAGACCGACGTGATGGTGGTCACCGTGGTCCTGCTGCTGGTACTGGTTCAAGTCCTGCAGAGCGTGGGCGACAAACTGGTTGTGCATTTTTCCCGTAAGTAACCCCATGGGTCGGCACTGCCGACGCACCGGGGGCCGGACTGGCCCTCACAAGGAGTGATTTGATGAAAAAGCTGCTTGCTGTTGTCGCCGCCGTCGCGGCCTTCTCGGCCCAGGCCGAGACCCTGACCGTCGCCGCCACCCCGGTGCCGCACGCCGAGATCCTCGAGTTCGTCAAACCGGCCCTGGCCAAAGAAGGCGTGGACTTGAAGGTGAAGGTGTTCACCGACTACATCCAGCCGAACGTGCAAGTGGCCGAGAAGCGCCTGGACGCCAACTTCTTCCAGCACCAGCCGTACCTGGATGAGTTCAACAAGGCCAAGGGCACCCATCTGGTCAGCGTTGCCGGCGTGCACCTGGAGCCGCTGGGCGCCTACTCGAGCAAGTACAAGAAGCTCGACGAGCTGCCGTCGACCGCTACCGTGGTCATCCCCAACGACGCCACCAACGGCGGTCGCGCCTTGCTGCTGCTGGACAAGGCCGGTGTGATCAAGCTCAAAGACAACAGCAACATCCTCTCGAGCGTCAAAGACATCGTTGAGAACCCTAAGAACCTGAAGTTCCGTGAACTGGAAGCGGCAACCATCCCGCGGGTGCTGACCCAGGTCGACCTGGCGCTGATCAACACCAACTACGCGCTGGAAGCCAAGCTCAACCCTGAGAAGGACGCACTGGTCATCGAAGGCAGCGATTCGCCTTACGTGAACATCCTTGTTGCCCGTCCGGACAACAAGGACTCGGAAGACATGAAGAAGCTGGCGGCTGCGCTGCACTCGCCTGAGGTGAAGAAGTTCATCGAAGAGAAGTACAAGGGCGCGGTCAAGCCGGCGTTCTGATTCAAAGACCTATCGCGGGTCAAGCCAACTCTCACAGGTCAGGTGATCTCTGTGGGAGCGGGCTTGACCCGCGATGCTTTTAGTCGCGCTTAACCAGCCCAGGCAACTGCGCAACCAGCTTCTGGTTGTTGAACGGCGCGCGGATAAACCCGCGCTGCTTGCCGTCCGGCCCCAGCAGCGCCAGGTTGCCGCTGTGATCGACCGTGTAGTTCGGCTTGCTGGTATCGGCCGGAATGAACGGAATGCTCACCGCATTGGCCAGCTTCTGGATGTTTTCCAGCGAGCCGGTCACCCCGCGAAAATCCTTGTCGAAATAACCCAGGTACTGCTTTAGCTGCGCCGGGGTGTCGCGGTTCGGGTCGACGCTGACCAACACCACCTGCAAACGGTCTACCGCTTCCTTGGGCAGCTCGCTTTTCACCTGGCGCAGCTGGGCGAGGGTGGTCGGGCAGATGTCCGGGCAGAAGGTGTAGCCGAAGAACAGCAGCGACCACTTGCCCTTGAGCTCGTCCATCACCACAGGCTGGCCCTGTTCGTCGGTCATTTGCACGGCAGGCACGGTGCGGCTCTGCGGCAGCAGGATGATGCCGGCATCGATCAGCTCGGTCGGGTTGCCTTCGCTGCGGCCATTGAGCACCTTGTTGACGGTAAGCCCGAGGATCACGGCGACCAGGGCAACGAGAATAAAGACGGTTTTCTGGGTTCGAGTCATAGGTTCAACAGTAGGTAGTGGTCAACAAGCAGCGCGATGAACAGCAGCAACAGGTACCAGATAGAGTACTTGAAGGTCTTGATCGCCGCGTGCGGCCGACTGCCACGGTACAACACCCAGGCCCACTGCAGGAAGCGCCCGCCCAGGGCCAGGGCGCAGGCCAGGTACAACGGCCCGCTCATGTGGATGGCGTAGGGCAACAGGCTGACCGCCAGCAACACCAGGGTGTACAGGAGGATATGCACCTTGGTGTAGTGCTCGCCGTGGGTCACCGGCAGCATCGGAATATCAGCCTTGGCGTACTCTTGCTTGCGGTGAATGGCCAGGGCCCAGAAGTGCGGCGGGGTCCAGGCGAAGATGATCAGCACCAGCAGCAATGGCTCGGCGCTGATGTGCCCGCTGATCGCCACCCAGCCCAGCAACGGCGGCGCAGCGCCGGCCAGGCCGCCGATAACGATGTTCTGCGGCGTGGCGCGCTTGAGAAAGCCGGTGTAGATCACCGCGTAGCCGAGCAGCGAGGCCAGGGTCAGCCAGGCGGTCAGGGCGTTGGTGAACACCAGCAGCAATGCCATGCCCAGGGTCGCCAGCAGCAGGGCAAAGGTCAGCGCCGCCGCCGGTGCCACGCGGCCCTCGGCAATCGGGCGTTTATGGGTACGCGCCATCAAGGCATCGATGCGCCGGTCGACCACATGGTTGACCACTGCCGCACCACCGGCGCAACAGGCAATGCCCAGGTTGCCGAACAGCAGGATGGTCCACGGCACCCCGGCACGGGTGGCGAGGAACATGCCGACCAGCGAGGTGATCAGCATCAGCACCACCACCTTGGGTTTGGTCAGTTCGAGGTAATCGCGCCAGCCTGCCTGCAGCCTGCGCTCGCTCAGAAGCGTCGCCATGAATTATCTCCCAGATAATGAACGACTCCGCCGCTCGCCAGCGGGGTCAGGCGCCAGCCCTGGCTGACCCGGCGGACCTTGGCCTGGGCAACCAGGCGAATGCGGTAATTGACCAGCACCATACTCAGCAACAGCAGCGCGCCACCGGCGTTATGGGCCACGGCCACGGCCAGCGGCAGATGGAACAGCACGTTGCTGATGCCCAGGCTCACCTGCAGCGCCAGCGCCGCCAATACCAACCCGGCCAGCCGGCTCAAACCATGCCGGTGCAGCTTCCAACTCAAGACCAGCATGACCGCCGTCACCAGCAAAGCGCCCAGGCGGTGACTCATATGGATCGCCGTGCGCGCGTCACTGTCGAGCTGGCCACCGAGATAATTGGGGCCGATATGCTGGGTCAGGTGGAAGCCGTTGGCGAAGTCTGCCTGCGGCCACCACTGGCCATGGCAGGTCGGCAGGTCGATGCAGGCCACTGCCGCGTAGTTGGCGCTGACCCAACCGCCCAGGGCGATCTGGCCGATCACCACCAGCAAGCCCAGCGCCGCCACCCGGCGCACGCTCAAAGGCAGCTTGGGCAACGGCGCAAAGGCCCGTGACAGGCGCAGGCTGAGCAAAAACAACAGGCTCAAGGTGGCAAAGCCGCCCAATAGATGTGCCGTGACCACCTGCGGCCACAGCTTGAGCGTCACCGTCCACATGCCGAAAGCCGCCTGGGCGAACACCACGCCAAGCAACAACAGCGGCAGGCGATAGGGCTGGCCGTCGCGGCCATGGCGGCGCCAGGCCTGCAGGGCGAGCAGGGTGATCACCAGGGCCAGGGTGCCGGCAAAGTAGCGATGGACCATTTCGTTGCGGCCTTTGTGCGCTTCCACCGGAGTGTCGGGAAAGTGCAACTCGGCGTGGGCCAGCTGTGCTTCAGTTTTGGGCACGCTGATAAAGCCATAGCAGCCGGGCCAGTCAGGGCAGCCCAGGCCGGCATGGGTGAGACGGGTGTAGGCACCGAGCAACACGACAACCAGTGCCAGCAGGGTGGCGAAGACAGCGAGGCGAAATCCAGGTCTGGCCATGGCAATGTCCTACCCGATATTGGACAGCTTCAGCAGGTGGCGCAGGTCATTGAGCAAGTCCTTGCCCTTGACCCTGGCGTCGTAGCGCAGCACCAGGTTGCCGTGCGGGTCGACGATCCACAGCTGGGCATCCTGTTTGCCCTGGCTGAGCGCGCCATAGCGCGACAGGTCCAGGGGGTAGCGTTGCAGTTGCGGGTACTCGCGCTCGAGCTTGGCCTGGTAGTCCGCCGTCAGTGGCTGGGCGGTGGCCAGGGCATGGCTGGCACGGCTGGCATCGCGGCCCAGGCCGATCTGGATCTGCCGGGCCAGGTACACCAACTGTTGGCAGTCCAGCCCGCACTCTTTGGGCGTGCTCACCAGCAGTTGCCAGCGTCCTTCCTCAGCGCTGACGCCGAGGTCGGCGAGGGTCTGGCCGTTGCCAATCATTTCGCCGTGGTAGCTGCGGCTGTCGGGCACCCAGAACTTGAGTTTGTACATGCTGGTGGCGAGGATCATCGGGCCGAGGACCACCAGCAGGATCAGCAACAGTTGCAGGCGTCCACGCGCACGATTGCGCGGTTGCCTGCCCTCAGACATGTTGAGTGGACTTGTGGCGGCTCCCATGCTGTTTCTCCTTGTTGTTATGCCAGCCGAAGTAGAGGTAGAGCAGCACCAGGGCCAACGCCAGGGCAAACCACTGCACGGCGTAACCCAGGTGTTTTTCCGGGCCCAAGGCGACCACCGGCCAGTCCAGCCGGTAGCTGGCCGGGCCCGGTTCCAGGCGCAATTCATGGGCAAAACCTTCGCGGCCCAGTTGCGGCCACAGCGCGCCGGCGTCAATCGCCGTGATCAGCCGCGGCCAGCTGCCGCCTTGCGGGTCGGCATGCAGCTGGAAGGTGGTGCCCGGGGCGACATACACCGAGGCGTCCAGGCTCAAGGCTTGCCCAGGGGTGCTGAACTGCACCGGGATGCGCCGGTCCGGCCACGGCAGCCAGCCGCGATTGATCAACAGCCACAGGCCGCTGGCCTGGTCGAGAAAGGGTTGCAGCAGCTCGACGCCAACCTGGCCATCGCGCATGCGGTTATCCAGCAACAAGCTGTGCTGGCTATCGAACTGGCCGTACAGGTGCACCCGGCGATAGGCCGGATCGGCGATCTGCAGCAACTGCGTACTGCCCACCGCGTCGCCGGCACTGCGTTCGGCATACACCTGCAGCAGCTGGCGCTTCTGCTCGGCGCGTGCCAGCTGCCAGCAGCCCAGTGCGATCAATCCCGGCAGCAGCAGGAGCACCACCAGGGTCGGCACGATGCCGGGGCGAAAGCGCTTCACCGGGCCCTCGAAAGGTCAGTCGCTATACTTGTACTCATCACTGCATCCCCCCGGAGTTTCGCCATGCTCAAAGCCGCGATTGTCCTGATGCTGTTGGCGACCATCGCCAGCCTGTTCAGCGGCCTGTTCTTTCTGGTCAAGGACGACGGACAGTCGACTCGCCTGCTCAAAGCCCTGACTATTCGTGTCACCCTGGCCGCCTTGACCCTGGCCCTGGTGACCTGGGGTTTCTACAGCGGCCAGTTGGTTTCCCACGCGCCGTTCTGAACCCGGCTACAGCACGTAAACGAAGATAAACAGCCCCACCCAGACCACATCGACGAAGTGCCAGTACCAGCTGGCCGCCTCGAAACCGAAGTGTTTGTCGGCGTTGAAATGCCCGCGCAGGATGCGCACCAGCATCACGATCAGAATCAGGGTGCCCATGGTCACGTGGGCGCCGTGGAACCCGGTGAGCATGAAGAAGGTTGCGCCATAGATACCCGAACCCAGGGTCAGCCCCAGTTCGGTATAGGCTTCGTGATACTCGTAGGCCTGCAGCACCAGGAACGACAAGCCAAGAAGGATGGTCAGCGCCAGCCAGGCCTTGAGTGGCCCGCGATGGTTCTTGCGCAGGGCATGGTGGGCGATGGTGATGGTGACGCTGGAGCTGACCAGCAAAATGGTGTTGATCAGCGGCAAGTGCCAGGGGTCGATGATGTCTTTGGGCGGCGGAAACAGTTTCGGGTCTGGCGTGTTCAGTAGCGGCCAGGAGAACTCGAAGTTCGGCCACAGCATGTGCGCCACGCCCTTGGCGCCGTCGCCACCAAGCCAGGGCCCGGCCAGGTTGCGCACGTAGAACAGCGCGCCAAAGAAGGCGATGAAAAACATCACCTCGGAAAAGATGAACCACGACATGCCCCAGCGGAACGAGCGGTCCAGCTGCGGACTGTAGAGCCCGGCGCGGCTTTCCTTGACCACCGCGCCGAACCAGCCGAACAACATGTAGGCCAGGCACAAGGCACCGAAGAAAAAGATCCACGGCCCGTGGGACTCCGGCCGCCCGGCCTTGAGGTCGTTGAACCAGGTGCCGAGGCCGAACACAGTGATGAACATGCCGACCGTGGCAATGATCGGCCACTTGCTTTGCGCCGGTACGTAATAATGCTCATGGGAAGCCATCGTGGTGTTCTCCTTATCGGGCGCCCTGTGCAACCGGGTCCGCCAGGTGTGCGACCGGCGGGTGGCGAGCGGTGATATCGAACAGCGTGTAAGCCAGCGTCAGGTGTTTCACATCCTTGGGCAGGTCACGGTCAACGATGAAACGCACCGGCATTTCGATGCGCTCCCCCGGCTGCAGCACCTGCTGGGTAAAGCAGAAGCATTCGGTCTTGTGGAAATACGCCGCCGCCTCGGCTGGGGTAATGCTGGGGATGGCCTGGGCGCTCATGGGTTTGTCGGTCGGGTTGCGAGCGATGAACACCATCTGGTTGACCGCCCCCGGGTTGACGTCGATCTGGTCGGCGGTTGAATAAAAATCCCAGACCATGTCGCTGGCGTTGGTCGACATGAACTGCACCTTCACCGTGCGGTTCAGGTCGCTGACCTGGGTGCCTTCGTACTGGCCGCCGGTCTTGCCGTTGATGCCGAACGCCTTGCACATCACGTCGTAGATCGGCACCAGGGCAAAACCGAAGGCGAACATCACCACGGTCAGCAGCATCAGCCGCCACACCAGGCGCTTGAGCGAGGTCCCTTCACTCATGGCTGCATCCTCAGGCCGAAGCGGTTCATTTCACTTCCGGTGGAGTCTGGAAGGTGTGGTAAGGCGCCGGTGACGGCACCGACCATTCCAGCCCTTCGGCGCCATCCCAGGGTTTGGCCGGCGCCGGAGCGCCGCCGCGAATGCACTTGATGACGATGAACAGGAAGAAGATCTGCGTGGCGCCGAAGGTGAAGGCGCCAATCGAGGAGATCATGTTGAAGTCGGCGAACTGCAGGTTGTAGTCGGGGATCCTGCGCGGCATGCCGGCCAGGCCGACGAAGTGCATGGGGAAGAAGGCCATGTTCATGCCGATGAACGACAACCAGAAGTGCAGCTTGCCCAGGGTTTCGTCGTACATGTGCCCGGTCCACTTCGGCAGCCAGTAGTAGGCCGAGGCGAAGATGCCGAAGATCGCCCCGGGCACCAGCACGTAGTGGAAGTGAGCCACCACGAAGTAGGTGTCGTGGTACTGGAAGTCCGCCGGAGCAATCGCCAGCATCAATCCGGAGAAGCCGCCGATGGTGAAGAGAATGACGAAGGCGATGGCGAACAGCATCGGGGTCTCGAAGGTCAGCGAGCCTTCCCACATGGTGCTCACCCAGTTGAACACCTTCACCCCGGTGGGCACCGCGATCAGCATGGTCGCGTACATGAAGAACAGCTCGCCGACCACCGGAATGCCGACCACGAACATGTGGTGGGCCCAGACGATAAACGACAGGAAGGCAATCGCGCCGGTGGCATAGACCATCGAGGTGTAGCCGAACAGCGGCTTGCGCGAGAACGCCGGGATGATCGAGCTGACCGCGCCGAAGGCCGGCAGGATCATGATGTACACCTCGGGGTGGCCGAAGAACCAGAACACATGCTGGAACAATACCGGGTCACCACCGCCGGCAGCGCTGAAGAAGCTGGTGCCAAAGTGGATGTCCATCAGCATCATGGTCACCACGCCCGCCAGTACCGGCATCACCGCGATCAGCAGGAAGGCGGTGATCAGCCAGGTCCAGACGAACAGCGGCATTTTCATCAGGGTCATGCCCGGGGCACGCAGGTTGAGGATGGTGGCGATGACGTTGATCGCGCCCATGATCGAGCTGATGCCCATCAGGTGGATGGCGAAGATGAAGAAGGTCACGCTTTCCGGCGCGTAGGTGGTTGAGAGCGGGGCGTAGAAGGTCCAGCCGAAGTTCGGTCCGCCACCGGGCATGAACAGGGTCGAGACCAGCAGCAGGAACGCGGCCGGCAACAGCCAGAAGCTGAAGTTGTTCATGCGTGGCAGGGCCATGTCCGGCGCGCCGATCATCAGCGGGATCATCCAGTTGGCGAGGCCAACGAAGGCCGGCATCACCGCGCCGAAGACCATCACCAGGCCGTGCATGGTGGTCATCTGGTTGAAGAACTCCGGCTGGACGATCTGCAGCCCGGGCTGGAACAGCTCGGCGCGGATGACCATGGCGAACGAGCCGCCGAGCAGGAACATCATGAAACTGAACCACAGGTACATGGTGCCGATGTCTTTGTGGTTGGTCGTCAGCACCCAGCGCATCAGGCCCTTGGCCGGCCCGTGGGCGTGCTCATGACCGTGGCTGTGGTCGTCGATCACTGCGCTCATGTCCTGTCTCCTGCAGTCCGGTGGCGGGGGCGCGGATAGGCATCAACCCGGCTCATTTGCTTTCTGCCTGTTTGAGCGCCAGCACGTCTTTTGGCGTGACCATATCGCCCTTGTTGTTGCCCCAGGCATTACGTTCGTAGGTCACTACGGCGGCGATATCGACTTCCGAGAGCTGCTTGCCGAAGGCGGCCATGGCCGTGCCCGGCTTGCCGTGGAAGACCAGGCTCAGGTGATCTTCCTTGGGTCCGGTGGCAATTTTCGAGCCCTTGAGCGCCGGGAACATCGGCGGCAGGCCCTGACCTTCGGCCTGGTGACAGGCCACGCAGGTGGTGTGGTAAACCTTGTCGCCGCGCTCGACCAGCTCTTGCAGGGTCCATTCCTTGCTGGTCAGCTCCTTGAGCTTGGCCGCCTCGGCCTTGCGCTCGCCGAGCCAGGTGTCGTAGTCGGCCTTGGACTTGACTTCGACCACCACCGGCATGAAGCCGTGGTCCTTGCCGCACAGCTCGGTGCACTGGCCGCGGTAGATGCCGGGCTTCTCGACCCGGGTCCAGGCTTCGTTGACGAAGCCTGGAATGGCATCGCGCTTGACCGCAAAGGCCGGCACCCACCAGGAATGGATAACGTCGGCGGCGGTGACCAGGAAGCGCACCTTGGCACCCACCGGCAGCACCAGCGGCTGGTCGACTTCGAGCAGGTAGTGCTCGTCCTTGGGCGCTTTGTTGTGGATTTGATCGGCGGGGGTAGCCAGGTTGCTGAAGAACTCGACATCCTGGCCCAGGTATTTGTAATGCCATTTCCACTGGTAGCCGGTGACCTGGATATCGACGTCCGACTCGCTGGCATCGTAGATATCGATCAGGGTCTTGGTCGCCGGAATGGCCATGGCCACCAGGATCAGGAACGGCACCACCGTCCACATGATCTCGACCCAGGTGTGCTCGTGAAAATGCGCGGGCTGCTGGCCGGTGGAACGACGGTGGATGATCATCGACCAGAACATTGCGCCAAAGACCACCAGGCCGATGATCACGCAAATCCAGAAAATGGTCATGTGCAGGTCGAACACTGCGTTGCTGACTTCAGTCGCCCCTGGCGCCATGTTCACGGTCCAGGCGGCGTGCGCCTGACCGAATACCGACCACAACAGGAGGCCCATCCAGACATGTGGATGTCGCATCATTGCGGGTTCCCCTTATCGTTCTTGTTATCCCGGAGGCGTGGACCTACGGCTAAGGGTACGGCGGCCAAGACTGCGAACTTCGACGACCGAGCCCCTGCGAACTGCAGTCGGGCCTCATCAGCGAATCACTTTCAAACCGGAGTATAGACAGCGACCCCGGCGCCGCAATGCGCACAGGGAAAACATCGGCAGAAGTTGAACGTTTGCGCGCAAAGCCGCTAATTACCTGGCTTGAGGCACAATGATGGCATTTAGATATAATTGGCGAATATTAAGTTGTTAATGGTTATGCCAAATGCGTCTTAGGCATTTTCAGAACCGAGCTACCTTATGTCTTCCGTTTGTCACGCCTTTACCCTGGAGTTGTCATGAACATCGCCGCTTTGCGCGAGCAGATTACCCGTGCCCGTCAACATGAGACCGAAACCGGCCAACTGAAAACTCAACTGGAAAACCAGCTACCCCACCTGCACCCTTCGATCCATCTGCCAGAGGCCGATGCCCAAGGCGCCCTGGTGCGCTTCGTCGACGCCTATATCGATCAGGTACCGGAACTGCTGGAGGCGGCCAACGAGGTTGCCCGCGAAGCCGGCATCGAGTCGCAGATCAAACCGGTGCTGAAAATCGCCGAGCAGTACTTCCTGCAACCGCCCGCCATCACCGATACCCACCTCGGCCTGGGCTGCCTGCTGGATGAGGCCTACCTGGCCCATCGCCTGGTGGAAGAAGTTAACGACTTGTACATCAAGCACTTCAACCAGCCGCTGATCCCGCTCGACACCACTGTGGCCAACCTGATCGCCCACCAGCTGATCGGCGAGCAGTTTGCCAACCAGCTGGATGAAGTGGTGCACCACTCGGTGGACGAGATGCTCAACGAAGAAAGCTTTGCCCTGGAGTCGGTCGAGCAGTACCGCGACAAGCTCAGCAGCCCGAACACCGGCGAAGCCTGGAAGCGCTGGCCGTGCCTGTCGCGTCAGCTGGGTGTGGGCCTGGAGCTGGATCAGTCGGCTTAAGGCTGATTCGGTTCAAGCCCCCAACCCGGCGGTTGTCCGCACCCGCCCTTCGACCCGGCGCTTGAGCCGCCGCTGCTCGATCAGCAGCCGCGAGCCCTTGCCGGAATTGGCCCGGCCCCAGTCCTCGAGCAGCTCCAGGCAGGAGTGGTCGATGTAGCTGAGGTTGGCCAACGGCACGTGCAGGGTGGTCCCGGGCGGAATGCCTTCCAGCACCTGGGCCAGTGCCGGCACCTTGAGAAAGGTCGCCGCACCGCTCAGGCGCAGTTGCATATGGCCCGGTTGATCAAGGCTGGCCACGCTGATTTTCAGGCGTGCGGCCTTGAGCGCAAGCTTCAGCAGGGTCAGGGCAAAACCGAGCAGTACGCCGGTCAGCAGGTCGGTGAAGATGATCGCCAACGCTGTCGCCGCATAGGTGAACATCGGCATCCGGCCATACCGCCCCAGCCCGCGAAAGGCCTTGAAGTCGACCAGCTTGATCCCGGTGTAGACCAGCACACCCGCCAGGCTAGCCACCGGAATCTGCTGCAGCACGCTGCTGAGCACCACCACGAAAGCCAATAACCAGACCCCATGCAGGATCGCCGACAGGCGCGTTTGCGCCCCGGCCTGGACGTTGGCCGAGCTGCGCACGATAACCCCGGTCATTGGCAGTGCCCCCAGAACGCCACAGAGCATATTGCCCAGGCCCTGGGCCGACAGTTCGCGGTCAAAGTCCGAGCGCTGGCCGTTGTGCATGCGATCGACAGCGGCTGCAGATAGCAGGGTTTCGGCGCTGGCGATAAAGGCCAGGGCAAAGGCGGCGACCAGCAGGTTGGGGTCGGCCAGGTGGAGCAGGTCGGCCGGGCTCAGCCAATCGATGGCTTCGCTGAGGTTAGCCGGCACTTCGACGCGGTTCACCGGCAATGCCAGCCAGATGCTGATCGCGGTCATCAAGGCCACGCCTAGCAAAGCCCCAGGCACGAAGCGCAGCGACTGCGGGCGCAAGCGCTCCCACCCCCACATGATGGCGATGGTGCCGAGCCCGAGCGCACCGGCCTGCCAGCCGTTGCCCGGGCTTTCTAGCGGCAACGCCTGGGCCAGGGTCGCCGGAAAGCCCAGCAGGTTGGCCAGGCCCGAAGGTTGCGGGGCGCTGTCGAACATCACATGCACCTGGGACAAGACAATCAGCACGCCGATACCCGCGAGCATGCCGTACACCACCGCCGGCGCCGTGACCCGGAACCAGCAGCCCAGGCGCAAACGGCCGGCGAGCAGTTGCAGCAGGCCGGCCAACAGCAGGATCGGGCCGAGCATCGCCACGCCATGCTGGCGCACCAGTTCGAACACCAGCACCGCCAGGCCGGCGGCCGGACCGCTGACCTGCAACGGCGAGCCGGCCAGCCAACCAACGACGATACCGCCGATGATCCCGGTGATCAGGCCCTTGGCCGGTGGCATGCCCGAGGCGATAGCGATGCCCATGCACAAGGGCAGGGCGACCAGAAACACGACTACTGACGCCAGTAATTCACGCGGCAAGGCCGCTTTCACTTGTGTCTTGTTCACCCTGTTACTCCTTCTCTCACGTTTCATGGCCATTCCAATGGCCGCTGGCACAACCCCTGACTTACGCGCAGCCGCATACCGCCAGCGGGCGCCGGCACGGCAATCAGGGAGATTCAAGGCAGTCGATGACCAGGCCGCACCAGGCAGGTGCAGCCGTCAATCAGCGATTCGCGGGGGTGTCAGGGACGCTTAGTAGCGGCCTTTGGGGGTGGCGCAGGGGATCGGCTGGCCTTGGGCTAGCGGCAGGAAGCTGTCGCTGGCGGCGTCATAGGCCTCGATCTGGCTGGTTTCGATGTCGTAGATCCAGCCATGGATATACAGCTGGCCGGCTGCCAGGCGCGAAGCCACCGACGGGTGAGTGCGCAAGTGGTGCAGCTGGGCGATGACGTTTTCTTTGGTCAGCACCTGCATGCTTTCATGCTCGCTGCCACAGGAGCAGTTGTCTTCGACCACCGTGCGGGCGACCTCGGCATGGCGCAGCCAGGCTTTGACCGTCGGCATTTTCTCCAGGCTCTGCGGGTTGAGCACCGCACGCATGGCGCCGCAATCGGAGTGACCGCAGACGATGATGTGGTGAACACCCAGGGCCAGCACCGCATATTCGATGGCGGTGGACACACCGCCGTTCATCTGCCCGTAGGGAGGCACGACGTTACCGACGTTGCGGGTCACGAACAGGTCGCCAGGGGAGCTCTGGGTAATCAGCTCGGGTACGATGCGCGAGTCGGCACAGGTGATGAACATCGCACGGGGCTTTTGCGCGGTGGCGAGTTTCTTGAACAGCTCTTGCTGCTCGGGAAAAACGTCATGATGGAAGCGCAGGAAGCCGTCGACGATATGCTTCAGAGCGGCATCGGCGCTCTCGGCTGGGGCTTGCGGGACAACCTTGGATGGGTCCTTGACGGGCATGATTCATCCTCTTTGACGGTTTTGGGTTAAGTCCATTTTACCGGGTTGATGATTCAAACGGCGTATGACAGTTGGATGAAATACGCGCGCCAACCATCACATCAGTTGTTGACTGAATTCCTACGCTACTCGGCGAAACTTAACTCAAACTGAATTGCGAGGCTCTAGAACGGGCGTTCCAGAGATTCAAAGAGGTGTCTGGATAATAGCAAAAAAACATTAATGGCCAATACCCATTAATGAAATCAGAGCAGCGACATCTGCCCGCCTGGAGGACAAAACGCTGTGCAATCAAGCGCGTAGCCTTCGCGCCGATTCAGCCCCAGGCGGCGGATCGCCTTGCTGAAGCGTTGCGCCAGCAACTCGGCAAATACCCCCTCGCCGCGCATGCGCGCACCGAAGCGGCTGTCGTACAACTCACCACCGCGGCTCTGGCGGATCAGGCTCAGTACATGATTGGCCCGTTGCGGGTAATGGTCCTGCAGCCATTGCTCGAACAGCGGTGCCACCTCCAGTGGCAGGCGCAGCATCATGTAGGCCGCGTTCAGGGCGCCGCTGGCCTTGGCCGCCTCGAGCAAGTGCTCAAGCTCGCTGTCGTTGATCATCGGGATCATCGGCGAACACAGCACACCCACCGGCACACCGGCCTCGGCCAGCACCCGGATCGCCCGCAGACGTGCCTTGGGCGCCGCTGCCCGTGGCTCCAGCGTACGCTTGAGCTCGTCGTCCAGGGTGGTCAGGCTGATCATCACCTGTACCAGATTCTGCCGGGCAAGCTCGGCGAGCAGGTCCAGGTCGCGCAGAATCAGTGAGCCCTTGGTGACGATGGTAACCGGGTGCCGGTAGCGCAGCAGCACTTCGAGCAGGCGCCGGGTCAGTTGTTGCTCGCGTTCAATGGGCTGGTAGGGGTCGGTGTTGGAGCCCAGGTTGATCGGTGCGCACACATAGCCAGGCTTGCTCAGTTGCTGTTCGAGCACGGCGGCAGCGTTGGTCTTGGCAATCAGCTTGGTTTCGAAGTCGAGCCCCGGCGACAGATCCCAATAAGCGTGGCTGGGCCGGGCATAGCAGTAGATACAGCCGTGCTCGCAGCCGCGATAAGGATTGATCGAGCGATCGAAGGGCAGGTCGGGCGAGTTGTTGCGGGTGATGATGGTCTTGGCGGTTTCGATGCGTACTTCGGTACCCTGGGTCAGGGGCACTTCCTGGTACCAACCGTCATCCTCGGCCACCGAGCGATTCGGGGCGAAGCGGTTATGGGGATTGCTCGCGGTGCCACGACCCCGCACCGGCCCTTGAGGATTGAACATGAAAAACCCCGGATACTGTTTTTATATACAGTACACGGGGCTAGTGTTCGATTCCAGTACCGCTGGGCGCCAGCCGAAAATGCTGGCGCTGGCGCGTTTACTCGGTTGTCTTCTTCAACTTCGGATTGGGGAAGAACTGCACCGTCTGCACCGTGGTCGCGGCAGGTTTCACCTCGACCTTGTTGACCCGCGTACCCAGTTCCTTGGGCACCGACAGCCCTTGCTCGTTAAGGGTGTCAGAAAAACCGCAGGCCACACATTCCCGGTGCGGAACGCTGTCTTCACTCCACATCATCAGTTTGTCCGGCTCGCTGCACGCCGGGCAGACCGCCCCGGCGATAAAGCGCTTTTTCGTTACCACAGGCCCATCACTCATGCCGCCACTTCCTCACTCAGGCCACTGTGGCGCAAGAGTGCATCGATTGACGGCTCGCGGCCACGGAAGTCGACGAACAGCAGCATCGGCTCCTGGGAACCGCCACGGGCCAGGATCGCTTCGCGAAAGGCGCGGCCGGTGTCGGCATTGAGCACGCCTTCTTCTTCGAAGCGCGAGAAGGCGTCGGCCGACAGTACTTCCGCCCACTTGTAGCTGTAGTAACCGGCTGCGTAGCCACCGGCAAAGATATGCGCAAAGCTGTTAGGGAAGCGGTTGTACGCCGGTGGGCGCATGACCGAAACCTCGTCGCGCACGCCTTCGAGCACTTGCAGCACGCTGCGGCCGTCGCCGTGGCTGGCATGCAGTTCGAAGTCGAACAGCGAGAATTCCAGCTGGCGAACCATCATCAGCCCGGACTGGAAGTTCTTCGCCGCCAGCATCTTCTCCAGCAAATCCTGGGGCAGGGCTGCGCCAGTTTCGTAGTGGCCAGAAATCAGCGCCAGGCCTTCAGGCTCCCAGCACCAGTTTTCCATGAACTGGCTCGGCAGCTCGACCGCGTCCCAGGCCACGCCGTTGATACCGGAGACACCGGCATGCTCGATGCGGGTCAGCAGGTGATGCAGGCCATGGCCGAATTCGTGGAACAGGGTGGTGACTTCGTCGTGGGTCAGCAACGCCGGCTTGCCGGGGGCGGCCGGGGTGAAGTTGCACACCAGGTTGGCCACCGGGCTCTGCAGCTGGCCGTCAGCGGTCAGGCGACGGTCGCGGGCGCCGTCCATCCAGGCACCGCCACGCTTGTTGGCGCGGGCATAGAGGTCGAAGAAGAAGCGCCCGACGTGCTGGCCGTGCTCCTTGATTTCGAACAGGCGCACGTCCGGGTGCCAGCTGTCGAAGCCCTTGAGTTCGGCAATTTCGATGCCGTACAGGCGCTGGACGATGGTAAACAGGCCGCTCAGCACCTTGTCGATCGGGAAGTAGGCGCGCAGGGTTTCCTGGGAAACGCTGTAGCGCTGTTCACGGAGTTTTTCCCCGTAGAAGCCGCTGTCCCAGCTCTGCAGGTCCGGACAACCCTGCTCGGCGGCATAGGCCTTGAGCTGGGCCAGGTCCTGGGTGGCAAACGGTTTGCTGCGCTTGGCCAGGTCACGCAGAAAGCTCAGCACCTGGTCGCTGGACTCGGCCATCTTGGTCGCCAGGCTCAGCTCGGCGAAGTTGGCGTAACCGAGCAGCTCGGCCAGCTCCTGACGCAGGTCGAGAATCTCGGCCATCACCGGGCCGTTGTCGAACTGGCCGGCATTCGGGCCCTGGTCGGAGGCGCGAGTGCAGTAGGCGGCGTAGATTTCTTCGCGCAGGGCGCGGTCTTCGGCGTAGGTCATTACCGCGTAGTAGCTGGGGAACTCCAGGCTGATCAGCCAGCCGTCGAGGCCCTTGGCCTGCGCCGCGGCGGCCATTTGTGCTTTGGCCGAATCAGTCAGGCCGGCAAGCGCCGCTTCGTCGCTGACATGCTTGGTCCAGGCCTGGGTGGCGTCTAGCAGCTGGTTGGAGAAACGGCTGCCCAGCTCGCTGAGCTTGCTCTGCACTTGCGCGTAACGCTGCTGCTTTTCGGCCGGCAGGTCGATACCCGACAGGCGGAAGTCTCGCAGGGCGTGTTCAAGAATAGTTTTTTGTGCCACATCGAAACCGGCAGCTTCGGGGCTGGCGATCAATGCCTCATAGGCCTGAAACAGCTCGCGGTTCTGGCCCATTTCGGTGGCATACGCGCTCAACGCCGGCAAGCAAGCCTCGTAGGCTTCGCGCAGTTCGGCGCTGTTGCACACGGCATTGAGGTGGCTGACCGGGCTCCAGGCGGCGCCCAGGCGGTCGTTGAGTTCGTCCATGGCCAGGATCAGGCCGGCCCAGCTCGGGCTCTTGCCCTGGGCCTTGAGGATGTCGGCAATGGCTGTACGGTTGTCGGCCAGGATCTGTTCAATCGCCGGCTGCACATGCTCGGCACGGATCGCCGAGAAGGGCGGCAAGTCATAAGACTGCAGAAGCGGGTTGTTCGCACTCACGGTTAAACACCTTGGCAGAAGAAACACTTCCCCATCTTAATTACAATCGACGCCGACCGCAGCCCTATCCATACCAAAGAGAATTCCTATCATGGCCATCCGTAGCTTCCAGCATCACACTCCCAGGCTTGGCGAACGCGCCTTTGTCGACCGCAGTGCCGTGGTACTGGGTGATGTCGAGATCGGTGCCGACAGCTCGGTGTGGCCATTGACGGTGATCCGCGGCGATATGCACCGCATCCGCATCGGTGCGCGCACCAGCGTGCAGGATGGCAGCGTGCTGCACATCACCCATGCCGGGCCGTTCAACCCGGACGGTTTCCCGCTGCTGATTGGCGATGAGGTAACCATTGGTCACAAAGTCATGCTCCACGGCTGCACCCTGGGCAACCGCATCCTGGTCGGCATGGGCAGTACCATCATGGATGGCGCCGTCGTCGAAGACGAAGTGATCATCGGCGCTGGCAGCCTGGTACCGCCGGGCAAGCGCCTGGAAAGCGGGTTTCTGTACGTCGGCAGCCCGGTCAAGCAGGCCCGCGCCCTGAGCGAGAAGGAGCGCGCGTTCTTCCCCTACAGCGCCGGCAACTACGTCAAACTCAAGGACCAGCACCTGGCCGAAGGCTATCACCTGCCCGAGTGAACCTGTCCACCGCCTTATTCGAGACCGCCATGCACCAGCAAAACATCCTCTTTGACCTCGACGGTACCCTGACCGACCCGCGCCTGGGTATCACCCGCTCGATCCAGTACGCACTGGCCAAGCTGGGCATCGACGAGCCGGACCTGACGCGCCTGGAACACTTCATCGGCCCGCCGCTGCTGCAGGCCTTCATGCAGTTCTATGATTTTGATGAGGCCAAGGCCTGGGACGCGGTGAATTTCTATCGCGAACGCTTCAAGGTCACCGGCCTATACGAAAACCAGGTGTTCGACGGCGTCAGCGAAATGCTCGAAACCCTGCAAGGGCAGGGCCGCACCCTGTATATCGCCACCTCCAAACCTTGGGAGTTTGCCCGCGAGATCGCCCGCCATTTCGACTTCGCCAAGTACTTCAAGGTGATCTACGGCAGCGAGCTGGATGGCACCCGCACCAACAAGGTCGAGCTGATCCGCCACCTGCTGGCCGAAGAAGCCCTGGACCCTGCGCACACCCTGATGATCGGCGACCGCAAGCACGACCTGATCGGCGCCCGCAGCAACGGCCTGGAAGCGGTAGCGGTGGGGTATGGCTTTGGTAGCCATGAAGAGTTGACGGCGGAGCAGCCGGCCTACCACTTTGCGACCTTGGCGCAACTGCACCAGGCGTTCCAGCGCGGCTGAGACCCTATCGCGGGGCAAGTCGGGTCGCCGCACCGCCGCTTGTGTCTTGAGGTTGGAATAGAATCAGAAGTGAGAGCGGTGAATGGCAAGCTGTACGCCGGTAGTGCTTAAAGCACGTGTGGGAGCAAAGCTGCCATTCACCTCTCCACTCTGGCCCGAGCCCGAACAGTTGATTGAGCGCCTCTCGAATCACAAGCGTGGGCCAAGCCAGAGCGCTCTCACAACTGAGTGTAAGAGGGTTCAGCCATGTTGTCTTCTGTTGGAATCGACACTGCCAAAGCCACGTTGGAAATCTGCATCAAACCTCAGAAAATCCGCTTCGAAGTAATCAATGAGCGCCCGGGCTTTGATGTGCTGATCGGGCGACTGAAGGACTTCAAGATCAGCAGAGTGTTGATTGAAGCGACCGGCGGCTACGAGAAAGAAGTGCTGATTGCATTGCGCTCGGCGGGTTTCGAAACCATCTGCATCAACCCAGCCCGTGCGCGGAAATTCGCCGAGGCGATGGGTAAAAAAGCCAAAACCGACAAGATCGACGCCGAGGTCCTTGCGGACTTCGCAGCACACCTCAGCGCTCCTCAAGGCCAACCGATCAGCCCGGAACGCGAAGAACTGCGCGAGTTGGTGAAGCAGCGCGCCCAATTTGTGCAGAGCCGTGATGACTACAAACGGCGTCGCCTGCAATGCCGCTCGGCAATGGTGATGGCCCACTTTGATGAGCACATCGAGCAGCTGAAAGTGCTGATCAAACGCCTCGACGAAGAAATTGACCAGGCGATGGTGCAACTGGACGACACCAGGGCGCGTCAGTTGTTGGCGGTGAGCGGAATTGGTCGGGTAACCGCCGCAAATCTGCTCGCCTCACTGCCAGAGCTGGGGCAATTGGACCGCCGTCAGATCGCCGCGCTAGTGGGCGTAGCGCCTTACAACAACGATAGCGGTAGCCATCAAGGGCACCGCCAGATATGGGGTGGCCGGGCGCATGTAAGGCGAGTCCTGTACATGTCGAGCTGGATCATCATCCGCCACAATACGGAATTTAAAGCACGCTACGAAGCACTTCGGGAGCGTGGCAAGTGTGCCAAGGTAGCCCTCGTGGCCTGTATGCGGGTGCTGATCGTCAGGCTGAATGCAATGCTGCGGGACAATACCCCTTGGCGAGTGCAAACAGCCTGATCAAGACAGTTGCTCCCACTGTAGGAGCGGCGGTGCGACGACTCGACTTGCCCCGCAATGCTTTTCAGCGCCTGCTGACGCTGCTCAAGGGGTAGCCGCCCGAATGCTTCTACTCGCTGATAAAACACCTGCCAATCGCCGCCCACCTCGGCAAACAGCTGGGCAAACGCCGGCACCCACTGGTCGTACAGACCAAACGGCAACAACTTGGCATTGTTCATCGGCGCATTGATCCAGGCGTCATAGCGTCCGACACCGCCCCACTGGTTATCGCGCAAGGCCCGGTATTCACGGCGCAAGCGTTCGAATTCGGCCTGCTTGCCCGCACGCTTGGCGGGTTCGGTGAGCGGCGCCGCATACAACGCCTTGAGCCGTTCGCGACTGGCCAGCACCAGGGCGACGAACTGCTCGCGCTGTTGGCTGCCATCTTCGATCAGCGTTGGCAGGCCCCGCGCCGCGCGCCATTGGCGAGTGCCTTCCTGCTCGACGAATGTGGCGAAGGACTCGTTGAACGCAGTGTCGTCCTGGACATAGACGCGTTGATGGGCCAACTCATGAAAGATCACCGTGGCCAGGCGTTCATCACCCCAGCCAAGCATGGAGCTGAGGATCGGATCGTCGAACCAGCCCAGGGTCGAATAGGCTTCGACACCGCCGACATAGACATCCAGCCCTTGCTGTTTCTGCAGCGCAGCCGCCCCGCGCGCGGCGCCCTGGTTGTAATAACCACGGTAGGCAACACAGCCGGCAATGGGGAAGCAATGGGTCTGCGGCTCCAGCGACAACTCGGGTGTGGCGAATACGTTCCAGACCACGAAGGGCCGACCGATATCGGCATAAACCCGATAGCTGCGGTTGTCCGGTAGCTTCAGCTGCGCGCTGGCGAAGGCGCGAGCTTGCTCGGCGTGCAGCAACTGCTGGCGCAATTTACTGTCGGTGGCCGGGTCTGCTACCAGCTCGGCAACCGGCTGGCGCGCCCGCAACAGCTGCCACTGACCGCTGGCCAGTTGCCCGTAGTAACTGACACTGGCACAACCGCTCAGCAGCCCGATGGCCAACAAGGGAACCAAGTAGCGAAAAAGACGGTCGAGTGCCCCATGACTTGAGCGCAACAAAAGAAATAGTCGAAGCATTGGTGTCCTGTATCCGCTCAAGTACTCATCCGCTTCAAGACTATCCTGCCCGGCTGGAGTTTTGCCATGCGTACACTGCTCGTCGTCAGCACTGTTGTGCTTCTGTCCGGCTGCGCCGGCCTTCCTGCGCCTGACCCCAACCAGGCCTGGATCGACCTTGCCCCTGGTGAGGACGACACCTTGCACGCCGTCGAAGTAGACGAGCGCGCCTGGGCCGACAAACGCTATTTCGAAGTACCGCCAGGCAGCCATGAGCTGACCGTGCGCTATCTGTTTGCGGTTACGCCAAGCAATATCGGCCCGGTCAACGAGCCACTGTGGCGCGATTGCCAGCTCAATGTGAAATTCAAGGATTTCAGTGCTGGCCAGCGCTACCAGCTTGAAGCCGGTAGCATCGGCTTCCGCCCCTGGGCCAAGCTCTATGACGAACAGCGCAAAGTGGTCGGCAAAGGCCAGCCGGCGGGCTGCCAGCGTACCTAAAGGCGTGAATGGCGCTATGCTTATGCTTTGTAACCCGCACGTCGGAGTTCGCCATGCGCCAGCCTGTGATGCTGCTCGCAATCAGTACCCTTGGAGCTTGCGTTAGCCCCCTGCCACCTGTGGATAACAAACAGGCCTGGGTCGACCTCTACACCATCACGCCGGGCAAGACACTGATGGCCGAACGGCTCGATGGCAAACGCCTGACCGATGGCCGGTTCTTTCAGGTGACGCCCGGTGCCCACGAGTTGGTGGTGCGGTTCGACTACGAGATCTACTCCGGTGGATTCAGTACCGACCCGACCGAGCGCACCTGCTACCTGACCATCAAGTTCGCGCATTTCAAGGCCGGCCAGCGCTATCGCCTGGAAGCCCGGGCCCCGGCCATGCAGCCCAGCGCCTACCTCTATGATGCCCAGCGCAAGATGGTCGCCGAAGAGTCCAACGACGTCTTCTGCACCCCCTGAGGCCTAGCGATCGTTCTTTTGGTAGATGATCTTCTTGGTGCCGCCTTCACAGCTGCCGACCACCATGTTCTGGTCGTGGACCTCGTCATTCTTGACGATTTCCAAGGTGTAGGAACTCACGTTGTTGGCCTGGATCTTGGCTTCGATCTCGGCCTTGAGCTCTTCACAGGGTTTCGGCGCGGCCAGCGCAGCGGTTGCCAGCAGCGAAGCCAGCACAGCGATTGCAACACGGATCATGGGACAGCTCCTTGTGGCGGCAGTCGTTCTACCGACCCTCATTTGACCACAAGAAGCGCGCCCCGGTTCTGCCTTAACTCAGCAGCGTCGCATCCAGGCTGATTTTCGCGTTGAGCACTTTCGACACCGGGCAACCGGCCTTGGCCTTGTTGGCGATCTCAAGAAACTGCGCTTCGCTAGCCCCGGGGACCTTGGCCTTGAGGATCAGGTTCACGGCAGTAATGGCAAAGCCATCCGGCAGTTTGTCGAGGGTCACTTCGGCGATGGTATCGATGCGCTCGGCGGTCATGCCCGCTTCACCGAGCATCATCGACAGGGCCATGGAGAAGCAGCCTGCATGCGCCGCGCCAATCAGTTCCTCCGGATTGGTACCCGGCTGGCCTTCGAAGCGGGTATTGAAGCCATAAGGGTTCTGCTTGAGAGCGCCGCTTTCAGTGGAAAGCAGGCCCTTGCCATCCTTCAAGCCACCTTGCCAGATAGCTGATGCTGTCTTTTTCATAAAGCCTCCTGAGCTCCCTGGGGCGCGGGATATCGCGCCTTGCCTTAATTTCAGAGAGCCCTGACGCAGGCAAGTTCAGAAGGATTACAAGCCCCGGCATTGATTCCTGCAGATGTGCCCATACAGAGCTAGAAAGGCCGTTGGATTGTTTGCGGCCACTCGACTGCCCAGGAGGCGCCAACGCCCATGAAGCAACTTGCCGATATCAAGATTTCCACCCTCGACCTGGTGCCAGTACGCGCCGACAGCGGCCCGGCGCAGTCCCTGCGCAACTCACTGGACCTAGCGCAACACGTCGAGAAGTTTGGCTACAACCGCTTCTGGGTGGCCGAGCACCACAACATGGATGGTATCGCCAGCTCCGCAACCTCGGTGCTGCTCAGCTACCTGGCCGGTGGTACCTCAACCATTCGTGTTGGCGCCGGCGGGGTGATGCTGCCCAACCATGCGCCACTGGTGATCGCCGAACAGTTCGGCACACTCGCCAGCCTGTATCCCGGGCGAATCGACCTGGGCCTGGGCCGCGCGCCGGGCTCCGACCAGATGACCGCCCGCGCCCTGCGCCGCGAACGCTCGGGCAGTGCCGACGACTTTCCCGATGACGTCGAAGAACTGATGCGCTACCTGGGCCCGCGCACGCCGGAGCAGAAGGTCATTGCCGTGCCGGGTTACGGTACCGAAGTGCCGATCTGGCTACTGGGTTCGAGCCTGTTCAGTGCACAACTGGCCGGCATGCGCGGTTTGCCCTACGCCTTCGCCTCGCATTTCGCTCCACGTTACATGCACGAGGCGATTCGCGTGTACCGCAACCACTTCCAGCCCTCGGCGGTGCTCGACAAGCCTTATGTGATGCTTGGCGTACCACTGGTGGCGGCCGAGACCGATGAACAGGCCGACTACCTGGCCACCTCGGTGTATCAGCGCATCCTCGCCCTGATGCGCGGGCAAAGCCTGGTGCAACGCCCGCCAGTGGAGACCATGGACGGCCTGTGGCTGCCGCATGAGCGGGAAGCGGTGGGCAGCTTCCTGGGCCTGGCGATGGTCGGCAGCCCGCAGAAAATCCGCGCCAAACTGGAGGTGTTGCTGGAGCAGACCGAGGCGGATGAGCTGATCTTCACCTGCGACCTGTATGAGCATGCCGACCGCATACGCTCTTATGAGCTGCTGGCGCAGACGGTTTTGCGCAGCTGAGGGCCCCATCGCGGGTCAAGTCGAGTCGTCGCACCGCCGCTCCCACATGTAGGAGCGGCGGTGCGACGACTCGACTTGCCCCGCGATGGATTCAATATCGATCAGCCGCGCTTGTAGACGATTTCCTTGGTGCCGCCTTCGCAGCTACCCACGACCTTGCCGTCTGCGGCAGCGCCTTTATCGACGATCTCTAGCGAATAGCCGCTGACACCCTTGGCGTCCAGCTTGGCTGCTATTTCGCCCTTGAGCTCTTCACATGGCTTGCCGGCTGCCAGCGCGGTACCGGCCAGCGTCATCAAACCTATCGCTACTACCAACTTCTTCATCGATCGCTTTCCTTGTTCAGATCAAAATAGAGAAGGGCGCCAGGAAGGCCGGGCGCCTCAGGACTGTGTAACGCAATTGACCCGCACAAGCCAGTGTCGCCGCATCAGCTGTTGACGATGCGAAAGCCCACTTTGAGCGTGACCTGAAAATGCGCGGCCTTGTTGTTCTTGATATGGCCTCGGGTGTCGACCACTTCGAACCACTCAAGGTGCTTGATGCTCTTGCCTGCTTCGGCCAGGGCATTGTTGATCGCCTCTTCGATAGAGGTGGGCGACGAGCCGACCAGTTCGATTTTCTTGTAGGTGTGATGATCAGACATAAGCAATCTCCTTTTTTAATGTGAGATAGAGCCTAGCAGCGCCGGGCTGTTTTACCTGCGAGGGGTAAATGCCGTTAAAAGTTCGACTGCACTTTCCCAGCAGCCTGTAGTCGGAACCTACACAGCTCAACTCAACCTCGAAGGAGAGTCACCATGGCCAACACCTCGCTGCGTAAAGCTTCGCTGCAAAGCATGGAAGCGGAAATCGAAAGCCTGCTCAAGTCACTGGAAAGCCTCAAGGACGATGCCTCGGATGAGTCGCGCAAAACCCTCAAGACGCTCAAGGGCAACGCCGAGAATGCCCTGCGCCATTCGCGCAGCCTGCTCAGCGATGCCTACGAAGAAGTAAAAACCAAGACCCGCGAGACTGGCCTGGCCACCCGCGATTACGCCCAGGAACACCCGTGGACCACCGCCGGTGTCGCCGTTGGCGCCCTCGGCCTGCTGGCCGCCTACCTGATGTGCAAACGCGGTAACTAAGCGGCCTGGCGCGCAAGCTCCGCGCGCAACCAGCCGGCCAATTGCTCGGCGCGCCCGTCTGCGGCGCGTCGCGGCACCCACAGGGCCAGCGCGGCCTGGGTTTCGCAAAAACCCCATGGCGCCGCCAGGCGCCCGGCGCGCAAGTCGTCGGCTACCAGCGGTTGCGGCGCAATCGCCACGCCCAACCCTGCCACTGCAGCCTCCAGCAAGTAATACAAATGCTCGAAATCCTGCCCGTAACGCAGCGCCTGCGGGTCGATACCTTGCTGCGCCGCCCAACTTGGCCAGGCTTGCGGGCGCGAAGTGGTCTGCAACAGGGTTTGCGTCAGCAACGCCTCGGCTGGCGCCTGCTGCAAGCGGCTGAACCCGGCAAAGTGCGGGCTGAGCACCGGGCCAATACACTCCTGCGCCAGCACATGCACTTGCATATCCGCAGGCCAGGGCGGCTCGGCAAACACCAGCAAGGCATCCAGCCCTGGGCGACGCGGGTCGAGATCACCTTCACCGGCCGACAGGTGCAGGCGCAGTTCCGGCAAATCCGCTTTTAATCGCCCCAGCCGTGGGATGAACCAGCGCGCCAGCAGGCTGCCGGAGCAACCGAGGACGAACGGCGCATCGGCGCCGCTCTGGCTGATGTCCGCACACGCGCCGCGCAAGCGCTCGAAGGCATCACTACTGGCATCGCGCAAACGCACCCCGGCATCTGTGAGTTTAAGGCCACGTCCTTCCTTAACGAACAAGGCCACCCCAAGGTGTTCTTCGAGCACCTTCAATTGCCGGCTGACCGCGCCGTGGGTAACGTGTAGCTGTTCGGCCGCCTGGCTGACGCTATTGAGCCGGGCAGTGGCTTCAAAGGCCCGCAGGGCATTGAGTGGGGGCAGGTCCTGGCGCATGACGTGTGAGTTTTCCTGACAGGTTGTCGCAATCTTATCGGTTTTCAGTTGCGCGTGTCGTGGTTAGAGTAAAGCCATTCCCGACTTCACTACCGCCCTGGAGCGACCCATGACCCAGACCAACTTCCGCGCCGGCCCCGATGCCAATGGCCTGTTTGGCGCATTCGGCGGCCGCTACGTGGCAGAAACCCTGATGCCGCTGGTGCTCGACCTTGCCCGCGAATATGAAGCAGCCAAAGCCGACCCGGAATTTCTCGAGCAACTGGCGTACTTTCAGCGCGACTACATCGGCCGCCCGAACCCGCTCTACTTCGCCGAACGCCTGAGCGAACACTGCGGCGGTGCAAAGATCTTCTTCAAGCGTGAAGAGCTCAACCACACCGGCGCGCACAAGGTGAACAACTGCATCGGCCAGGTGCTGCTGGCCAAGCGCATGGGCAAAAAACGCCTGATCGCCGAAACCGGCGCCGGCATGCACGGCGTGGCCACTGCCACCGTCGCCGCGCGCTTCGGCCTGCCTTGCGTGATCTACATGGGCGCCACCGACATCGAGCGCCAGCAAGCCAACGTGTTCCGCATGAAGCTGCTGGGCGCAGAAATCGTTCCGGTCACCGCCGGCACCGGCACCCTCAAGGACGCGATGAACGAGGCCCTGCGCGACTGGGTCACCAACGTCGACGACACCTTCTACCTGATCGGTACTGTAGCGGGCCCGCACCCGTACCCGGCAATGGTCCGCGACTTCCAGTCGATCATCGGCAAAGAGACCCGTGAACAGCTGCAAGCCAAGGAAGGGCGCCTGCCCGACAGCCTGATCGCCTGCGTCGGCGGTGGCTCCAACGCCATGGGCCTGTTCCACGACTTCCTCGATGACGCCAGTGTGCAAATCATCGGCGTCGAAGCCGGTGGCCACGGGGTCGACACCGACAAGCATGCCGCCAGCCTCAACGGTGGCGTACCGGGCGTGCTGCACGGCAACCGCACCTACCTGCTGCAGGATGCCGACGGCCAGATCACCGACGCCCACTCGATTTCCGCCGGCCTCGACTACCCCGGCATCGGCCCGGAACACGCCTGGTTGCACGAAGTGAAACGCGTCGAGTACGTCAGCATCACCGACGACGAAGCCCTGGCCGCGTTCCACACTACCTGCCGCCTGGAAGGCATCATTCCGGCCCTGGAAACCTCCCACGCCCTGGCCGAAGCGATCAAACGCGCACCGACCCTGCCCAAGGATCACCTGATGGTGGTGTGCCTGTCCGGGCGCGGCGACAAAGACATGCAAACCGTGATGAGCCATATGGCCGCCCAGGAGAAACAGGCATGAGCCGTCTTGAACAACGCTTCGCCGAACTGAAGGCCGAAGGCCGCTCGGCACTGGTCACCTTCATCACCGCAGGCGACCCTGGCTACGACGCTTCGCTGCAGATCCTCAAAGGCCTGCCGGATGCTGGCGCCGACGTCATCGAACTGGGCATGCCGTTCACCGACCCGATGGCCGACGGCGTGGCAATCCAGCTCGCCACCCTGCGCGCCCTGGACGCCGGTCAGACCCTGGCGAAAACCCTGCAAATGGTTCGCGAGTTCCGCGTCGACAACCAGACCACGCCGATCGTGCTGATGGGCTACTACAACCCGATTCACCGCTTTGGCGTCGAGGCCTTCGTGGCTGAAGCCAAGAAAGTGGGCGTGGATGGCCTGATCATCGTCGACCTGCCGCCGGAGCACGACGCCGAGCTGGCCACCCCGGCCCAGGCCGCGGGCATCGACTTCATTCGCCTGACCACCCCGACCACCGACGACGTGCGCCTGCCGCGCGTGCTGGAACGCAGCTCGGGCTTCGTCTACTACGTGTCGGTTGCCGGTGTTACCGGTGCCGGTTCTGCGACCACTGAACACGTCAGCAGCGCCATCAAGCGCCTGCGCCGGCACACCGACCTGCCGATCAGCGTCGGCTTCGGTATCCGCACGCCAGAGCAGGCTGCGGCGATTGCTAGGCTGTCGGATGGCGTCGTGGTCGGTTCGGCGCTGGTCGACAAGATAGCCAATGCGGCCACTGCCGAGCAGGCTGTGGGTGATGTGCTCGAGCTGTGCTCGGCGCTGGCCCAGGGTGTGCGGGGTGCACGCAAGGCCTGATCCCTGTGGGAGCGGCGGTGCGACGCCTCGACTTGCCCCGCGATTGCGGTCCATCAGACAGATCGCAATCGCGGGGCAAGCCCGCTCCTACCTCGGAGCTGTAAACTACTTGAAAATCGTCAGATCCAGCGGCCGCACCGCCCCCATCCAGATCGCATGATCACGATGATCGGCCAGCTCGTCACCAGTCAACGGATGCAGAAACACCACCAGCCCTTGGCGATATAACGCCAGCCAGGGCAGCACCACCCCCACCACTTCAGGCCCGAAGGCCAACTGGCAGCTCCAGTCCGGGTGCGGCCCGACCGGCTTCTGATGCATGCGCCCCATGGTCACCGGAAACAGCCGAGCGGCTTCTTCGCACAACTGGCGAGCCTGCTCCAGGGTGCTGGCGTCATAGTAGATATGCGCGTGATAGCCCTTGATCCTTTGCACGAAAACTCCTTAATCGCAACGAACCTGCGCCTGGCTACGCGGGTCAAACGATCACCCGTTGCCAATGGAGTGATCTGGTGAAAAATGCCGAAACCCCAGTGTTCAAACTGGTCCTGCTTGGAGGTTTAAGCAGCCTGGGCAGCGCCCTGATGGCCGAATTGCTCAAGCGCCAGCATGAGGTGATCGCCGTGGTCGATGATCTCAATACCCTGGCACCGCGCCCCGGCCTGCACTTCAAGACCGGCGGCCTCGATACTGCCGATCAGGCCGAACAAAGCGTGGCCGGCGGCTCGGCGGTGGTCTGCCTGTTGCCAGCACTGGCGCCCGATGACTTTGCCACGCAACTGCGCATGAGCCAGGCGCTGATCGCCGGCATGTCCCGCACCACTATACGCCGGCTATTGCTGGTGGGCGATTTCACCGTACTGGAGCAAAGCGAGGGGCACAATCGGCAGCAACGGGCCTGCGCCGAACGGATCGTCGACCTGTTGCAGCGCAGCCCGCTGCACTGGACCCTGATCAACACCCCGCAGCAAGTTGCCGGCCTGGGCATCGAGCACTTTCACCAGACCCATGGCACCCTCGAGCCGGGTTTGGCCGAACCACTGCAACGCCTGGCCCGAGTGGCAGCGGCCATGGTCGATGCCCTGGAGCTCAAGCTGCACCACGGCGAGCATGTGAACTTTGTTTTCTGACGCGGCTTGCACCCGAGCGCCCGACATCGCACCCTGAACAGCTTCCGCCTGCAATAGAGAGTGCCATGGCCTGGCCTGACCGCCACCGACTGCTGCCGTTTCTCACCTGGTTGGCGCGCCAGACCGGGGCCAGCGTGCGTCGCGATCTGCTGGTGGGCCTGAGCGGGGCGATCCTGGCCCTGCCGCAATCAATCGCCTATGCCCTGATTGCCGGGCTGCCGGCCGAGTACGGGCTGTACGCAGCGATCGTACCGGTGATCATCGCCTGCCTGTGGGGCTCGTCCTGGCACCTGATCTGCGGGCCGACGGCGGCAATCTCGATTGTCCTCTATGCCAGCATCAGCCCCCTGGCAGTTGCGGGCAGCAGTGACTACATCACCCTGATCCTGCTGCTGACCTTCCTCGCCGGGGTGTTTCAGTGGTTGCTGGGGCTGCTGCGCTTCGGCGCGCTGGTCAATTTCGTCTCGCAGTCGGTAGTGCTGGGTTTCACCCTCGGTGCTGCGCTGGTCATTGCCCTCGGGCAATTGCCCAACCTGATGGGTATCGACTTGCCCAGCCAGGCCACCGCCCTGAAGACCGTGCAAAACCTGCTGGCGCATGCCCCGGAGGTGGATTGGCCCTCGTTGTTGCTGGGGCTGGGTACGCTGCTGCTGGGTATTGCGTTGAAGCTATTGCAGCCGCGCTGGCCGGGCCTGTTGATAACTCTGGCGGTGGCCAGCGTGCTGGTCTGGCTGCTCCCAGGCGTTTTCGGCCATGTGCAGTTGGTGCCCGGTTTCATCGGTCAGCTTCCACCGATAAGCCCCTTGCCGCTGCTGGACCTGGAGCTGATTTTGCGTCTGCTACCCAGCGCCGTGGCGGTCGGCATGCTTGGCCTGGTTACCAGCCTGTCGATTGCCCGCTCGCTGTCAGCGCGCTCGGAGCAACTGATCGATGCCAACCAGGAAATCCGCGCCCAGGGCCTTTCAAACATGGTCGGGGGATTTTTCTCCGGCTACCTGTCATCCGGTTCCTTCACCCGCTCCGGGCTCAGCTATGAGGCCGGCGCCCGCTCGCCCCTGGCCGGGGTGTTTTCCGCCCTGTGGGTAATGTTGTTTGCAGTAGCAGGGGCGGGGCTGATCGCGCATATTCCGATCCCGGCCATGGCCGGCAGCATCCTGCTGATCTGCTGGGGCCTGGTCGATCATCGGGCGATCCGCGCGCTGTTTCGCGTCAGCCGTTCGGAATTCCTGGTGATGGCCCTAACGGCAGCAGCAACACTGTTGCTCGAGCTGCAAACGGCGATCTACGCCGGGGTGCTGGCGTCGCTGTTCTTTTACCTCAAACGCACCTCACGGCCACGGGTGCAGCAGTCCCGCGAAGGGGATGCCGACGTGTTGCGGGTGGGAGGGTCAATCTTCTTCGGCGCCAGCCACTACCTGCAGGTGCGCTTGCAGCGTTGCCCAGGGCCGCAGGTGGTGATCGATGCCCGGCAGATCAACTTCATCGATTATTCCGGGGTCGACATGCTTCATCGCGAAGCGCGTCGCCTGGGTCGTGCTGGCGGCAGCCTGACGCTGCGCCGGGCGCGGGCGCAAGTGATCGAGGAGTTGCACAAGCTGGAGGGGGCAGCGCACTGCCCGATCCGCTTCGAAGATTAGCCGCGCGCCAGTTGACGGCGCAGTTCGTCGAGCACCGGCGCGGTGTCGGGGCGCACGCCGCGCCAGATGTAGAACGCCTCGGCGGCCTGCTCGGCAAGCATACCCAAGCCATCGAGGACCTTGGCCGCCTTGTGCTCGCCGGCCCAACGGCAGAAGGGCGTAGGCTCCTTGCCATACATCATGTCGTAGCACACGGTCTTGCCGGGCTCGATCAGGCTAGGGGAGATCGGCGGCAGCTCGCCGGCAAGGCTCGCCGAGGTGGCGTTGATGATCAGGTCGACCGGCTCTTCAAGCCAGTCGAAGCCGCTGGCAGCCACCGGCCCCAGGTCGGCGAATTCACGGGCCAGTTGCTCGGCTTTTTCCACCGTGCGGTTGGCGATTACCAGCGAAGCCGGGTTGTGCGCCAGCAATGGCTCCAGCACCCCGCGCACGGCACCGCCGGCGCCGAGCAACAGGATGCGCTTGCCAGTCAGTGGCACCCCGGCATTGACGGTAAGGTCGCGGACCAGGCCGGCGCCATCGGTGTTGTCGCCCTGCAAGGTGCCATCGGCGAGCTTGCTCAGGGTATTTACCGCCCCCGCGCGCTGGGCCCGTGGGGTCAGGCTATCGACCAGGCGATAGGCTTCTTCCTTGAACGGCACGGTGACGTTGGCACCCAGGCCCTGCTTGAAAAAGCCCTGGGCGCACATGCTGAAGTCATCCAGCGGCGCCAGCAGGGTGCTGTACTCCAGTTGCTGGCCGGTCTGGTCGGCGAACAGGCGATGGATCAGCGGCGATTTGCTGTGGCCGATCGGGTTGCCGAATACAACGTACTGGTCCATTCAGGCGGTTCCTGGGTCAAGGTCGGGCAGGGCCGGAAAGTTATCCACAACGGCTCAGTGGCTGGCCTTGGCCTCACCAAGCCAGTCACGGTCCTGCAGGAAATACTCGGTCAGGCGCGCTTCTTCGCTGCCTGGCGCGGCCTTCCAATCGTACCCCCAACGCACCTGCGGTGGCAGCGACATGAGGATCGATTCGGTTCGCCCGCCCGATTGCAGGCCGAACAGCGTGCCACGATCGTAAACCAGGTTGAACTCGACATAACGGCCGCGTCGGTATTCCTGGAACTCACGCTGCTCGGCGCTATAGGGCTGGTCTTTACGGCGCTGGATGATCGGCAGGTAGGCCTCGACATAGGCATCGCCGATGGCGCGGATGAAAGCGAAGCAGGTGTCGAAGTCCCACTCGTTGAGGTCATCGAAAAACAGACCGCCGATGCCGCGTGGCTCGCCACGGTGCTTGAGGTGGAAATAGCGGTCGCACCAGGCCTTGTAGCGCGGATAAACATCGGCACCGAACGGCGCACAGGCGCGCTCGGCGACCTGGTGCCAGTGCACGCAGTCTTCTTCGTTGCCGTAGTAGGGGGTCAGGTCGAAGCCGCCGCCAAACCACCAGACCGCTTCTTCGCCTTCTTTCTCGGCGATGAAAAACCGCACGTTAGCGTGGGAAGTCGGCACATGCGGGTTGTGCGGGTGGATCACCAGCGACACCCCCAGGGCTTCGAAACCGCGCCCGGCCAGTTCTGGTCGATGAGCACTGGCCGACGGCGGCAACCCGCTGCCGAATACGTGGGAGAAGTTCACACCGCCTTTTTCGATGACCTTGCCGTCGCCGATCACCCGGGTCCGCCCGCCACCGCCGGCCTCGCGCGTCCAGGCATCCTCGACAAAACGGGCGCCGCCGTCTTCGTTTTCGAGGGCGGTGCAGATACGGTCTTGCAGGTCGAGCAGGTAGGCTTTCACGGCCTCGGTGCGGCTAGTCATCAGGTCACCTGGAAGCGGGCTAAGGCAAATTCGGCGCGTAGCATACCACCGGCGGCGGGCTGGCCGCAGTTGACGGCGATCAAGCAAAGGCGTCCGATAGGGGTTTTCCCGCTAGCTTCAGGAGAGTGCAGATGGCCAAGCGTATCCAGTTCAGCCAGCATGGCGGCCCCGAAGTCCTGACCCTGGTCGACTTCGAGCCGGCAGCGCCCGGCCCGCAGCAGGTTCGCGTGCGAAACCAGGCGATCGGCCTGAACTTCATCGACACCTACTTTCGCAGCGGCCTCTATGCTCCGCCGTCGCTGCCCTCCGGGCTGGGTACCGAAGGCGCCGGGGTGGTCGAGTCGGTAGGCGAGCAGGTCAGCCGGCTCAAGGTTGGCGATCGCGTCGCCTACGCCGGCGGCCCGCTCGGAGCCTACAGCGAAGTGCACGTGCTGCCCGAAGCCAATCTGGTCAAACTCCCCGACAGCATCAGCTTTGAGCAGGCGGCGGCGGTGATGCTCAAGGGCCTGACCGTGCAGTACCTGCTCAAGCAGACCTACGCAGTGCAGCCGGGCGAGACCATTTTGTTCCACGCCGCCGCCGGTGGCGTCGGTTCCCTGGCCTGCCAATGGGCCAAAGCCCTGGGCGCCAGGTTGATCGGTACTGTCAGTTCTGCCGAGAAAGCCGAGCGGGCCAAGGCCCTGGGCGCATGGGCAACTATCGACTACAGCCGGGAAGACGTCGCCCAGCGAGTGCTGGAACTGACCGACGGCAAGAAATGCCCGGTGGTGTACGACGGCGTTGGCCAGGACACCTGGCTGACCTCACTGGACTGCCTGGCGCCGCGCGGGCTGATGGTCAGCTTCGGCAATGCCTCAGGGGCGGTGAGCGGGGTCAATCTGGGAATACTGGCGCAGAAGGGCTCGCTGTATGTCACCCGGCCAACCCTGGCCAGCTACGCCAACAACGCCGAGAACACCCAGGCCATGGCCGACGACCTGTTTGCGATGATCGCCAGCGGCAAGCTGGCTGTGGATATCCACCAGCGTTATCCACTGAGCGAGGCAGCCAAGGCGCAGAGCGAGCTGTCGGCGCGCAGGACAGTGGGGTCGACGGTGTTGCTGCCTTGAAACAGTAGTCAATTGATCGCGGGACAAGCCCGCTCCTACACAGTCGCTAGGAGCGGCGGTGCGGCGACCCGACTTGTCCCGCGATTGGCCTCAACCAGCCCGCACAACCTCACCGCTCGCCAAATCGCGAATCACACTCGGGTTACGCCGCCCGCCCAAAGCGCCACCGAGCACCAGGTCCAACTGTCCACGGAAGTACTGCTCGACGCGCAAGCGGGTCTTGGCTGCCGGGCGACCTTGCGGGTTGGCTGAAGTGGAAATCAGCGGGCCGACCAATGCACAAAGGTCACGTACCACCGGGTGATCGCTAACGCGCAACGCCACGGTGTCGTGCACCCCGGTTATCCACTCGGGCAGCAGGTTCTGATGTGGCACCAGCCAGGTGTTCGGCCCCGGCCAGGTGGCAGACATGCGGTCGAGCCAGGTTTCAGGGAAATCCTCGAAAAGGAAGTCGAACTGGCGGATATTGTCGGCGATCAGGATCAGACCCTTATCGACCGAACGCGACTTGATCGCCAGCAGGCGATCCACCGCCTCTTCGTTCCATGGGTCACAGCCCAGGCCCCAGACCGCCTCGGTCGGATAGGCAATCACCGCACCGGCCCGAATTTCACGCGCGGCTTGTTGCACACGCCAACTGCTCACCATTGTTTTCACTCCGCATAAAGGCAGATGAGCAGTGTACTTAGCCGGGCCGGGCAAACCAACGTCCGGCTTCACTACAGACCCTTCCAGCCAGTTCCAGCTCGGTCAGCGCCGCCAGCACCCGGGGCAACGGCCAGCCGCTGCTGCTGGCCAGGCCCTCGGTAGTTTGCGGTGCGGCCAGCAACAGATCGACCAGTTCATGGCCGGCAATGGCGTCCACCTGCAACGGCGGCAAGCGTTGCCAACCCTGCAGGGTTTCGACGATCTGATCGACAGTCTCCACCAGCAAGGCGCCGTCGCGAATCAACTGGTGACACCCCTTGGAGCCCGGGTGATGAATCGAACCCGGAATGGCATATACCTCGCGGCCTTGCTCGGCCGCCAAACGCGCGGTGATCAGCGAGCCACTGGCAAGGCTCGCCTCGACCACCAATACACCCAGCGACAGGCCACTGATGATCCGGTTACGCCGGGGAAAGTTGCCCGCAACGGGCCCGGCATCCAGCGGAAACTCGGAGACCACCGCGCTACCTTGCTCGATCATCGCCGCCGCCAGCGCTCTGTGCCGCTGTGGATAAAGTATTTGCAGCCCTGTGCCGAGCACGCCGATGGTCTGCCCGCCAGCGTCCAGGGCAGCCTGGTGTGCGGCGCCATCGACGCCCAGGGCCAGGCCGCTGGTAATGACAAAACCACCCCGAGCGAGGCTGCGCGAGAAGGCCGCAGCCGTATCGAGCGCCGGCCTCGATGCCCTGCGGCTGCCGACGATCGCCAGCTGGGGTTTTTCCAGAATCGCCGGGTTGCCGGCGATGAACAGCAGCGGTGGGGCGTCGCCCAGTTCCGCCAGCAAACCTGGATAGCCAGGGTCGTCCCACATCAGTAAATGCTGGTCGCGGGCCTCTAGCCAGCGCATTGCCGCAGCGACGCCTTCGCGTACTTCAAGGCTGCGCCGGGCATCGCTGCTGTCTGCGGGTACGCCCAGCGTACGCCAGGCCGTGGCCGGCGCACTGAGCGCTGCCGAGGCATTGCCAAAGGCCTGGATCAATGTGTGAAAACGCCGCGGCCCTAGGGACGGCAGCAAGTGAAGGCGCAATCGCGCTTCGAGTTCGGCGGGAGAACACGCCGGCGATAAGGGTTGCGACATGACGATCATCCTTGATCGGGAAGCTTGGGCCAGCCGTGAACAAGCTGTGGATAACTCTGTTGATAATACTTTGACAACCGGTTGACGGATTTCCCTCGGCGGCATTCTTTCAGGCTTGGCGCCATGGGTGGAAAAGCACCCTGAAACCTTAGCTGACCTTTGCCAGGTGCCGAATGCGCCGAATCCCTTTATTATGTGTACTCATGTTTGTAATTCATCGCACAGTGCAGCTCATACGCTTATGGCCATTCTGAACATCCTCGAATTCCCGGACCCGCGCCTTCGCACCATCGCCAAACCGGTGACCGAAGTCGACGACGGCGTTCGCCAGTTGATCGATGACATGTTTGAAACCATGTACGAAGCCCCTGGCATCGGCCTTGCCGCTACCCAGATCAACGTGCACAAGCGCATCGTGGTCATGGACCTGAGCGAAGATCGCAGCGAGCCACGGGTGTTCATCAACCCCGAGCTCGAGATGCTGACCGACGAAATGGACCAGTATCAGGAAGGCTGCCTGTCGGTGCCCGGCTTCTACGAGAACGTCGACCGCCCGGTGCGGGTCAAGGTCAAGGCGCTGGACCGCGACGGCAAGCCGTACGAGCTGATCGCCGAAGGCCTGCTGGCGGTGTGCATCCAGCACGAATGCGATCACCTCAACGGCAAGCTGTTCGTTGATTACCTGTCGACGCTCAAACGCGACCGGATCAAGAAGAAGCTGGAAAAACAGCATCGCCAGCAAGCTTGATCTGCTCTTCCCAAAGGCTTGCTCCGGCAAGCCTTTTTCTTTTTAAGCGAGAACTCCATGCGCATTGTCTTCGCAGGCACCCCAGAGTTTGCCGCCGAACACCTCAAGGCCCTGATCGCCAGCCCCTATGAAGTGGTAGCGGTCTACACCCAACCGGACCGTCCGGCCGGTCGTGGGCAAAAACTGATGCCCAGCGCGGTCAAGCAATTGGCTGTGGATAACGCCATTGCGGTGCTGCAACCAGCGACCCTGCGCAATGCCGAGGCCCAAGCGGAGCTGGCGGCGCTCAAGCCGGACCTGATGGTAGTGGTCGCCTATGGCCTGATCCTGCCCCAGGCGGTCCTGGATATTCCGCGCCTGGGCTGCATCAACAGCCACGCCTCGCTGCTGCCGCGCTGGCGTGGCGCAGCGCCGATCCAGCGCGCGGTCGAAGCTGGTGACAGCGAAAGCGGCGTCACCGTGATGCGCATGGAAGCAGGCCTGGACACCGGGCCAATGCTGCTCAAGGTCAGCACCCCGATCAGCGCCAACGACACGGGTGGCAGCTTGCACGACCGCCTGGCCGAAATGGGCCCGCCGGCCGTGCTCGAGGCCGTTGCCGGTCTCGCCGCGGGCACCTTGCAGGGTGAAGTCCAGGACGACAGCCTGGCCACTTATGCACACAAGCTGAACAAGGACGAAGCGCGCCTGGACTGGAGCCGCCCGGCCGTTGAGCTGGAGCGCCTGATTCGCGCCTTCAACCCGTGGCCGATCTGCCACAGCACCCTCAACGGTGAAGCGCTGAAGGTGCTCGGCGCGAACTTATCCACAGGCTCCGGCAACCCGGGTGAAATCCTCTCTGCCAGCAAGGACGGCCTGATCGTCGCCTGCGGCGAGCAGGCGCTGTGCCTGACCCGCCTGCAATTGCCGGGTGGCAAGGCGCTGAACTTCAGCGACCTGTTCAACAGCCGCCGCGAGAAATTCACCACCGGCACGGTGCTTGGCCAATGAATCCACGTCTGGCAGCCGCCCGCGCCCTGGCGGCAGTACTCAGTGGCAAGGCGTCGCTGAACAGCTCGCTGCCAAGCCAGCTGGACAAGGTCGAAGTGCGTGACCGTGGCCTGACCCAGGACATGGCCTTCGGCACTGCGCGCTGGCAGCCACGGCTGTCGGCCCTGGCCGAACGCCTGCTGCAAAAACCGTTCAAGGCCGCCGATGCCGACGTCGAGGCGCTGCTGCTGGTCGGCCTGTACCAGTTGCTCTACACGCGCATCCCCGCCCACGCCGCCATCGGCGAGACCGTCGGCTGCGCCGACAAGCTGAAAAAGCCCTGGGCCAAGGGTTTGCTCAACGCCGTGCTGCGCCGTGCGCAACGCGAAAGCGGCGATATCTTCGCCGAGCTTGAGCGCGACCCGGTCGTGCGCACCGCGCACCCGCGCTGGCTGCAAAAGTCGCTCAAGGCGTTCTGGCCCGAGCAGTGGGAGGCCATCTGCGCCGCCAACAATGCCCACCCGCCGATGATCCTGCGGGTCAACCGACGCCATCACAGCCGTGATGCCTACCTCGAACTGCTGGGTGAAGCCGGCCTTGAAGCGGCGCCGTGCCAGTTCAGCGGCGACGGCATCTTGCTCGCTGAAGCCTGCGATGTACGTGGCCTGCCCGGTTTCGACCAGGGCTGGATCAGCGTCCAGGACGAAGCCGCACAACTGGCCGCCGACTTGCTCGACCTGGCCCCCGGCCAGCGCGTGCTCGACGCCTGCTGCGCCCCGGGCGGCAAGACCTGCCATCTGCTCGAAGCCCAGACCGGGCTCGACGCCGTGGTCGCCATCGACCTGGAAGCCAAGCGCCTGACCCGCGTGCGCGAGAACCTCGATCGTCTCGGCCTCGACGCCCAGTTGATCGCCTGCGACGCCCGCGACACCGCCAGCTGGTGGGACGGCAAGGGCTTCCAGCGCATCCTGCTCGACGCGCCGTGCTCGGCCACCGGCGTAATCCGCCGCCATCCGGACATCAAGCTGACCCGCCAGGCCGATGACATTGCCGCCCTGGCCAGCCTGCAAGGCGAGCTGCTGGACGCCCTGTGGCCAACCCTTGAGGTCGGCGGCATCCTGCTCTACGCCACCTGCTCGACGCTGCCGACGGAAAACACCGAAGTGATCGAGGCCTTCCTCGCCCGCACTCCCGGCGCCCGTGAGCTGGACCTGGCGACCCAGGCCGGTATCCGCCAGCCCCATGGCCGCCAGTTGCTGGCCCAGGCAGGCGGACACGACGGCTTCTACTATGCCAAGCTGATCAAAATCGCCGCCGCGCGCGGATAACAAGAGAAAGGAACAGCGGATGAAGATCATCATCCTCGGCGCAGGGCAGGTCGGCGGCACGCTGGCTGAACACCTGGCCAGCGAAGCCAACGATATCACCGTGGTCGACACCGATGGCGACCGCCTGCGCGACCTCGGCGACCGCCTCGACATCCGTACCGTGCAGGGCCGCGCCTCCTTCCCGACCGTGCTGCGCCAGGCCGGCGCCGACGATGCCGACATGCTGGTGGCGGTCACCAACAGCGACGAGACCAACATGGTCGCCTGCCAGGTTGCCCATACCCTGTTCCACACCCCGACCAAGATCGCCCGGGTGCGCGAATCGGCCTACCTGACCCGCGCCGGGCTGTTCGACAACGACGCCATTCCGGTCGACGTGCTGATCAGCCCCGAGCAGGTGGTCACCCACTACATCAAGCGCCTGATCGAACACCCCGGCGCCCTGCAGGTGATCGACTTCGCCGAGGGCAAGGCCCAGCTGGTAGCCGTCAAGGCCTACTACGGCGGGCCGCTGGTGGGCCAGCAATTGCGCCAGATCCGCGCGCACATGCCCAATGTCGACACCCGCGTAGCGGCAATCTTCCGCCGCGACCGGCCGATCCTGCCGCAGGGCGACACGGTCATCGAAGCCGACGACGAAGTGTTCTTCATTGCCGCCAAGGCGCACATCCGCGCGGTGATGGGTGAGTTGCGGCGCATCGACGAAACCAACAAGCGCGTGGTCATCGCTGGCGGCGGGCAAATCGGCGAGCGCCTGGCCGAGGCGATCGAAAGCCGCTACCAGGTGAAAATCATCGAGATGAACCCGGCCCGTTGCCGGCACCTGTCCGACACCCTGGAAAGCACCGTGGTGTTGCAGGGCAGTGCCTCGGACCGCGACCTGATGCTTGAAGAGAACATCGCCGAAGCCGACATCTTCCTGGCCCTGACCAACGACGACGAAGCCAACATCATGTCCTCGCTGCTGGCCAAGCGCCTGGGCGCGCGCAAGGTGATGACCATCATCAACAACCCGGCCTACGTCGACCTGGTCCAAGGCGGCGAAATCGACATCGCCATCAGCCCGCAGCTGGCCACCATCGGCACCTTGCTGGCCCACGTGCGCCGCGGCGATATCGTCAGCGTGCACTCACTGCGCCGCGGTGCGGCCGAGGCCATCGAGGCGATCGCCCATGGCGACTCGAAGTCGAGCAAGGTAATCGGCAAGGCCATCGAAGACATCGCCCTGCCACCAGGCACCACCATCGGCGCAATCATCCGCGACGAAGAAGTGCTGATCGCCCATGACGACACGGTGATCGAAGCGGGCGACCACGTGATCCTCTTCGTTGTGGATAAAAAGTACATCCGTGACGTCGAGAAGCTCTTCCATGTAGGGTTGAGCTTCTTCTAAAGAGGGAGCTGGAATGCGCGAATCACTGGAAAAGATGCTGGCCAAGGGTGTGGATAACGCCCTGTTGCGCTTTGGCCTGGGCAAGGCCTGGCTCGATGAAGGCAACGGCGCCGAGGCGGCCGTGCATTTACAGCGCTGCGTCGAGCAGGACCCGAAGTATTCGGCGGCGTGGAAGCTGCTGGGCAAGGCGCATCAGCTCGAGGGTGACCTGGCAGCTGCGCGCAAGGCCTGGGAGCAGGGGCTGGAAGCGGCTCGCGCGCACGGCGACAAGCAGGCAGAGAAAGAGATGACGGTGTTTCTGAAGAAGCTCGATAAGGCTGGTTGAGCCATCGCGGGGCAAGCCCGCTCCTACAGGGATTGTGGATAACTGTGGGAGCGGGCTTGCCCCGCGATAGGGCTTTCAATACCAGCGCGGCTCGCCCGGCGGGCGCTTCTTGAAGCGCTTCATGCTCCACATGTACTGGCTCGGATACGCCCGCACATAGCGCTCGACCACCTGGCTCATGGCCGCCGCCGAGGTCTCGGTGTCTTCGCTGTACATCGCCTCGGGCGCGGCTTCCAGGATGACCTTGAAGCCCGAACCATCCGGCAGGCGCAAGGCATGCAGGAACACCCCTACCGCCTTGCCGCCAGCGAGCATGTTCGGCACGAACTTGCTGGTCAGCGCCTTGGTGGCGAAGAACGGCACGAAGATACCCGCCGACTCGGCCGGCTCCGGGTCGGCCGGAATGCCCACCTGACCGCCTTTGCGCACTTCCTTGATGATGCTCAGGATGCCTTCCTTGGTCGACGCCGCGACGCGGTTGCCCAATTGCACGCGCTGTTCGCGCAGCAGGTCATCGACCGCCTTGAGCTTGGGCGGGCGGTAGAAAATGATCGGTTTGCACTGGCTGCAATAGAAGTGGTTGAGCACTTCCCAATTGCCCAGGTGGCTGGTGATGCCAACCACGCCCTTACCCGATGCCAGGGCCGCCTCAAGCACTTCCAGGCCTTCGACCTCGCGCACCAGGTCGAGCGAACGCTGGGCCGGCCAGATCCAGGCGCAGGCGCTTTCGGTAAAGGACTTGCCGATGTCCATCAGGGTCCGGCCCACCAGTTGCTCACGGGCAACCGGGTCCATTTCCGGGAAGCATTTGGCCAGGTTGATGCGCACCACGTTGCGCGAACTGTTCGGCACCTTCCACATGATCCAGCCGATGGCCGCGCCGACCCGCTGTACCGCGCCCCAGGGGAGCTTGGCAAACAACCGCAACGCCCCGACCATCAAGGCGCCCTTGAATTTATCCACAGGCTGGTTCCTCTTTCTGCAAGCCGGCCATTGTAACCCTCAGCGCAGCAGAGCGGCGTAGCGATCACAATCGGTGGTGTGGTCCATGACCATGCCGGTGGCCTGCATGAAGGCATAGCAAATGGTCGGTCCGACAAAGGTGAAGCCAGCTTTCTGCAGCGCCTTGCTCATTGCCTTGGCCTCGTCGGTGACCGCCGGCACCTCGCTGCGCTGGACGAAATGATTGATCTTCGGCGCGCCGCCGACGAACGACCAGAGCCATTGCCCGGGGTTTTCCAGCGCCAGCCAGGCCCGCGCATTGCGCCGCGCGGCGTTGAGCTTGAGGCGGTTACGGATGATGCCCGGATCAAGCATGCGCTCTTCAATTTCGTCGTCGCTCATCTGCGCCAGACGCTCTGGGTCGAAGCCGAACAGCACCTGGCGGTAGCGTTCGCGCTTTTTCAGCACGGTAATCCACGACAACCCGGCCTGGAAGCCTTCGAGCAGGAGCATCTCGAACAGCTGGCGCGGATCGCGCTGCGGCGTGCCCCATTCCTGGTCGTGGTACGCCTGGTAAAGCGGATCGTCGGTACACCAAAAGCAACGTGGCATAAGGCTCCAAGGGTAGAGGCCTGCGCGAATCGGGTTATACTCCCGCTCTTTATATTCGCAGCCCTAGAAACAGGTGAATTTCGTGAGCCAGCCTACGCCAGCCGTGCGTACCTTCCAAGACTTGATCCTCGCCCTGCAGAACTACTGGGCCGAGCAAGGTTGTGTGGTGCTTCAGCCCTACGATATGGAAGTAGGCGCCGGCACTTTCCATACTGCCACGTTCCTGCGCGCCATCGGCCCGGAAACCTGGAACGCCGCCTATGTGCAGCCTAGCCGTCGTCCGGCGGATGGCCGTTATGGCGAAAACCCGAACCGCCTGCAGCACTACTATCAGTTCCAGGTGGTCCTCAAGCCGAACCCGGCGAATTTCCAGGAACTGTACCTGGGCTCGCTGAAAGCCATCGGCCTCGACCCGCTGGTGCACGACATCCGTTTCGTCGAAGACAACTGGGAATCGCCGACCCTCGGCGCCTGGGGTCTGGGTTGGGAAATCTGGCTCAACGGCATGGAAGTCACGCAGTTCACCTACTTCCAGCAAGTGGGCGGCATCGAATGCTTCCCGGTCACTGGTGAAATCACCTACGGCCTGGAGCGCCTGGCCATGTACCTGCAGGGCGTAGATTCGGTCTACGACCTGATCTGGACCGACGGCCCGTTCGGCACGGTGACCTACGGCGACGTGTTCCACCAGAACGAAGTGGAGCAGTCGACCTACAACTTCGAGCACGCCAACGTCGAGAAGCTGTTCGAACTGTTCGACTTCTACGAAAGCGAAGCCAACCGCCTGATCGAGCTGGAACTGCCGCTGCCGACCTATGAAATGGTCCTCAAGGCCTCGCACACCTTCAACCTGCTCGATGCCCGTCGCGCCATCTCGGTGACCGAGCGTCAGCGTTACATCCTGCGCGTACGGACCCTGGCCCGGGCCGTGGCCCAGAGCTACCTGCAAGCCCGCGCCAAGCTGGGCTTCCCGATGGCGTCCCCTGAATTGCGTGATGAAGTGTTGGCTAAGCTGGAGGCTGCACAATGAGTGCTCAAGATTTCCTGGTTGAACTGGGCACCGAAGAACTGCCACCCAAGGCCCTGAGCAGCCTCGGTGACGCCTTCCTCGCCGGTATCGAGAAAGGCCTGCAGGCCGCTGGCCTGAACTACACCGACAAGCAGGTGTTCGCCGCGCCGCGCCGCCTGGCCGTACTCATCCGCAACCTCGACACCCAGCAGCCGGACCGCAGCGTCAACCTCGACGGCCCGCCGCGTCAGGCCGCCTTCGACGCTGACGGCAACCCGACCCAGGCCGCCCTGGGTTTTGCCAAGAAGTGCGGTGTAGAGCTGTCGGATATCGACCAGAGCGGCGCCAAGCTGCGCTTCTCCCAGCACATTCCGGGCAAGGCCACCGCCAGCCTGCTGCCAACCATCGTCGAAGACTCGCTCAACGACCTGCCGATCCCCAAGCGCATGCGCTGGGGTGCGCGCAAGGAAGAGTTCGTGCGTCCAACCCAGTGGCTGGTGATGCTGCTCGGTGACGAGGTGGTCGACTGCACCTTGCTGGCGCAGAAAGCCGGTCGCGAATCCCGTGGCCACCGCTTCCACCACCCGGAAAACGTGCGCATCAGCGCCCCGGCCAATTACCAGGAAGACCTGCGCAAGGCCTACGTGCTGGCCGATTTTGCCGAGCGCCGCGAGCTGATCAGCAAGCGTACCGCCGAACTCGCCCTGCAGCAGGAAGGCAGCGCCATCGTGCCGCCAGCCCTGCTCGATGAAGTGACCGCCCTGGTTGAATGGCCTGTGCCGCTGGTGTGCTCGTTCGAAGAGCGCTTCCTGGAAGTGCCGCAAGAAGCGCTGATCACCACCATGCAGGACAACCAGAAGTACTTCTGCCTGCTGGATGCCGACGGCAAGCTGCTGCCGCGCTTCATCACCGTGGCCAACGTCGAGAGCCGCGATCCGAAGCAGATCGTCGAAGGCAACGAGAAGGTCGTGCGCCCGCGCCTGACCGACGCCGAGTTCTTCTTCAAGCAAGACAAGAAGCAGCCGCTGGAAAGCTTCAACGAGCGCCTGCAGAACGTGGTGTTCCAGGCCCAGTTGGGCAGCGTCTTCGACAAGGCCGAGCGGGTTGCCAAACTGGCCGCCTTCATCGCCCAGCGCATCGGCGGCGACGCCCAGCGCGCGGCGCGTGCAGGTTTGCTGTCGAAGTGCGACCTGGCCACCGAGATGGTCGGTGAATTCCCTGAAATGCAGGGTGTTGCCGGTTACTACTACGCCCTCAACGACGGCGAGCCGCAAGACGTCGCCCTGGCCCTGAACGAGCAATACATGCCGCGCGGTGCCGGTGCCGAACTGCCGTCGACCCTGACCGGCGCGGCCGTGGCGATTGCCGACAAGCTCGACACCCTGGTCGGTATCTTCGGTATCGGCATGCTCCCGACCGGTAGCAAAGACCCGTATGCCCTGCGTCGTGCAGCGCTGGGCGTACTGCGCATCCTGATCGAGAAGCAGCTGGACCTGGACCTGAACGAAGCAGTGAACTTCGCCGTCAGCCAGTTCGGTGCCAAGGTCAAGGCCGCAGGCCTGGCCGAGCAGGTGCTGGAATTCGTCTTCGATCGTCTGCGTGCCCGTTACGAAGACGAAGGCATTGACGTTGCCACCTACCTGTCGGTGCGTGCCCTCAAGCCAGGCTCGGCCCTGGACTTCGACCAGCGCGTGCAGGCCGTACAGGCCTTCCGCCAGCTGCCGGAAGCCGCTGCCCTGGCCGCGGTGAACAAGCGCGTGTCGAACCTGCTGAGCAAGGCCGAAGGCGCTGTCGCCACCACGGTCGAGCCGAAGTACTTCGACAACGCCAACGAGTTCTCCCTGTACTCGGCGATCCAGCAAGCCGACCAGGCCGTTCAGCCAATGGCTGCGGCGCGCCAGTACAGCGAATCGCTGGCACGCCTGGCCGCTCTGCGTGAACCGGTCGACGCCTTCTTCGAGGCGGTGATGGTCAATGCCGACGACGCCAATGTCCGCGCCAACCGTTATGCCCTGCTCAGCCGCCTGCGCGGTCTGTTCCTGGGCGTGGCCGACATTTCGCTGCTGGGGTAAGTCTTGAAGCTGCTGATTCTCGATCGGGACGGGGTGATCAACCAGGACTCCGACGCCTACATCAAGTCGCTGGACGAGTGGATTCCGATCCCGGGTTCGATCGAAGCGATTGCGCAGTTGAGCAAAGCCGGCTGGACGGTGGCGGTTGCCACCAACCAGTCCGGCATTGCCCGTGGCTACTACGACCTGCCGACCCTCGAGGCCATGCACGCGCAATTGCGCACGCTGGTGGCCGAGCAGGGCGGCGAGGTCGGGCTGATCGTCTATTGCCCGCACGGGCCCGATGAGGGCTGCGCCTGCCGCAAACCCAAGCCGGGCATGCTCACCACCATTGCCGCGCACTACGGCGTGAATCTGGCCGGCGTGTGGTTTGTCGGTGATAGTAAGGGTGACCTGGAAGCCGCTTTGGCCGTCGATGCTCAACCAGTTCTGGTAAAAACCGGAAAAGGCGAGAAGACCCTGAGCAAGGGAATTCCAGAAAACACGCTGATTTTCGATGATCTGGCAGCCATCGCCAGAGAACTTATCCACAAATAGCGCGTCTGCATAACAGGCGCACTTTTACTAGGCGGGCAAGCCCGCAACGGTACATGCCGCTATGTCGATCTTGCAGGCGATCAGAATTTTTCTTTTTTACCTGCTGCTGGGTACCAGCTCCTTGCTGTGGTGCACCCTGAGCTTTTTTATCGCGCCGTTTTTGCCTTTCAGCGCCCGCTACCGCTTCATCAACGTCTACTGGTGCCGCTTTGCGCTGGTGTTGGTACGGGTGTTTCTCAACATCAAGGTCAAGGTCACCGGGGCTGAAAACATCCCCAAGCAACCCTGTGTGATCCTCTCTAACCACCAGAGCACCTGGGAAACCTTTTTCCTTTCCGCCTATTTCTCGCCCTTGAGCCAAGTGCTCAAGCGTGAACTGCTGTACGTGCCGTTCTTCGGCTGGGCCATGGCCATGCTGCGGCCGATCGCCATTGACCGCGATAACCCCAAGGCAGCCTTGAAGCAAGTCGCCAGCAAGGGCGATAAATTGCTCAAGGAGAACGTCTGGGTGCTGATCTTCCCCGAAGGCACCCGTGTGCCGTTCGGCCAGATTGGCAAGTTCTCGCGCAGCGGGGCCGCGTTGGCGGTCAACGCTGGCCTACCGGTACTGCCGATCGCCCACAACGCCGGCAAGTTCTGGCCCAAGCAGGGCTGGGGCAAACGTGCCGGCACCATCGAGGTGGTAATTGGCGCCCCGATGTTTGCCGAAGGCAGCGGCCCACGGGCGATTGCCGAGTTAAACGATCGTGCTGCAGCCTGGAATGAACAGACCCAGCGCGAGCTCGGCTCACTGCCTGCAGCGGCGCCGAACGCGGCGCAGGGCGTGGCCTGACCGATCTGTGGATAACTTGTGTACAGTATTTGGATTTCTTAACGAAAAATGCGCTAAGTGATTAATTTAGCTACTTATTTCTCTGTATGACTGTTTTCTGAAAATCGTGCATAAGTTTTTTCGCGGCATAAAAAAACCGGCGCTTACGCCGGTTTTTTTTATGCCTGTAAATCCTCACACCTTGTCGATATCCACATCACGGGTTTCTTTCAGGCAGAACAGCCCCACCACCAGGCTGATACCGGTGATCAGTACCGGGTACCAGAGCCCGTAGAAGATGTCGCCGGTGTACACCACCAGGGCAAAGGACACGGTGGGCAGGAAGCCGCCGAACCAGCCGTTGCCAATGTGGTAGGGCAGCGACATCGAGGTGTAGCGGATACGCGTTGGGAACAGCTCGACCATCACCGCCGCCAGCGGGCCGTAGGTCATGGTCGCGATCAGGATCATGGCGACGATCAGCACCACCACCATCGGCTGGTTGACGCTGGCTGGATCGGCCTTGGCCGGGTAGCCGGCTTTTTCGATCGCTGCACGCAGGGCTGCTTCGTCAAACCCATTGATCTTCTGCTCGCCAATGCTCACCACCACTTCGGCACCAGCAGCCGCTTCAGCCGAGCTGTAGGGCAGGCCCTGTTTGACCAGGAAGGTTTTGACCTTGTCGCAGGGGCTGTCAAAACGCGCCTTGCCCACCGGATCGAACTGGAAGGTGCAGCCTTGCGGATCGGCCATCACCACAATCGGGGCCTGGCGGCTGGCGGCGTCGATCTGCGGGTTGGCGTAATGGCTCAGAGCCTTGAACAGTGGGAAGTACAGTACCGTGGCCAGCAGCAAGCCGAGCATCAGGATTGGCTTGCGCCCGACCCGGTCCGACAACCAACCGAAGAACACGAAGAACGGCGCGCCGATCACCACGCTGATAATCAGCAAAGTGTTGGCCTGGGCCGGGTCCATCTTGAGCATCTGGGTAAGAAAGAACAGCACATAGAACTGCGCGGTGTAGAAGGTCACCGCTTGCCCGGCGTTGATGCTGAACAGGGCAGTGAGTACCACTTTGAGGTTGGGCCAGGAGCCGAACGATTCACGGATCGGCGCTTTACTGGCCTTGCCCTGGGCCTTCATCTTCACGAAGGCTGGCGACTCGTGCATGCTCATGCGGATCCAGGTGGAAATCCCCAACAGCACGATCGACAGCAGGAACGGCAGGCGCCAGCCCCAGACTTCGAACTGGTCGCCACTGATGTAACGGCTGCCGAGCACCACCAACAACGACAGCAGCAGGCCGAGGGTCGCGGTGGACTGGATAAAACCGGTGTGGAAGCCGCGTTTGCCAGGTGGTGCGTGTTCGGCAACGTAAGTCGCCGCGCCGCCGTACTCACCACCCAGCGCCAGGCCCTGCAGCATGCGCAACACCACCAGAATGATCGGTGCAGCAATGCCGATGCTGGCGTAGGTCGGCAACAGGCCGACGGCAAAGGTCGACAAGCCCATCAGCACGATGGTCACCAGGAAGGTGTACTTGCGCCCGATCATGTCGCCCAGGCGGCCGAACACCAGCGCGCCGAAGGGCCGCACGAGAAAGCCGGCGGCAAAGGCCATCAAGGCAAAGATAAAGGCAGTGGTGTCGTTCACCCCGGCAAAGAACTGCTTGCTGATGACCGCGGCCAATGCCCCATAAAGAAAAAAGTCATACCACTCGAAAACTGTCCCGAGGGATGACGCGAAAATGATCTTGCGTTCTTCCCGGCGGCTGGTGCTCGCCGTTGCAGCGCCCTGCTCTTGAATGTAATCCGACATCGTTGCTGTCCTCGGCCTGCAGGCCCCAGTGATTATTCTTGTTGTTCCACTGTCGACGCCGGCAGACTGCGTCCGGTGTCGTTGTTGCTACGCACCCTGGTCAGGGCGTCGGTACTGCGTTTTTTTTATCGATGCGGCTTGTGGATAAGCTTTCCCGGCGAATCAATTGCGCCGCCTTTTCGGCAATCATCAGGGTAGGGGAGCAGGTATTGCCGGAGACGATTTGCGGCATGATCGAGGCGTCGGCAACCCGCAACCCCGGCACGCCGTGCACGCGCAACTGGTCGTCGACCACATCCAGCGGCCCGTTGCCCATACGGCAGGTGCCTACCGGGTGGAAAATGGTAGTGCCGATCTGCCCGGCGGCTTCATGCAACTGCTGTTCGCTTTGCAGGTCGGGGCCTGGCAGATACTCACGCGGGCTGAACGCCGCCAGGGCAGGGGCCTGGACGATCTTGCGGGTCAGGCGAATGGCTTGGGCGGCGACGCGCAGGTCTTCAGGGTCGCTCAGGTAGTTGGGGTCGATCAGTGGCGCGTCGTCCGGGTTGGCCGAGCGGATATCGATACGCCCGCGGCTGGCCGGGCGCAGGTTGCACACCGAGGCGGTAAACGCCGGGAAGCGGTGCAGCGGCTCGCCAAAGCGCTCCAGCGACAAGGGCTGCACGTGGTACTGCAGGTTGGCCGAAGCCTGCTCCGGACCGGAGCGCACGAACGCCCCCAACTGGCTCGGCGCCATCGCCAGCGGGCCGCTGCGATCGTAAAGGTAACGCAGGCCCATGCCGAGCTTGCCCCAGGGACTGTTGGCAACCTGGTTGAGGGTGCGCGCCTGGGTAACCTGGTAGATCAGGCGCAGTTGCAGATGGTCCTGCAGGTTGCCGCCAACCCCGGGCAATTCGTGGCTAACAGTTATCCCCAGGCTCTCGAGCAAGCCACGCGGGCCGATGCCCGAGCGCTGGAGAATACCGGGTGAACCCACGGAGCCGGCACACAGGATAATCTCCCGGCGTGCGCTGAAGTTCTGCCAATTGCCTTGCCAGCGAGCACGTACCTGCGAAGCGCGGCCTTCTACCAGCACCACCTGGTCAACCAGCACATCGGTCAGTACCGTCAGATTGGGGCGCTTACGGATCGGGCGCAAAAACGCCTTGGCCGAGTTCCAGCGAATGCCGGAACGCTGGTTGACCTGAAAGTATCCACAGCCCTGGTTATCCCCAGTGTTGAAGTCAGCAACGTTAGGGATGCCACTCTGCGCCGCGGCTTCGCGGAAGGCATCGAGGATCGGCCAGGAGTAGCGCTGCTGCTCGACCCGCCACTCGCCTTCGTTGCCATGGGCTTCGCTGGCGCCACCGAAGTGGTTTTCGCTGGCCTTGAACAGTGGCAGCACATCCTTCCACGCCCAACCGGCATTGCCCTGCTCGGCCCAGCGATCGTAATCGCCCGCCTGGCCACGCATGTAGATCATGCCGTTGATCGAAGAACAGCCACCGAGCACCTTGCCCCGTGGATAACCCAGGGCACGGCCATTGAGGCCGGGTTGCGCTTCGGTCTTGAAGCACCAGTCGGTGCGTGGGTTGCCGATGCAGTAGAGGTAACCCACCGGAATGTGAATCCAGGGGTAGTTGTCGCGCCCACCCGCTTCGAGCAACAGCACCCGGCAGCCTGGGTCGGCGGATAAGCGATTGGCTAGCAGGCACCCGGCAGGACCGGCACCAACCACCACATAGTCGTAGACAGGATCGGCTGATGGCATGGGCAACCTCGCGCCTGATTATTATTCTTGTCCCAGCCCATGTTATTGATTAATTTCGGGATGAAAACGTTAGATTTCACTCAAGTGCTGTGCGTTTTAACACAACGTCCGTGAACACCTGATTCACAAGGAAAAGCATGTTCGACTGGAATGATCTGCGGTTTTTTCTCGAGTTGCAGCGCAGCGGCCGGCTGCTGACTGCGGCCAAACGTCTGAACACCACCCACAGCACCGTGGCCCGGCATATCGACAATATCGAACAGAGCCTGGGTACCGCCTTGTTCGTCCAGCACGCCCAGGGCTACGAACTGACGCCCTCCGGCCAGGCCCTGCTCAAGCACGCCGAAGCCATGGAAAACGTCGCCCTGCTGGCCCAGGAAGAAATCACCCAGGCCATCACCCCGCTGGGCAAGATTCGCCTGGGAGTCACCGAAGGCATCGGCATCATGTTCTTCACCCCGCGCATGGGCAGCCTGTTCGAACGCTACCCAGGCCTTGAGGTGGAGCTGGTGGCGGTACCGCGGTTTGTCAGCATCCTCAACCGCGAAGCGGAGATCAGCATTCACCTGGAGCGGCCCAACGCCGACCTGTTGATAACCCGCAAACTTACCGATTACCGCTTGGCGCTGTACGCCAGCCCCGAGTACCTGGCCCAGGCACCAGCGCTCAATCACCGCGAAGACCTGGCCAAGCACAGCTGGATCGGCTACGTCGACGACCTGCTGTTCAGCCAGGAGCTGCTGTTTTTGAACAGCTTCTGCCGGGCACCCAACGTGGTGTTTCGCAGCACCAGCGTGATCGCCCAGCAACAAGCGGCCCGCGCCGGCCTGGGCATTGCCGTGTTGCCCAACTACATGGCCCGCCACGATCCGGCGCTGGTGCGGGTGCTGCCCAGCGAGACCATCCAGCGTAGCTACTGGATCTGTACCCGCCGTGAGCTGCACAAGTCGGTGCGCCTGCGCGTGGTCTGGGATTTTCTCCTGGCCCTGTGCGCGCAGGAGCAGGACGCCTTGCTGGCGGAGTAGGGCCTCAGCCGCCCAGGGTTTTCGCCGCCAACAGCACTGCCGCAAAGATACCCACGGTCGCAAACATCTGCTGCAGTCGTGGCCCGGCCAGTTTGCTGGCGACCTGACGCGCCAGCAGCAGCCCGAGCACCGCACCGCCGGCAAACGGCGCGCCCACAGACCAATGCATGACGCCGCCAACCGTGGCGCTGACCACGCTGCCGGTCGACACCAGGGCGATCACCGCCAGCGAAGTGGCAACGATGCTCTTCATGTCCAGGTTGGTGTAACGGCTCAGCGCCGGAATGATCACAAAGCCGCCGCCAACCCCGAGCAACCCCGACAGCAATCCGGACATCGCGCCGGTAAACGCCAGGGCGCGTGCGCAGGGCAGGGTCCAGCGCAGCCGCCCCTGCAAGGGGTTGAGCACACAGGGCATGACCATGCGTTGGCCCAGTGGTGGCTGGCCACGGAGTTCGCGGTGCGCCTTGAGCAGCATGCGTGCACAGGCATAGACCAGCACCACGGCGAAAGTCAGAGCCAACGGCCCGTTCGGCAAGCGATGGGCAAGCATCAAGCCGAAGGGCGCAATCGCAATGCCGATCACCGCCACAAACAACGCCGCACGATAACGCACCAGACCTTGGCGCAGGCCCAACAGGGCACCCACCGCCGCCGCCATGCCGACGGCGAGCAAGCCGACTGGCGCCGCCTCGACCATCGACAAGCCCAGACCGAATACCAGCAAGGGTACGGCCAGAATGCCGCCACCGGCGCCAGTCAGCGCCAGCACCGCACCAATGATCGCGCCCAGCCCAGCCGCAAGAAATTGATGCTCGATCACCGCAGGCCCTCGGCGGCAACCCGCGGCTTGGCCAGCCACTCACGGCCCTTGAGCATGCACCGCCAGTACAGCGGTGGCAGGATCTGCGCCTTCAGAAGCCAAGCCAGGCGCGTTGGCCGGCGACCATCGAGCAGCCAACGCGGGAAGCTCGGCGCCAGCTTGCCGCCATAGGTAAATTCGGCCAGCACGATCTTGCCGCGTTCGACAGTCAACGGGCAGGAGCCATAACCATCGTAGTGGGCGAGGTTGGGCAGGCGCCCCAGCGCCACCAGCACATTGTTGGCCACCACCGGCGCTTGCTTGCGCGCAGCCGCTGCAGTCTTGGCATTGCTGGTGTTGATGCCATCGCCCAAGGCGTGGATGTTGCCATAGCGTTTATGACGCAGGGTAGCCGGGTCGACATCGATCCAGCCGGCCTGGTCAGCCAGTGGGCTGTTGCGAATAAAATCAGGGGCAACCTGCGGCGGCACCACATGCAGCATGTCGAAAGGCTGCACCCGGGTTTCGCTGCTGCCATCGGGCAAGGAGCGCACAAAGGTAGCGCGCTTGCCCGGGCCATCGACCGCCACCAGGCGATGCGCGTACTGCAGGTCTACCGCGTACTTGTCGATGTACTCCATCAAGGCCGGCACATAGTCAGGCACCCCGAACAGCACGCCACCGGCATTGAAAAACTGCGCCTGGATGTTGCCCAGCCGACCGTTGCGCAGCCAGTGGTCACACGACAGGTACAGGGCCTTTTGCGGTGCGCCGGCACATTTGATCGGCATCGGCGGCTGGGTGAACAACGCCCGGCCTTCACGCAGGTTCTGCACCAGTTGCCAGGTGTAGGGCGCCAGGTCATAGCGGTAGTTGGAAGTCACGCCGTTACGCCCAAGGGTTTCGCTCAAGCCCTCGATGGCATCCCAGTCGAGCTTCAGCCCAGGGCAGACCACCAGCTGTTCGTAACTGAGCAGTCGCCCGTCATTCAGCGTCACCGTTTGCGCCTGTGGATCAAAGCTCTCGACCCGCGCCTTGATCCACTGCACGCCGCCGGGAATGGTCGAGGCCATGGTGCGCGCCGTCGAAGGCGCCTGGAAGATACCGGCGCCGACCATGGTCCAGCCCGGTTGGTAATAGTGCACATCGGCCGGGTCGATGATCGCGACATCCAGCGAAGGGTCGCGGCAGATCAAGCTGGAGGCGGCAGCGACACCGGCAGCACCGGCACCGACGATCAGCACTTTATGGTGGTCGCCTTTCGGCACCTCGGCAGGGGAGGGTTGAGCAAGCATGGCAGGGTCCTTCTAATAAAAATTCTGGGGTGAAACTCAGAGCACGTTGAGCGGGATCTTCAGGTAGCGCACTCCGTTGTCTTCAGGTTCAGGTAGTTGGCCGCTGCGCATGTTGATCTGCACCGAAGGCAGGATCAGTACCGGCATCTCCAGGGTGGCGTCGCGGGCTTCGCGCATGCTGACGAAGCTGTCTTCGCTGATGCCTTCACGGATGTGGATGTTGCTGGCGCGCTGTTCGGCCACCGTGGTCATGTAGCGCAGTTCGCGGCCACCCGGCAGGTAGTCGTGGCACATGAACAGGCGCGTCTCGGCGGGCAGGGCAAGGATGCGCTGGATCGAGCGATACAAAGTGCGCGCACTGGCGCCAGGGAAGTCGCAACGGGCGGTGCCGTAATCGGGCATGAACAGCGTGTCGCCGACAAAGGCGATGCTTTGTCCGTCGACCTCCACCACGTAGGTCATGCACGCCGGCGTGTGGCCGGGCGTGTGCAGGGCACGTGCCTTGAGGTTGCCGATGGTGAAGGGCTGCTCGTCGTCGAACAGCACATCGAACTGGCTGCCATCGCGGGCGAAGCCGCCATCGGCATTGAACAGCGCACCGAAGACTTTCTGCACCTGGGTGATCTGGCTGCCAATGGCAATCTGGCCGCCCAGCGCCTGCTTGAGGTAAGCCGCCGCCGACAGGTGATCGGCGTGCACGTGGGTTTCGAGAATCCACTGGACCTTGCCGCCCAGTTCAGTCACCCGCTCGATCAGCTTGTCTGCCGAAGCACTGCTGGTGCGTCCGGACTTCGGATCGTAATCCAGCACACTGTCGATCAAGGCACAGTCGCCACTGCTCCGGTCCATCAGCAAATAGCTGATGGTCGAGGTGACACTGTCGAACAGTGCCTCCACATACAAGTTGCCGCCGATGATCATTTACCACGCTCCGAATTCATCACAGGTGCCAACTATCAAGCCTTGCTGGCAATGGACAGGCTGTCATCAAGATATGTGCCATCGAACCGGTAGGCTGTTTCCCAATGTTCGCGGGCTGCGTAGGGAAAAACACTGCCAGACTGTCAGCATAGTTGGCAGTGACATGGCAGCAGTTGGCAGTTTTTGGCAGTCCCTGGCAGCTTCAGTTAAGCTTCGCCCGAGTTTGCCCAGGTGTCGCCATGTCCTTCTCGTCCACTGTTGTTCCTCATCCTGCCGTGCAGGCCCTGGTGTCCTACCTCGAACACGACGCCCAGCCGACCATCGTGCTGGACACCGACTACAACATTCTTGCCGCCAACGGCGCCTACCGACGCCAGTTCGGCATCGACGGCCAACCGCCCATCGGCGCCAAGTGCCACCGGGTGTCCCATCACTACGCCGTGCCTTGCGACCAGGCCGGCGAACACTGCCCGATGCGCAAGGCCTGGGACAGCCGTGTCCCCGAGCGTGTTCTGCATGTGCACCACACCCCGCGCGGGCCGGAACATGTGGATGTCGAGTTGCGCCCGATCCTCGATGAGCAAGGTGAGGTGGTGGCGTTCGTCGAGCGCCTGACCAGCATCACCGTCGCCTCGGCGCAGCCCCAGCAACAAGGCTTGGTCGGCCGCTCAGCGGCGTTCCAGGACGCACTGGCCAGCCTGCAGCGCGCGGCACCTGCGCAAATTCCGGTGTTGCTCCAGGGTGAATCCGGGACCGGCAAAGAGTTGTTTGCGCGCGCTCTGCACCTGGGCAGCCCTCGGGCCAGCGGCCCACTGGTGGTGGTCGACTGCACCGGCCTGACTGAGTCGTTATTCGAGAGCGAGCTATTCGGTTACGAGAAGGGCGCCTTTACCGGCGCCCATCAGCGCAAGATCGGCCTGGCGGAAGCGGCCCATGGCGGCACCTTGTTCCTCGATGAAATCGGCGAAGTACCGTTGGCGATGCAGGTCAAACTGCTGCGCCTGATCGAGTCTGGCAGCTTTCGCCCGGTCGGCAGCCTGCGTACGGTTCACTCCGACTTCAGGCTGGTCTCGGCGACCCACAAACCGCTCAAGGAAATGGCTGCAGCGGGCACCTTCCGTGAAGACCTGTATTACCGCATCAGCGGTTTTCCGATCCGCTTGCCGGCATTGCGCGAACGGGTCGACGATCTGCCGTTGTTGATCGAGAGCCTGTTGCAACGGATGGCAGGGGCGGCGGCACCGAAGGTCAACCCAGATGCGATGAATCGACTGAGCTTGTACGCCTATCCTGGCAACATTCGCGAGCTGCGTAATATCCTCGAACGAGCGCGGCTGTTCGCCGACGACGGACTGATCCGTGCCGAGCACCTGCCTGCTGAGCTCGGTTCGAGACTTGAGCCGACGCCAAGCATCAGCCGCCGCAGCAAAGACAGCCTCGGGCAACTGGCCCAGGCCCTGGACAGCTTCAATGGATCACGCAGCGAGCTGGCGCGTCACCTGGGCATGAGTGAACGCACTTTGTACCGGCGCCTGCGCGAACTGGGTCTTTGAGACTGACGCAAGACAACCAACTGCGGCTTTTTCTTCTACGCTGAAACTGCTCACCCACCGCAGAGCGTTCCATGCGTCGATTGCCGAGTCGGTAACCAGGTGCCAGGACGCCTGACGTTCCGCTCTGTCTTTTCTGCCACAGGAGCATCGTCATGTCTTCCTGCCTTCACCGGGCGATCCTGCTCAGCATCGCCATGCTCGCGCTTTCTGGTTGTTTCGAAGAGGACGCGCAACCCAAGGCCACGGCTACGGCACCCGCAGCGGCTGCACCGGCTACACCAGCCGCGCCGGCGGCGCCGAGCGAGGCGGTGTTCAGCACCGAACAGCTCGATCAAATGCTCGCACCGTTGGCGTTGTATCCGGACGCTTTACTCGCACAGGTGCTGATGGCCACCACCTATCCAGGCAATGTCGCCGACGCGGTTGCCTGGTCCAAGGCGCATCCGAACGTCAGCGGTGATGCCGCGGTCAAGCAGGTCGCCGAGCAGCCGTGGGACCCCAGCGTGCAATCCTTGGTGGCTTTCCCGCAGGTGCTGGCGACACTTGGCCAGGACCCGGTCTGGGTGCAGCGCGTCGGCGATGCCTTTCTCGCCCAGCCCGACGCGGTGATGAACTCGGTGCAGCGCCTGCGCGCCAAGGCCAAGGCTGCCGGGCACCTGGAGTCCAACGAACAGCAGACGGTTATCGTGCAACCATCAAGCGCCCCCGCAGGCGGCACGACAACGGTGGTACAAGGTGCCGCGCCAGCACAGACTATCGTTATCCAGCCTACCAACCCGCAGGTTGTATACGTACCAAGCTACAACCCCTCCGTGGTGTACGGCAGTTGGTCCTCGCCGTCCTACCCACCCGCGTATTATCCGCCGCCACCGGGGTATGCCATCGGCACGGCGTTAGCCTCCGGCCTGGCTTTTGGTGCAGGCGTCGCAATCGTCAATTCACTCTGGGGGGATTGCGACTGGGACGATCATGACGTCGATATCAACGTCAATCGCTACAACAATATCAACAACGTCAACCGCAGGCTCGATGCCAACCAGAACACCTGGCGCCATAATCCTGCGTATCGCGACGGCGTCCCGTACCGCGACCAGGCCAGTCGAGCCCAGTTCGACCGACGCTTACCCGGCAGTGCAGAGCGCACAGCCTACCGCGGTGACACCCCGGCCCGGGTCGAAGATCGCGCACGAGCCCGTGAAACCCTGGCACAGCGCGGCATCGAAGCACCGGCAACCAGCAACCTTGAAGCCCGCCAACGGGTGCAGAGTGCCGACCGCGAGCGCGCCCAACAGCGCCTGGAAAAACAGGGCATCAACCCGTCCGGCAACGCACGCGAGCGCGCTCAGGTTGCCGACCGCCAACTGAAAAATGACGGTCAGGCCCGCCAGCGAGCACAGGCGCCGCAGAACAACCGCCAGCCTCAGCAAACGGGGCGCAACCAACAAGTACGCCAGCAAGCTCGTCAGCAACATGTTAGCGCCCAGGCACCGCGCAACAATGCGTTGGCCGGTGTGCGCAACCCTTCGCAGTCACGCATCGCAAGCAATCGTGGCCAGCTCAGCCAACGCAGCGCCAGCCGACCATCTGCAGCCGCTGCGGGCCACCAGGTACAACGACCCGCGCGGATGCAATCCGGCGGTGGCGGCCGTCGCCGTTGAGAGGAGAATCAGTCATGAATGCTGCTAGCCGAATTGTGCTGATTCTGCTGCTGTGCTGGACGTCCAGCAGCTACGCTCAGGAACATTTCCCACACCCCGAAGCCGCCGGCGAAGCACTGGTGCAGGCGCTTGGTAGCGAAAAGGCCGATAGCCAACTGTTGGCGAAATTGCTTGGCAACGACTGGGAGAGTTACATCCCGACCAAGAACATCGATCGCAAAGATGTCGATGCCTTTCTCGCCCTCTACAAGGAAAAACATCAGGTTCAGTCCGACAACCCGAAGCGTGCACATCTGGTCGTCGGCGACACGCCCTGGGTGTTCCCGATTCCCATCAGACACAGTACTGACGGTTGGGCATTCGACACCAAAGCCGGCGCCGCGGAAATCCGCCTGCGCCGCATCGGACGCAACGAGCTGGCGACCATTCAATCAGTGCGCGCCTATCACGACGCGCAGATGGATTACGCCGAGGTTGATCGCAATGACGATGGGATACTCGAGTACGCGCAGAAACTCATCAGCAGCGACGGGCAGTTCGACGGTTTGTACTGGCCGCAAGAGGAGGGCGTTGAAGAAAGTCCGCTCGGACCGCTTTTTGGTGATACCGCAAAGGGCGATGATTGGCACGGCTACCACTATCGCATCCTCACTGGCCAAGGCCCTTCGGCGCCGGGCGGCGCCTATGACTACAAGATCGGTAATCACATGACCCGCGGCTTTGCCGTGATCGCCTGGCCGGCGGACTATGGCGACACGGGCGTGATGAGCTTCATGATCAGCCACGACGGCGGACTGTTCGAGAAAGACCTCGGCCGCGACAGCGCCAAGCGCGCTGCCGCGATTACCCGTTTCGACCCCGACAGCAGTTGGAGCGAAGTAAAGGACGAGGAAGAGGGGCGCTGAACCGAACAGCTCAACACAGGAAAAACAGCACAACAAAAAGCCCGCGTGAGCGGGCTTGATGATGTTGCTTTACTTTGAACCTACAGCTGATCAGAAGTCCAGGTTGGACACCGCCAGGGCGTTGCTCTCGATGAACTCACGACGTGGCTCAACGGCGTCGCCCATCAGGGTGTTGAAGATCTGATCGGCAGCGATCGCGTCTTCGATGGTCACCTTGAGCATGCGGCGCACGGTTGGGTCCATGGTGGTTTCCCACAGCTGATCCGGGTTCATCTCACCAAGACCTTTGTATCGCTGGATGGTGTGGCGCTTGGTGCTTTCGGTCATCAGCCAGTCCAGTGCTTCCTTGAACTCGGTGATGGCTTTCTTGCGCTCGCCACGTTGCACGTAGGCGCCTTCACCCAGCAGGGTGCTCAGCTGTGCACCGAGGGCGGTGACGGTGCGGTAGTCGTTACTGCCGAAGAAGTCACGGTTGAAGGTGACGTAGCTGGCCAGGCCGTGAGAGGTGATTTCCACTTCCGGCAGCCAGACATTGCGCTCTTTGTCTTCGCGCAGGCTGGCCTTGTACAGCAGGCCGGACTTCTCGCTGGTGCGCAGACGCTCTTCGAATTTGCCCAGCCACTCCTGCATGGCAGCGTGGTCGCCCAACTGCTCCAGCGATACCGCCGGCAGGTAGACGAAGTGCTCGGTCAGCTCCTGCGGGTACAGGCGCGAGAGGCGCTTGAGGGTCTTCATCACGGTGCGGAATTCGTTGACCAGACGCTCCAGCTCGACGCCGGAAACAGGTGGTGCGGATTCGTCCAGGTGCAGGCTGGCATCTTCCAGAGCCGACTGGGTCATGTACTCTTCCATGGCGTCGTCGTCTTTGATGTACTGCTCTTGCTTGCCTTTCTTGACCTTGTACAGCGGTGGCTGGGCAATGTAGATGTAGCCACGTTCGACCAGTTCCGGCAGCTGACGGAAGAAGAAAGTCAGCAGCAGGGTACGAATGTGCGAACCGTCGACGTCAGCATCGGTCATGATGATGATGTTGTGATAGCGCAGCTTGTCGATGTTGTACTCTTCGCGGCCGATACCACAGCCCAGCGCGGTGATCAGCGTGCCCACTTCCTGGGACGAGATCATCTTGTCGAAGCGTGCTTTCTCGACGTTGAGGATCTTGCCCTTGAGCGGCAGGATCGCCTGGGTCTTGCGGTTACGACCCTGCTTGGCCGAACCACCCGCGGAGTCACCCTCCACCAGGTACAGTTCGGAAAGGGCAGGGTCCTTCTCCTGGCAATCCGCCAGTTTGCCCGGCAGGCCGGCGATGTCCAGCGCACCTTTGCGGCGAGTCATTTCCCGCGCTTTACGAGCAGCTTCACGAGCACGCGCGGCGTCGATCATCTTGCCGACAACGGCCTTGGCTTCGTTCGGGTTCTCCAGCAGGAAGTCGGAGAAGTACTTGCCCATCTCCTGTTCTACGGCTGTTTTCACTTCCGAGGACACCAGCTTGTCTTTGGTCTGCGAGCTGAACTTCGGATCAGGTACCTTCACCGAGATGATCGCGGTCAGACCTTCACGGGCGTCGTCGCCGGTGGTCGAAACCTTGTTCTTCTTGGCCAGGCCTTCCTGCTCGATGTAGTTGTTCAGGTTACGGGTCAACGCCGAACGGAAACCGACCAGGTGGGTACCACCGTCGCGCTGCGGAATGTTGTTGGTGAAGCACAACAGGTTCTCGTTGAAGCTGTCGTTCCACTGCAGGGCGATTTCCACGCCCACGCCGTCTTCGCGTTGAACACTGAAGTGGAAGACCTGGTTGACCGGGGTCTTGTTGGTATTCAGGTACTCGACGAACGCACGCAGACCGCCTTCGTATTTGAAATGTTCTTCTTTACCGGAGCGCTCGTCCTTCAGCAGGATGCCGACGCCGGAGTTGAGGAAGGACAGTTCGCGAATCCGCTTGGCCAGGATGTCCCAGCTGAAGTGGATGTTCTTGAAAGTTTCAGCCGACGGCTTGAAGTGGATATGGGTACCGGTGGTTTCACTGTCGCCAACGATTTTCATCGGCGCTTGTGGAACACCGTGGACGTAAGTCTGTTCCCAGATCTTGCCACTGCGGCGAACGGTGAGGATCAACTGCTCGGAAAGGGCGTTAACCACCGACACACCTACACCGTGCAGACCGCCGGATACTTTGTAGGAGTTGTCATCGAACTTACCGCCGGCGTGGAGGACGGTCATGATGACCTCGGCAGCAGATACGCCTTCCTCTTTGTGCACGTCGACCGGAATGCCGCGACCGTTGTCGCGAACACTGATGGATTCGTCTGGGTGAATAATTACGGTGATGTCATCGCAGTGGCCGGCGAGTGCCTCGTCGATCGAGTTATCGACCACCTCGAACACCATGTGGTGCAGGCCGCTACCATCATCGGTGTCGCCAATGTACATACCGGGACGCTTGCGCACGGCATCTAGCCCTTTCAGCACTTTAATGCTGGAGGAGTCGTACGTTTGATTTTCGCTCATGCCTTCACTCCCGATGGTCGTGGGTCTGGGTGATACGGCCCTGTTCCACGTGGAACAAAGCAACTGGCGTTTCCGTCTGCCAGCCTTCCCTCAATAATTCTTGATCTACACAGGTGATAAACACCTGGCAGCGTAAGTCTTCCAACAAGCGACAAAGTGCGCGGCGGTGCTGGTCGTCGAGTTCCGACGGCAAGTCATCCACCAGATAAATACATTGGCCGCGACGCGCTTGGCTAACCAGATGGCCTTGAGCAATACGCAATGCACAGACCACCAGCTTCTGCTGGCCGCGAGACAAAATGTCAGCCGCGTTATGGGCGCCGAGTCTCAGGCGCAGGTCTGCACGTTGTGGGCCGGCCTGGGTGTGGCCCATGTGCTGATCACGTTGCAGGGAGGAGGCGAGCACTTCACTGAGTTCGCGATCCTTGTCCCAGCCACGGTAATAGCTCAGGGTCAGCCCTTCGAGCTCGACCAAATCGCTCAGGGTTTGCTCAAAGACTGGCTTCAAGGCCTTGATGTAGTTGCGACGGTATTCATCTATTTCCGCGCTGGCCAGGCACAGTTCCCGGTCCCAGGCCGCTTGCGAAACAGCGTCAAGTGTACCATGCCGCAACCATGAGTTCCGCTGCCGCAAAGCCTTCTGCAGGCGTTGCCAAGTGGCCATGAAGCGGGGTTCCACGTGGAACACCCCCCAATCGAGGAACTGCCGGCGTATTTTCGGCGCGCCTTCGAGCAGGCGAAAGCTGTCCGGATTGATCAGTTGCAGGGGCAGAATCTCTGCCAACTGGGCTGCACTGCGAGCATTCTGCCCATCGATGCGAATGGTGAACTCACCTTGCCGATCCCGCGAAATCCCCAGGTTGCTGGAACCGCCTTCACTTAACTCGACCTGGCCGAACACAGTACAAGCCAATTGCTCGTACTGAATCACCGGTGTCAGGCGGGTGCTGCGAAACGAACGGGCCAGGCCCAACAGATGAACGGCTTCCAGCACGCTGGTTTTACCGCTGCCGTTGGCGCCGTACAGGATATTGATGCGGGGGGAGGGAGAGAAGGTCACCGGGTGCAGGTTACGCACCGCGGTGACAGAAACGCGACTGAGGGACATCTAGAGTCTGCTGGACAAATTACAGACGCATCGGCATGACAACGTAAGCGGAGTCGTCGTTGTCAGCTTCCTGCAGCAGGGCGCTGCTGTTGGAGTCCGACAGGATCAGACGAACCTGCTCAGTGGTCATGACACCCAGGACGTCGAGCAAGTAGCTGACGTTAAAGCCGATTTCCAGCGAGCTACCGTTGTACTCGACGCTGATTTCTTCTTCCGCTTCTTCCTGCTCAGGGTTGTTGGCCTGGATCTTCAACTGGGCATTGGCCAGTTGCAGACGGATGCCGCGGTACTTCTCGTTGGACAGAATCGCGGTACGGCTGAAGGCCTCGCGCAGTGCCTGGCGGTCACCGACGACCAGCTTGTCACCGCCCTTGGGCAGCACGCGCTCGTAGTCCGGGAACTTGCCATCGACCAGCTTCGAGGTGAAGGTGAACTCACCAGTAGTAGCACGAATGTGATGCTGACCCAGCACGATGCTGACCATGCCATCCGGCTCAGTAAGCAGGCGCGCCAGTTCGAGGATACCTTTGCGCGGCACGATGACCTGGTGACGATCAGCCTGGCCGATATCGGCACGCATCGAGCACATGGCCAGACGGTGACCGTCGGTGGCGACAGCGCGCAGGGTGTCGGTGGACACTTCCAGCAGCATGCCGTTGAGGTAGTAGCGTACGTCCTGCTGGGCCATGGCGAAGCTGGTGCGCTCGATCAAGCGGCGCAGACGGCTTTGCTCCAGGTTGCAGGTCAGCGAGCCTGGGCCTTCTTCGACAGTCGGGAAGTCATTGGCCGGCAGGGTCGACAGGGTGAAGCGGCTACGGCCAGCCTTGACCACGAGCTTCTGCTCATCGAGCTTGATGTCGATCAGCACGTCGTTGGGCAGGCTTTTGCAGATATCCATCAGCTTGCGCGCAGGCACGGTGATTTCGCCTGGCTCGGCCGGCTCTTCCAGTTGCACGCGGCCAACCAGTTCCACTTCCAGGTCAGTACCGGTCAGCGACAATTGCTGACCCTGTACCACCAGCAGTACGTTGGACAGTACCGGCAAGGTCTGGCGGCGCTCGACGACGCCTGCGACCAGTTGCAGGGGTTTCAACAGGGCTTCGCGTTGAATGGTGAAATGCATGGTCTAGTCCCTTGCCTTTAATAAGCTGCGCTGACGTTCATCAAGTCGTCAGAGTCCGCAGCAGGTTCTTGTAGTCCTCGCGGATATCCGCGTCGGATTCCTTGAGTTCGTTGATCTTGCGGCACGCATGCAACACGGTGGTGTGATCGCGGCCGCCGAATACGTCGCCGATCTCCGGCAGGCTGTGGTTGGTCAGCTCTTTGGACAAGGCCATGGCGACCTGCCGCGGACGGGCTACCGAACGGGAACGACGTTTGGACAACAGATCGGAGATCTTGATCTTGTAGTACTCGGCAACGGTGCGCTGGATGTTATCCACACTCACCAGTTTGTCCTGCAGTGCCAGAAGATCCTTGAGCGATTCGCGAATCAGCTCGATGGTGATGTCGCGGCCCATGAAGTGTGAATGTGCAATCACCCGCTTCAGGGCGCCTTCGAGTTCACGCACGTTCGAGCGAATACGCTGGGCGATAAAGAAAGCCGCATCGTGGGGCAGGTCGACCTTGGCCTGGTCGGCCTTCTTCATCAGGATCGCTACCCGGGTTTCCAACTCCGGAGGCTCTACCGCAACGGTCAGGCCCCAGCCAAAGCGCGACTTCAGGCGCTCTTCCAGGCCTTCGATTTCCTTCGGATAACGGTCGCTGGTCAGAATGACTTGCTGGCCGCCTTCGAGCAGGGCGTTGAAGGTATGGAAAAACTCTTCCTGGGAACGCTCTTTACGGGCAAAGAACTGAATGTCATCGATCAGCAGCGCGTCGACCGAACGGTAGAAGCGCTTGAATTCGTTGATGGCATTGAGCTGCAGCGCCTTGACCATGTCGGCGACGAAACGCTCGGAGTGCAGGTACACCACCTTGGCATTCGGGTTCTTCTTGAGCAGGTGGTTACCCACAGCATGCATCAAGTGCGTTTTACCCAGGCCCACGCCGCCGTACAGGAACAGCGGGTTGTAGCCATGCTTGGGGTTGTCGGCAACCTGCCAGGCCGCGGCGCGGGCCAGCTGGTTGGACTTACCTTCGACGAAGTTCTCGAAGGTAAAGGTGCGGTTCAGGTAGCTGGTGTGCTTGAGCGCACCTTCGACCTGCACGGTGCGTTGTTCGGTGCGGCCACTTGGAGCTGGCGCGGCGTTGGCCTCGCCCATGGAATCGAAGCTGTCACGCGAAGGCGCTTGCTCGACTTCTGCCACCGGTGCCGGCGCTGCAACAGGTGCGGCGACCGGTTCGCTGACCACCGCGGTTTGGGCAGCCTGGGCCTGCGAGGCGGCGACGGCTGCAGCCAGCGGCGCATTGGGTGCGGCACGTGGTGCCGAACTGCGTCTGCTGCCTATTAATAAGGAAAGGGCAGGCGCAATACCGTTGCCGTGTTCACCCAGCAGTTCGAGCAGACGGCTCAGGTACTTTTCATTGACCCAGTCGAGAACGAAACGGTTAGGCGCATAGACGCGCAACTCGTCGCCTTCGGCTTCGACCTGTAGCGGACGGATCCAGGTGTTGAATTGCTGGGCAGGCAGTTCATCGCGCAGAAGCTCCACGCACTGCTGCCAAAGTTCCACTGACACGGATATCCCCTGAGTTGAAAGCCGGTGAGGCAAAAACAAGCGCCCATTGTACCCAGCGCCAGCGCAGTTATCCACATGCAGCTGCGTTGAGGATGGCGATAAATCAGCAGTTTAGTGACCAAAATGTCGTTTTGAGCTTGTGAATAAGCCCTGTGGATAACCGACCCTGAGGTCTTTGCACAACTGGGGGTCGAAATCGGTGGATAACCCGCCTGTGGATAACAGGCCATTTGATCCACAGCTTTTCCGAGGCTACAGCACAGTCAGAGCACCTCTTCTCGACAGAGTTTCTTTTCTCTGTACATACGATATTTAAAGGGCTGTAGCGTGTTATCCACAGAAATCTTCCACATAAGCTTTATAAGATTCACTAAAAAGCTTTAAATAAGTCCTCTCTTTTTTTCTATGTTTAAGTGATCCGTTACTCGCAACCTGTCAGCACACCCCGAGCGGTGCCTGGAACGAAGCCGATTTTCCGTCCATAAGGAAAAGCTGGTTGGAAATTGACCTACGGCCCTGCTTTCTCTAGAATCGCCGGTCTCTTAAAACGGGGGCCATTCCGGCCCGTTGTCGACGAACCAGGTAACACGCCATGAAACGTACTTTCCAACCAAGCACCATCAAGCGCGCTCGCACTCACGGTTTCCGTGCCCGTATGGCCACCAAGAACGGTCGTGCCGTTCTGTCGCGTCGCCGTGCCAAAGGCCGTAAGCGCCTGGCAGTTTGATTTTTCGGCACTGGTGGTGAGTCAGGACTTCAGTCGGGAAAAGCGTCTGCTTGTTCCCCGACACTTCAAAGCGGTCTTCGACTCCCCAACCGGCAAGGTTCCAGGGAAATGCCTGCTGATCCTTGCTCGCGAGAACGGTCTTGATCATCCCCGCCTGGGGCTTGTGATCGGGAAAAAGAGCGTCAAGCTCTCCGTTCAACGCAATCGCCTGAAACGCCTGATGCGCGATTCGTTTCGCCTGAACCAGCATTCGCTTGTTGGTTGGGATATCGTGATCGTCGCGCGCAAAGGGTTGGGCGAGATTGAAAACCCAGAATTGCACCAACATTTTGGCAAGCTCTGGAAGCGCCTTGCACGCAGTCGGCCCGCTCCAGTGGTTAACACCGACTCTGTGGGGGTAGACAGTCAAGATGCGTAAACTGGCGCTCGTTCCGATCCAGTTTTACCGCTATGCCATTAGTCCACTGATGGCCAGTCACTGTCGTTTCTACCCCAGTTGCTCCTGCTATGCGTACGAAGCCATCGAAACACATGGCCTTTTACGCGGCGGGTGGCTTACCGTTCGTCGCCTGGGGCGTTGTCATCCGTGGAATGCCGGTGGTTTTGACCCGGTTCCACCTGCCTCCTCTTCCCGTACTTCTTCGATAGCCGAGTAATCATGGATATTAAACGCACGATCCTGATCGTCGCCCTGGCAATCGTGTCCTACGTCATGGTCCTTAACTGGAACCAGGACTATGGCCAGGCTGCCCTGCCGACTCAGAATACTGCTGCCAGCAACGTTGCCCCGGCCCTGCCGGACACCGCGCAGGCCGGTAACACTGGCGCCAGCGCCGATGTACCGAGCGCCAACGCTGAATCCAGCCCAGCAGAACTTGCCCCGGTAGTGGTCAGCAAGGACCTGATTCGGGTCAAGACTGATGTCCTCGATCTGGCTATCGATCCAAACGGTGGTGATATCGCCCAGCTGACGCTGCCGAAATACCCACGCCGCCAGGATCATCCGGACATTCCGTTCCAGTTGTTCGACAACGGTGGCGAGCGTACTTACCTGGCACAGAGCGGTCTGACTGGCGCCAACGGCCCGGATGCGCGTTCGTCCGGCCGTCCGCTGTATGCCGCTGATCAGAAAAGTTTCCAACTGGCCGATGGTCAGGACCAACTGGTCGTCGACCTGAAGTTCAGCGATGCCGGCGTCAACTACATCAAGCGCTTCAGCTTCAAGCGCGGTGAGTACGACCTGACCGTCACCTACCTGATCGACAACCAGAGCGCCCAGCCCTGGACCGGTAACCTGTTCGCGCAACTCAAGCGCGACGCGAGCTCGGATCCTTCCTCGAGCACCGCAACCGGTACCGCGACTTATCTCGGTGCGGCCCTGTGGACAAGTTCGGAGCCCTACAAAAAGGTGTCGATGAAAGACATCGACAAGGGAAATCTGAAAGAAAATGTTACCGGCGGCTGGGTTGCCTGGCTGCAGCACTACTTTGTAACTGCCTGGATTCCAAACAAGTCTGACAACAACATCGTTCAGACCCGTAAAGACAGCCAGGGCAACTACATCATCGGTTTCACCGGCCCGGCACTGAACGTTGCCGCTGGTGGCAAAGGCGAAACCAGCACCATGCTGTACGCCGGTCCCAAGATCCAGGAGAAGCTCAAAGAGTTGTCCCCAGGTCTGGAACTGACCGTCGACTACGGCATCCTGTGGTTCATTTCCCAGCCAATCTTCTGGCTGCTGCAACATATCCACAGCCTGCTCGGCAACTGGGGCTGGTCGATCATCGTCCTGACCATGCTGATCAAAGGTCTGTTCTTCCCGCTGTCGGCTGCCAGCTACCGTTCGATGGCGCGCATGCGTGCCGTTGCGCCGAAACTGGCAATCCTCAAAGAGCAGCATGGCGATGACCGGCAGAAAATGTCGCAAGCCATGATGGAGCTGTACAAGAAAGAGAAGATCAACCCGCTGGGCGGCTGCCTGCCGATCCTGGTGCAGATGCCGGTCTTCCTCTCGCTGTACTGGGTTCTGCTGGAAAGCGTCGAGATGCGTCAGGCGCCGTGGATGTTCTGGATCACTGACCTGTCGATCAAGGATCCGTTCTTCATCCTGCCGATCATCATGGGCGCAACCATGTTCATCCAGCAGCAACTGAACCCGACTCCGCCGGATCCGATGCAGGCCAAGGTGATGAAGCTGATGCCAATCATCTTCACCTTCTTCTTCCTGTGGTTCCCTGCAGGTCTGGTGCTGTACTGGGTTGTGAACAACTGCCTGTCGATCGCACAGCAGTGGTACATCACCCGCAGCATCGAAAAGGCTACCAAGAAAGCCGCTGCTTGACGGGTTAGCCAGCTAACCTGTGGATAAACGCCCCCTCGTGGGGCGTTTTGCTATCTGTCGTTTTTGTCGTGAGGCCTTCGAGCATGAACACTGTGCGTGAAACCATTGCCGCCATCGCTACCGCCCAGGGACGTGGGGGTGTGGGGATCGTGCGGCTATCCGGGCCTCTGGCCAAACAAGCCGGGCTGGCCATCTGTGGAAAACCGCTAACACCGCGGCACGCCCATTACGGCCCGTTCCGCGCGGAAGATGGCCTGGTGCTGGATGAAGGCATCGCGCTGTTTTTCCCCGGGCCCAACTCTTTCACCGGTGAAGACGTGCTGGAGCTGCAGGGCCACGGCGGCCCGGTGGTGCTCGATATGCTCCTGCAGCGCTGTGTACAACTGGGTTGCCGCCTGGCGCGCCCGGGTGAATTCAGCGAGCGTGCGTTCCTCAATGACAAACTCGACCTGGCCCAGGCCGAGGCAATCGCCGACCTGATCGAAGCCAGTTCTACACAGGCGGCGCGTAATGCCTTGCGCTCGCTGCAGGGCGAATTTTCCCGTCGTGTGGATAACCTCACGGAGAAATTGATCAGCCTGCGCATCTACGTGGAAGCTGCGATCGACTTCCCCGAGGAGGAAATCGACTTTCTCGCCGACGGTCATGTACTGAGCATGCTCGATGACGTGCGCAATAATTTATCCACAGTGCAGCGTGAAGCCGGGCAGGGCGCCTTGCTGCGTGACGGCATGACAGTGGTGATTGCCGGCCGGCCGAATGCCGGCAAGTCGAGCCTGCTTAACGTACTGGCGGGTCGCGAGGCAGCGATTGTCACCGATATCGCCGGTACCACCCGCGACATCCTGCGCGAACATATCCACATCGACGGTATGCCGCTGCATGTGGTCGACACCGCCGGGTTGCGCGACACCGACGATCATGTGGAAAAGATCGGTGTGCAGCGCGCCCTCAAGGCCATCAACGAAGCCGACCGGGTGTTGCTGGTGGTGGATTCCACAGCGCCGGAAGCCAGTGATCCGTTTGCCCTGTGGCCGGAATTCCTCGATCTGCGTCCGGATCCGGCCAAGGTCACGCTGATTCGCAACAAGGCTGACCTGAGCGGCGAAGCCATTGCCATGGAGCAGAGCGAAGATGGCCACGTCACCATTACCCTCAGTGCCAAGGACAGCGACATGGGCCTGGAGCTGCTGCGCGAGCACCTGAAGGCCTGCATGGGTTATGAACAGACTGCCGAAAGCAGCTTCAGCGCCCGCAGGCGCCATCTGGAGGCATTGCGCCAGGCTAGCGCGCACCTGGAGCACGGTCGTGCGCAGTTGACCCTGGCCGGTGCGGGTGAGCTGCTGGCAGAGGATCTACGCCAGGCACAACAGGCCTTGGGTGAAATTACCGGGGCTTTCAGCTCCGATGACTTGCTCGGGCGAATCTTCTCCAGCTTCTGCATCGGCAAGTAAAGGTCGTTATCCACAGCCGGGTCTGCAACGGACCCGGCTGCAGCATCAAATTTTCACCAATCCTCTCTCCTGGTCAGTACAGCCACAGTGCTCGCGCTGTACTCACTCCTGCGTGTCTATCCACAATTCTCTGAAATAAGCCCTGTGGAAAACCCACCTTCAGCTCCGTTGATAACTGGCCTTCAAAGCTGGAGATAACTGCGCTTGTGGGTAACTGGCCATTTAATCCACAGGCTTAAAGCGCTTATCCAGAACGCTCATGTCCGGTAGACCACAGGGTTTTGAATCTCTGTACATAAGATAAATAAAGGCCTGTAGAACCTTATCCACAGAAAGGTGGCTGACTAAGAATAAACATAAAAACAAAGCTTTAATAAATTTCTCTCTTTTAATTTCTATTGCACGCCATTCATCCACAGCCTGGTTAAATTTTGTGCAAAAGGTTCCTTTAGAGGGGGGTAAGTCCCTATACTTGTGCGTTATCCCTATCTATTCCCGAAACAGGCACGAGGTGCGTGGTGGATTTCCCTTCCCGTTTTGAAGTGATCGTCATCGGCGGCGGCCATGCCGGTACCGAGGCTGCGCTTGCGTCTGCACGCATGGGTGTAAAAACCCTGCTGCTGACCCACAACGTGGAAACCCTCGGTCATATGAGTTGCAACCCAGCCATCGGTGGCATCGGCAAGAGCCACCTGGTCAAGGAAATCGATGCGCTCGGCGGTGCCATGGCACTGGCCACTGACAAGAGCGGTATCCAGTTCCGTGTGTTGAACAACCGCAAAGGCCCGGCCGTGCGCGCTACTCGCGCCCAGGCCGACCGCGCCATCTACAAATCGGTGGTGCGCGAGATTCTCGAGAACCAGCCCAACCTGTGGATATTCCAGCAGTCGTGCGACGACCTGATTGTCGAGCAGGACCAGGTACGCGGCGTCGTGACACAAATGGGTCTGCGTTTTCTCGCCGACTCCGTGGTATTGACCACCGGCACCTTCCTTGGCGGACTTATCCACATCGGTTTGCAGAATTACTCCGGTGGCCGTGCCGGCGATCCACCCTCGATTGCCCTGGCGCGCCGCCTGCGGGAATTGCCGCTGCGTGTTGGCCGGCTGAAAACCGGCACGCCGCCACGCATCGATGGTCGCTCGGTGGATTTCTCGGTCATGACCGAGCAACCGGGGGATACGCCGATTCCGGTGATGTCGTTCATGGGCTCCAAGGAACAGCACCCGCGTCAGGTCAGCTGCTGGATTACCCATACCAACGCCCGTACCCACGAGATCATTGCCTCGAACCTCGATCGTTCGCCGATGTACTCCGGCGTCATCGAAGGCATCGGCCCGCGCTATTGCCCGTCGATCGAAGACAAGATCCACCGCTTTGCCGACAAGGAAAGCCACCAGGTGTTCATCGAGCCGGAAGGCCTGAACACCCACGAGCTGTACCCGAACGGGATATCCACATCCTTGCCGTTCGATGTGCAGTTGCAGATCGTGCGTTCGATCCGCGGCATGGAAAACGCCCACATCGTGCGCCCGGGCTATGCCATCGAGTACGACTACTTCGATCCGCGTGATCTCAAGTACAGCCTGGAAACCAAGGTCATCGGCGGCCTGTTCTTTGCTGGCCAGATCAACGGCACCACCGGTTACGAAGAAGCCGGCGCCCAGGGTTTGCTTGCCGGGACCAACGCCGCGTTGCGCGCCCAGGGCCGTGAAAGCTGGTGCCCGCGTCGCGACGAGGCGTATATCGGTGTGCTGGTCGACGACCTGATTACCCTGGGTACCCAGGAGCCCTACCGTATGTTCACTTCGCGGGCCGAGTACCGGCTGATCCTGCGCGAAGACAACGCCGACCTGCGCCTGACCGAAAAAGGCCGCGAGCTGGGCTTGGTCGATGACGCGCGCTGGGCCGCATTCAGCGCCAAGCGCGAAGGCATTGCCCTGGAAGAGCAGCGCCTGAAGTCCACCTGGGTACGCCCAGACACCGCGCAAGGCCAGGCAATTGCCGAAAAATTTGGCACGCCGTTGAGCCATGAATACAACCTGCTCAACCTGCTGACCCGTCCGGAAATCGATTACGCCGGGCTGATGGAAGTCACCGGCGGCTCGGATATCGACCAGCAAGTCGCCGAACAGGTCGAGATCAAAACCAAATACGCCGGCTACATCGACCGGCAACAGGAAGAAATCGCCCGGCTGCGCGCCAGCGAAGACACCCGCCTGCCCGACGATATCGACTACAGCGGTATTTCCGGGTTGTCCAAGGAAATCCAGGGCAAGCTCGGCCAGACCCGGCCCGAGACCCTGGGCCAGGCTTCGCGTATCCCCGGCGTGACCCCGGCGGCGATTTCCCTGTTGCTGATTCATCTGAAAAAACGCGGCGCAGGCCGCGAGTTGGAGCAAAGCGCTTGAGTTCTCAGGTCACCCCTCAACACGCCGAAGAGTTGTCCACAGGCGCCCGCCAGCTCGGTGTCGAGCTGAGCGAGGCCCAGCATGCACAACTGCTGGCCTACCTGGCCTTGCTGATCAAGTGGAACAAGGCCTACAACCTGACCGCCGTGCGCAATCCGGACGAAATGGTGTCCCGCCATCTGCTCGACAGCCTCAGCGTCATGCCGTTTATCCACAGCGAGCGCTGGCTGGATGTCGGCAGCGGCGGTGGCATGCCGGGCATTCCATTGGCTATCCTGCATCCGCACAAGCAAGTCACGGTGCTCGACAGCAACGGCAAGAAAACCCGCTTCCTGACCCAGGTAAAGCTGGAGCTCAAACTGGATAACCTCACAGTTATCCACAAGCGGGTCGAGGAGTTCCAACCGGAGCTGCCTTTCACCGGAATTGTTTCCCGTGCTTTCAGCAGCATGGAGAACTTCACCAACTGGACGCGCCACCTCGGCGACGCCCAGACGCAGTGGCTGGCAATGAAAGGGCTGCATCCTGCCGATGAGCTGGTAGCATTGCCGGCAGATTTCAGAGTGGATAGCGAGCAGGCCTTGACCGTTCCGGGTTGCCAAGGCCAACGCCATCTGCTGATACTGCGCCGCACGGCATGATTGGGAACACAAGCAAGAATGGCTAAGGTATTCGCTATCGCGAACCAGAAAGGTGGTGTGGGCAAAACCACCACCTGTATCAATCTCGCAGCATCGCTGGTGGCAACCAAGCGCCGCGTGCTGCTGATCGATCTCGATCCACAGGGCAACGCCACCATGGGTAGCGGTGTGGATAAACACGTCCTGGAACATTCGGTCTATGACCTGTTGATCGGCGAATGCGACCTGGCCCAGGCCATGCACTTCTCCGAGCACGGCGGCTATCAACTGCTGCCGGCCAACCGCGACCTGACCGCTGCCGAAGTGGTTCTGCTGGAAATGCAGATGAAGGAGAGCCGCCTGCGCACCGCGCTGGCGCCGATCCGCGAGAATTACGACTACATCCTGATCGACTGCCCGCCGTCGCTGTCGATGCTGACCCTCAACGCCCTGGTCGCTGCCGATGGCGTGATCATTCCGATGCAATGTGAATACTTTGCCCTGGAAGGCTTGAGCGACCTTGTGGATAACATCAAGCGGATCGGCGAGCGTCTGAACCCGCAGCTCAAGGTCGAAGGCCTGCTGCGGACCATGTACGACCCGCGCCTGAGCCTGATCAACGATGTGTCCGCGCAGCTCAAGGAACACTTCGGCGACCAGCTGTACGACACCGTGATTCCACGCAACATCCGCCTGGCCGAGGCTCCGAGCTTCGGCATGCCGGCCCTGGCCTACGACAAGCAATCGCGTGGCGCCCTGGCGTACCTGGCCCTGGCCGGGGAACTGGTTCGTCGCCAACGTCGTCAAACCCGCACTGCACAGACAACGTAAGGAATCCGCATGGCCGTTAAGAAACGGGGTCTCGGACGTGGGTTGGATGCACTGCTCAGTGGTCCGACCGTCAGCGCGCTCGAAGAGCAGGCTGTCCAGGTCGACCAAAAGGAACTGCAACACCTGCCGCTCGACCTGATCCAGCGCGGCAAGTACCAGCCGCGCCGGGACATGGACCCGCAGGCACTGGAAGAACTCGCCCACTCGATCAAGAGCCAGGGCGTGATGCAGCCGATCGTGGTGCGCCCGATCGCCGACAACAAATTCGAGATCATCGCCGGTGAACGCCGCTGGCGCGCGAGCCAGCAGGCCGGCATGGACACCATCCCGGCCATGGTCCGCGATGTGCCCGATGAAGCGGCCATCGCCATGGCCCTGATCGAGAACATCCAGCGCGAAGACCTCAACCCGGTGGAAGAGGCCATTGCCCTGCAGCGCCTGCAGCAGGAGTTCCAGCTGACCCAGCAACAGGTCGCCGATGCCGTGGGCAAGTCGCGGGTTACTGTGGCCAACTTGCTGCGCCTGATCTCGTTGCCGGAAGTGATCAAGACCATGCTGTCCCACGGCGACCTGGAGATGGGTCACGCCCGGGCATTGCTCGGATTGCCGGATGAACAGCAGGTCGACGGGGCGCGTCACGTTGTCGCACGCGGCCTGACCGTACGCCAGACCGAAGCACTGGTTCGCCAGTGGCTCAACGGCAAGCCTGAGGCTGCAGAACCTGCCAAGCCGGACCCGGACATCACCCGCCTTGAACAGCGTCTGGCAGAGCGTCTGGGCTCGGCCGTACAGATTCGCCACGGCAACAAGGGCAAGGGCCAGTTAGTTATCCGTTACAACTCACTAGATGAGTTGCAAGGTGTCCTTGCTCACATCCGCTGAAACAATTCCTTTTGTAGCGCGCAGTCGGAAATCACTACCCGGCAGTTGAATAGGGGTTAAACCGCCCCTATACTCTGCGCGCATTTTGTCGGCACAAATTATGCCAAGTCATAGCTGACTGGTTGGTCGACTTTCGAGGAGCAGTTGTGATGGAAACCCGCACGCCAAACCGCTTGCCTTTCCATCGCTGGGCGGTTTTTCCGGTACTGTTGGCTCAATGTGTCGTGTTTCTGCTGGCAACTTTGGCGTTGTGGCAGTGGCACGGGGCGGTCAGTGGATATTCGGCACTCTGCGGAGGGCTGATTGCCTGGCTGCCGAATGTGTATTTCGCCTGGAAGGCTTTTCGGTATACCGGAGCCAGGGCAGCGCAGGCCATCGTCAAGTCGTTCTACGCTGGCGAGGCAGGCAAATTGATTTTGACGGCAGTGCTTTTTGCACTGACGTTTGCAGGAGTGAAGCCATTGGCGCCGTTAGCAGTCTTCGGTGTCTTTCTGCTGACCCAGTTGGTCAGCTGGTTCGCGCCCCTGCTGATGAATATAAGACTTTCGAGACCTTAGGGCGTTTGAGGCAACCATGGCAGCAGAAACCGCTTCGGGCTATATCCAGCACCACTTGCAGAACCTGACCTTCGGTCAACTACCAGACGGCGGTTGGGGCTTTGCCCATTCCGCAGCAGAAGCCAAGGCAATGGGCTTCTGGGCTTTCCACCTGGACACCCTGGGTTGGTCGGTCGCACTGGGTCTGCTGTTCGTATTCCTGTTCCGCATGGCAGCCAAGAAGGCGACTTCCGGCCAGCCTGGCGGCCTGCAGAACTTCGTAGAAGTGCTGGTTGAGTTCGTCGACGGCAGCGTCAAGGACAGCTTCCACGGCCGCAGCCCGGTGATCGCCCCACTGGCGCTGACCATTTTCGTCTGGGTCTTCCTGATGAACGCCGTCGACCTGATCCCGGTCGACTGGATTCCACAGCTGGCCATCCTGATCTCCGGTGATCCGCACATTCCGTTCCGTGCCGTTTCGACCACCGACCCGAACGCGACCCTGGCCATGGCCTTCAGCGTGTTCGCCCTGATCATTTTCTACAGCATCAAGGTCAAGGGCATCGGCGGCTTCCTCGGCGAACTGACCCTGCACCCGTTCGGCAGCAAGAACATCTTCGTTCAGATCCTGCTGATTCCGGTCAACTTCCTGCTCGAATTCGTCACCCTGATTGCCAAGCCAATCTCGCTGGCCCTGCGTCTGTTCGGCAACATGTATGCCGGCGAGCTGGTGTTCATCCTGATTGCCGTGATGTTCGGCAGCGGCCTGCTCTGGCTCAGCGGCCTGGGCGTGGTGCTGCAGTGGGCGTGGGCTGTGTTCCACATCCTGATCATCACCCTGCAAGCGTTCATCTTCATGATGCTTACCATCGTCTACCTGTCGATGGCTCACGAAGATAACCATTAAGACCGCCTGGCGTGTCTGATGACCCTTCCGCCAGCACGGGGGAGGGTCGAAAAAGTCCGCAAGGGCAGCTGTACCAAACGATTTTGTTTTACCGCTTCAAACTAAAAAACCTAACCAATACGACGTAAAAGTCGGGAGGAAAGATGGAAACTGTAGTTGGTCTTACCGCTATCGCTGTTGCTCTGCTGATCGGCCTGGGTGCTCTGGGTACCGCCATTGGTTTCGGCCTGCTGGGCGGCAAGTTCCTGGAAGGCGCTGCTCGTCAGCCAGAGATGGTTCCAATGCTGCAAGTTAAAATGTTCATCGTTGCCGGTCTGCTCGACGCCGTAACCATGATCGGTGTTGGTATCGCTCTGTTCTTCACCTTCGCTAATCCCTTCGTTGGTCAAATCGCCGGCTAATCACTCGAATTCTCGAGTGGTTTGGTGTGATGGACAAAGAACGAGCGAGGTGTTGGCGTGAACATTAATGCAACCCTGATTGGTCAGTCCGTTGCGTTCTTCATTTTTGTGCTGTTCTGCATGAAGTTCGTGTGGCCTCCGGTCATCGCGGCATTGCAAGAACGTCAGAAGAAGATCGCGGATGGACTGGACGCTGCCAACCGAGCAGCTCGCGACCTGGAGTTGGCCCAAGACAAAGCGGGTCAGCAACTGCGCGAAGCGAAAGCTCAGGCAGCCGAAATCATTGAGCAAGCCAAGAAGCGCGGTGCTCAGATCGTCGAGGAAGCCCGTGATCAGGCCCGCGTCGAAGCTGACCGTGTGAAGGCTCAGGCTCAGGCCGAGATCGAACAGGAAATTAACGGTGTCAAAGACGCCCTGCGTGCCCAAGTGGGTCTGCTGGCTGTCGGCGGTGCTGAAAAGATCCTTGGCGCCACAATCGATCAAAACGCGCATGCGGAGCTGGTTAATAAACTGGCCGCTGAAATTTAAGCGAGGGCGATCATGGCAGAACTGACCACGTTGGCCCGACCTTACGCTAAGGCGGCCTTTGAGCACGCCCAGGCCCATCAGCAACTGGCCAATTGGTCAGCCATGCTCGGCCTGGCTGCTGCAGTGTCGGAAGACGACACGATGCAGCGCCTGCTCAAGGCCCCGCGACTGACGAGCGCAGAAAAGGCCGCCACGTTTATTGACGTGTGCGGTGACAAGTTCGATGCACAGGCACAGAATTTCATTCATGTTGCCGCGGAAAACGACCGTCTCCTGCTGTTGCCGGAGATTTCGGCTTTGTTCGACCTGTACAAGGCTGAACAAGAGAAATCCGTGGACGTGGAAGTCACTAGTGCTTTTGCGTTGGACCAAGAACAGCAAGACAAACTCGCCAAGGTTCTCAGTGCACGGCTCAGCCGGGAAGTGCGCCTGCATGCGACGGAGGACGCCTCCCTTATCGGTGGTGTCGTGATCCGCGCCGGCGACCTGGTAATCGATGGCTCGGTTCGCGGCAAAATCGCGAAACTGGCCGAAGCATTGAAATCTTGAGTTTGAAGGGGCAGCAGAGCAATGCAGCAACTCAATCCTTCCGAAATTAGTGAAATCATCAAGGGTCGCATCGAGAAACTCGACGTGACCTCCCAAGCCCGCAACGAGGGTACCGTCGTCAGCGTTTCTGACGGTATCGTGCGGATTCACGGTCTGGCCGACGTCATGTACGGCGAAATGATCGAGTTTCCAGGTGGCGTGTTCGGTATGGCCCTCAACCTGGAGCAAGACTCCGTTGGTGCGGTAATCCTGGGCGCCTACGACACCCTCGCTGAAGGCATGAGCGCCAAGTGCACCGGCCGCATCCTCGAAGTTCCAGTTGGTAAGGAACTGCTGGGTCGCGTTGTTGACGCACTGGGCAACCCAATCGACGGCAAAGGCCCACTGGGCAACACCGAGACCGACGCGGTCGAGAAAGTTGCTCCGGGCGTGATCTGGCGTAAGTCGGTAGACCAGCCTGTACAGACTGGCTACAAATCCGTCGACGCCATGATCCCGGTCGGCCGTGGCCAGCGCGAGCTGATCATCGGTGACCGTCAGATCGGTAAGACCGCCATGGCGATCGACGCCATCATCAACCAGAAAGACTCCGGTATTTTCTGTGTTTATGTTGCTGTCGGCCAGAAGCGTTCCACCGTTGCCAACATCGTTCGCAAGCTGGAAGAAAACGGCGCCCTGGCCAACACCATCGTGGTGGTTGCCAGTGCTTCGGAATCCGCCGCACTGCAATTCCTGGCGCCATACGCCGGTTGCACCATGGGCGAGTTCTTCCGTGACCGCGGTGAAGACGCGCTGATCGTATACGATGACCTGTCCAAGCAGGCCGTTGCCTACCGTCAGATCTCCCTGCTGCTGCGCCGTCCACCAGGACGTGAAGCGTACCCAGGTGACGTGTTCTATCTCCACTCCCGTCTGCTGGAGCGTGCATCGCGCGTTTCCGAAGAGTACGTCGAGAAGTTCACCAACGGTGCTGTAACTGGCAAGACCGGTTCCCTGACCGCACTGCCGATCATCGAAACCCAGGCTGGCGACGTTTCCGCGTTCGTTCCGACCAACGTGATTTCCATCACCGACGGTCAGATCTTCCTGGAATCGGCCATGTTCAACTCGGGCATCCGCCCTGCAGTGAACGCCGGTGTTTCGGTATCCCGTGTGGGTGGTGCCGCTCAGACCAAGATCATCAAGAAGCTCTCCGGTGGTATCCGTACCGCTCTGGCTCAGTACCGTGAACTGGCGGCATTCGCCCAGTTCGCTTCTGACCTGGACGAAGCCACCCGTAAGCAACTCGAACACGGTCAACGTGTTACCGAGCTGATGAAGCAGAAGCAATACGCTCCAATGTCCATCGCGGACATGGCGCTGTCGCTGTATGCCGCTGAGCGTGGGTTCCTGACCGACGTTGAAATCGCCAAGATCGGTAGCTTCGAACAAGCACTGATCGCTTACTTCAACCGTGATCACGCCGAACTGATGGCGAAGATCAACGTGAAGGGTGACTTCAACGACGAAATCGACGCTGGCATCAAAGCCGGTATCGAGAAGTTCAAGGCCACCCAAACCTGGTAAGCCGCAGCGGGGGCTTTGCGGCCCCCGCTTGCTAACCTGATAGGTGTTACATGGCAGGCGCAAAAGAGATTCGCAGTAAGATTGCGAGCATCAAAAGCACGCAAAAAATTACCAGCGCCATGGAAAAAGTGGCGGTCAGTAAAATGCGCAAGGCACAAATGCGCATGGCTGCTAGCCGTCCTTACGCGGAGCGTATCCGCCAGGTTATCGGTCATCTGGCCAACGCCAACCCGGAATACCGCCACCCCTTCATGATCGAACGCGAAGTAAAGCGCGTCGGTTATGTCGTCGTGAGCAGTGACCGTGGTCTGTGCGGTGGCTTGAACACCAACCTGTTCAAGGCCCTGGTCAAGGACATGGCGGTCAACCGCGAGCAAGGTATCGAGATCGATCTTTGCGTGGTTGGCAGCAAGGGTGCGGCGTTTTTCCGCAGCTTCGGCGGTAACGTCGTTGCAGCGATCAGCCACCTGGGCGAAGAGCCGTCGATCAATGATCTGATCGGCAGCGTCAAGGTCATGCTGGACGCTTACCTGGATGGTCGTATCGATCGTCTGTCCGTGGTATCGAACAAGTTCGTCAATACCATGACGCAAACCCCAACGGTCGAGCAGTTGATTCCGTTGGTTGCAACCCCGGATCAAGAACTCAAGCACCACTGGGACTACCTCTACGAACCTGACGCCAAAGAGCTGCTGGACGGCCTGATGGTGCGTTACGTGGAGTCGCAGGTCTACCAGGCGGTGGTCGAGAACAACGCAGCTGAACAAGCTGCCCGGATGATCGCGATGAAGAACGCCACCGACAACGCCGGTGACCTGATCAGCGAATTGCAGCTGATCTACAACAAGGCGCGTCAGGCTGCGATCACCCAAGAGATCTCGGAAATCGTCGGCGGCGCTGCCGCGGTTTAACGGTTCAAATATTCAGAGGATCCAGCTATGAGTAGCGGACGTATCGTTCAAATCATCGGCGCCGTCATCGACGTGGAATTCCCACGTGACGCCGTGCCGAGTGTTTACAACGCGCTGAAAGTAGTAGGCGCGGAAACCACCCTGGAAGTTCAGCAGCAGCTGGGCGACGGCGTGGTTCGTACCATTGCGATGGGCTCGACCGAAGGCTTGAAGCGCGGTCTGGACGTTACAGACACCGGCGCAGCCATCTCCGTACCAGTCGGTAAAGCGACCCTGGGCCGGATCATGGACGTACTGGGTAACCCGATCGACGAAGCTGGCCCGATTGGTGAAGAAGAGCGCTGGGGTATCCACCGCGACGCTCCTTCGTTCGCTGACCAGGCAGGCGGCAACGACCTGCTGGAAACCGGCATCAAGGTTATCGACCTGGTTTGCCCGTTCGCCAAGGGTGGTAAAGTCGGTCTGTTCGGTGGTGCCGGTGTAGGCAAAACCGTAAACATGATGGAACTGATCCGTAACATCGCCATCGAGCACAGCGGTTATTCCGTGTTCGCCGGTGTGGGTGAGCGTACTCGTGAGGGTAACGACTTCTACCACGAGATGAAGGACTCCAACGTTCTCGACAAGGTAGCGCTGGTCTACGGTCAGATGAACGAGCCACCAGGAAACCGTCTGCGCGTAGCGCTGACCGGCCTGACCATGGCTGAGAAGTTCCGTGACGAAGGTAACGACGTTCTGCTGTTCGTCGACAACATCTATCGTTACACCCTGGCCGGTACCGAAGTATCCGCACTGCTGGGCCGTATGCCTTCGGCAGTAGGTTACCAGCCGACCCTGGCTGAAGAGATGGGCGTTCTGCAAGAGCGTATCACTTCGACCAAGGAAGGTTCGATCACCTCGATCCAGGCCGTATACGTACCTGCGGACGACCTGACCGACCCGTCGCCAGCGACCACCTTCGCCCACTTGGACGCTACCGTCGTACTGTCCCGTGACATCGCCTCCCTGGGTATCTACCCAGCGGTCGATCCACTGGACTCGACTTCGCGCCAGCTGGACCCGAACGTGATCGGCAACGAGCACTACGACACCGCTCGTGGCGTTCAGTATGTTCTGCAGCGCTACAAAGAGCTGAAGGACATCATCGCCATCCTCGGTATGGACGAACTGTCCGAAGCCGACAAGCAGCTGGTATCGCGCGCTCGTAAGATCCAGCGCTTCCTGTCCCAGCCGTTCTTCGTGGCCGAAGTCTTCACCGGTTCTCCAGGCAAATACGTTTCCCTGAAAGACACCATTGCAGGCTTCAGCGGCATCCTCAAAGGTGACTACGACCACCTGCCAGAACAAGCGTTCTACATGGTCGGCAGCATCGAAGAAGCCGTCGAGAAAGCCAAGAAACTGTAATCCCGGCGCCCCGCAAGGGGCGCTAATCAGGTTGAGGCAAGCAGATGGCTATGACAGTCCATTGCGATATCGTCAGCGCGGAAGGGGAAATTTTCTCCGGTCTGGTCGAGATGGTGATTGCGCACGGCAACCTGGGTGATCTTGGTATCGCTCCAGGCCACGCCCCGCTGATCACTAATCTGAAGCCAGGTCCGATCACGCTGACCAAGCAGGGTGGCGCCCAAGAGGTGTTCTACATCTCTGGTGGTTTCCTCGAGGTTCAGCCGAACATGGTCAAGGTGCTTGCCGATACCGTGCAACGTGCCAGCGACCTGGATGAAGCTCAGGCTCAGGAAGCCCTCAAGGCTGCCGAGAACGCCCTGAACGAAAAAGGCGCGGAGTTCGACTACGGCGCCGCTGCCGCACGTCTGGCCGAGGCCGCAGCCCAGCTGCGTACCGTCCAGCAAATTCGCAAAATGAAGTAACCGGCACTCGCCGATCACTTTCTGTTGCGATTGAGTTAAAGGGTAGCCTCGGCTACCCTTTTTCTTTTTCCGAATTTCTTCTTCTGGTCACAGCGCTGACCTTCCAGGATTGGTAGCCAGTCAATGTCTCTCGATATCGTAATTCTCGCCGCCGGCCAAGGTACCCGCATGCGCTCGGCGCTGCCCAAGGTACTGCATCCGGTCGCCGGCGACTCCATGCTCGGCCATGTTATCCACAGCGCCCGCCAGTTGCAGCCGCAGGGCATTCATGTGGTGATCGGGCACGGTGCGGAGCTGGTACGTGAGCGCCTGGCCGCCGATGACCTTAATTTTGTCCTCCAGGACAAGCAACTGGGTACCGGCCACGCCGTCGCCCAGGCACTGCCGGCGTTGAGCGCCGAAACCGTACTGATCCTTTACGGTGACGTTCCGCTGATCGAAGTCGATACCCTCAAGCGCCTGCTTGCCAAGGTCACCCCACAGCAGCTCGGCCTGCTGACTGTGACCCTCGATGATCCGACCGGTTATGGCCGTATTGTCCGTGATGCGCAGGGCCAGGTGGCAGCGATCGTCGAGCACAAAGATGCCAGCGACGCACAGAAAGCCATCAAGGAAGGCAACACCGGTATTCTCGCCGTCCCGGGCGCGCGCCTGGCTGACTGGCTGGGCCGTCTGTCGAACAACAACGCCCAGGGCGAGTACTACCTCACTGACGTCATCGCCATGGCTGTAGCCGATGGCCTGGTGGTCGCGACCGAGCAGCCGCTGGACCCGATGGAAGTGCAGGGCGCCAATGACCGTCGTCAGCTTGCCGAGCTGGAGCGTCACTACCAGTTGCGCGCAGGCCGCAGTCTGATGGCCCAGGGTGTGACCCTGCGTGACCCGGCGCGCTTCGATGTGCGCGGTGAGGTGACCGTTGGTCGCGATGTGCTCATCGATATCAACGTGATCCTTGAAGGCCGCGTGGTGATCGAAGACGACGTGGTCATCGGCCCGAACTGCGTGATCAAGAACAGCACCCTGCGCAAAGGCGTGGTGGTCAAAGCCAACAGCCACCTGGAAGGCGCAATCATGGGTGAGGGCAGCGATGCCGGCCCGTTTGCCCGCCTGCGCCCTGGCAGCGTTCTCGACGCTCGCGCCCATGTGGGTAACTTTGTTGAACTGAAGAACGCCCACCTCGGTGAAGGCGCCAAGGCCGGTCACCTGACTTATCTGGGCGATGCCGAGGTCGGCGCACGCACCAACATCGGTGCCGGTACCATCACCTGCAACTACGATGGCGCCAACAAGTTCAAGACAGTACTTGGCGCAGACGTATTCATCGGTTCGAACAACTCATTGGTCGCGCCTGTGGATATCCTCGACGGCGCTACCACTGCCGCCGGTTCGACCATTACTCAGAACGTCGAGGCGGCGCAGCTGGCAGTCGGTCGAGCGCGTCAGCGCAACATCGATGGCTGGAAGCGGCCGGAGAAGCTCAAAAAGAGCTGAGTTACTCACAGCTAACAGAAAGGGCCGACTGTATTGTGCATAAGTCGGCCTTTTTCGTTCTGTGGATAAAATTTTGCTGCTAGGCAAGTTATTCACAGGAAGATTTTTTCTCCGCTGTTCTTGACGCATCAGCCACTATAGGTTTTGATTGGCATCATTATCTTTCGAATCGAAACTTAAGCGCGCCATGTCGAAACGTAACACCCCCCAACGACGTCATAACATCCTGGCTTTGCTCAATGAGCAGGGCGAGGTGAGCGTCGACGCCTTGGCCAAGCGTTTCGAAACCTCCGAAGTGACCATTCGCAAGGACCTCGCAGCCCTCGAAGCCAATGGCCTGCTGTTGCGCCGCTACGGTGGGGCAGTGACCCTGCCGCAGGAACTGTTTACCGAACAGGGCCAGCCGGTTTCGCTTTATAAACAAGCGATCGCCAAGGCTGCCGTAAGCCGTATCCGCGAACATGCCCGCATCATCATCGACAGCGGCAGCACCACCGCCGCGATGATCCCGCAGCTGGGTCATCAACCGGGCCTGGTGGTCATGACCAACTCGTTGAATGTGGCCCGCGCCCTTAGCGAGCTGGAGCATGAGCCGGTACTGTTGATGACCGGCGGTACCTGGGACCCGCATTCCGAATCGTTCCAAGGCCAGGTGGCCGAGCAGGTACTACGCTCATACGACTTCGACCAACTGTTCATTGGCGCCGACGGCATTGACCTGGCGCGCGGCACCACCACGTTCAACGAACTGCTGGGCCTGAGCCGGGTGATGGCTGAAGTCGCCCGGGAAGTGATCGTCATGGTCGAGTCCGACAAGGTCGGGCGCAAGATTCCCAACCTTGAGCTGCCCTGGAGCAGCGTCAACACCCTGATTACCGATGAGCGCCTGCCCCATGAGGCACGCGTACAGATTGAAGCCCGCGGCATCAACGTGATTTGCGCCGCTATCACCCAGGAGCATGAATAATGTGTGGAATCGTTGGTGCCGTCGCCGAACGTAACATCACAACCATTCTGATCGAAGGCCTCAAGCGCCTCGAGTACCGCGGCTATGACAGCGCAGGTCTGGCCGTCTTCACCCAGCAGGGTAACCTTGAGCGCCGTCGCCGTATCGGCAAGGTCAGCGAGCTGGAAGCCGCCGTTGCCGCCGAACCGCTGGCTGGCAACCTGGGTATCGCCCACACCCGTTGGGCGACTCACGGCGCGCCAACCGAACACAATGCCCACCCGCATTTCTCTGGTCATGAACTGGCAGTGGTGCACAACGGCATCATCGAGAACCACGAAGAACTGCGTGAACAGCTCAAGGGCCTGGGTTACGTCTTCAGCTCCGAGACCGACACCGAGGTGATCGTTCACCTGCTGGCGCACACCCTCAAAACCTTGCCGGACCTGGCCGATGCCCTCAAGGCTACAGTCAAGCAACTGCATGGCGCCTACGGCCTGGCCGTGATCAGCGCCAAGCAGCCTGACCGTTTGCTGGCCGCTCGCAGCGGCAGCCCGCTGGTAATCGGCCTGGGCCACGGTGAGAACTTCCTGGCTTCCGACCAGTTGGCCCTGCGCCAGGTTACCGACCGCTTCATGTACCTGGAAGAGGGCGACATCGCCGAAATTCGCCGCGACCAGGTCACCATCTGGGACGTCGCCGGCACTGCAGTGCAGCGCGAGACCGTGCAGTACCACGAAGGTGCCGAAGCTGCCGACAAGGGCGCCTACCGTCACTTCATGCTCAAGGAAATCCACGAGCAACCAACCGTGGTGCAACGCACCCTGGAAGGCCGCCTGGGCAAGGACCACGTCATGGTCCAGGCCTTCGGCCCGCAAGCTGCCGAGCTGTTCGCCAAGGTGCGCAATGTACAGATCGTTGCCTGCGGCACCAGCTACCACGCCGGCATGGTTGCCCGTTACTGGCTGGAAAGCCTGGCCGGTATCCCTTGCCAGGTCGAAGTCGCCAGCGAGTTCCGCTACCGCAAGGTTGTGGTGCAGCCGGACACCCTGTTCGTCTCGATCTCGCAGTCGGGTGAAACCGCCGACACCCTCGCGGCCCTACGCAACGCCAAGGAGCTGGGCTTCCTCGGCAGCCTGGCGATCTGCAACGTCGGCATCAGCTCGCTGGTGCGCGAGTCGGACCTGACCCTGCTGACCCAGGCCGGCCCGGAAATCGGCGTGGCCTCGACCAAGGCCTTCACCACCCAGTTGGTCTCGCTGATGCTGCTGACCCTGTCCCTGGGCCAGGTGCGCGGCACCCTGGCTGCAGGCGTCGAAGCGGAGCTGGTGGAAGAGCTGCGTCGCCTGCCAACTCGCCTGGGCGAAGCCCTGGCCATGGATGCGATCGTTGAGAAGACCGCCGAACTGTTCGCCGACAAGCACCACACTCTGTTCCTGGGCCGCGGCGCGCAATTCCCGGTAGCCATGGAAGGTGCGCTCAAACTCAAAGAGATCTCCTACATCCACGCCGAAGCCTACCCGGCCGGCGAGCTCAAGCATGGCCCGCTGGCGCTGGTCGACAGCGACATGCCAGTAGTCACCGTGGCGCCGAACAACGAGCTGCTGGAAAAGCTCAAGTCCAACCTGCAGGAAGTGCGTGCCCGTGGCGGCGAGCTGATCGTCTTCGCCGACGAACAGGCAGGCATGAGCAATGGCGAAGGCACCCACGTGATCGCCGTGCCGCACATCATCGACGCCCTGGCGCCGATCCTCTACACCATTCCGCTGCAGTTGCTGTCTTACTACGTCGCTGTGCTCAAGGGTACCGACGTTGACCAGCCGCGTAACCTGGCGAAATCGGTAACTGTCGAGTAACGAGTGCTGTGCCTGGTCCCTTTTCCTGACAGTGATGGGAGCAGGGGCCTGGTTTCTGATTCTCAGGCAGCGGCTGATTCCGGACGCTGCCTGTTGATCAGCAGTGCTGAAATCGACTCGCTTGTTCGTAGCCAATCGTTCGGTTTTTTGTGCTACGTGAGCGATTCGGCGTGCCAGAAAAATACTCGACCTCGCGTCAGACACACTTTTTTTCGCATCTTCTTCCCCGCCTATGCTTGTGCGAAAAGGACTACTTCACTGTGAGTGGAGCGGTAGCCAATGCCCATTTCCATGGAGCATCTTGAAGGCAGCACGTTAGCTAATTGTTTGGAAACGTCGGCGATATTTAAAGTGTAACTCGCTTAGAAAGATTTATTTACAAATTTCGACTTTTCCGCGAAATACTTCCTGCTAGTTTTGTGACGCCTGCTGTTACAGGCCAACTCAAAATCTTAAACAAGGAATGTATTATGAACTCTGCAATTGACCTGTTTCAAACTGAAGTGACTGGCGTTACCACCAAGGGTGTTTGCTTGTGGTAAGAGCGTGATAAAAGAGGGGGAAAGAAATTTCCCCCTCTTTTTAATTGTACTTACTCGACCTCTCAGGGACAGGAGCAACGACCTTCATGGACGACTTTGGCTATCATACTATTTGGGATATTACCGGTGCTGATGCACGCTTGTTGAAGGACGCGCCGGCGTTGCATAACTTTTTCCTCGGTACCTTGCAACGTTCGCGTTTCACGGTGTTGGACCATTTGACGCACAAGTTCAGTGCCGGAGGTGAAGGCGTTACCGGTCTGTACTTGTTGTCTGAGTCGCACCTGTCCTACCACACCTACCCGGAAACTCATTACATCAGCATCGACGTTTATACCTGCGGTTCCAACAATGTCTCAATCAATGAAGGCATTCAGGGCTTCTTCGGCAACGAAGTGCAGATAACGACGCGCACGTTGCTGCGCGGCAGTCATGTGCTTGTGGAAGAAGGGGTGGTGAATGAAACTTGTCAATAACGGAATGGTCAAGTTCGATTACCAGTTCCCCTTGTACAATTTCTTTTTTCCTTCGCAATCACTGGACGTGTTTCGCCCCAGTGAAACACAACTGACGACGCTGCTGAACCATGCCAACAGCCAATCAACCTCACGGGCGTTGTACTTTCATATTCCGTTCTGTGAAGCGATCTGTTCGTTCTGCCCGTTCACCCGCGGCTTGTACAAAAACGAAGAGGATATTAACCGTTACACCAAGGCGCTGATCAAGGAAATTGAGTACAAATCGCGCTTGGTCGACTTCAAGGCAGTACCGGTCAGGGCCATTTTCTTTGGCGGGGGAACGCCGTCGCTATTGTCGCCGCGGAATATCTATGACATCGGTGAGGCATTACACCACTACTTCGATATGTCGACGGTGGAAGAGTTCTCCTTCGAGTTCAATATCACCAGTGTCACCCGAGAACGCACCCTTGCACTCGCGGACATTGGCGTGACCCATGCCCGCTTCGGTTTGCAGACCATCGACCCGACCTGGCGCAAGCTGTTTAACCTGAATGAGGACATCCGCGAAATCGAACGCGCCGCCGCGTTGCTGGTGCCGACCTTCAGGCACGTGTTGTGCGACATCATGTATGGGATGAACGGCAGTAACGAAAACCAGACCCTGTGTGACATCGACAAAGCGGTCGAACTGGGCCTGAGCAATATCGACATTTACCCGATCAACAATGTCGCCACCTCGGTAAAGCTGCACAAGCAAATCAGGGAGCGTACGGCGGAAGTGTTCCCGGCCATGCGCAAGCTGAACATGAAGCTGATGATTGACGAGCATATGCGCCACAAGGGTTTTGTCCCGTATAACGGCCATGGCTACGTGCGCCAGGCGAGCGCAGCGTCGCCTCTGATCACCCGCGACTACTCGTTCATTTACCACGAGCACGTCTATGGCTATACAAACCATGACCTGCTGGGCTTCGGCGTCGGCGCCATCTCGTCGGTGGCTGAAAATGTGATTACCAACACCTCATTGCGTGAGCAATACATCGCCAAGATGACCGCAGGTGACTATGTCTGCCAGGTCAGCCAGCATGCTCCGGTGCTTGATCTGGTCAAGCCACTGGTACTGCGCCTGCCGTATCACGGCGAAATCGAAAAATCCAAAGTGGCGATGAGCCAGATGCCGCAAGGGCTACTGGACAGGGTTCAGGAACTGGTCAAGGCCGACCTGATAGTTGAAACGGATGCGACCTTCGAACTGACCAGGCTGGGTTGGTTATGGTACAGCAACATTATGTTTTACTTAATTCCTGAAAGTGAACAAAACATCTTGAAAAAGATAGTCTTCGAGAAGCTTAATGCCAACGGACGCGACATTACTCGGGACGAGTTAATCTACTCCGCAGGCTAGAACCACCCAGCAGGCAATGGATATGCAGGCACTAGCGTTAAACCACGGTACACAACGGCTGTCAGCCGCCTACTTTTTTTCAAAATGCGGTGAGTTTGCTTTCGAAACAGCCTTTGCAGTGGCCGTGGTGACCTTGACTGAGGCCGACTTTTTGCTGATTGGCCTGGTGTACTTTTTTCGTTACTTGCCCAGTGCATTGTTTTCGCCGATTGGTGGCTGGCTAGCAGACCATCGGCAGAAAAAACACACACTGATTTCGGCAGAACTTTTAAAAAGCGTAGTGGCCGCACTGCTGTTTGTGTTGTTTGAATTTGCCGAGGCCACGGTGGCGGTGGTTATTATCGCCTCGATGGTGATGACCGCACTTGATTGCCTGTACACGCCGAGCTTTCGTGCCTATTTCCCCGATATAGTGGACGACGGCCATCTGGCGTCGGTAAACAGCGGGGTGCAAGTGATCGAAGATGTGTCTTCGATTATCGGACCGTTGATATTTTCACTGATTTCGATCGTGCTCGATGCCAGTTATGCGTTTGCGTTTTTCTCGGTCAGTTTGTTGCTGTCGGCCGCCTGTAGCGCCACCCTGGTCTCGAGCGTGACAACTTCGAAGGGGCGCTTCGATGTTTGGGCAATCTACAAGGACACCACACGCAGCGTGGGTAGTTTACGCAAGCTCAATACACCCCTGTTTACCGTGATCTGTTGCACCACCGTGTGTGCAATGTTTGCCACGTCGGTTATTCGCTTCATATTGCCGGCATCGGTTATGGACCATTTTCAGTCCGAGGCTGCGGTGGGGTATATCTTTTCCCTGCTGGCTTTCGGTACGGTTATCGGTGGCATGCTGTATGTAACACTCAACAAGTCAACCACCGCCCGCTCGGTGATTATTTATTGGTTACTGTATGGCGGGCTATTTTTACTGGCTGCCGTCGCCCTGCAGTTCAATACGTACCTGTTTATAGTTCTGTTGCTGTGCGTGGGTTTTGTCGGCGCCTTTGTTGATATTGCCATCATTACCAATATCCAGACGCTGTCCAGTCCCAATGAAGTCGGCAAGAATTTTTCCCTGTACTACTTCACGGCGGTTATTGGTGATGCAGTGTCCGGGCTGATCGCCAGCCTTATGTTTCTGCTTGTGGGGCCGGCTACGTTTGTTGGCATGACGTTCATGCTGTGTATTGCACCGCTAGGTTGGAGCGCAAAAAAAGATGTTACAGACAAGGATTGTTTGTAGTGCGGCAGTCGGGATTGAAGCACTTCCCGGCGTGGCGCTTGGGACATTTGCAGGGCGCGGTCAGTTGGCGTCAGCATCGGCGTTGGTGCTGTGCGTTGAGGATGCGCTGTCGGCAGATGTGGTCGATTGCGTCGCGGCCTGGGGCACGCCACTGTTTGTGCTCCATGGCAACGGGTACGCTGCACTTCCGGCAGTGCTTGCGGATCTTCAACCAACCTTGCTCCAGGTACCGCTGAGTGCGCACGATATTGCGCGGGTAGTTGAAACTGCCAAGGCATTTGACCTGGCTTCACTGCCACCTTTTACCTCGGCAGTCGCAGAGTTTGTCTCGCGCAAACGGCCTACCTTTGCTTGCCCCGGGCATCAGGGCGGCCAGTGCCTGGACCTGCATCCGGCCGGGCTGCGCTTCAAGCAATTGCTTGGCAGCGAGGTATTCAAGGTCGATGTGCCGCACGCGGCTCCCGAGCTGGGTGACGTACTCAGCCATGAAGGTCCGGTGGCCCAGGCTGAACGGCTGGCCGCAGAAGTGTTCAACGCCGATGAAACCTACTTCGTGCTCAATGGTACTTCCACCGCAAACAAAGTCGTCACCAGCGCGTTGCTGGCTGCGGGCGATCTGGTATTGATGGATCGCAACAACCACAAGTCGGTGTACCTGGGCGCATTGGTACAAAGTGCCGCCAGGCCGGTATACCTCGATAATTTCCGCGATGGGTGTGGCGTGCTGGGTGGCTACAAAAGACATGCCCTGGATGAGCAACAACTACGCCTGAAGGCGGCCCGTATCGATCCGTCCAAGGCGCGGCAGCAGCGCCCATTTCGTCTGGCAGTTGTTCAGCACGCAACCTGCGATGGCGTTGTGGTCGACGCCGCTGCTCTGCTGCAACGGATTGGTCACCTGTGTGACTACGTACTCTTCGATTCCGCCTGGTTGGGCTACGAACCTTTTGTTGAGCTACTGGCGCAGCGCTCGCCGTTGAACATTGCCCTGACGGCGGATTGCCCGGGGATCATCGTCACGCAATCGGTCCACAAGCAGATGTCAGGCCTGTCCCAGACCTCGCAGATCCATAAAAAAGACAGTCACATACGTAACCAGCCACGCTACTGCTCACGATCGGTATTCAACAGCGCGTTCATGCTGCACGCCTCGACCAGCCCGTTCTATCCATTGTTGATGTCATTGGAAGTCAATGCCGCGATCCATGCCAATGGCAACGGCAAGCGCGCGTGGAGTGCGGCAGTGGCAATGGCCATGGGTTTCAGGCGCGAGGTTGCCCAGCGTTGCCGTGTTATTCAGCCTTACTATGGCGACAGGCGGTTGCCGGCGGGGCAGGGCGATACATCGCTGGAGGTGTATGCCCAAGTGTTTCAACCGGTTCGCCATGAGACGCTGGGGGCCAGCCCGATCGAGTCTGACTTGCACTACCTGGACCCTTGCAAGGTCATCTTTACAACGCGCAAGTTGCACACTGACGAGCAGGGCGGGTTGCCCGCTATTCCAGCGAGTATCGTCACCGCCTACCTGCGCGAGATGAATTTCACTCCGGAGAAATCTGACTTCTACAACGTTACCCTGTTGGTTTCGCCCTCTACCGAGGCTGCGCAGCTCTCTCGCCTGGCGCACACTCTGGCGCAACTTGAGCAGATGATCGAGGGTGAAGTCCCGGTGGCTGAGGCGTTACCTTCACTGGCAAGCGGCCAAGCTCGCTATAACGATTTATCGCTGCGCGAATTGTGCTGCGCCATCAACACCCTGTTCTCGCAGTATCAGATTGAGCAACTGCAATCAGACATTTTCAGTTCGGTGACGTCGGCGCAGGCCGAGTTGACGCCCTATGCGGCGCAGCAGGCTTTCATCCGTGGTAACTACCAATTGGTCGCACTCGAACAAGCTTTAGGCTGTATTGCCGCAGAAGGCGTAATCCCTTACCCGCCGGGGGTTATGTGCATCGCGCCTGGGGAACGCTGGAACAGCTCGTTGATTCGCTACCTGAGCGCCATTGAAGCACTGAGTAACCAATACCCGGAATTTGCTCCGCATATTCAAGGCGTATACCAATGCCTTAACAATGACGCCAGCGTGAGCCTGCAGGTTCACGTTCTGGCCACTGGCTGATGTTGAAAGGTGCAAGGGCGCCATTGGTGGAATCAACCAAAGGTACGAACGAGCGCAAATTCATCCATGTCGACATGGACTCGTTCTTTGTCTCAGTAGAACTTCTGGATGCTCCGCACCTGGTTGGGCGCCCTGTGGCCGTGGGCGGGACAGCGGCTGAGCGAGGGGTGATCAGCACTGCGAACTACCTGGCCAGGGAATATGGAGTAAGAAGTGGTATCGCCACTGCAACGGCACAACGGCTCTGCCCGGATCTGGTCCTGCTGCCGACCCGGTTTGAAGTGTATGAAGCCGTGACTCGAAGGCTCGATGCAATATTCCGACGCTATACCGACAAGGTTGAGTTCCTGTCACTGGATGAGGCGTCGCTCGAGGTCACCGGTCAGTCTGCATTCAACGGCTCGGCAACTCATATGGCCATGCACATCCGTGCTGCGATCGAGCAGGAGCTGGGGCTGACGGCTTCTGCCGGAGTCGCGCCGTTGAAGTACTTGGCAAAAATCGCCTCCGAGGTGCAAAAGCCCAATGGCCTGTTTGTCATCGTGCCCAAGGATGTCCGCGGCTTTCTCGATGAACTTGATGTACGCAAGATTCCTGGCGTTGGTCCCAAAACTTACGCCGTGCTTGAGAACCTGGGCTGTCGGCAATGCAAACACGTCACCGAAGAGAAAATCCCGTTGCTCATGCGCTACCTCGGCGTGCATGGGTTTTATGTGTGGGAGCGATGTCAGGGAATAGAAGAGCAGGAAGAGCGAGTAACCCACATCAAGTCGATTGGTATTGAACGAACACTCCCCTTCGATTGCCACGATTTTTCCAGCTGCCTGCAAGAGCTGGACAGATTGCTGGAAGGTCTGAGGGAACGCATTTCCGAAATGGGCGATGACTACCTGATCATCAAAAACCTGGTAAAGCTCAAGTTCTCGGACTTCTCGATTTCGTCGACCGAGGCGGCTTCCAACACCCTCAGTCAGGAGACAGTGACCACCCTGTGCCGGTTGCTCTGGGACACCAGGCGCGAGGGCCGCTCGGTGCGTTTGATCGGGTTGTCGGTAAAGGTCAAAAGAAAGATCCAGGACGATATTCAATTAGAGCTTCCCTGGTAACCAACAAGTAAACCCGAGTGGCAGGAGGCCCCGAATGGTTAGGCGCTACGAACTCCCCAATGCGGCGTGGATATTGATCATGGATCTGGTTTCAACCACACAAAAGACCGGCCGGCCTCGTAATGACGACCGGCAGATGATCAACGGCATCTTCTGGATTCTTTGCTCTGGCGCAGCCTGGCGTGACTTGCCGGAACGCTTTGGCGCTTGGTCGACGGTGTATCAACGTTTTCGCGACTGGCGTGACGATGGCACCCTGGATCGTGTACTGGACCGGCTGCATGTTCGCCTCACCGAAGAGGGCCTGATCGACATGGACACCTGGACCCTCGATCCTGTCACTGTCAGGGAGCAACTGGTCAAATGTTGTGCCTGATGTACAGCTGTGCCACGAGTGGATGACAGCGTCCATGACGATGGCCTGAGCGCAGTACTGCCAGTTTGTCCGGCAATCGGACCCTTTAGCTGGCCTGGATCAATAGTCCTGACGCGCGCTTGGCTTAGTGTGCGCAGTCCATGTTTCTTTTTCACGGACGAAAAGCTATGCAGACTCTGGAGCGAAAGCTAGATATCCAGCCCCTGTCGCGGGCGGACATGACCATCGAACTCAACGGCCAGGCGGTGGCGGTCGCTGCCGGTGAAACCGTGCTCAGCGTGCTTAACGCCGTGGGCCTGCGCCAGGTGGCGCTTAACGATCACCAACAATTGACCGGCGCTTTCTGCGGCATGGGCGTGTGCCATTGCTGCCTGGTGTCGATCAACGGCCGGCCCAAGCGCCGCGCCTGCCAAACCGAGGTACAGCCGGGCATGCGGGTCGAAACCGGGACTAACCGTTTTGCCGGGCAGGAGGCACCATGAGCTTGCGTCCAGTTATTGTCGGTGGTGGTTCGGCAGGTATGGCAGCGGCGATCGAGCTGGCCAGGCACGGTGTCTCGAGCCTGTTGTTTGATGAAGCCTCACGCCCGGGTGGCGTGGTGTTTCGCGGACCGCTGCGCAGCGGCGTCGACCTGGGCTACCTGGGTGCCCGCTACAGTAAGGCGCTGAAAAAACTGCACAAGGACTTCGCCGCCTGCGCCGATCGCATCGACCTGCGCCTGAACAGCCGTGTGGTCGGTGGGGACGAGCAGCGCCTGATGGTACTCGATGGCGAAGAAACCCTGCACGAAATCGATTTTTCCCATCTGTTGCTGTCGGCCGGTTGCCACGAGCGCAACGTCCCGTTTGCCGGCTGGACCTTGCCGGGTGTGATGTTGCTCGGCGGGCTTCAGTTGCAGATCAAAAGCGGTGTGGTCAAACCCCTGGGCAGTACCGTGATCGCTGGCACCGGGCCGTTGTTGCCGTTGGTGGCCTGCCAGTTGCACGCGGCCGGGGCGAAGGTTGCCGGCGTCTATGAAGCCTGCCCGTTCAGCAAGATTGCCCGTGAAAGTCTGGCGCTGATGAACAAGCCGCAGCTGTTCCTCGATGGCCTGAGCATGCTTGGCTACATGAAGCTCAACGGCATCCCCATGTACTACGGCTGGGGGATTGTCGAAGCCAAGGGTGAGGGTGAGCTGGCTGAAGTGACCGTGGCGCCCTACGGTGACGATTGGCAGCCGGACCTTTCCCGCGCCCAGCGCGAGCCGGCGCAAACCCTGGCGGTGGGCTACGGTTTTATCCCGCGCACCCAGCTCAGCCAGCAACTGGGCCTGGACCATGGCTTCAACGAAGACGGCTACCTGCGTCCAGAAAGCAACGTCTGGCAGCAAAGCAGCCAGCCGCACATCCACCTGGCCGGTGACATGGGCGGCATCCGTGGTGGTGAGGCGGCAATGCTCACCGGGCGCATCGCGGCTGTTTCGATCCTGCTGCAGCAGGAGGTACTCAACGCAGAAGAGGCGATCGAACTGCGCGAGAAATACCTCGGCCAGCTGGCAGCGATCAAACGCTTTCGCGCCGGGGTAGAGCGCTACACCCACCGCGGCACCAAGCAGATCGAGCTGCCGCAGGCGGACACGGTGATCTGTCGTTGCGAGCATGTCACCCGCAGCGACATCGATCGCGCCCTGGAGCAGGGCGTCGAGGACATGGCCGGGTTGAAGATGCGCACCCGGGTGAGCATGGGCGACTGCCAGGGGCGCATGTGCGTCGGCTATTGCAGCGATCGCCTGCGCGAAGCGACCGGACGCGCCGATGTCGGCTGGCTGCGGCCGCGTTTCCCGATCGACCCGATTCCATTCTCTGCATTCCAGCAACTCGGCACGGAAGCCTGAAGCATGAACAGAACCTATGATGTGGTCATCGCCGGTGGCGGTGTGATCGGTGCGTCCTGCGCCTACCAGCTGTCCAAACGCAAGAACCTGAAGATCGCCCTGATCGATGCCAAGCGCCCGGGCAATGCCACCCGCGCGTCTGCCGGCGGCCTGTGGGCCATTGGTGAGTCCGTGGGCCTGGGCTGCGGGGTAATCTTCTTTCGCATGATGTCGGCCAAGCACAAGCGTGAAGCCCATGGCGCGGCAGTGGCGGTGGATTCGAGCACGCCGCACATCCTGCCGCAGTCGTTCTTCGACTTTGCCTTGCAGTCCAACGCACTTTATCCACAGCTGCACCGCGAGCTGATCGAGCGCCACGGCATGGACTTCAAGTTCGAGCGCACGGGCCTCAAGTACGTGATTTACGACGATGAAGACCGCCTCTACGCCGAGCACATCGTTGCGCAGATCCCGCACCTGGCCGACCAGGTGCGCTGGCTCGACCGCGATGCCCTGCGCCAGGCCGAACCTGCGGTGAGCCATGAGGCCCATGGTGCCCTGGAGTTTCTCTGCGATCACCAGGTCAGCCCGTTCCGCCTGGCTGATTCCTATATGGAGGCGGCGCGCCAGAACGGTGTCGACCTGTTCCACAACACCAACATTACGGGTGTGCTGCATCAGGGTTCGCGGGTCAGCGGCGTGCAAACCGCCGAAGAGGGCACCTTTCACTGCGATACCCTGATCAACGCCGCCGGCGCCTGGGCCGCAGACTTGAGCGAGTGGGCCACGGGCCTGCGGATTCCGGTCAAGCCGGTCAAAGGCCAGATCATCCTCACCGAGCGCATGCCCAAGCTGCTGCAAGGCTGCCTGACCACCAGCGACTGCTACATGGCGCAGAAGGACAACGGTGAGATCCTGATCGGCAGCACCACCGAAGACAAAGGCTTCGACGTCAGCAACACCTTCCCGGAGATCAACGGCCTGGTTCAGGGCGCGGTGCGCTGCGTGCCGGAGCTGGCGCAGATCAACCTCAAGCGCACCTGGGCCGGCTTGCGCCCGGGCTCGCCGGACGAGCTGCCGATCCTGGGGCCGGTCAGCGAAGTCAGTGGCTACGTGAATGCCTGTGGACACTTTCGCACCGGCATCCTTACCTCGGCCATCACTGGCGTGCTGATCGACAAGGTCGTGAACCAGGAAACCCTGCCGCTGGATATCACCCCGTTCCTGGCCTCGCGTTTTGACCTGCTGGCTGTGGAAAACCAACAGGCTGCCCTGGCCTGATTGTGGATAAGCCGGCCTTCAGCCTTGAAGGCCGGCTTCATCCGTTCGACCGGACTGACTGATCAGACCTGCATCGCCTTGCCGTCGACGTTCATCGCCGCCTGGCGCAGGGCTTCGGAGCGCGTCGGGTGCGGGTGGCAGGTGAGGGCGATGTCTTCAGCCGAGGCGCTGAACTCCATGGCCACGCAATACTCACCGATCATCTCGCTGACGCTTGGGCCAACCAGGTGCACGCCCAACACTTCATCGGTACGGGCATCTGCGAGGACCTTGGCGAAGCCTTCGGTCTCGTGGTTGATCTTGGCCCGGCTGTTGGCGCTGAAGGGGAACTTGCCGACCTTGTACTCGCGGCCTTCGGCCTTGAGCTGCTCTTCGGTCTTGCCGACGCTGGCCAGTTCCGGGCGGGTGTAGATGACCGCCGGAATCAGGTTGTAGTTGACCTCGTGGGCCTTGCCGGCAATCTGTTCGATGCAGGAGATAGCCTCGTCCTCGGCCTTGTGCGCGAGCATCGCTCCGGAGGTGACATCGCCAATTACCCACACCCCCGGGACGCTGGTGCGGTGGTGCCGGTTGGCGAGCATGCCGCGCTTGTCGGTTTCCAGGCCGACGCTTTCCAGGCCAAGGCCCTGGGTATAGGGGCGCCGGCCGATGGCAACCAGTACGTAGTCGGCCTCGAGGGTTTCGGCGCTGCCGCCTGCGGCAGGCTCCAGGCTCAGGTTCACCCCTTGCGCTGAAGCGCTGGCCTGGGTGACCTTGCTGCCGAGCTTGAACTTCATGCCTTGCTTGGCCAGGGCGCGTTGCAGGGTTTTTGCCGCTTCTTCATCAGTACCGGGGCAGATGCGATCGAGGTACTCGACCACGGTCACCTGGCTGCCCAGCCGGCGCCACACCGAACCCAGCTCCAGGCCGATGACCCCGGCGCCGATTACCACCAGGTGCTTGGGCACTTCACTCAGGGCCAGGGCGCCGGTGGAGTCGATGATGCGCTGGTTGTCGATGGTCACGCCAGGCAGCGGCGTCGGTTCGGAGCCAGTGGCAATGACGATGTCCTTGGCCTCCAGCTCAGTTACCGCGCCCTGGTCGTCGGTCACCTTGACCCGACCAACTCCATCGAGCTTGCCCCAGCCCTTGATCCAGTCGACCTTGTTCTTGCGGAACAGGAACTCGATACCCTTGGTCAGGCCGCTGACGCTCTCATCCTTCTGCTTCATCATCTGCGCAAGGTTGAGGGTCGGTTTGACCTCGATGCCGAGGTTGGCGAACTCGCTGCCAACCGCCGCCTCATACAACTCGGAGGCATGTAGCAGGGCCTTTGACGGCATGCAGCCGACGTTAAGGCAAGTGCCGCCGAGGGTCGAACGACCTTCCACGCACGCCACGCTCAAGCCCAGTTGACCGGCACGAATAGCCGCGTTGTACCCACCAGGCCCGCCGCCAATGATTACTACATCATAGGTTTTCATTGTTGTACTCCAGGATGAAGAATCGACAATGGCGCCAAGACTAATCTGCAAATCGCTCGATTGTATACAATAAATCGTAGGTTCCAGCCCCCGGCGCAAGGTCTGCAACGGGCTAGATAGGCTCAGACTATGGTCGGCATAAGCTGAAAGTTCCGGCAGATGAACTACCCTTTTGGGCAGACGTCCGATGAAAAAAGGAGGCTCATTTCATGCTTGCGCAACTTCCACCTGTTCTGCAAAGCCTGCGACTGCCACTGCGACTCAAACTTTGGGATGGCAATGCGTTCGATCTGGGGCCCAAGCCGCAGGTGACCATCCTGGTCAAGGACCCGCAGCTGATTACTCAGTTGACCCATCCAAGCCTGGATGAGTTGGGGGCAGCGTTCGTCGAAGGCAAGCTGGAACTGGAGGGCTCCATCAGTGAGGTGATCCGCGTCTGTGACGAACTTAGCGTGGCTTTGCTCAAGGATGAAGAAGACGATCAGCCGGTGCGCACCGAGCATGACAAGGCTACCGATGCGGCAGCAATTTCCTACCACTACGACCTGTCCAACGCCTTCTACCAGCTGTGGCTGGACAGCGACATGGCCTACTCCTGCGCCTATTTCAAATCGCCCACCAACACCCTGGAGCAAGCCCAGCAGAACAAGTTCGAGCACTTGTGCCGCAAGCTGCGCTTGAAGAAGGGCGACTACCTGCTGGATGTCGGTTGTGGTTGGGGCGGGCTGGCGCGCTACGCAGCCAGGGAGTTCGGTGCCAAGGTGTTCGGCATCACTCTGAGCAAAGAGCAGCTCAAACTCGGCCGTGAGCGGGTCAAGGCCGATGGCCTGGAAGGGCAGGTTGAGCTGCAGATACTCGATTATCGCGACCTGCCCCAGGACGGTCGCTTCGACAAGGTGGTGAGTGTCGGCATGTTTGAACACGTGGGTCATGCCAACCTGGCGCTGTATTGCCAGCGCTTGTTTGGCGCCGTGCGCGAAGGTGGCCTGGTGATGAACCATGGCATCACCGCCAGGCACACCGACGGGCGACCGGTCGGGCGCGGCGCGGGCAGCTTCATCGAGCGCTACGTGTTCCCCCATGGCGAGCTGCCGCACCTGTCGATGATCAGTGCACGCATCAGTGAAGCGGGGCTGGAGATTGTCGACGTCGAAAGCCTGCGCCTGCATTACGCGCGCACCCTCGAGCACTGGAGCAACCGCCTCGAAGCACAGCTGGACAAGGCTGGCGCGCTGGTGCCAGAGAAAGCCCTGCGCATCTGGCGCCTGTACCTGGCTGGTTGCTCCTATGCCTTTGCCAGGGGCTGGATCAATTTGCACCAGATCCTTGCGGTCAAACCCTTTGCCGATGGCAGCCACGATTTGCCGCTGACCCGCGAAGACTTCTACCGTTAAAGCACCTTACAGAATCGGCGAAATCAGCCGGGCGATACGCATCCCCAGCTGCTGCAGGCGATGTGTATCGCGGCTGTCTTCGGCGGTGATTTCCCGGGATTGGTCGAAGTCATGGCTGAGCATCGCTTCGACCTGATCGGCAAATGCGCGGTCTACGGTCAGCAACATGATCTCGAAGTTGAGGCGAAACGATCGGTTGTCGAGGTTGGCGCTGCCGATGGCGCTGATCTCGTTGTCGATCAGCACCACCTTCTGATGCAGGAATCCAGGTTCGAAACGAAACATCCGCACCCCGGCGCGCACCGCCTCAAAGGCGAACAGGCTGGAGGCGGCGTAGACGATACGGTGGTCTGCACGCGAAGGAATCAGGATGCGCACATCTACCCCGCGCAACACTGCAAGGCGCAGGGCTGCGAACACCGCTTCGTCAGGGATGAAGTAGGGGCTGGTGATCCACAGGCGTTCGCGCGCCGAGTGGATGGCTTCGACGAAGAATAGCGAGCAAGTTTCTTGCGGATCGGCCGGCCCGCTGGCCAATACCTGGCAGAGCACGCCATCTTCCGGGTAGGTGTCCGGCAGGATCAAGGGCGGCAGTTGGCGCGACGCCCAGAACCAGTCCTCGGCGAACGATTCCTGCAGGCAGGCCAGCACTGGCCCGCTGACCTGGACGTGAGTATCACGCCAAGGGGAGAGCTTGGGATTGCCACCCAGGTACTCATCGCCAACGTTGTGGCCACCCAGAAAACCCTGCAGGCCATCGACCACGACGATTTTGCGGTGGTTGCGAAAGTTGACCTGGAAGCGGTTGAACCAGCCGCGGCGAGTGGCGAAAGCGCGGATATTGACGCCGCCTGCACGCAGCTTATGGCTGTAGGCGGAGGGTAGGGCATGGCTGCCGACGCTGTCGTAGAGCACGTAGACCTTGACGCCTTCGGTGGCCTTTTTCAGCAGCAGGGCCTGTAGCTGCCGCCCCAGTTCATCGTCGTGAATAATGAAAAACTGCACCAGCACCGTGTCGCGTGCGCCGGCAATGGCGTGAAAGATGGCGTCGAAAGTAGCCTTGCCGTCGATCAGCAAACGCACCTGATTGTTGGCCAGGCACGGCATGCGTCCCAGCTTGGGCATCGCCCGCAGCGCGCCATAGGATTCTGAATTGCGGGCTGCCAAGGCCTCTTCGACCCAGGGTCGCCAGTTGAGATCGGCCATGGCCACGTGCATTTCACGGTTGGCCTGGCGCCGGGCCTGGATGTAGGCGTCGAAGGTACGGCTGCCAAACACCAGGTAGGGAATAAGGGTGAAGTAGGGAATGAACAGCAGCGATAAGGCCCAGGCAATTGCCCCCTGGGCGGTGCGTACGGTGAACACCGCGTGCAAGGCGGCGATTGCCCCGAGCAAGTGAATCACGCCAATGAGGTAACCGAAGAAGTACGGGCTGTGGTAATCCATACGCATCCTGCTGTCCGAAGGCTCTACCCCTAACAGAGCATGTTCATGGCAGCACTTGCAACCGAAAGCACAAATTGACGTCTAAGCTGTGTTCCAGCTTGGGGCTGGAGTTTCGAGGAGTCACTACATGAAAAATCGTCAGCCGCTGCTGGCACTGATGTTCGGTCTGGCAAGCCCGTTGGTGCATGCGCAGATGTTGCAACCTGGCCTTTGGGAGCTGACCACCAGCAACATGCAGGTTGATGGCAAGCCGCTTCCAGACATGGGCTTCATGCTCGGTCAGTTGAAGAACCTGCCGCCGGAGCAACGGGCGATGATCGAAGGTGGCCTGGCCAAGCAAGGGATCAGCGTCGCCGGTCAAGGTGTGCGCTCTTGCCTGACGCCGGAGCAGGTAAAAACCAATGACATCCCGCTGCAGGATCCCAAGTCTGGCTGTACCCAGAAGATCACCGAGCGCACCGGCAATGTCTGGAAGTTCACCTTCAGCTGCCCGAAAGCCCAAGGCAATGGGGAAGCCACGTTCGTCAGCGATCGTGAGTTCACAACCCAGGTCAACGGTACCTTCAACGCGTCCGGTGTGCAGCAGCAGGGCAGTATGAACACCCGGGCAGTGTGGCTCGGTAATGACTGCGGTACGGTTAAACCGCGTAGCTGAAGCGCCTCACCATCGCCATTGGCTGTGAGCGACTGCGTCGTGGGCATGCAAGCTTTCGGCATGCTCCACACGCAGGTTGAAGCCGCTGAGCCACGGCAGGGTTTTCAGCGCCACATTCAAGCGCCGGGCGGCATCTTCACAGAACATTAAATTCTGCCCGTTGGCCAAGGCAAAGGCTTGTTCATCGGCGCGCTTTACCGCAGTTTGAACAGCGGTGCCCAAGGCGCTCTCGGCCTGGTTGATCAGCGTTTCTATCGGCAGTTCGTTAACCCCTGGGCGCAGACGAACCTGCAGCTTTGCCGCACTGCGTTGGCTATGGGGCGTGGCCACAATACCCTCGGCACTACCCAGCCAACTCAAGACCGCTTCATGGCTCAAGCTGCGATTGCCAAAATCGCTGATGAATTGCTGTTGAATCAGCTGCCGAGCCAAGGCGGCTGAGCAGGGGCAGGTGGAGGAATACGCCACATCGACAAATAGTTCCACGTGGAACACTCCGTCTTTTATCTGCGCATCCAGAGTAACCGGATAGGCTTTCCATCCTGCCAAGGGGCTGATTAGCGCAGGGCGTTTGAGCATCAGTTCGAATCGCAGGGTCAGGAACGCACTGGCGGAAAGGCCTATGTGGCTGTCGAGAAAACCCAGCAGAACTTCATTGATCAGCGCCGGACTCAAGGGTTGATGCTCCAGGGCTTCCAGCGCCAGGTACAAGCGTGACATGTGAATGCCCCGGGAGGCGCCATCATCAAGGCTGACGCCCGCGTCGGCTGTTGCTGGCAATATCTGCCCATCGATCTGCAGCGGCAGGGCAATGCCACACATGCCGACCCAATCCAATGGCAATTGGGAAGTGGTGGCTTGGGCAGCGATATCAGGAAGGGTGAAAACGCTCATCAGGGGTTCACTTTTCAAGAAGGCTATTGGCAGCCGCTCAGACGATTGCAGCGCAGATTGAAACGCTGCCCGCTGGAACTGGAGACCTTGTTCAAGGTGGTCCAGCCCACACGCTGGCTGTATCCGACCCAGGTTTCGCCGTTGCTCGCCACGCCTGTGAAGAAGGTCAGCTGGCCGTAGCGGCTATTGGTTTGTGCCCACAGTCGGCGGCCCTCCATTTCGAAGCCGCGCAGGTAGGTGGTGCTGCCCTGGGTTTGCACGCTGTAGTAATTGCCCTGGGCATCGCTGCAGGCAAGCAAGGTTGCACTGCGGGTACAAAGTGCCAGGCCGTTGCTGAGGGGCGCGCCGTTTGCAACGGCGGATTCGCACAGCAGCAATGCAGCGAAGGCAAAAAGGCAACGTGATTTCATCTTCCAGGTCGGCCTTTGGTCATGTTCTGAGCGAAGTGGGTTGGCGAGATTGTATTGTTATAATATAACATTGCGCAATGCATCGTTCGAATGCACTCGCCCCGATGAGGATAGCCCCCATGCCCAACCGTCTTCCCGTCACTGTGCTTTCCGGCTTTCTGGGTGCCGGCAAAAGTACTCTGCTCAATCACGTGCTGAAAAACCGCGACAACCTGCGGGTCGCGGTGATCGTCAACGACATGAGCGAAATCAACATCGATGCCAGCGAGGTGCAGCGCAACGTCAGTCTCAACCGCGCCGAAGAAAAGCTGGTGGAGATGAGCAACGGCTGCATCTGCTGCACCCTGCGCGAAGACCTGCTTGAAGAGGTCGCACGCCTGGCCCGCGAGGGGCGTTTTGATTATCTGTTGATCGAGTCCACCGGCATCTCCGAGCCGTTGCCGGTCGCCGAAACCTTTACCTTTCGTGACGAGCAAGGCCGCAGCCTGGCCGATCAGGCGCGCCTGGACACCATGGTCACGGTGGTCGATGGCTTGAACTTCCTGCGTGATTATCAGGCGGCCGAGAGCCTGGCCAGCCGCGGCGAAACCCTTGGTGACGAAGACGAGCGCTCGATCAGTGACCTCTTGATTGAGCAGGTGGAGTTCGCTGACGTGATTCTGTTGAGCAAGATCGATCTGATCAGCAGCGCCGAGCGCGAAGAGCTCAGCGCGATATTGCACAGCCTTAACGCCCAGGCGCAGATCGTGCCGATGGTCATGGGTCAGGTAGAGCTGCAGCAGATCCTCAACACCGGTCTGTTCGACTTCGACCGCGCCGCCCAGGCGCCTGGCTGGCTGCAGGAACTGCGCGGCGAACACGTGCCGGAAACCGAGGAATACGGAATTGCCGCGACCACCTGGCAAGCGCGCCGGCCGCTGCATCCACAGCGCTTTTACGATTTTATCCACAGGCCCTGGGACAACGGCCGGTTGCTGCGCTCCAAGGGCTTCTTCTGGCTCGCCAGCAAGCACCAGGATGCCGGCAGTTGGTCGCAGGCCGGCGGCATGATGCGCCACGGTTTTGCCGGGCGCTGGTGGCGCTTCGTACCCCGTGAGCAGTGGCCGCAGGATGAGCAGAGCAGCGCGCAGATCTTCAAGAACTGGACTGCAGAGTGTGGTGATTGCCGCCAGGAGCTGGTATTCATCGGTCAGAATATCGACTTCGCCCGGCTCGATGCCGAGCTCTCGAGCTGCCTGCTCGACGATGCAGAAATGGCCGCAGGCGTGAACAGTTGGCGGCAACTGCCTGACCCGTTCGGCCCGTGGTTTGACGAGGACGCGGCGTGATGCGCCAGGCCTTCGGCGACACGCCTCAAGTGCTCACCGAGGCGTTGCAGGATGGCGTCAATCTCGCGGTATGGCAGCGCCGCTTGCCGGTGCAGATCGAAGACTTTGCCCGCTTGCTGCTGTCGCTGAACCAGCCACTGGGTGAAAGCCGGGTCATCGAGCTGGATGAGCAACAACAGTTGCCGGACCTCAGTGGCTTGCTGGGCGGGTATGCCGACCTGGAAGGCCATGTGGCGTTTGTTACCGACGTTGCCTGGCTGGTGGCTGCCTACGCCTGCTTGCTCGACGCCCGACGAGTCGGCTTGCGCCTGCAGGCGCTGGGCAACGCCATGTGCCCGCGGTTTCATGTCGATCACGTCCCTCTGCGTTTGCTGAGCACCTACGCCGGGCCGGGCAGTGAATGGCTGGGAGAAGGTGCAATCGACCGTACGCAACTGGCTCGGGAGCAACCGCATGCCGAGGCAATCCGCCAATTGGCCGAGGGTGAGGTGGCCTTGCTCAAGGGCGAGAAATGGCTTGGTAATCAGGGATGCGGGCTGGTCCATCGTTCGCCGGCCTTGGCCAATGGTGAGCGGCGTTTGATCCTCAGCCTTGACTGGATGGCCTGATATAACGGCATAGTGACGAAAATTTTAGGCACTCTCCGTCCCATGCTGCAGAACATTCCTACCCACGTGATTGCCGGCCCGCTCGGCGCCGGCAAGACCAGCCTGATTCGCCAGTTGCTGGCGCAGCGGCCCGCCGATGAGCGCTGGGCGGTGCTGATCAACGAGTTCGGCCAGATCGGCCTGGACGCAGCGCTGCTGGCAACCGATGACGATGGGATTGCCCTGGGAGAGGTGGCCGGCGGTTGCTTGTGCTGCGTCAACGGCATGCCATTCCAGGTCGGCCTGGGTCGCCTGTTGCGCAAGGCCAAGCCGCATAGGCTGTTTATCGAACCATCCGGGTTGGGCCATCCGTTGCAGTTGTTGCAGCAACTGCGCTTACCGCCCTGGCAGGGGGTGCTGGCGGTACAACCGGCGGTACTGGTGCTCGATGCCGAGCAGCTGGCTGCGGGTGTTGCCTTGCCGCAAGCTCAGCACTCGACCCTGGCCAGCGCCGGGCTGCTGGTGCTGAACAAATCCGCTGGTCTGGACGAACTACAGCGCTTGTGGATAACTTCCCGGCTGGCGGATGCTCGCCTGTACTGGACCGATTTCGGCCATCTGCCGTTGTCCGAAGTGCCGATGGCAAGTGCTCCGCCAAGCCATTCCCTGGCTGTGGATAAACTGGCATCAGCCAGTGTTTCCGCAGTCATAGGCAGCCTGTGGACAAATCCGCAGGAGCCAATTTGCAGCATCCAGGAGGCGGCGGAGGGCTGGAGCATTGGTTGGCGCTGGCACCCGGCTCAGGTGTTTGATCGTGCCCGCATCGAGCAATTTCTGCGGGAGTTGGACTGGCGCCGGGCCAAGGCAGTTATCCACAGCTTGGACGGCTGGCAAGCGCTCAATGCCCTGGCTGGACAGCCGTCCTTGCTGTGGAGCCGCAGCGAATGGCGGCGTGACTCGCGGCTGGAGCTGATTTTTGCCGAGCCGCAAGCTCCTGAAGCGCTAAAACAGGCCATGCTGGCCTGCCGCGTCTAGTTACGCCAGCGGTTGTGGTCCTGACGCCACTGGTTCATCTCGACCACGTTATCGTGGTGTGGCGGCGTCTTGATCTCGAACGGGTAGGGCGCCAGTTCGATCTGCATGGTATGGGCGCCGAACTGGGTGACGGTACCGGGGTGGCGCTGTTCGCCGGTCACGGTGAATTCGAAGTTGTACACCCGGGCCAGGCGTTTGCGGCCGTTGGCATCGCGAACAAAGCCGATGCGCTTGAGCGCGACATTGCCATCGAGCAGCTCCAGGTCGAGCTTGGCGCAGTGCTGCTTGACCCGCTCCAGAGCCTTTTCACGCAAGCCGTGGTTATGCCACAACCAAGCGCCTGCCGTGGCCAGCAGCATCAGCACGAAGAGATTTCCCAGGGTCAACATTTACATATGCTCCAACGAGGTATGCCCAGCTTAACTGCCTCCCCGGTCTGTCGTACAGGTGGCATTTAGCGCCATACTGCGCGCCTTGTTTTTCATTCCTACGCTTTCGGAAGACCTGCATGAAACGTACACCGCATCTGCTCGCCATCCAGTCCCACGTGGTTTTCGGCCATGCCGGCAACAGCGCCGCAGTGTTTCCCATGCAGCGGGTCGGGGTGAAGGTCTGGCCGCTCAATACCGTGCAGTTCTCCAACCATACTCAGTATGGCCAGTGGACCGGAGAAGTGCTTGCTCCAGCGCAAATACCTGCACTGGTAGAAGGGATTGCGACGATCGGTGAGCTGGGCAACTGCGATGCGGTGTTGTCCGGCTACCTGGGCAGTGCCGAGCAGGGGCGGGCGATCCTCAGCGGCGTGGCCCGGATCAAGGCGGCCAACCCGCGCGCCTTGTACCTCTGCGACCCGGTGATGGGCCATCCCGAGAAGGGCTGTATCGTTCCGGCCGAGGTCAGCGAGTTTCTGCTCGAAGAAGCGCTGGCCCGTGCTGATGTGCTGTGCCCGAACCAGCTGGAACTGGACAGCTTCTGCGGGCGCCGTGCCGAGTCGTTGCAAGACTGTGTCGACATGGCCCGCAGCCTGCTGGAGCGCGGCCCGAAAGCGGTGCTGGTCAAGCACCTGGCGTACCCGGGGCGTGGCGCGGAAGATTTCGAGATGCTGCTGGTGACCGGCGAAGGGAGCTGGCACATCCGCCGCCCGCTGCTGGCATTCGCCCGCCAGCCGGTAGGCGTTGGTGACCTGACATCAGGCTTGTTCCTGGCGCGCTTGCTGCTCGGCGATGACTGGCTAGCGGCGTTTGAATTCACCGCCGCCGCGGTGCACGAAGTGCTGCTGGAAACCCAGGCCTGTGCCAGCTACGAGCTGGAACTGGTGCGGGCGCAAGATCGCATCGTGCACCCGCGGCTGCGCTTTGCGGCGCAGCCTCTGGCCTTTTAACGGGCGGTCTTAAAGGGCGTCGCCCTTGAGCTCCTGGTAACGCTTCTCCAGCTCCTGACGTATCAGCCGGCGCTGTTTACCCTGGAGGAAACGGCGCTTCTCTTCGCTGCTTTCAGGCTGGCGCGGCGGCACCGCAACCGGCTTGCGGTCGTCGTCGACGGCGACCATGGTGAAGAAGCAGCTGTTGCTGTGGCGCACCGAACGCTCGCGAATATTCTCAGTGACCACCTTGATGCCGACTTCCATCGAGGTGTTGCCGGTGTAGTTGACCGAAGCGAGGAAGGTCACCAGCTCGCCGACATGCACCGGCTCGCGAAAGACCACCTGGTCGACCGACAGGGTCACCACATAACGACCGGCGTAGCGGCTGGCGCAGGCATAGGCCACTTCGTCGAGGTATTTGAGCAGCGTGCCGCCGTGGACGTTGCCAGAAAAGTTGGCCATGTCCGGGGTCATCAGGACGGTCATCGACAGCTGGGCGTTTCCAGGTTCCATAGTGTGCTCACGGTAAGGTTGCGCTGAGGCGGGGTGGCGATTGCTGTTCACGCTTCTTTCCCCCAATACGATTCCCATCTAAGTAGACGGGACGCTGACAGCGGCCTTGCCGTCACGCTATTTGTGCCATTTGCGGCGATGCTTTGGTCGATCTGTTTCTTCATATTGCACCGGCTTTTCGCGACAAGCGGCGGTGTTAACCTGAAGAAGCCCATGCAAGGTGGGCATTCCTACATTTAAAACGCTATGTACCCGCAACTCAATCAGACAATTCATCGGGTGAGTTGCGGCTTGTCTCTGGATACCAGGTAAGGAGTCCCACGCCGTGCATGCCATCAGCTTTATCCAGGATTTGGCAGTGATCATGCTGGTTGCCGGGGTGGTCACTATCCTCTTCCACCGTTTCAAACAGCCGGTAGTGCTTGGCTACATTGTTGCCGGCTTCATCATCGGCCCGCACACCCCGCCGTTCGGCCTGATTCACGACGAAGAGACGATCAAGACCCTGGCCGAGCTCGGCGTGATCTTCCTGATGTTCTGCCTGGGCCTGGAGTTCAGCCTGCGCAAGTTGTTCAAGGTCGGGGCCACGGCGTTTATCGCCGCGTTCCTGGAAATCGTGCTGATGATCTGGATCGGCTTCGAGATCGGCCGCTGGTTCGGCTGGAACACCATGGACTCACTGTTCCTCGGCGCCATCCTGGCGATTTCCTCGACCACCATCATCGTCAAGGCGCTCAACGACCTGAAGATGAAGAACGAGCGTTTTGCCCAACTGATCTTCGGCGTGCTGATCGTCGAAGACATCCTTGGCATCGGCATCATCGCCTTGCTCTCGGGTATTGCCGTGAGTGGCACGGTGAGCTCGGGCGAGGTGTTTTCCACGGTCGGCAAGTTGTCGCTGTTCATGATCGTTGCCTTGGTCATCGGCATTTTGCTGGTGCCGCGCCTGTTGGCTTACGTGGCCCGCTTCGAAAGCAACGAGATGCTGCTGATTACCGTCCTGGGCTTGTGTTTCGGTTTTTGCCTGTTGGTGGTCAAGCTTGAATACAGCATGGTCCTGGGCGCCTTTCTGATTGGCGCGATCATGGCCGAGTCGCGCCAGTTGCTGAAGATCGAGCGCCTGATCGAACCGGTACGCGACCTGTTCAGCGCCATCTTCTTTGTCGCCATCGGCTTGATGATCGATCCGTCGATCCTGGTCGAGTATGCCTGGCCGATCGTGGTCATCACCATTGCCGTGGTGCTGGGCAAGATGCTGTCCTGCGGCATGGGCGCCTTTATCGCCGGCAACGACGGACGTACCTCTCTGCGGGTCGGGATGGGGCTTTCACAAATTGGCGAGTTCTCGTTCATCATCGCCGCACTGGGCATGACCCTGCAGGTCACCAGCGACTTCCTGTACCCGGTGGCGGTAGCCGTTTCGGCCATCACCACGCTGCTTACCCCGTATCTGATTCGCGCCGCCGACCCGCTGTCGCTGAAGCTCGCCAAGGTCGTGCCGGGGCGCCTGTCGCGGGTGCTGTCGCTGTACGGCGAATGGCTGCGCAGCATCCAGCCCCATGGCCAAGGGGCATTGCTGGCGTCGATGATCCGACGGATTCTGCTGCAGGTGGGGGTGAACCTGGCGTTGGTGGTGGCGATCTTCTTCAGCGGTGGTTATTTCGCCGCGCGCATTGGTGACTACCTGAGCGAATGGGTCAGCGATGTCGGCCAGCAGAAGGCCTTGATCTGGGGCGTGGCGCTGATGCTGTCGCTGCCTTTCCTGATCGCTGCGTACCGCAAGCTCAAGGCGCTGTCGATGCTGCTGGCGGAGATGGGGGTCAAGCCGGAGATGGCCGGGCGCCACACCCAGCGGGTTCGACGGGTGATTGCCGAGGTCATTCCGTTGCTGTCGCTGTTGGTGATCTTTTTGCTGCTGTCGGCGCTGTCGGCCAGCATTCTGCCCACCAGCGAGCTGCTGTTGCTGATCGTGGTAGTCGCGGCAGTGGTGGTGGCGGTGCTGTGGCGCTGGTTCATCCGTGTGCATACACGCATGCAGATCGCTTTGCTGGAGACCCTGGAAAACAACCAGGAAAACCACCAATAAGAGGCGCTTCCTGCGCGGGGCGGTTCGAATGTCCGAGGGGATGGAGCGGTAGCGAAGCGCCACGCGCGGGAAGGCGTGGCGATTCTACGAGCATTAATAGCCAAGAGCCATTATTTTATGCGGGTATTTCTCATTCAGCTTTCCAGCCAGACATCCCGCGCCCAGTGCCAGACCGATTCCCAGCTGTCCTCGGTAACGATCTCTTCTTCGCCGGACCACAGCACCACGGTGCCGTCCTCTTCGACGCAGTAGTAATCGTCGCCGTCCTGGCAGATCGGGATCAGGTCGCGCGGCACGCCGGCATCCCAGGCATTGGCTGCCACGTCCGGCAAGTAGGTATGCGACTGCGGGTCGGTGACGGTGACCGGCTCCAGGCTGCCGTAGACCACGTCGCTGACCGTCAGCAGGAATTCCTTGAAGACGAACGGAATGTTGATGAACAACTCTTCTTCGATTTCGACCAGTTGGTCTTCGTCCGGCAACTCCAGCGGCACCGGTACCGGTTCATTGGCTTCTCGGAGCTGTTCGATGACTTCTTCCACGGTTCTATCCTCTAACCTTTACGACACGCTGCGCGTTATACCCTAGTAGCCTGCTGCGCTAAAAGCAAAACCCCGGGACAAGCCCGGGGTTTTTTGTGCAATGCCTCAAGATCAGCCGTTCTGACGGATCCCGGCAACCAGCCAAGGCTGGTTCTCGCCCGGCGCGCGTTCCATGTTCCAGCTTTCGCTGAACGGTTCGCCCTGGTCGAAGCGCGAAGTCTTCGATACACCGCTGAAGGTCAGGGTGGCGATGGTCTTGTCGGCGCGGTCGTCGACACCTTCAAGCTGCACATTCAGGTCGTCGATGTAAGTGGACTGGAAGGCATCACCCAGGTCAGCACGCTCCTGCTTGAGGAACTGCAGCATCTGCGGAGTGACGAACTCGGCGATCTTGTCCATTTCGTTGGCGTCCCAGTGCTGCTGCAGCGACTGGAAGTGGTTGCGGGCAGCCGCCAGGAAGCTCTGCTCGTTGAACCAGGCCGGGGCGTTGATTACCGGACGGGCGGCGGCAGGTGCAGCCGAACCACCGAAGATCGACGGCTGCGCAGGCTGGTGCGCTTCACGCTGGAAAGGCGCGTGGCCGGCGGCGGCCATTTGTGGCTGCTGCTTGCGGCGACGGGCGGCGATGAAGCGGAACGCCAGGAAGGCAATCAGCGCCATGATCAGGATGTCGAAGATCTGCATGCCCTGGAAGCCGTCGCCCATGAACATGGAGGCCAGCAGGCCACCGGCGGCGAGGCCGGCCAGCGGGCCGAGCCAGCGCGAAGCACCGCTGGCGGCGGCAGGTGCGCGACCTGGCGCGGTTGGCGAGGCAGCCGGGGTAGCTGGGGCTGCCTGGCGGGTCTGGTGGGTCGGCGCGGCGCCCGAGCTCTTGCCGCCGCCGAAGCGTTTGGCGTTGGCGTCGAGACTCATCGTCAGGCCGATGCACAGCGCCAAAGCGATGCTAAGAAAACGTTGCATAGAAGGGTATTCCCGTTTTGTGGATTGCACGCGCGTCATGGTGCACAGGTTGTAGGACACATGACCAGCGCCATAATGTTTCCAGCTTTTGCCTGAATGATCTGAATACGCTGTAGGAGCGGGCTTGCCCCGCGATTGCGGCGTGCAAGTCACATTGCATCGCGGGGCAAGCCCGCTCCTACAGGATTTTCTGCTTTACAGCGCTTCGAGCTTGGCGTAACCGAGCATCAGCCACTTGCTGCCTTCGGCAAAGTTGACCTGGACCCGGGCCTGGGCGCCGGAGCCTTCGAAGTTGAGGATCACACCTTCGCCAAATACCGCATGCTGCACCCGCTGGCCAAGGTTGAAGGCGGTCTGCGGGATGTTGGCGTTGGCGAACAGGCTGCTCGAGTTCTGCTGCTGACCGGAGCCGAACGGGCGGCTGACGCTGTTGGACAAGCGCACTTCCTGCACCAGGCCGGCCGGAATTTCGCGTACGAAGCGCGAGACCTTGTTGTAGGTCTCGCTGCCGTACAGCCTGCGGGTTTCGGCGTAGGTCATCACCAGCTGCTGCATTGCGCGGGTGATGCCGACATAGGCCAGGCGGCGTTCTTCTTCAAGACGGCCGGGCTCTTCCAGGCTCATCTTGTGTGGGAACAGGCCTTCTTCCATGCCGACCAGGAAGACGTGAGGGAATTCCAGGCCCTTGGCACTGTGCAGGGTCATCAGCTGGATGCTGTCTTCGTGCTCGTCGGCCTGGGCGTCGCCGGCTTCCAGCGAGGCATGGCCGAGGAAGGCCGCCAGTGGCGACAATTCGGCGTCTTCTTCGCTGTTTTCGAAGTTGCGCGCGGCGCTGACCAGTTCCTCAAGGTTTTCTACCCGGGCCTGGCCTTTTTCGCCTTTCTCTTCCTGGTGATAGACGATCAGCCCGGACTGCTCGATAACCGTCTGGGTCATCAGGTGCAGGGGCATCTCCAGGACTTTGGCGGCAAGGTTCTCGATCATTTCCATGAACGCGCCCAAGGCACTGGCGGCACGGCCTTTGAGCGCCTTGTTGGCGATCAGCAGGCTCATCGACTCCCACATCGAAACCTGGGCGTGGCGCGCGTGCTCGCGAATCGCTTCGACGGTTTTCTCGCCGATACCGCGCGGCGGCACGTTGATCACCCGCTCAAGGGCGGCATCGTTGCCGCGGCCTTCGAGCAGGCGCAGGTAGGCCATGGCGTTCTTGATCTCGGCGCGTTCGAAGAAGCGCTGGCCGCCATAGATGCGATAAGGAATGCGTTCACGCAGCAGTGCTTCTTCAAGCACCCGCGACTGGGCGTTGGAGCGATAGAGGATGGCGATGTCGCTGCGTGCCAGGCCGGTCTTGAGTGCGCTTTCGATGCTCTCGACCACGTAGCGGGCTTCGTCGTGTTCGTTGAAGGCAGCGTACAGGCTCAGCGGTTCGCCATCGCCGCCATCGGTCCACAGCTCTTTGCCCAGGCGCCCGCTGTTGTTGGCGATCAGGGCGTTGGCCGCCTTGAGGATGCCGGCGGTGGAACGGTAGTTCTGCTCCAGGCGGATCAGCTCGGCGTCAGGGAAGTCGGCGGTGTACTGGTGGATGTTCTCGATCTTGGCACCGCGCCAGCCGTAAATCGATTGGTCGTCATCGCCGACCACCATCAGGCTGTCGCCGCCCTTGGCCAGCAGCCGCAGCCAGGCGTACTGCACGGCGTTGGTATCCTGGAATTCGTCGACCAGCACATGGCGGAAGCGCCGCTGGTAGTGCTCGAGCAGGCCGGGGTGGTCGCGCCACAGGTCCAGGGCGCGCAGCAGCAGCTCGGAGAAGTCGATGACGCCGGCGCGCTGGCAGGCTGCCTCGTAGGCTTCATAAATGCTGCGCATGGTGCCCAGGAACAGGTCGCCGCTGGCTTGGATATGTTGCGGGCGCAGGCCTTCGTCTTTCTGGCCGTTGATGAACCACTGTGCCTGGCGCGCCGGCCAGCGCTGTTCATCCAGGCCCAGCTCGCGGATTACGCGTTTGACCAGACGCTGCTGGTCGTCGCTGTCGAGGATCTGGAAGTTCTGGTTCAGCCCTGCCTCTTGCCAGTGCGCGCGCAACAGGCGGTGCGCCAGGCCGTGGAAGGTGCCGACCCACATGCCGGCCGGGTTGATGCCCATCAGCTGTTCGATACGCTGGCGCATCTCGGCAGCGGCCTTGTTGGTGAAGGTCACCGACAGGATCGAGTGCGGCGAGGCCTGCACCACCTGGATCAACCAGGCGATGCGGTGCACCAGCACACGGGTCTTGCCGGAGCCGGCACCGGCCAGGACCAACTGACGACCGACCGGCGCAGCTACAGCCTGGCGTTGGGCGTCGTTGAGAGAGTTCAACAGGAGAGAGAGATCATCGCGCATCCGGCCATTTTAGGGGCGCAGGCGACCCTTGGGCAAATATACAGTAGAAAAACTTGGCGCTGACGACCGGCCGGTCACCGGCTGCAGCCCAAGGCCTGCGTGCTTGAGCACCTGCCGTCGGGAAATGCGATGAAATAATTATGATCCAGAGCAGTTTGGCCCAGGGGCTTGCTTGTGTATGCTCCGTGCACGTTTAAGGCTAACCATTACAAGAACACCGCCTATGACACTCGGTTCCGACTCCCTGAGCGCCCCAGCCCAAGCGCGCCGGAGTATTCGCAAACACTTCGCACCGCAACTGGCTGTCGAGCGCACCCGCCTGCTGTATCAAGGCTCGTTGCTGCCGACCCTGTTCATGCTGCTCAACGGCCTTGTCTGTGCCTGGCTGCTATGGAACCCGGCGCGTTACCTGCTGGTCAGCGTCTGGGTGGTCTGGCTGATGGCGCTGGTGGCGTTGCGGGTGATCCAGGTGGCCGCTTTCGATGCTGCCATGCCCGATCGGCAAGCCCAGCCGACCTGGTGGCGGATGTTTTTGCTCGGTTCGGCCTTCAGCGGCCTGACCCTGGCCAGCGCGGCGATTGCCCTGGTGCCGGTGGACAACTTCGTCCAGCAGGCCTGGGTGTTTGGCCTGCTGGGGGCGGCGACGCTATCGGCCAGCGTTGCCTATGCCGTCAGCCTGCCGGCGTTTCTCAGTTTTACCTTGCCCTGCCTGCTGCCGCCGATTGCTTTCCTGTTCTGGAGTGGCGACGAACAGCAGCGCGGCTGGGGCTGGCTTGGGCTGATTCTGTTGATTGCGCTGTCGGTGGTGGCCTGGCAGGTCAACCGGCTGATCGAACGCGGATTGCTGCGACGCTTTCAGAATCAGGAGCTGATCGAACACCTGCAAGCGGCGCAAAGCCGCAGCGAGAGCCTCAACCAGGCATTGGCCGAGGAGGTCGAACAGCGCCGGTTGATCGAGGAACAGCTGCGTGAGGCGCAGGTTGGGCTGGAGTCGCGGGTGGCCCAGCGCAGCCAGGAACTCGATGTCGCCAACCAGGCCCTGAGCAAAAGCGAGCAGCGCCTGGCCCTGGCGCTAGAGGCCAGCGAGCTGGGGCTTTGGGACTGGAACCTGGACACCGACGAGATCCACCACACGCAATTGCGCGAGCTGTTTGGCCTGGAGCCTGAACAAGTCCAGGAAATGCTCGCGCACCTCAAGCCACGTTTGCATCCCGATGACGTGCCGCTGCTCAAGCGTACCCTGGTCGAACACCTCAAGGGCCGCAGCGAGGACTACCGCATCGACTACCGGGTGCGTCACCGCCTGGGCCATTGGTGCTGGATTGAGGACCGTGGCCGGGCGGTGGAACGTGATGCCAGCGGGCGGGTGCTGCGCATGCTCGGCACCCGCCGGGAAATCAGCGCGCAAAAAGCCCAGGAGGAACAGCAGCGTCTGGCTGCCACGGTGTTTGAAGCCGCCAGTGAAGGCATTGTGATTCTTGACCCTGACTATGTACTGCTGGCCGTCAATCAGGCCTTCTGCCGGGTTACCGGCTACAGCCGCGAAGAACTATTGCAAGGGCGGTTGCTGGAGCTGGCGTGCAGCCTTGATGCTCGTCGACATTCACAGGCTATCGAACTGGCCCTGGAGCAACAGGGCAGCTGGCAAGGCGAACTGGTCGAGGCGCGCAAGAACGGTGAGCTTTATCCTCAGTGGCTGCAGCTTAACGGCGTACGTGATGCCCGCGGCAACCTGACCAGCATCGTCGGCTTCTTTACCGACCTGTCGGCGCGCCGTGAGTCTGAAGAGCGCCTGCGCTACCTGGCCCACTATGATGAACTGACGGGCCTGGCCAACCGCGCCTTGTTCCGCCTGCGCCTGCACGAGGCCGGCGAGCGCCTGCGCCAGAGCGGTCGCGGCCTGGCCCTACTGCACATCGACCTGGACCGCTTCAAGCTGCTCAACGACAGCCTTGGCCATGAAGTTGCCGACCATTTGCTCAAACAGATGGCCCAGCGCATCAGTAATGCCATGCCCGAGGCCGACACCGTGGCGCGGCTTTCCGGCGACGAGTTTGCCGTGCTGTTCGATGCCTACAGCAACCTGTCGAGCTTGGTGCGAGTGGCTAGCCGCCTGCTCGACAAGCTACGCGTGCCCCTGCGGGTCGATGGTCACGAGCTGGTGATCAGCGCTTCGGTGGGCATTAGCCTGCTGGCCGACACCTCGCGGGATGTCACGGTGCTGGTCAGCCAGGCCAATACCGCCATGCAGCACGCCAAGCACCTGGGTGGCGACAACTTCCAGTTCTACACCGAGAGCCTGCAGGCCAGCACCCTGCAGCGCCTGCAGCTGGAAAACCACCTGCGCAAGGCCATCGAAGAGCGGCAACTGCAGGTCTACTACCAACCCAAGCTGTGCCTGGCCACTGGCCGCCTGCATGCGGCCGAGGCGCTGGTGCGCTGGCAGCATCCGCAGTGGGGCATGGTGCCGCCGTCGGACTTCATCGGCCTGGCCGAAGAAACCGGGCTGATTGCGCCGATGGGCGAATTCGTCCTGCGCCAGGCCTGCTGGCAGGCTTGCGAGTGGCAGCGCATGGGCCTTGCGCCGATTCGCGTGTCGGTGAACCTGTCGGTATATCAGTTGCGCCAGGGCAAGCTGGTCAGCCTGGTGCGCCAGGTTTTGGAAGAAAGCGGCCTGGCCCCGCACTTGCTGGAACTGGAACTGACCGAGAGCCAGTTGCTCGACAGCGTCGAGCACATCATCGCCACCTTCCGCCAATTGCATGAGCTGGGGGTGAAGCTTGCGATCGACGACTTTGGCACCGGCTATTCATCGCTCAGCTACCTCAAGCGTTTCCCGGTGGACTACGTGAAGATCGATCAGGCCTTTATCCGGGGCCTGCGCGAGGGCAGCGAGGACGCGGCGATCACCCGGGCAATCATCGCCATGGCCCAGAGCCTGGACCTGCAGGTGGTTGCCGAGGGCGTCGAGACCGCTGAACAGCTGGACTTCCTGCGCAAGCAAGGCTGCAACGAAGTGCAGGGCTACCTGATCAGCCGGCCGGTGCCGGCGCAGGAACTGGCCGGTTTACTGGCCAGCCGCTACAGCTTTTAAAGGTGCCAGGCGCGGCCCTGGTGGGCCAGCAGGCTGTGGGCCTGGTCCGGGCCGTTACTACCGGCGTGGTAGGGGCGCGGGGCCTGGAAGTGTTCCTGCCAGCCGTTAAGGATCGGGTCGATCCAGGCCCAGGCCGCCTCGACCTCGTCACGGCGCATGAACAGCGTCGAGTCGCCTTCGAGCACATCCAGCAATAGCCGCTCATAGGCGTCCCAGCGACGGGTCTGGCCGAATACCTGGGCCAGGTTGAGGTTCAGTTCCACCGGCTCCAGGCGCATGCCCTTGCCGGGGGTCTTGGTCATCATCTGCAGGCTGATGCGCTCGTCGGGTTGTAGCTGGATCAGCAGCTGGTTGGCCTGATCGCCGTCGAACAGGCGGTGGGGCACCGGCTTGAACTGGATGACGATCTGCGACGAGCGCTTGGCCAGGCGTTTGCCGGTGCGCAAGTAGAAGGGCACGCCGGCCCAGCGCCAGTTGTTGATGTGGGCTTCTACGGCGACAAAGGTCTCGGTATCGCTGTCGTTGTCGACATCTTTTTCGAAGTAGTAAGCCGGTACTTCCTGGCCGCCGATCTTGCCGGCGCTGTACTGGCCGCGCACGGTCTTGTCCTGCACGTCCTGGCCGGTGATCGGTTGCAGGGCCTTGAGGATCTTCACCTTCTCGTCGCGAACCGCTTCAGCCTCGAATTGTGCCGGCGGCTCCATGGCCACCAGGCACAGCAGCTGCAGCAGGTGGTTCTGCAGCATGTCGCGGGTGGCGCCGGCGCGGTCGTAGTAGGCGCCACGGTTTTCGACGCCGAGGGTTTCACAGACGCTGATCTGCACATGATCGACCTGGTTGTTGCGCCACACCGGCTCGAGCAGGGCATTGGCAAAGCGCAGGGCCATGAGGTTCTGCACCGTTTCCTTGCCCAGGTAGTGATCGATACGAAACACCTGCGACTCGGCGAACACCGCGCCGAAGGCCTCGTTGATCGCCGTGGCCGACTCCAGCGAGTGGCCGATGGGTTTTTCCAGGACGATGCGCGCATCGTGATCGGCAAGCCCGGCGATTTTCAGGTGGTTGGCAATCGGCACGAACAGGTTCGGTGCGGTGGCCAGGTAGTAGATCCGGGTCAGGCCGCCGGCTTCACCAAGAAAGCGCGCCAGGCGGACGAAATCGGCGCTTTGCGAGGCGTCCATGGGGAAGTAGTCCAGGCGCGCCGAGAACCGCGCCCAGACATCCTCGTCGAAGTCGGCACGGGCAATCTGTGCCCGGCAACGGCGTTCGGCGAGTTTGAGGAATTGATTACGTGGCAGATTGCTGCGGGCCAGGGCGATGATGCGCACGGCGGGGTGCAGGCGAGCCTCGCGATACAGGTGGTAGAGCGCCGGAAGCAGTTTATGCAGGGCCAGGTCACCGGTGCCGCCGAACACCATGATGTCGCAAGGGATAGTCAATACCACCACTCTCCTAGTTCGTTTAGCTGGGCGGGTCGCCGGTCATGTAGTATAACTACAAGAAAGCTACAACCCGGTCAGTCGATCATAACCGAGTCCTGCCCTTGAATCTGTTGCAACACATCGCCCAGTCGCGCCATCTGCTACGCAAATCGGAACTCAAGGTTGCCGATCACGTGCTGCTTGATCCAGCGGCCGTCATGCATAGCTCCATGGCCGACCTTGCCCACAGCGTCGGCATCAGCGAGCCGACCATCGTGCGTTTTTGCCGTGCGATCGGTTGTTCCGGTTTCCAGGACCTCAAGCTCAAGCTGGCCCAGAGCCTGGCGGCGGGCGCGAGTTTTGGCCAGTTCGCCATTCACGAAGACGACTCGGTTGCCGACTACAGCCTGAAGATCTTCGACACCACCCTGCATACCCTGATGGAAGTGCGCGAGCACCTCGATCCACAGGCTTTGCAGCGTGCGGTATCCGCCATGGCCCAGGCCCAGCGTGTCGAGTTCTACGGTTTTGGTGCCTCCGGCGCGGTAGCGGCCGATGCCCAGCACAAGTTCTTCCGCCTGCTGCTGACGGCGGCGGCGTATTCCGACCCGCACATGCAGGCGATGTCGGCGGTCACCCTCAAACCGGGCGATGTAGCCATCTGCATTTCCCAGTCGGGGCGCTCCAAGGACCTGCTGATCACCGCCAACCTGGTGCGTGAAAGCGGCGCCACGCTGATCACCCTGTGCCCGAGCCAGACGCCGTTGGCGGAGCTGTCGACCGTCAACCTGGCCATCGATGTGCACGAAGACACCGAAATCTACACCCCGCTGACCTCGCGCATTGCCCACCTGGTGGTGATCGACGTGCTGGCCATGGGCGTGGCCATGGCCCGCGGGCCGAGCCTGGTCAACCACCTCAAGAGCGTCAAACGCAGTCTGCGCAGCCTGCGCCTGTCGCCCAAGTCGATCAAGGCGATGGACGACTGAGACCTGTAGGCGCGGGTTCATTGATTTGTCATTGGCCCGCCGCCAAACCGTAATGCCACGACGTCAGGCTGAAGCTCCCGCACTCGATAAGGGAGATATGCAATGGCTCGTGAATTCGATGGCTCGTACCAACCCAACGCCAAATCCCGCAAACAGCAGGAAAAAGACCAGCGCCGCATGGAGTTTCGCCGCGCGATCGAAAGCTACTCCGAGCAGCGCCGTCTGCTGCAGGACATCACCGACTACCCCGATTTGCAGGCCGTCAGCGTGTGGCAGGTATCGGCGGCAGAATCCCCGAGAAACGCTCAACAAGCCCGCTGATCTGTGCACGTTCGCTGCGAATGAACGCTAGAAAGGCCAGGGCCACCGGCGATTGCCGCTTGGCCTTGGACTGCACCACACACCAGCTGCGGTACAGCGGCAGCTCTTCGACCGGCAGCTCGCGCAGCACGCCGGTGGCCAGTTCCAGGTTCAATGCATGGCGGGTCAGCAGGGCGATGCCCAGGCCGGCAATCACGCACTCGCGCTGGGCATCGGCCGAGGCCACTTCCAGCGTCTGAGTGAAGTGCACGCGCTTTTCCTTGAAGTACTCTTCGCAAGCCTTGCGTGTGCCCGAGCCCTGTTCGCGTACCAATAGCGTGTGCGGCTCAAGGTCTTGCAAACGCAGGCTGTCGAGCTTGCACAGCGGATGATCGGGCGGCGCCACGGCAACGATCGGATTGTTGAGGAACGGCAGGAACTCCAGGCCCATGTCCTGGGGCACCATGGACATAATGATCAGGTCATCACGGTTGTCCGAGAGGCGACGTATGGCCTGGGCGCGGTTGACCACCGTGAGGGTAAGATTGACCTCGGGGTGCAAACGCTTGAAGGCCGCGAACAGATGCGGGACGAAGTACTTGGCGCTGGATTCGACCGCCAGCTTCAATTGCCCCTGCAGCGAGCCCTGCATGTCGGAGAGCTGCATGTCGAGGCTCTCCAGGCGCCCGAAGATATCGCGGCTGGCGCGTTGCAGCGCTTCAGCGGCTTCGGTCAGGTAGAGCTTCTTGCCGACATACTCGAACAGCGGCTGGCCGACCAGTTCTTCCAATTGGCGGATCTGTAGACTAACGGCGGGTTGCGTCAGGTTCATCTCCTCGGCTGCCCGGCTGTAGGAACGCAAATCACAGACCTCATTGAAGATCTGAAGTTGACGCAATGTCATACGCATCAATGACTTACGCATTTCTCTCAAGCCCCGGCAAAACCTTGTAACAGCACTATAAGCTTTTGCTTATGCACACCCTAATAAATATTGATTTTTGTTTATCCAGAGACAGCGCTAGGGTAAAGATGCGACTGGCCAGCGACGATTGGTCACGCGCCGACCGGCGTTGCCGGCTCGTTTGTTCTAGCGGCCTTGGGAATACTCCAGTGATAAAAAAGATCCTGATCGCCAACCGCGGTGAAATTGCTGTTCGAATCGTGCGTGCCTGCGCCGAGATGGGCATCCGTTCCGTGGCGATCTACTCCGACGCCGACCGCCATGCCTTGCACGTCAAACGTGCCGACGAGGCCCACAGCATTGGTGCCGAGCCCCTGGCCGGCTACCTGAACCCGCGCAAGCTGGTGAACCTGGCCGTGGAAACCGGTTGTGATGCGCTGCATCCCGGTTATGGTTTTCTGTCTGAGAACGCTGAACTTGCTGACATCTGCGCCGAACGCGGTATCAAATTCATAGGCCCGGCTGCTGAAGTCATTCGCCGCATGGGTGACAAGACCGAAGCCCGCCGCAGCATGATCAAGGCCGGTGTGCCGGTGACCCCGGGCACTGAAGGCAACGTCGCCGATATCCACGAAGCGCTGCTCGAAGGCGACCGCATCGGTTACCCGGTGATGCTCAAGGCCACTTCCGGTGGTGGCGGCCGCGGTATTCGCCGCTGCAACAGCCGTGAAGAGCTGGAGCAAGCCTTCCCGCGGGTAATCTCCGAAGCGACCAAGGCCTTCGGTTCTGCGGAAGTGTTCCTGGAAAAATGCATCGTCAACCCGAAACACATCGAGGCGCAAATCCTCGGTGACAGCTTCGGTAACGTCGTCCACCTGTTCGAGCGCGACTGCTCGATCCAGCGCCGTAACCAGAAACTCATCGAAATCGCCCCGAGCCCGCAACTGACCCCCGAACAGCGCGCCTATATCGGCGACCTGTCGGTGCGCGCGGCCAAAGCCGTGGGCTACGAGAACGCCGGTACCGTGGAGTTCCTGCTCGCCGATGGCGAAGTGTACTTCATGGAGATGAACACCCGGGTGCAGGTGGAACACACCATCACCGAAGAAATCACCGGTATCGACATTGTTCGCGAGCAGATCCGTATTGCCTCCGGCCTGCCGCTGTCGGTCAAGCAGGAAGACATCCAGCACCGCGGCTTTGCCCTGCAGTTCCGCATCAACGCCGAAGACCCGAAGAACAACTTCCTGCCCAGCTTCGGCAAGATCACCCGTTACTACGCCCCCGGCGGCCCCGGCGTGCGGACCGACACGGCGATCTATACCGGCTACACCATTCCACCGTTCTACGACTCGATGTGCCTGAAACTGGTGGTCTGGGCGCTGACCTGGGAAGAAGCCATGGACCGCGGCCTGCGGGCCCTGGACGACATGCGTGTGCAGGGGGTGAAGACCACGGCTGCCTATTACCAGGAAATCCTGCGCAATCCGGAATTTCGCAGTGGTCAGTTCAATACCAGCTTCGTTGAAAGCCATCCGGAACTGACCAACTACTCGATCAAGCGCAAACCCGAAGAGCTGGCCCTGGCCATCGCCGCCGCCATCGCCGCACATGCGGGCTTATGAATAAGCCAGCTGCAAGTTGTTAGCTGCAAGCGACAAGTCAGAGCCGATCGGCTTTTTCTTGCGGCTTGTAGCTTGAAGCTTGCCGCTATGAGGAGATAAGAATGTCCAAGAAGATCTTTGTCACTGACACAATCCTGCGCGACGCCCACCAGTCCCTGCTGGCCACCCGCATGCGTACCGAAGACATGCTGCCGATCTGCGACAAGCTCGACAAGGTCGGCTACTGGTCGCTGGAAGTCTGGGGCGGGGCGACCTTCGACGCCTGTGTGCGCTTCCTCAAGGAAGACCCGTGGGAGCGCCTGCGCAAACTGCGCGCGGCACTGCCCAACACCCGCCTGCAGATGCTCCTGCGCGGGCAGAACCTGCTGGGCTATCGCCACTACAGCGATGACGTGGTCAAAGCCTTCGTCGCCAAGGCGGCGGTCAACGGCATCGACGTGTTCCGCATCTTCGACGCCATGAACGATGTGCGTAACCTGCGCGTGGCCATCGAAGCGGTCAAGGCCGCTGGCAAGCACGCCCAGGGCACTATTGCCTACACCACCAGCCCGGTACACACCATCGACGCCTTCGTCGCCCAGGCCAAGCAGATGGAAGCCATGGGTTGCGACTCGGTGGCCATCAAGGACATGGCCGGCCTGCTGACTCCCTTCGCCACCGGCGAGCTGGTCAAGGCGCTGAAGGCCGAGCAGTCGCTGCCGGTGTTCGTTCACTCCCACGACACCGCCGGCCTGGCTGCCATGTGCCAGCTCAAGGCGATCGAGAACGGCGCCGACCATATCGACACCGCCATCTCCAGCTTCGCCTGGGGCACTAGCCACCCGGGCACCGAGTCGATGGTCGCGGCCCTCAAGGGCAGCGAGTTCGACACCGGCCTGAGCCTGGAATTGCTGCAGGAAATCGGCCTGTACTTCTATGCCGTGCGCAAGAAGTACCACCAGTTCGAAAGCGAATTCACCGCCGTCGACACCCGCGTGCAAGTCAACCAGGTACCGGGCGGGATGATTTCCAACCTGGCCAACCAGCTCAAGGAGCAGGGCGCGCTCAACCGCATGAACGAAGTGCTGGCGGAAATCCCGCGGGTGCGCGAAGACCTCGGCTTCCCGCCACTGGTGACCCCGACCTCGCAGATTGTCGGTACCCAGGCGTTCTTCAACGTGCTTGCCGGCGAGCGCTACAAGACCATCACCAACGAGGTGAAGCTGTACCTGCAAGGCGGTTACGGCAAGGCTCCGGGTGTGGTCGACGAAAATCTGCGGCGCCAGGCCATCGGTAGCGAAGAAGTCATCGACGTGCGCCCGGCCGATTTGCTCAAGCCGGAAATGGCCAAGCTGCGCAACGACATCGGCGCCCTGGCCAAGTCGGAAGAAGACGTACTGACCTACGCCATGTTCCCGGACATCGGGCGCAAGTTCCTCGAAGAGCGTGAGGCCGGCACCCTGACCCCTGAAGTGCTGCTGCCGATTCCGGAAGCCGGCGCCGTGGCCTCGGCCGGCGGCGAAGGCGTGCCGACCGAATTCGTCATCGACGTGCACGGCGAGACCTACCGGGTGGATATCACCGGTGTCGGCGTCAAGGCCGAAGGCAAGCGTCACTTCTACCTGTCCATCGACGGCATGCCGGAAGAAGTGGTGTTCGAGCCGCTCAACGAATTTGTCGGCGGTGGCAGCAGCAAACGCAAGCAGGCCAGCGCCCCTGGCCATGTCAGTACCACCATGCCGGGCAATATCGTCGATGTGCTGGTCAAGGAAGGCGATACGGTCAAGGCCGGCCAGCCGGTGCTGATCACCGAGGCGATGAAGATGGAGACCGAGGTGCAGGCGGCAATCGCCGGCAAGGTCACCGCCATTCACGTGGCCAAGGGCGACCGGGTCAACCCGGGCGAGATCCTGATCGAGATCGAGGGCTGATTTTCAGGCCCTCATCTACAAGCGGTTAACCTCTGGGGGGCGTATGCCTCCCTTTTTTTGCCTGCTCCTACCGGCACGCCTCCAAGGTCTGTACCTGTCCCTCGGGCCGCTGGTTATCTGCCGCCAACCAACGTTCGAACCCCGCCGCAATCGCCGGCCATTCATCATCGGTAATCGAGAACCAGGCGGTGTCGCGGTTTCGGTCCTTGATCACCATGTGCTTGCGAAACACCCCCTCGAAGGTGAAGCCAAAGCGCAGCGCGGCGCGCTTGGAGCGGGCGTTGTCGTTGTTGCATTTCCATTCCAGGCGGCGGTTGCCCAGCTCGAACGCCAGTTTGCCAAGCAGGTACACCGCTTCGGTGCCTTTAGGTGTGCGCTGCATGGCAGCACCAAAGGCGATATGGCCAATCTCGATGCGGCCCTGTTCGGGCACGATCGACATCAGGCTGAGGATGCCCTGGGTCTGGCCGCTGGCCAGGTCAATGACACTGTAGAACAGCGGATCGCTGCTGGCGGCATTGGTGTCAAGCCAGTGATCGAAGTCTTCGCGCTCGGTGAACGGACCGTAGGCCAGGTAGTCCCACAGTGTGCGGTCGGCCTGGGAGCCCTGGAACACTTCCCAGAGGTCTTCGGTGTCGCGCTTGGGGTCGAGTTTTTCCAGGCGCACGAAGCGCCCGGTCAATGTTGCAGGTTGCGGGCGCTTGGCCGGATGCCAGTGCAATGGGCTGCTCATGGGGTGGCTCCTCTGGCTTACAGCGGTTTGCGAAACTGGATGAAACCGGGCCGCTCGGCGACCTGCTCGTACAGGCTGATGGCCGTGGCGTTGGTTTCGTGGGTCAACCAGTGCACCTTGGCGCAACCTGCCGCCTTTGCCGTAGCGTAGACGTATTCGATCAGCTGGCGGCCGATACCCAGGCCGCGTTGCTCACTTTGCACGTAGAGGTCCTGCAGGTAGCAGGAGTTCTCGATGCTCCAGTTGGAGCGGTGATAGATCCAGTGGACCATGCCCAGTGCCTTGCCGTCGACCCAGGCCAGGGCGGCGTTGGTCGGCTCGGCCGGGTCGAGCATGCGCGCCCAGGCCACGGCGCTGACCTCGTCATCGATACGGGTTTCGTAGAATTGCTGATAGGCCTGCCACAGCGGTAGCCAGGCGCTGTGATCGCCGGCGGTGACAGGGCGGATGGTGACGTTAGGCATAGGTGTGTTTCCTTCAAGGTTGGCCCATCAGGGCGGCCAATTGGTTGTCCAGAGGATCGCTGCTGTTGGCCAGGCCGGTGCGCACGCCTTCGATGTCGATGGCCGAACGGTTCTGGCTGAGTTTGCGTGTGCCTTGCAGGCGCTCGATGGGCAGGGCGAAGCCGACGATTGCCTTGAGCATGCCGGCCATGTAGTCGGCAGGCGCTTCGTCCACCGACCAGGGTTTGGCCTGGCGTTGTTCGTGGTGATCACTCAGGCGGCGGACGATCTCCAGCAGACGCTCGGCGTCATGGAAAACCTCAGCCTTGCCCCAGGCGTGCACAGCCACGTAGTTCCAGGTCGGAACCGTGCGCGGATCGTCGACCTTGCTGGGGTAGTAGCCGGCGCTGACATAAGCATCGGGCCCGGCAAACACCAGCAGCGCCTCGGCGCCGTTGGCCAGATCCTGCCATTGCTTGTTGGCGCGGGCGAAGTGGCCGTACAGGGTGCCGTTGCTGCCCTGTTTGCGATCCAGCAGCAGCGGCAGGTGACTGGCCTGCAAGCCCTGTTCACCGTGGGTGACCAATACGGCCAGGCGCGTTTGCTCGATCTGCTGGTGCAGACGCTCGAGGTCGGTTTCCTTGTAGCTCGAAGGTGTGAACATGTGGATTGTCCTTGGCGAATGGCTCAATCCTAGGCAGGCTATTGGACTAAGGTAAGAGCCATTTCCAGCTAATTTTATAGGTCCATTGTCATGAGCGAGCGCCCCTTCACCTTGCCGTTCGACCCGACTGGTATCGTCCTTGATCGCCGCCAGGGGCTCAGCCGCCAGCTTTACCAGGCGCTTCGCATGCGCGTGCTGGACGGTCGCCTGAGCAGTGGCACGCGCTTGCCGGCCAGCCGTGATATGGCTGCGGCGCTGTCGTTGTCGCGCAACAGCGTGGTGCGTGCCTACGACCAGTTGTACGCTGAAGGCTATATCGAAAGCCGGGTCGGCGATGGCACCTATGTCAGCCAGCTGCCAAAACTATCCACAAAAGTATCCACAGGGTTATCCCTGGGTTTTTCCACAGGGTTATCCACAAAAACAGCAAATAACACTGTGGATTCATCCAGCAAACTTATCCACAATGGTCCTTGCAACCGTCTGGAAAGCCACCATTTACCGCCACCGAAAAGTGGTCCGCCACGGGCTTTTCGCGTCGGTTTGCCGGCGTTCGATTTGTTCCCGTTCGACGTCTGGGCCAAGCTCCAGGCGGGTTTCTGGCGCAACCCCGATCGCGCTGTTTTGGGCTATGGCGATCCGGCTGGAGAGCCGCAACTTCGTCAATTGATCGCGACCTATTTGCGTCGATCTCGCGGACTTTCCTGCACGGCTGAACAAATTGTGATCACCAGTGGCGCACAGCAGGCCATCAGCCTTTGTGCACAGCTGTTATTGGAGCCTGGCGAAGTGGTGGCTGTGGAAAACCCCGGTTACCGCGCTGCTGGAAACGCCTTCGCCTTGACCGGGGCAAAAGTGCAAGGCGTGGCGGTCGACGATGAGGGCCTGGACTGCGCTGCGCTCAATGCCGTGGAACATTGTCGCCTCAGCTATGTGACGCCATCGCACCAGTATCCGACCGGCGTCACCATGAGCCTGGCCCGTCGTCTGCAGTTGCTGGCCTGGGCTGAGCGCAAGGACGGCTGGATCATCGAAGATGACTACGACGGTGAGTACCGCTACAGCGGCGACCCGCTAGCACCTCTGGCGGCGCTGGATCGCAGTGGGCGGGTGTTATATGTCGGCACCTTCGGCAAGATAGCCTTTCCGGCGCTGCGCCTGGGTTACCTGGTGCTGCCCAGGCAGTTGGTGCAGGTGTTTTCCCGCTGCCGGGCGCTGGCCGTGCGCCACTCTGAAATAGGCACTCAGGCAGTGATGGCCCAGTTCATGGCCCAGGGGCATTTTCAACGGCATATCCGGCGCATGCGCAAAGCGGCGCTCAGCCGAAGAAATACGTTGATGGCAGGATGGCCACAGGGCATCAGCGGCATCGGCCCGCTGCCACATGTAGCTGCAGGTCTACATGTGGCAGTGCGGGTTGATTCGCTTGCGCGCGAACGTACGTTGATCGGGGAAGCCGAAAGTGTTGGCGTCGAGATTAACGGCTTGAGTGATTTCTGGCTGCCAGGCTCGGATACGCCGGAGGATGAGCATGCTGGGCTGGTTCTGGGGTTTGCCGCTGTCCCGGAAGCTGCAATTGAGGTCGCAGTGCGGCATTTGGCTGAAGTTTGGGGCCACTCAAAGAGCTGAAGGGATTTACAGTGAGTTCATTCGCTGGGCAGGTGTTACATACCTGTTGGGCTAAATTTTTAAGTTACAAGTTAAATTTTTAACTTGATTGACGTTGCCTTCTCACGTGGTAGAACTTTCATGGGCTCAGGGTAAGCCTGTGCTATTTCAGTTCAAGATTGTTACGTCATTTAATTCGAAAATCATTAGTCACACTTTTATTGGTGGCGCGGCGTGTTAGCTCGCCTGATGGTTTTTGCTCTGTATATAGGGTCAATAATGAAAGAATCCCATAAACACTGCATGAAAGCGGCCTTGAAGGAATTCAGCAAGCCTGGAAAACGAAATTTTTCGATACCTGCAGGTGATAGTTTCACTGCGTTGATCGATGGTGAGCCCTTCGTTGCAACAGACGTCCGTGGCTTCCACAGCTTCGGTGTAAGAATTGTCGTCGGGTTGATTGATGAAGGTAGTGAACGCCGCTACATCACGGTGGCAGCCGATGATTACCTGGCGGCCGGCGAATATGATGTAACGCTTGAAGGAGAAGTTACCATCGGTTATGTCGTCGAGAACCCTGAGGGTAATAACGAATACTCCGCAGAGACGGGCTGTATCGCCATGTCGAGTGCGGCAAATACCGAATTTTCCGGGCAGTTCAATGCAACACTGGTCGAAAGTTCGCCGTACAAGGCGATTACCGAAGCCTGTTTCAAGGTCGGTCAAACTGTCGAATTGTCCTGACGGATAGGTTCGACATACCTCCCGCCATTGTTGGCGGGAGGTATTGCGGTTATTTGCCGGACTTTATCTTGCTCCAGGCGCGGGTGCGTGCGCGCTCGGCATCCCGCGGCAGCGGTTGCAGGGTATAAAGCTTGGCCATGGCTTCTTCCGTGGGGTACAGATTGGGGTTATTGCGGATGGCCGGGGCAACCCGTTCGGTGGCGTCCTTGTTCGGGTTGGGGTAACCGACAAAGTCGCTGATGGGCGCGATCACCTTTGGCTGCAGCAGGTAGTTGATGAAGGTGTAGGCATCTTCCGGGTTGGCCGCGCCTTTGGGGATTGCCAGCATGTCGAACCAGATTGGCGCACCTTCCTTGGGCAGACGCATGTCGACGACCACGCCGTTCTTCGCCTCGCTGGCGCGGTTGGCGGCCTGGGAGAAGCTGCCGGAGTAGCCGACCGCTACGCAGATGTCGCCATTGGCAATATCCGCCATGTATTTGGAGGAATGGAAGTAGGTGACGTGCGGGCGGATTTTCAACAGTAGCTCTTCGGCCTTTTTGTAATCAGCAGGTTTCGTGCTGTTCGGTGGCAGGCCGAGGTACTGCAGGGCCAGTGGCAGGATTTCAGAGGGTGAATCAAGCAAGGCCACGCCGCACTGCTTGAGCTTGGCGATGTTCTCCTCCTTGAAGATCAGGTCCCAGCTGTCGACCGGGGCGTTGTCGCCCAGCGCCGCCTTGACCTTGGCCGGGTTGAAGCCGATCAGCACGGTGCCGTACATGTAGGGCACGGCGAACTGGTTGCCGGGGTCGTTGGCCTCGATCAGCTTCATCAGCTTCGGGTCCAGGTGCTGCCAGTTCGGCAACTTGCTGCGGTCCAGGGGCTGGAATACCCCGGCTTCGATCTGCTTGGCCAGGAACACGTTGGACGGCACCACCACGTCGTAGCCGGAGTTGCCGGTCAACAGCTTGGCTTCCAGGGCTTCGTTGGTGTCGAAGATGTCGTAGATGAGTTTGACCTGGCTGTCTTTCTGGAAGTCCACCAGGGTTTGCGGGGTGATGTAGTCGAACCAGTTGTAGACCCGCAGGGTGCGTTGTTCGGCAGCTTGCAGGCTACCGGCGAGCAGGGTGCTGCACAGCAGCGGGGCGAGCAGGCGCTGGAGTCGGGTCATGCTTGAGCTTCCTGTTGGGCGCGTTCGAAACCTTCGAGTACGTTCACCGCGTTGATGCCGATTTCCTCGACCGCATAACCGCCTTCCATGACGAACAGCGTCGGCTTGCCGAGGCGGGCAATGCGTTCGCCCATCTGCAGGTAGTCGGGGCTGTCGAGCTTGAACTGGGAAATCGGATCGTCCTTGAAGGTATCCACGCCCAAGGAAATTACCAGCACGTCCGGGCCGTAGGCGGCGATGCGCTCACAGGCCTCGTCCAGGGCCTTGCTCCAGGTCGGCCAGTCACTCCCGGCTGGCAGCGGGTAGTTGACGTTGTAGCCCAGACCCTCGCCTTCGCCGCGCTCGTCGGCATAGCCGAGAAAGAACGGGAATTCGGCCTGCGGATCACCATGGATCGAGGCGAAGAACACATCGCTGCGCTGGTAGAAGATTTCCTGGGTGCCGTTGCCGTGGTGGTAGTCGACATCGAGGATAGCCACCTTGCGCCGGCCCTGGTCGAGGAACGCCTGGGCGGCGATGGCGGCGTTGTTCAGGTAGCAATAACCCCCCATGACGTCGCTGGCGGCATGGTGCCCGGGTGGCCGGCAGAGGGCGAAGGCGCTGTGGGCGCCGGTCTGGATTGCCGCCTGGGCGGTAAGGGCTACTTGTGCGGCGCTGTAGGCCGCTTGCCAGGTACCCGCGGTGATGGGCGCGCCAGCGTCGAAGCTGTAGTAGCCAAGCTCGCCATGCAGGCCGCTGGGTTTGACGCTGCGCAGGGTGCGCGCCGGCCAGGTGAAGGGCAGCAGGTCGCCTTCGTGGCCCAGTTGGGTCCAGCGCAGCCAGGCGCCTTCGAAGAAGTTCAGGTAATCGGCGCTGTGCACCCGCAGCAAGGGCGCGCGGCCAAAATCGGCAGGGCCCTTGATGGCCCCCAGTTCACGGGTCTTTACCCGGTCCAGGACATGGTCGGCGCGCGAGGGCATTTCGAAGCAGGGCATCAGTTGCCCGTCGATCAGCTCGCAGCGGCCGTGGTGCAGGCGGTGGTCATCGGAATAGATCGTCAGCATGTTGTTGTTCTCCGGGTCACTGGCGTCGCTCCATTGTTGGTGGCACGGGCCTGCTGCAGAACGACGGAAACGGCCAAAAGGGGATCGATATGGCCAACCTGACTGTCCGGATTTCGCCCCCCGGCGGTGCAAGCGCGATGTTCAGGCGCGGAAGTGACTCGGCGCCACCCCGCTCCAGCGCATGAAGGCGTGGCGAAAGCTGGCGGTCTCGCTGAAGCCGAGTAGTTCGGCGATGCGGTAGATGGGCAACTGATCTTCGGCCAACAGTTGCTTGGCGCGCTCGAAACGCAGTTCATCGAGCAGCTGTTGATAACTGCTGCCCAGCTCCTGCAGGTGCCGGCGCAAGGTGCGCGACGAGCAGTTCATTTGCCGCGCCAGGCCCTCGAGGCCGGGCGCCGCATCGAGTTGTTCGAGCAGCAGTTGGCGGATCCGCCCGAGCCAGGCCTGGCGGCCGGTGAACTCCAGGTTAAGCCGCCGGCAGCGCTCGCTCATGGCCTGGTGAGTGATCTGGTCGGCCAGCGGCAGAGGCTGGTCCAGCCATGTGCGGGCGAAGGCGAAGGCATTGTCGGTGGCCTCGAATCGCAATGGGCAGGCAAAGCTGTCGCCGTACAGTGCATGGTAATCCGGCATTGGGTGGGCGAAGCGTGCAGCCGTCAGCGGCAATGGCTGGCCAAGCAGGTCGTCGCAGATGACTTTCAGCGAGGTCAGACAGAACTCGGCGTTGAATGCAGCCAATTGCGGGTCTTCGCGATAATCGCTGGCGCTGAACCAGACCCGCTCGCCATCCTCGACCAGACGCAGCTGAAAAAGTGTTCCCAGTAGCGCCGGGTACTGCATCGCCAGGCGCAAAGCGTCACCTAAGGTGGCACTGGAGAGCAGGGCGTAACCGAGCATGCCGTAGCAGGAAACATGCATGCGCCGGCCCAGCTCCAGGCCTACTTCGCGGCGTCGGGCCACCGCATTGGCACACACCAGCATCTCTTGGCGGGTGGTGATGCGCGAGTCGGCGCGGCCCAGGTCTGCCGGGCTGATGCCGCTGCCGGCCAGCAGCGCTTCAGCGCCGGGGCCCTGGCCTTGAAAGGCTTGCAGAACCAGCGATACAGCGTTGAGGGTGGTGAGGTGTGAATGGAGCATGCTCGGCTTCTTTCGACAGGTTGGCCGAGCAAATCGAGCAATTTGTATGCCTTGAGCCGCTTACAGCAATTCCCCGCAAAGGTCCTGCTCCACCAGGTACCTTACCTCGCCAACCGGCAAGCCGCTGCCCAGCAGCAACTGCAACTTGCCAAACAACGCTTCACGGGTCATGCCGCCACCCGACAGCACGCCGGCCTGACGCAAGCGGCTGCCGGCCTCATAGACATCCAGTTCGACCCCGCCTTCATGGCACTGGGTGATGGCGACCACGACCACACCGCTTGCCTGAGCCTCGGCCAGGGCGGCGAGAAAGTCGGGGTTGTCGGAAGGGCCGGTGCCACTGCCAAAGCATTCCAGGATCAAGCCCTGGGCACCGCTGGCGAGCGCGGCCTGCACCATTGGCGCGCCGATCCCCGGCACCAGAGGCAGCACGGCGACATTGGCGACTTGCTTGGGCTGGCGATAATCGAGCGCTGCAGGCCCGGGCATCGTTGCGCCAGCGCCGGCAAAGCGCTTGAGGGTAACGAACGGATGCCGGCCAAAGCTGCGGACCTTGGCGGTACGGTGCGGGGCCAGCAACTCTCCGTGAAAATACAGCTGCACACCCGGCGCGACGCCGGTGGCCAGGGCCTGCAATGCGCCGGTGAGGTTCTCCCGGGCATCGCTGTCGGCGACCCCGGCCGGCAGCATCGAGCCGGTGAACAGCACTGGGGCCTGCAAGCCCAGCAGCTGGAAGCTCATGGCGGCGGCGCTGTAGGCCAGGGTATCGGTGCCATGCAATACCAGCACGGCATCGCAACCTTGGCTGTCGACGGCGTCGATGATCGCCGCACGCAGGCGCTGCCAGTACTGCGGGGTCATGTTGGCGCTGTCGATCAGCGGCAGCAGTTCACGGAACCGCCAGGTGGGAATGCCGGCCTGGCCGGCCAGTTGCGCGCGCATCCGCTGTTCGAAGCCGGACGCCGGAGCCAGGCCGTTGGCGCTGGCTTGCATGCCGATGGTGCCGCCGGTGTACAGCACCATGATGTTGCGGGCCGGTTGCGCAATTGCCATTCGCCTGTCTCCGTGGTCGGCTTGGGTTAAGCCGACCACAGTACGCGAACACCGGGCTGGCTGTCAGCGCTTGGTGTCTTCGACCTTGGCAGGCCAGGCGTTGGTGTCCAGGTCGAGGTCGGCGAACTTGGCCGAATCGAACACCGGCGTTTTTATCCCGGCTGCGCGCTGGTCGTCGTAATCGCGCAGTACGCGCATGGCCACCTTGAACAGCAGGGCCAGGGCGATCAGGTTGACGAAGGCCAGGCAGGTCATGGTGATGTCGGCGAACGCGAACACCGTGCCCAGGTTCTGCACCGCGCCCCAGAAGATCAGCAGCAACACCAGGGCGCGGTAGCCGATCAGGGCTTTGCGGTTGTCGCCGACCAGAAAGCGCAGGTTGCTCTCGCCCAGGTAGTAGTTGTAGAGGATCGAGGTGAACACAAACAGCGCCAGGGCGACGCTGATGAAGATCCGCCCCCAGTCACCGACCACCGCCGCCAGCGAGTTCTGGGTCAGGGCAATGCCGTCGCCTTCGAAGCCCGGGGTGTAGAAGCCCGACAGCAGGATCAGCAAGGCGGTGCAGGTGCAGATAATGAAGGTGTCGAGGAACACCGAGAACGCCTGGACCACGCCCTGGGCAATCGGGTGGTCGACTTCGGCCACGGCGGCGACGTTGGGTGCGCTGCCAAGGCCGGCTTCGTTGGCGAACACGCCACGTTTGACGCCCATGATGATGGCGCTGCCAACCAGGCCACCGAAGGCCTGATCGAGGCCGAAGGCGCTCTTGACGATGGTCATCAGCATGTCCGGCACCTGGTCGAACTGCAGCACGATCACGTACAGGGTCACGGCGATGTAGGCCAGGGTCTTGACCGGTACCAGCAGGTCGGCGACGGCGGCGATGCGCTTGATGCCGCCGATGAACACCAGGCCCAGCAGCACCGCCAGGGCGATGCCGGTGTAGGTGGTGTCGAACTGGAAGGCGTTGTTCAGCGAGTGGGTCACGGCGTGGGCTTGCAGGCCGTTGAAGGCGAAACCGAAGGTCACCAGCAGCAGGAAGGCCATGACCATGCCCAGCCAGCGTTTGCCCAGGCCGTGCTCGATGTAATACGACGGGCCGCCGCGGTACTGGCCTTCGCTGTCGCAACGCTTGTACAGCTGGCCGAGGGTGCATTCGATGAAGCTGCTGGACATGCCGACCAGCGCGGTCACCCACATCCAGAACACCGCTCCTGGGCCGCCAAGGGTCACGGCGATACCGACCCCGGCAATGTTACCGGCACCGACCCGGCCGGCCAGGCTGAGCATCAGCGCCTGGAACGAGCTCAGTTGCTCGCTGCTGCTGCGCAGGCTGTCGCGAAACACCGCGAACATGTGGGTGAAGTACCGCAACTGAACGAAACGCGAGCGGATCGTGAAGTAACTGCCCAGACCGACAATGAGCACGATCAGTACCTTGCCCGAGAGGAAGTCGTTGATGACTTCAAGCATGGAGTGTTCCTCGCTTTTGATGACTTTGCTGCGTGTAGCGCCAGGGGGCTGGCACGCAAGAGGGCGGGCACTATACCGATGCGAGCGCCGCGCGTCTGCCTTGGCGTGGCGGATATGCCATCTGAAAGGGCATAAAAAAAGGGCCCGGGGAATGATCCCTGGGCCCTCAAAAGGTGAGAGGTGTCTAGTCCCTCGACCTGGTGAGCGTGTTACAGCATCGGTTACGCCTTGAGCGGCACCAGACGCGGAGCAATCATGTTTTCCGGACGCAGGATGTCGTTGAGCATCTCTTCGTCCAGCAGGCCTTCCTCGCGTACCAGCTCCAGCACGCCACGGCCACTTTCCAGGGCGATGGCAGCGATACGGGTGGCGTTTTCGTAGCCGATGTACGGGTTCAGGGCGGTGACCAGGCCGATCGAGTGCTCGACCAGTTCACGGCAGCGCTGTTCGTTGGCGGTGATGCCGACGATGCAGTGCTCGCGCAGCATGTCCATGGCGCGTTGCAGCAGGCGGATCGAGTCGAAGATCTTGTAGGCGATCAGCGGCTCCATGACGTTCAGCTGCAGCTGGCCACCTTCGGCGGCGACGGTCAGGGCCAGGTCGTTGCCCATGATGGCGAAGGCCACCTGGTTGACCGCTTCCGGGATTACCGGGTTGACCTTGCCTGGCATGATCGAGCTGCCTGGCTGACGCGCTGGCAGGTTGATTTCGTTGATGCCGGTACGTGGGCCGCTGGACAGCAGGCGCAGGTCGTTGCAGATCTTCGACAGCTTGACCGCGGTGCGCTTGAGCATGCCCGAGAACAGGACGAAGGCGCCCATGTCCGAGGTGGCTTCGATCAGGTCGGCAGCCGGGACCAGCGGCTGGCCGCTGATGGTGGCCAGGCGCTGAACGGCCAAGAGCTGGTAGCCAGGGTCGGCGTTGATGCCGGTACCGATGGCGGTACCACCCAGGTTGATTTCAGTCAGCAGCTCTGGCGCCAGCGAACGCAGACGGTTGAGGTCTTCGGTCATGGTGGTGGCGAAGGCGCGGAATTCCTGGCCCAGGGTCATCGGCACGGCGTCCTGCAGCTGGGTACGGCCCATCTTCAGTACGTGGTCGAATTCCTGGCCTTTGGCAGCGAAGGCCTGGATCAGGCTGTCGAGGCTGGCCAGCAGGGCGTCGTGACCCAGCAGCAGACCCAGGCGGATCGCAGTCGGGTAGGCGTCGTTGGTCGACTGCGCCATGTTCACGTCGTTGTTCGGGTGCAGGTACTTGTACTCGCCCTTCTGGTGGCCCATGGCCTCCAGCGCGATGTTGGCGATGACTTCGTTGGCGTTCATGTTGGTAGAAGTACCAGCACCGCCTTGAATCATGTCGACCACGAACTGCTCGTGGTAGTCGCCGCGGATCAGACGGGCGCAAGCCTCGCTGATGGCAGCGTGCTTGGCATCGCTCAGGTGACCCAGCTCGCGGTTGGCGTCAGCAGCAGCCTGTTTGACCATGGCCAGGGCCACAACCAGTTTAGGGTAGTGCGACAGCGGAACGCCGGAGAGGTGGAAGTTGTTGGCAGCACGCAGAGTCTGGATACCGTAGTAGGCATCGGCAGGAACTTCGAGGGTGCCAAGCAGATCTTTTTCGACACGGAACGATGCAGCAGCGGACATGATGGATATCATCTCGATTTTGACCCGGCACATGCCGGAATGGCGCCAATCCTAGGCCCGCGCCGATTTTGCGGCCAATGCTGTTGCACGCTAACCTATGCACAAACGGCATACGGGTTGATGTGACGCCAACTGCCGATCGAGCGTGTTCAATTTTGGTGCATGCCTGGAGAGCCCATGAACCTTGAGAGCAAATGGCTGGAAGATTTCAGTGCCCTGGCCGCCACCCGCAGCTTTTCCCAGGCCGCCGAGCGCCGCTTTGTCACCCAGCCGGCCTTCAGCCGACGCATTCGCAGCCTGGAAGCGGCATTGGGGCTGACCCTGGTCAACCGCTCGCGCACGCCGATCGAGCTGACGGCGGCGGGGCAATTGTTTTTGGTGACGGCGCGTACGGTGGTCGATCAGCTGGGCGAGGTGCTGCGCCATCTGCATCACCTGGAAGGCGGGCAGGGCGAGGTGATCCAGGTGTCGGCGGCACACTCGCTGGCGCTGGGGTTCTTTCCGCGCTGGATCGCGCAGTTGCGCAACGACGGCCTGAACATCGCCACGCGTTTGGTCGCGACCAACGTCGGCGACGCTGTGCATGCCCTGCGCGAAGGCGGTTGTGATCTGATGCTGGCGTTCTACGACCCCGATGCCGCCTTGCAGATGGATGCGGAGATCTTCCCCTCGTTGCACCTGGGCCACACTGAAATGCTGCCCGTGTGCGCCGCCGATGCCGACGGCAAGCCGCTGTTCGACCTGGAAGGCGAGGGCAGTGTGCCATTGCTGGCTTACAGCGCCGGGGCGTTCCTTGGGCGTTCGGTCAATCTGCTGCTGCGCCAGCGCAACCTGCGCTTTACCACTGTCTATGAAACGGCGATGGCCGACAGCCTCAAGAGCATGGCCCTCGAAGGCCTGGGCATCGCCTGGGTGCCGAGGCTGTCGGCGCGGGCCGAACTTGAACGCGGTGAGCTGGTGATTTGCGGCGGTAGCCAGTGGCACGTACCGCTGGAAATCCGCCTGTATCGCTGCGCCCTGGTGCGCAAGGCCAACGTGCGCCTGCTGTGGCGCAAGCTGGAGGGTGGGCCGGCGACGCCGGCTTGACCCGAAAGTCAGCCAAAGCCCCGAAAAATAAGGCCGACAGTTGGTCGTCGGAGTGCATTAAGCGCACCGCTTTGCGATATACTGCGCGGCCTTCGGTCGGTTTCACCCGGCCCTAATTCGTATAACAAGCCACGCCGGTTGTCCCCGCGTGGCTTGTTGTTTTTTGACGCGCCTGCGGGCGCCCAAGAGAAGAGGCTCGACGATGAGTGCACTGGTTGGCGTGATCATGGGCTCCAAGTCCGATTGGTCCACCCTTAGCCACACCGCCGATATGCTGGAAAAACTCGGCATTCCCTACGAGGTCAAGGTGGTCTCTGCCCACCGTACCCCGGACCTGCTGTTCCAGTATGCCGAAGAGGCCGAAGGCCGTGGCATCGAGGTGATCATCGCCGGCGCCGGTGGCGCTGCCCACCTGCCAGGCATGTGCGCGGCCAAGACCCACCTGCCGGTGCTGGGCGTACCGGTGCAGTCGTCGATGCTCTCGGGTGTCGATTCGCTGCTGTCGATCGTGCAGATGCCGGCCGGCATTCCGGTTGCCACCCTGGCGATCGGCAAGGCTGGCGCGATCAACGCCGCGCTGCTCTCGGCGAGCATCCTCGGCGCCAAGCACCCGCAGTTCCACACTGTGCTCAAACAGTTCCGCGCTGAGCAGACAGACAACGTTCTGGACAATCCAGATCCGCGCCAGGCTTGAGGTCAAAAGCATGAAAATCGGTGTAATCGGTGGCGGCCAGCTGGGCCGCATGTTGGCCCTGGCAGGTACTCCGCTGGGCATGAACTTCGCTTTCCTCGACCCGGCTCCGGACGCCTGCGCGGCGCCCCTGGGCGAGCACCTGCGCGCCGATTACGGTGACCAGGACCACCTGCGGCAGTTGGCCGACGAAGTTGACCTGGTGACCTTCGAGTTCGAAAGCGTCCCGGCAGAAACAGTGGCCTTCCTTTCGCAGTTCGTGCCGGTCTACCCGAGCGCCGAGTCGCTGCGTATCGCCCGCGATCGCTGGTTCGAAAAGAGCATGTTCAAGGACCTGGGCATTCCCACCCCGGCCTTCGCCGATATCCAGTCGCAAGCCGACCTGGAGGCCGCCGTTGCCAGCATCGGCTTGCCTGCCGTGCTCAAGACCCGCACCTTGGGTTATGACGGCAAAGGTCAGAAAGTGCTGCGAACTGCCGCAGATGTTGTGGGTACTTTCGCCGAACTGGGCAGCGTGCCGTGCCTGCTCGAAGGCTTCGTGCCGTTCACCGGCGAAGTGTCGCTGATCGCCGTGCGTGCACGCGATGGCGAAACCCGCTTCTACCCGCTGGTGCACAACACCCACGAGAACGGCATCCTGCGTTTGTCGGTGGCCAGCGAAGACCACCTGCTGCAGGGCCTGGCCGAAGACTACGCCGGTCGCGTGCTCAAGCAGCTCGACTACGTCGGTGTGCTGGCCTTTGAGTTCTTCGAAGTCGATGGCGGCCTTAAAGCCAACGAGATCGCCCCGCGGGTGCACAATTCCGGGCACTGGACCATCGAAGGCGCCGAGTGCAGCCAGTTTGAGAACCACCTGCGCGCCGTTGCCGGCCTGCCGCTGGGTTCGACCGCCAAGGTCGGCGAAAGCGCCATGCTCAACTTCATCGGCGAAGTGCCGGCAGTCGACCAGGTGATCGCCATCGACGAATGCCACCTGCACCACTACGGCAAGGCCTTCAAGGTCGGTCGCAAGGTTGGCCACGCCACCCTGCGCTGCGACGACCTGACGACCCTGGAGCAAAAAATCCAGCAAGTCGAAGCCCTGATCAAGGGCTGAAGGGAACCTTCCCGCCCCGCTGTCCCTCTGATGGCAGGATGCCAAAGCGCTGACTAGGCTTTGGCATGCGCCATTCAACTCAGAGGGATTGCCATGGGTATCATCGGAACCATCTTCATCGGCCTGATCGTCGGTCTGCTGGCACGCTTTCTAAAGCCTGGCGACGACAGCATGGGCTGGATCATGACCATTCTGCTGGGCATTGCCGGTTCGCTCGCCGCGACCTACGGCGGCCAGGCGCTGGGCATCTATCAGGCTGGAGAGGGTGCAGGTTTCCTCGGCGCGCTGGTGGGCGCGATTATCCTGTTGGTGATCTACGGGCTGGTCGTCAAAAAGAGCTGACGGCAGGCTAGAATGCTCGGCACCGAATTCCTTCGTTGCCGAGCTTTTTCATGCGCCGTGTATTACTGCTTTCTCTGTTGCTGCTGAGCGGCCTGGCCCGGGCTGAGTTGCCGGAAACCGACTGGCTGGAGCTGATGCCCAAGTCGGACCAGAAAGCCCTCGAGCAGATGCCCGAAATCGACCACAACTCCCCGGAAGCCATGGGCACCTTCAGCGAAAAGGGTGGCCTCAAGCAGAGCAAGGGCTTGCCGGCAGTGATGTATTCGACCAAGACCGTGGCCGCCATGAATGGCAAGCACATCCGCCTGGGCGGGTATCCGGTGCCGCTGGAAACCGACGCCAAGGGCAACAGCACGTTGTTCTTCCTGGTGCCTTACCCCGGCGCCTGCATCCACGTACCGCCGCCACCACCGAACCAGCTGGTGCTGGTGCGCTATCCCAAGGGCTTGAAGCTCGACGATATCTACACGCCGCTGTGGGTCAACGGTACGTTGAAGGTGGAGACGGTCAGCAATGACCTGGCGGATGCGGCCTATGCAATGGATGCAGCCAAGGTGCGGGTGGTGGAAGACGCCGATCTTTGAATGATCGCGGGGCAAGCTTGCTCCCACCGGATACTGTGGGAGCGGGCTTGCCCCGCGATAGTGATCTAGAGCTGTTCGCTATCGATTTTCAGACTCAGCGAATGGGTTGCCCCAGGCGCCAGTGTCACCACATCGTCCCACACGTTCGCGGTCTCGATGCAGAGCATGCGCTGCCAGCCATCATCGGCCATGTCCGGCAACTCAGCGGCACGCTCGGTCCAGGGGTTCCAGATCACAGCCGTACGCGAACCCTGGGCCGTTATCACCACGCGACGATTCCAGGCCGGGTCGACGATGCTCAGTTGCTCGGGCGCCTGCAGATAAATGCGGTCGGTTTCACCGGCAAAGCCCAGCGCGCCTTGCTGCTGGCGCTGCTCCCAGTTGGCCAGGGTTTCGATGTAGTTCAGACCATCGACACCTTCGACCTGGACCTCGCGCACATCGCTGACCGCGAAGTAGCTGTGCAGCGCCTGGCTGAGGGTGACCGGGACGTTGTCGAGGTTATAGCTGGAGAGGGTGATGCTCAGCTGTTCGCCCATGACGATGGTCAGCTTGAGCTCAACGATGTGTGGCCAGCCGGGCAGGTCGCCTTTGGCCTCTGGCAGGGTGAATTCGACTGTTACATTGCCGTCCTTCACGGCGATGCCCAGCAATTGCCAGTCACGACCGCGCACCAGGCCATGGGCCGGGCCGTCTTCAGCGCGATACATGGCCTGCACGGCATCGGGGTTGCGCTTGAAAATGCCAAACCAGGGCCAGCACACCGGAACCCCGGCGCGCACGGACTTGCCCTGCCTGAAGATGGCCTGTTCGCTGAGCCACAGCAAAGGTGGCTCGCCGAGCCGCTGATAGCTGAGCACCTGCGCGCCTTGCTGGGCGACCAGCAATTCAGCCGTGTCGCTGGTGATGCGCCAGCAATTGAGCTCGCCGTGCTTTTCGGATTCGACCTTGGGTGTGGACATGCGCTTTATCTCGTAGGTTTGCCGTACGGTCTTGGACCGCTTGCATACCTTCGAGTTTACCGCGCAGCGGTCTCAGCGACGAGGAGGAACCGAGCGGGTGCGCCCGCTGCCGTCGATGGCGACGAACACGAATACCGCTTCGGTCACCTTGCGCCACTCGCTGGACAGCGGGTCGTCGCTCCACACCTCGACCATCATCTGGATCGAGCTGCGGCCGATTTCCAGGGTCTGGGTATAGAAGGACAATTGCGCGCCGACTGCCACCGGCACCAGGAATGCCATGCGATCGATGGCCACGGTAGCTACCCGGCCACCGGCAACGCGACTGGCCATGGCGGTACCGGCCAGGTCCATCTGGGCGACCAGCCAGCCGCCGAAGATATCGCCGAAACCGTTGGTTTCACGGGGCAATGCGGTGATCTGCAAGGCCAGGTCGCCTTGCGGGATAGGATCTTCTTGTTCGAGTTCAATCATGCCGGGGGTGCCTCTGACCCATGACGCTTCGTTGGTTGGCGCTATGACAGACGCCTCGAAAAACGATTCAGCACAACTATTCTACGCTGCTTTCGCTTTGCCAGGCGGCGAAGGGAAACTCTGCGAAACCGACTAAGCATACCTAGCGGCGTTTTCGCACAACATCCTTCAGAAGGCGCAACCCTTTCCTACAAGCGGCCAGTATATAGAGCCGAAAGCGCAGCGACGACCATGCAGTCATGAATACTTGTATTGAATTTGTACTGCTATGTGCTTTTTCTGCCAATTTGCTATCTTTCCAGGCTGCCCAGGCCCAAACCCGCGTGCCAGGCGGCCTGCACCCCCAATAAGAAATGCCAAACAAGAGAGACCTATGACCTCCGTGCCCGGCAGTATCGCGCAGCCTTCGAGGCCGCTGACCCGCAGTGACTACAAGACCTTGTCGCTTTCCGCCCTGGGCGGTGCGCTGGAGTTCTACGATTTCATCATCTTCGTGTTCTTCGCCACGGTGGTCGGCAAGCTGTTCTTTCCCGCCGAAATGCCTGAATGGCTGCGTTTGATGCAAACGTTTGGCATCTTTGCCGCCGGCTACCTGGCGCGGCCGCTGGGCGGCATCGTCATGGCCCACTTCGGCGACCTGCTGGGGCGCAAGAAGATGTTCACCCTGAGCATCTTCATGATGGCCGTGCCGACCCTGATCATGGGCTTGCTGCCGACCTACGCGCAGATCGGCCTGTGGGCTCCGATCCTGTTGCTGGTGATGCGGGTGATCCAGGGCGCGGCGATTGGCGGTGAAGTGCCGGGCGCCTGGGTGTTCGTCTCCGAGCACGTGCCGGCGCGCAACACCGGGTACGCTTGCGGCACGCTGACGGCGGGGCTGACTGCCGGGATTCTGCTCGGTTCGCTGGTGGCGACGCTGATCAACACGGTTTACAGCCAGCAGGAAGTGGCCGATTACGCCTGGCGTATTCCGTTTCTGCTCGGCGGCGTGTTTGGCTTGTTCGCGGTCTATCTGCGCCGCTGGCTACACGAAACCCCGGTGTTTGCCGAGATGCAGGCGCGCAAGGCGCTGGCCGAAGAAGTGCCGCTGCGCGCGGTATTGCGCGACCACCGTGGCGCCATCGTGCTGTCGATGCTGCTGACCTGGCTGCTGTCGGCCGGCATTGTCGTGGTGATCCTGATGACCCCGGCGCTGCTGCAGAGCCTTTATCAGGTCAGTCCGACCGATTCGCTGAAGGCCAACAGCCTGGCCATCGTCCTGCTCAGCCTCGGTTGCATCGGCACCGGCGCGCTGGCCGACCGTTTTGGCGCCGGGCGGGTGTTCATTGTTGGCAGCCTGGCGCTGCTGGTGACCTCCTGGACCTTTTATCACACGCTGCCTACCCACCCCGAGTGGCTGTTCCCGTTGTATGCCTTGACCGGCTTGTGTGTCGGCATCGTCGGCGCCGTGCCGTATGTCATGGTTAAAGCCTTCCCGCCGGTAGTTCGGTTCAGTGGCCTGTCGTTTTCCTACAACCTGGCCTACGCGATCTTCGGCGGCCTGACGCCGATGGCCGTCACCGCGATGCTCAAGTTCAGCCCGATGGCGCCGGCTTATTACGTTGCTGGTATCTGCACCATTGGTCTGCTGGTGGGTATTTATCTGACCGCGAAAAAGCGCTGAAACCGCTCTAAATCAAATCTCGCAACATTTTGAAAAGGCCATCACCGCTCGCCGGTGATGGCCTTTCATCTAATTGTCACATTCGATTCATAGAGTAGTCATACGGCCTGCAGATACTTGGGCCCGATCCATCTCACCCCAATTCCTGCTAGGAGCAAGGCATGAAACTGAAGCGTTTGATGGCGGCCCTGACTTTCGTCGCCGCTGGCGTTGCCACCGCCAATGCGGTTGCCGCTGTTGACCCTGCTATTCCGACCTACACCAAGACCACCGGTGTGTCGGGCAACCTCTCCAGCGTCGGTTCCGATACCCTGGCCAACCTCATGACCCTGTGGGCCGAGGCCTACAAAAAGGAATATCCGAACGTCAACATCCAGATTCAGGCTGCCGGCTCCTCCACCGCGCCACCCGCGCTGACTGAAGGCACCGCCAACCTCGGCCCGATGAGCCGCAAGATGAAGGACGTCGAGCTGCAGGCCTTCGAACAGAAGTACGGCTACAAGCCAACCGCCATCCCGGTTGCCGTCGACGCCCTGGCCGTATTCGTACACAAGGACAACCCGATCAAAGGCCTGACCATGGCCCAGGTCGATGCAATCTTCTCTTCGACCCGCCTGTGCGGCGCCAAGGCCGACGTGAAAACCTGGGGTGACCTGGGCGTGACCGGCGACCTGGCCAACAAGCCAGTGCAGCTGTTCGGCCGTAACTCGGTGTCCGGCACCTACGGCTACTTCAAGGAAGAAGCCCTGTGCAAAGGCGACTTCAAGCCTAACGTCAACGAACAACCTGGCTCGGCTTCGGTCGTGCAGTCGATCAGCAGCTCGCTGAACGGCATCGGTTACTCGGGCATCGGCTACAAGACCGCCAGCGTCAAGACTGTAGCCCTGGCCAAGAAAGAAGGCGGTGCCTTCGTTGAAGACAACGAAGCCAACGCCCTGAACGGCACCTACCCGCTGTCGCGCTTCCTCTACGTCTACGTCAACAAGGCGCCGAACAAGCCTCTGGCCCCGCTGGAAGCCGAGTTCGTCAAGCTGGTGCTGTCGCAAGCCGGCCAGCAAGTGGTGGTGAAGGATGGTTACATCCCGCTGCCAGCCAAAGTGGTTGATAAAGCCCTGGCTGACCTGGGCCTGAATCACAACGGCAACGTTGCGAAGAAGTAACTGAAGGACCGGCGGGGGCGGGTTTTGTCCCGGTCTCGCCACTCATTGCGAGTCCGCTGCCAGGGGTATCTGCGCGGCGGGCTTTTTTGCGTCACTGCATTGTCATGTTTTTGTCATACGGGACCGCTAGGGTGTGCGCATGAATGATCTGGCCAACTCCACCATGACCCAAAATTCTCCCCCCGTGCGGATTGACTTCAATACGCCCGAACTGCAACGCAAGCGGCGCATGCGTGCGCTCAAGGATCGCCTGACCCGCTGGTATGTACTGGTGGGCGGGCTTGCCGTGCTGGCAGCCATTACCCTGATCTTCTTCTACCTGGCCTATGTGGTCGTACCGCTGTTCCAGGGCGCTACCCTGACCAGCAAGAAGGCTCTGGAGCCTACCTGGCTGCAGCAGGACGCCGGCAAGCCGCTGATGATCGCCCTGGAAGAGCAGAACCTGGTCGGCATGCGGGTTTCCGACAAGGGCCAGGCACTGTTCTTCGACACCAAGAGCGGTGCCGAGCTCAAGCGCGTCGAACTGCCGGTGCCGGCTGGCACCCAGGTGACCTCGATCGGTGCCGATCAGCCGGGTAACCCGCTGGTGGTGCTGGGCCTGTCCAATGGCCAGGCGCTGGTGTTCAGCCACAGCTACAAGATCACCTACCCGGACAACAAGAAAACCATCACTCCGGCCATCGACTACCCCTATGGCCAGGAGCCCTTCGCCCTGGATGACCAGGGCCGGGCGCTGGAGCATGTCAGCCTCAACGTCAATGGCGAGACCCTGGTGGTGGCCGGTTCCACCGGTGCGCACCTGCAGGTGGTGTCGCTGAGCCGCGAAGAGAACATGATGACCGGCGAAGTCACCAGCGAGCAGAGCCGTATCGAGCTGCCGCAGATGACCGAAGCGGTCAAAGCCATTTTCATCGACCCGCGCCAGCAGTGGTTGTATGTGATCAACGGTCGTGCCCAGGCTGACGTTTTCAGCCTGCGCGACAAGAGCCTCAACGGCCGCTACAAGCTGCTTGACGACGGCAATGCCGAAGTCACCGCCAGCACTCAGCTGGTGGGTGGTATCTCGCTGATCATCGGTGACTCCAAGGGTGGCCTGGCCCAGTGGTTCATGGCCCGCGACCCGGATGGCGAGCAGCGCTTCAAGCGCATTCGCGAGTTCCAGATGGGCAAGGCGCCGGTGGTGCAGATCGATGCCGAAGAGCGCCGCAAGGGCTTCGTTGCCCTCGACGCTGACGGCAAGCTCGGCGTGTTCCACAGCACCGCGCACCGTACCCTGCTGGTCGAGCCGGCCGCTGAAGGCGCGGGCATTCTGGCGCTGTCGCCACGGGCCAACCGCATCATCATCGAAGAAGGCGGCAAGCTGCTGCCGCTGACCCTGAAGAACCCGCACCCGGAAGTGTCCTGGAGCGCGCTGTGGAGCAAGGTCTGGTACGAGAACTACGACGAGCCCAAGTATGTCTGGCAGTCGACCGCCTCGAACACCGACTTCGAACCCAAGCTGAGCCTGTCGCCGCTGACCTTCGGTACCTTGAAGGCCGCGTTCTACGCGATGATCCTCGCTGCGCCGCTGGCCATTGCCGCCGCCATCTACACCGCCTACTTCATGGCCCCGGGCATGCGCCGCAAGGTCAAGCCGGTGATCGAACTGATGGAGGCGATGCCGACGGTGATTCTCGGCTTCTTCGCCGGCCTGTTCCTGGCGCCGTTCCTTGAAGGCCACCTGCCGGGTGTGTTCAGCCTGTTCCTGTTGATGCCGCTGGGCATCCTGGTCGCCGGCTTCGCCTGGAGCCGCCTGCCCGAGTCGCTGCGCCTGCGGGTTCCGGATGGCTGGGAAGCGGCGATCCTGATCCCGGTGATCCTCTTCACCGGCTGGTTCGCCCTGTACATGAGCCCGTTCATCGAGACCTGGTTCTTCGACGGCGACATGCGCCTGTGGATTACCAACGACCTGGGTATCACCTACGACCAGCGCAACGCCCTGGTGGTCGGTATCGCCATGGGTTTTGCGGTGATCCCGAACATCTACTCGATCGCCGAAGACGCCGTGTTCAGCGTGCCGCGCAGCCTGACCCTGGGTTCGCTGGCACTCGGTGCCACGCCATGGCAGACCCTGACCCGCGTGGTCATCCTGACCGCAAGCCCGGGGATCTTCTCGGCGCTGATGATCGGCATGGGCCGCGCGGTGGGTGAAACCATGATCGTGCTGATGGCCACCGGCAACACCCCGGTCATGGAAATGAACCTGTTCGAAGGTATGCGCACCCTGGCGGCCAACGTTGCGGTGGAGATGCCCGAGTCGGAAGTCGGTGGCAGTCACTACCGCGTGCTGTTCCTCGCCGCGCTGGTGCTGCTGATGTTCACCTTCGTGATGAACACCTTGGCCGAGCTGATTCGCCAGCGTCTGCGCAAGAAATACTCGTCGCTTTGATAGAAAGGTAGCGATCCGTGAAAAAGGATTCCCTCAAAAGCTGGTTCAAGAGCGGCGCCCCCGGCGTCTGGATGAGCGGTGGCGCGGTCGCCATCGCGGTGATCATGACCATCGGTCTGCTCGCCGTGATCGCCGTGCGCGGCCTGGGCCATTTCTGGCCGGCTGACCTGCTGCAAGCCAGCTACAACGTGCCTGGCCAGGCCAACCACATCGTCGTTGGCGAAGTGGTGCAGAAGGAAGAGGTACCCCGTGCCCGTTTGAAAGGTGCCGGCCTGCCGGTGCCTGATGAAGGCCCGGAGTTCATGACCCGCGAGCTGATCAAGGTCGGTAACCGCGACCTCAACGGTAGCGACTTCACCTGGGTGGTCGGCGAATGGCTGACCGACCAGCACAAGCCGGTCGACCTGATCGCCCTGGAGCGCCGCGAGTGGGGCAACTTCTATGGCTACCTGGTCAGCGTCAAGGAAAACGGCAAGGTCGTCGCCGAAGGCCAGGCGGCCTGGCGCGAGCTGCAAGATCGCCTCAAGCGTGCCGACAAGCTGGCCGGCGAGCTGCAGAAGCTCGAGAAGAAGGACATCGGTGCGATCAACTACGGTCTTGAGCGTCTGCGCCTGCAGACCCGCAAGCTGGAGCTGGACGGCAAGCTGGACGCCGCTGCCCAGGCCGATATCGAAGCCGAGCGCGCCGAGCTGAACAACCGCTACAAGGCCATCGAAGAGCGTCTGGGCGGCCTGCACCAGGACTTCGGCCGCGACAGCCTGGTGGCCAAGGACGGTAATGGTCGTGAGGTGGAAATCAACCTGAGCAAGGTGGTGCATGCCTACCAGCCGAACGGCATGGGTATCTTCACCAAGCTGGGCGTGTATTTTGCCAAGGTCTGGGAATTCCTCAGCGACGACCCGCGTGAGGCCAACACCGAAGGCGGGATCTTCCCGGCGATCTTCGGTACCGTGATGATGACCCTGATCATGGCCGTGATCGTCACCCCGTTCGGCGTGCTGGCGGCGGTGTACCTGCGTGAATATGCGCGTCAGGGCCCGGTGACCCGCCTGATCCGTATTGCGGTGAACAACCTCGCCGGTGTTCCGGCGATCGTCTACGGCGTGTTCGGCCTGGGCTTCTTCGTCTATGTGCTGGGTGGCTCGCTCGACCGGCTGTTCTTCCCCGAAGCGCTGCCGGCGCCGACCCTGGGTACCCCGGGGCTGCTCTGGGCTTCGCTGACCCTGGCGCTGCTTGCGGTGCCAGTGGTGATCGTGGCCACTGAAGAAGGCCTGGCGCGGATTCCACGCACGGTCCGCGAAGGTTCGCTGGCGCTCGGTGCAACCAAGGCCGAGACCCTGTGGAAGATCGTCCTGCCCATGGCCAGCCCGGCAATGATGACCGGCATGATCCTCGCCGTGGCCCGGGCCGCCGGTGAAGTGGCGCCGCTGATGCTGGTAGGTGTGGTGAAGCTGGCGCCGTCGCTGCCGGTGGACGGCAATTACCCGTACCTGCACCTGGACCAGAAGATCATGCACCTGGGCTTCCACATCTATGACGTCGGCTTCCAGAGCCCGAACGTCGAGGCCGCGCGGCCGCTGGTGTACGCCACGGCATTGCTGCTGGTGCTGGTAATCGCCACCCTGAACCTCTCGGCGGTATGGATTCGTAACCACCTGCGCGAGAAGTACAAGGCGCTGGACAGTTGACTGAAAGCTATTAGCCATAAGCGGCAAGCTACACGCCGCTTTTGCTCAAACTTGCAGCTTGCAGCTAGAAGCATGCAGCTACAAACGGAGTGAAATCATGCAACATGAAACCCATTCTCACGGTATCGACATGTCGGCCCTGGGTCGCGACAAACAGAGCCTGCGCCTGGCTGAAGAAACCGTAGCCATCGAAGTGCCAGGCCTGAGCCTGTACTACGGCGACAAGCAAGCGCTGTTCGATGTCAGCATGAACATCCCCAAGCAGCGTGTGACCGCTTTCATCGGCCCGTCCGGCTGCGGTAAATCGACCTTGCTGCGCACCTTCAACCGCATGAACGACCTGGTTGACGGCTGCCGCGTGGACGGCGCGATCAACCTTTACGGCAACAACATCTACCGCAAGGGCGAAGACGTCGCCGAACTGCGCCGCCGGGTTGGCATGGTGTTCCAGAAGCCCAATCCGTTCCCCAAGACCATTTACGAGAACGTGGTCTACGGCCTGCGTATCCAGGGTATCAACAAGAAGCGCGTGCTCGACGAAGCCGTGGAGTGGGCGCTCAAGGGTGCGGCGCTGTGGGAGGAGGTCAAGGACCGCCTGCACGAGTCGGCGCTGGGCCTGTCCGGTGGTCAGCAGCAGCGCCTGGTGATTGCCCGTACCATTGCCGTGGAGCCGGAGGTACTGCTGCTCGATGAGCCATGCTCGGCACTCGACCCGATCTCGACGCTGAAGGTCGAAGAGCTGATCTACGAGCTCAAGTCCAAGTACACCATCGTCATCGTTACCCATAACATGCAGCAGGCGGCGCGGGTCTCCGACTACACCGCATTCATGTACATGGGCAAGCTGGTGGAGTTCGGTGATACCGACACGCTGTTCACCAACCCGGCGAAGAAGCAGACCGAAGACTACATCACCGGCCGGTATGGCTAGCGGCAGTTGCAAGCTTCAAGCCGCAAGCTGCAAGAAAGTGGCGAGCGTGAAGCCCGGGAACGACACGAACAAACTTGAAGCTTGAAGCTTGCTACTTGAAGCTTTTTCGCGGAGCGAAAGCATGATCGATAAAGACAGCCTTACCCACCATATCTCCCAGCAGTTCAACGCCGAACTCGAAGAGGTTCGCAGCCACCTCCTGGCGATGGGCGGCCTGGTCGAGAAGCAGGTCAACGATGCGGTTACCGCGCTGATCGAGGCCGACTCGGGCCTGGCCCAGCAAGTGCGCGAAGTCGACGAGCAGATCAACCAGATGGAGCGCAACATCGACGAAGAGTGCGTGCGCATTCTGGCCCGACGTCAGCCGGCGGCGTCTGACCTGCGCCTGATCATCAGCATTTCAAAGTCGGTAATTGACCTGGAGCGCATCGGCGACGAGTCGACCAAGATTGCCCGTCGCGCCATCCAGCTGTGCGAAGAAGGCGAATCGCCTCGCGGTTACGTTGAAGTGCGTCACATCGGCGACCAGGTGCGCAACATGGTCCGTGATGCCCTGGATGCCTTTGCCCGTTTCGACGCCGACCTGGCGCTGTCGGTGGCCCAGTACGACAAGACCATCGACCGCGAGTACAAGACCGCGCTGCGCGAGCTGGTCACCTACATGATGGAAGATCCACGCTCGATCTCGCGCGTTCTCAGCGTGATCTGGGCGCTGCGTTCGCTGGAGCGTATCGGCGACCACGCGCGCAACATCTCCGAGCTGGTGATCTACCTGGTGCGCGGTACCGACGTCCGTCACCTGGGCCTCAAGCGTATGCAGGAAGAGGTTCAGCGCAGCGGCGAAAAGGCTAATGTTCCGGGCAAATCTGACGATAACTAAGACTGCCCGAGAATGAACGCCCGGCCTTGGCCGGGCGTTTTCGTTTGCGGGTGAGGCAGCCGCGAACGAAACAACGAGTCCCGGCGTGACCCAATGTTTGGCAAATGGCCATCAGTCAGCGTTATGCTAGTCGGGATTCAATAGGAGTGGCGATGAGTAAAGTCAGTGTGTTGGTTGTGGATGATGCGCCGTTCATTCGCGACCTGGTCAAGAAGTGCCTGCGTAACTACTTCCCCGGTATCGTCATCGAAGATGCGGTCAACGGCCGCAAGGCCCAGACCTTGCTGAGCCGTGAGGCTTTCGACCTGGTCCTGTGCGACTGGGAAATGCCGGAAATGTCCGGCCTTGAGCTGCTGACCTGGTGCCGTCAGCAAGAGTCGATGAAGACCCTGCCGTTCATCATGGTGACCAGCCGTGGCGACAAGGAGAACGTGGTCCAGGCGATTCAGGCCGGGGTCTCGGATTTCGTCGGCAAGCCGTTCACCAACGAGCAACTGCTGACCAAGGTGAAAAAAGCCCTGACCAAGGTCGGCAAGCTCGACACCTTGCTGGCCAGTGCGCCGACCCGCGCGACGTCGGCGTTTGCCAACGACTCGCTGAGCGCCCTGACTGGCGGCCGTGCCGAAACGGTCAAGCCGACAGCCCCGGTGGCCCCGGTAGCCGCGGCCAAACCCCTGGTGAGCGCTCCCAAGCCTGCAGCTGCGGCGCCGGCAGGGCGTGGCCAGGGCCAACTGCGCCTGCCAAGCGGCGTGCAGCCGTGTGTGATCAAGGCCTTGAGCCTCAAGGAAGCGCTGCTGGTGGTGCGCCGTGGCGAAACCCTGCCACAGGTTCTGGAAGGCGCGGTACTCGACCTGGAGCAGGGCGAGAACGCCGAGATCGCCCGCCTCAACGGCTACCTGCATGCGGTTGCCGCGCTGGAGCCGAAACCCGACAGCGACTGGTTGCAACTGACCTTCAAGTTCGTTGACCAGGATGCGCAGAAGCTCGACTACCTGTCGCGCCTGATCGCCCGCGGTTCGGCGCAGAAGCACTTCGTGCCAGGGGCCTGAAGGCCCTGTGGGAGCGGGCCTTGCCCGCGATCGAGCGCGCAGCGGTCGCAATCCAGACAACACCTGATGTATTGACTGGGCTGGCCTCTTCGCGGGGCAAGCCGGCTCCTACAGGAGCCGGCCTTGCCGGCGATCAATGCACCGTTCGTCTCCTGGTACACCCCTGAAACACTCTCGCCATACCCCCGCCAAAATCCGCTGCTAGGCTTCGACAGACCACTCACTGTCAAAAAGCCACTACTCATGCCTGCACGCACGCTGCTGTTCTGCGCCTTGCTCATGGCCTGCGGCCCTGTGCTGGCCATGACCCTTTACAAAAGTACCGACGCCTACGGCGTGGTGTCCTATTCCGATCGACCGATTCCCGGCGGCCAGGCGTTTGTCTTTGGCGACAGGATGGTTGAGCAACTGGAAACCCAGGTGCAGTTGCAGGCCAACCGCTTTGCCGCAGGCGTGCGCTTCAGTGCGCGTAACGACACCTACGCGCCGGTCGAGGTAGAGCTGCGCCTGGAGCGCCTGGGCAATGTCCAGGGTGGGGCGTCGCGTTTGGTGCGGCGAGTGGTGCCGGCGCGCAGCACGGTGGCGCTGACGCTGCTCAGTGCCCGCCAGCCCGGCAAGCCGGTGAGCTACAAGAGCAAGTTCGATTTTGCCCTGGGCAACCCGGGCCAGCGTCAACAGGCGTTCCGTTACCCATTGCCCTGGCGCGGCGGGCCCTTTCGCCTGACCCAGGGGCCCAATGGCCGCTACAGCCACTTCGGGCCCAAGGGCCGTTATGCCATGGACATCGCCATGCCTGAAGGCACGCCGATCATCGCCGCACGGGCAGGGGTGGTGATCAAGACCGAAAACAGCCAGAGCGGCCGTGGCAGTCATCCGTCAGGCAACTTTGTGCGCATCCTTCACGAAGACGGCACCATGGGCGTGTACCTGCACCTGATGCGCGGCTCAGTGGTGGTCAGGGAAGGGCAGCGGGTGGTGTACGGCACGCCGCTGGCAAAATCCGGCAATACCGGCAACAGCAGCGGCCCGCACTTGCACTTTGTGGTGCAGCGCAACGTCGGGCTGGCGCTGGAGTCGATACCCTACCAGTTCAACCAGCCCGTCGGCGGGCTGCCGAACTTTACCGCCGGCAACCCCTGAGGCGGCTCAATCGAGCTTGAGCACCTTGGCCAGGACGATCTTCGGCCCCTTCATCTTTTTGATGATAATGCGCAGGCCTTCGACTTCCAGTAGCTCTTCCTCTTCCGGAACCCGCTTGAGGGTCTCGTAGACCAGGCCGGCGAGGGTTTCGGCCTCGATGTGGTCCAGATCCACGCCAAGCAGGCGCTCGACCTTGAACAGCGGGGTGTCGCCGCGTACCAGCAGCTTGCCCGGCTGGTAGGCGAGGATGCCGCGCTCGGCCTTGCGGTGTTCGTCCTGGATGTCGCCAACCAGCACTTCCAGCACGTCCTCCATGGTCAGGTAGCCGATGACCTTGCCGTCGGCTTCCTCGACCAGCGCAAAGTGCGCACCGCCTTTGCGGAACTGCTCGAGCAGGTGCGCCAGCGGCATGTGCCGCGACACGCGCTCCAGCGGCCGGGTCAGCTCGGCCAGGTTGAAAGACTCGGGGATATGGTCGAGATCGGCCAGCTCCAGCAGCAGGTCCTTGATGTGCAGCAGGCCGATGAATTCGCCGCGCTCGGCATCGAGTACCGGGTAGCGACTGAACTTGTGCCGACGGAACATCGCGAGGATTTCCTTGAGCGGCGCGTTGGCATCGAGGCAGACCATGTCTTCCCGCGAGTTAGCCCAGTCGACCACTTCCAGCTCGCCCATTTCCACCGCCGAGGCCAGTACCCGCATGCCTTGGTCGCTAGGGTCCTGGCCACGGCTGGAGTGCAGGATCAGCTTGAGTTCTTCACGGCTGTAGTGGTGTTCGTGGTGCGGCCCGGGCTCGCCCTGGCCGGCAATACGCAAGATGGCGTTGGCGCTGGCGTTGAGCAGGTAGATGGCCGGGTACATCAGCCAGTAGAACAGGTACAGCGGCACCGCCGTCCACAGCGACAGCAGCTCGGGCTTGCGGATCGCCCAGGACTTGGGCGCCAGCTCACCGACAACGATGTGCAGGTAGGAGATGACGAAGAAGGCGCTGAAGAACGAGATGCCCTTGATGACTTCCGGCGATTCAACGCCGACGGCGGCCAGCAGGGGTTCGAGCAGGTGCGCGAAGGCCGGCTCACCGACCCAGCCCAGGCCCAGCGAGGCCAGGGTGATACCCAGTTGGCAAGCGGACAGGTAGGCGTCCAGCTGGCTGTGTACGGTGCGCAGGATCTGCCCGCGCCAGCCATGCTGCTCGGCAATCGACTCGACCCGGGTCGAGCGCAATTTGACCATGGCGAACTCGGCGGCAACGAAGAAGCCGTTGAGCAGAACCAGCAGCAGAGCAAAAAGAATCATGCCGAAATCGGCGAAAAGTGCAGCGAGGTTGAAACCAGGGGAAGGGTCCATGATGGAGTTTTACGGGGTCCGTCTTTTAAGAAAGGGAGTACAGCAATGCCAGCATGAGCTGGCGCGAGTCAGCCAATGTAGCGGCTGACTGCGCAAATTTAAAGGGCGGCGGCTCAGGATGCCTGGCGCGAGGCTATCTGCACCGGGGCGAAATGGCAGGTAAAGGTGCTGCCATGGCCTGGCACGCTGCTGATTTCCAGGCGCGCGCGATGGCGCAGCAGCACGTGCTTGACGATCGCCAGGCCCAGGCCGGTGCCACCGGTATTGGAGGCACGGCTGGAGTCGACGCGGTAGAAGCGCTCGGTCAGGCGTGGCAGATGCTTGGGGTCGATGCCGATGCCCGAGTCCTGCACGCTCAGGTGTGCGCCTTGCTCGTCGGCCCACCAGCGGATGCGGATCTGGCCTTCGTCCTGGGTGTATTTGACTGCATTGAACACCAGGTTGGAAAAGGCGCTGCGCAGCTCCGCCTCGCTACCCTTGAGGCGAATGCCCGGCTGCGCCTCCAGGCTGATGCGCTGGTTACGCTGCCCGGACAATGCCTGGGCGTCGCCCTTGATCGATTGCAGCAGGCTCTCGACCGCTACTGGCTGGTTGTCCGAGGGGTAGTCGGTGGCTTCCAGCTTGGCCAGCAACAGCAGGTCGTTGAGCAGCGTTTGCATGCGCCCGCCTTGCTGCTGCATCTGCTGCAGGGCACGAACCCAGCGCGGGTTCACCTCTTCGACGTTATCGAGCAGGGTTTCCAGGTAGCCGGCGATCACCGTCAGCGGCGTGCGCAGTTCGTGGGAGACGTTGGCGACGAAATCCTTGCGCATCTGCTCCAGCTGATGGATGCGGGTGACATCGCGTACCAGCATCAGGTGCTCGTTGTTGCCGTAACGGGTGATGTGCAGTTGCACGCGCATGCGGTCGTTGATCGGCGAGGGGATCTCCAGCGGTTCGAGGTAGTTCTCCTGCTCGAAGTACTCCTTGAAGCGTGGATGACGTACCAGGTTGGTAACTGGCTGGCCGCTGTCCTGCGGGGTCTTGAGGCCGAGCAGGGTTTCCGCGGCGCGGTTCCACCACTCCAGGTTGCCATCGCTGTCGAGCATGATCACCGCATCCTTGAGGGCGGCGGTGGACTCCTGCACCCGGTCGATCACCGCCTGCAGACGCCCGCGCACGCGCTGGTCGCGGCGTTGCAGATGGTAGATGCTGTCGAACACCTCGCCCCACAGGCCATAGCCATCGGGCGGTGCTTCATCGGGTTTGTGCAGGCGCAGCCATTCGTGCAGGCGCAGCAGTTGCTTGAGGGTCCAGCCCAGGTAGATCGCCAGGCCCATGGCCAGGCTCCAGCCATAGTAGCCGCTGATCAGGCCGGCCAGCAGGCAGACGGTGATCAGCAACAGCATGTGGCGAATCAGGGTGCCATGCCAGTTCTGGTTCAATTGGGATCCTTAGCGGATCAGCTGCACGTTGCAAGCTACAAGCTGCAAGGTTGAAGCGGATCTGCGTGTGCTTTTGCTCTTTCTTGCAGCTTGGGGCTTGTAGCTTGCAGCTTTCTCAACTTTTAGTTGAGAACCGGTAACCGGTGCCGCGGACGGTTTGTACCAGATTTTCGTAGGCATCGCCCAATGCCTTGCGCAGGCGGCGGATATGCACGTCGACGGTGCGTTCCTCGACATAGACGTTGCCGCCCCAGACCTGGTCGAGCAGCTGGCCACGGGTGTAGGCGCGCTCCTGGTGGGTCATGAAGAATTGCAGCAGGCGGTATTCGGTCGGGCCCATTTCGGCCGGCTTGCCATCGATGGTCACTCGGTGGCTGATTGGATCGAGCAGCAGGCCGCCGACTTCGATCGGCGCTTCGCCATCGCTCGGGCCGGCGCGGCGCAGCACGGCCTTAAGCCGGGCCACCAGCTCGCGCGGCGAGAAAGGCTTGGTGATGTAGTCGTCGGCGCCGACTTCCAGGCCCTGGATCTTGTTGTCTTCCTCACCCTTGGCGGTGAGCATGATGATCGGGATGTCGCCGGTCAGCTCGTCGCGCTTGAGGCGGCGGGCCAGTTCGATACCGGAGGTGCCCGGGAGCATCCAGTCGAGCAGGATCAGGTCCGGCTTGCGGTCGACGATGATGGCGTGGGCCTGCTGGGAGTTTTCGGCTTCCAGGCAGTCATAGCCGGCCATTTCCAATGCAACGGCGATCATCTCGCGAATTGGCGCTTCGTCGTCAACGATCAGAATGTTTCTGCCAACCATGCTTAAACCTCTTCCATTAAAGGTGTCTTGGCCCGCATTAGATAACGGAATTATTGCAGTCGTGTGACAGCTCGTGGGCCATTGCAGCAACATTCTGTTACTGGGCTAGGCTTAAATTCCCTCTCCCGAGAATTACGGTGAATCCAATGACACGACATACGCTGAACTGGATGGGTCTATTCGCTGCAGTAGCCCTGGCGCTGCCGGGAGTGGCCTCGGCTCATCATGCCATGGAGAAGGACGGCATGTGGGTCGACCATAAGGGTATGACCTTGTACACCTTTGACAAGGACGCTGACGGCAAATCCATGTGTAACGCTGATTGTGCCAAGAACTGGCCGCCGTTGATGGTCAAGGATGGCGAGAAGGCCGAAGGCAAGTGGACACAGATCAAGCGCGATGACGGCAACATGCAGTGGGCCTATGATGGCAAGCCGCTGTACACCTTCGTCAAGGACCAGAAGGCGGGGGACACTGTGGGCGACGGTATGAAGGACGTCTGGCACGTTGCCAAACCGTAATGGCTTTTTCGCGGGGCAAGCCCGCTCCTACAGGTAGGAGCGGGCATGCCCCGCGATGAATCAGAAGCTGTAATCCAGCACGATGCCGACAAACACCAGCAACCCGGCCCAGTGGTTGTGCAAGAAGGCCTTGAAGCACGATTCGCGGTCCAGCTTGCGCGTCGACCAGAACTCCCAGGCAAAGCACAGCAAGGCTGCCATCAGTCCCAGGTGGAACCAGCCGCCCAGCTCGAAGCGGTTGCCGGCCAGTAACAGGCAGCCAAGGGACAATACCTGCAAGGTGAGGATGATCACCCGATCGGCTTCACCGAACAGGATGGCGGTGGATTTGACCCCGATTTTCAGGTCGTCATCGCGGTCGACCATGGCGTAGTACGTGTCGTAGCCCACGGTCCACAGCAGGTTGGCGATGTACAGCAGCCAGGCGATGGCCGGCAGCTCGCCGGTGGCGGCGGTGAAGGCCATGGGGATGCCCCAGGAGTAGGCCGCCCCCAGCACCACCTGCGGGTAGTAGGTGTAGCGCTTCATGAACGGGTAACAGGCCGCCAGCGCCACAGCGCCGAACGACAGCCACACCGTGGTGGCATTGGTGCACAGCACCAGCAAGAAACTCACCCCGACCAATACCGCAAACAGGGTCAGCGCCTCGCGGGCGTTGATCCGTCCGGCGGCCAGCGGGCGGTCGGCAGTGCGTTTGACGTGGCCATCGACCTTGCGGTCGGCGAAATCGTTGATGGCGCAGCCGGCAGCGCGCATCAGCACCACGCCGAGGGTGAATATCAGCACGTTGGCCAGGGTCGGCGCGCCCTTGGCGGCAATCCAGACGGCCGAAAGGGTCGGCCACAGCAGCAGGTAGATGCCAATCGGACGGTCCATCCGGCTCAGCTGGATGAAGTCCCAGGCCCGGGGGTGCAGGCGATTGAACGACTTGAGCAGCTGCAGGTACATCAGCGGGTCTCCGATGGGGTGTCGGCGGCAATCCACAGTGTAGGCAAGAACACCTCGGCCACCAGCACGCTCAAGGCGTCGCGATCAAAGCGCGAACGGCGCCCCCACAAGCCGACATGGCACTGCTCCAGCGGCAACCAGGCCTGCGGATAGTGGCAGACCTCGATGGGCCGGCGGACAAAGCCCTGTTCGCAGAACAGCAGTTCGCCCAATGAGCGGCTGCCCAGCGCTTCCATGTCCAGGCCGCCACTTTCCAGCGAGCTGCGCGCGGCCACGCTGCGGGCAAACACCCAGGGCTGGCCATGGCCGCGCAAGTACACTTCGCGCACCCAGCCTTCGCTGCCCAACGGCAGGTCAAGGGCCTGGCATTCGTCTTCGCGCAGTCGTTGCCAGCCCTCGCAAAGGGGTGTCACGCAAAAGTGATCGGCGGATAATTGAATCAGGCGGCGGGTCAGGGAGCCCTGGTCGTACAACCAGTCGCGAGTCGTGGGCGATGTGCTGTCTGCCAGGTCAGGGTGCTGCAGCCAGAGTGCAGCGGGCGCTTGCAATGTTTCGTACGGCACGGCGGTATCGAATAACAGGCCAGAGAGACGCCGAGCTTAGCATGATTGCCCGATCCGGCTTGCATGCTGGCACCTGGCTCCAGTACAAAGCCCTTTCTTTGATGGCCGCCACTGTAATCTTCACGAGAGCGGCCACTCCAATGCCTGAGTCTTTCGAGGAAGTGCGTTATGAAAAAGTGGCAATGTATTGTCTGTGGCCTGGTCTACAACGAAGCTGACGGTTGGCCGGACGACGGCATCGCTCCAGGCACCAGGTGGGAAGACGTACCCGAAGACTGGCTGTGCCCGGACTGCGGTGTCGGCAAGATGGATTTCGAGATGATCGAAATCAACTGATCACATTTCAATCAGATTTCAAGGAAGGCAGCGCATGACGGCTCCAGTGGTGATTGTCGGTACAGGTCTGGCGGGTTACAACCTGGCTCGCGAGTTTCGCAAGCTCGACGGCGATACGCCGTTGTTGCTGATTACCGCCGACGACGGCCGCTCCTACTCCAAGCCGATGCTTTCCACCGGTTTCGCCAAGAACAAGGACGCCGACGGCCTTAGCATGGCCGCACCCGGCGCCATGGCCGAGCAGCTCAAGGCCGAGGTGCGCACCCACACCCGCATCAGCGGCATCGACCCGGGCCACAAACGCCTGTGGATCGGTGAAGAGCAGGTTCACTACCGCGACCTGATCCTGGCCTGGGGCGCCGAAACCGTGCGGGTGCCGGTCGAAGGCGATGCAGGCGAGCTGATCTTCCCGATCAACGACCTCGAGGACTACGCGCGTTTTCGCGCCGCCGCCGCTGGCAAGCAACGGGTGCTGATCCTCGGCGCCGGCCTGATCGGCTGTGAGTTCGCCAACGACATGAGCCTGGGTGGCTATCAGGTCGAGCTGGTGGCGCCGTGCGAGCAGGTCATGCCGACCTTGCTGCACCCGATGGCGGCAGCCGCGGTTCAGGCCGGCCTTCAAGAGCTGGGCGTGCGTTTCCACCTGGGCCCGGTACTGACCCGCCTGCAGCGGCTGGAGCAGGGCCTGGAAGCGCACTTGTCCGACGGCAGCGTGATTGCTTGCGACCTGGTGGTTTCGGCTGTTGGCCTGCGCCCACGCATCGACCTGGCCTCGGCTGCGGGGTTGCAGGTCAATCGCGGCGTAGTGGTTGATCGCCAGCTGCGTACCTCCCACGCCAACATCTTCGCCCTCGGTGATTGCGCCGAAGTCGATGGCCTCAATCTGCTGTATGTGATGCCGTTGATGAGTTGCGCCCGGGCGCTGGCGCAAACCCTGGCCGGCAACCCGACAGCGGTCGCCTACGGGCCGATGCCGGTTACGGTTAAAACCCCGGCCTGCCCGCTGGTGGTGTCGCCTGTGCCCCATGGCCGTGAGGGCCAGTGGAGCGTTGAAGGCCAGGGCGCCGACCTCAAGGTGCTCTGCCATGACGCAGACGGCCAACTGCTGGGCTATGCCCTGACCGGCACCGCCGTCATGGACAAGCTGGCTCTAAATCGGCAACTTCCGGCGCTGATGGCGTAAATAACCGGCGTTCTGTCGGATTTCCCCTGCCTTTGCCCCAGCAATGGCCGCCCAGAGACTGGCGCGGCCCCTGAGGGCATGCCATTCTCACTCCGTCTGCCGCAGTTTAGAGCCTGCGGTGCCTTGGGCGCTGTTCTTCAAGAGCAGCACGGCATAACAACAAAAAAACCGTCAAAGAGGCTTCACTATGCGTAAACCAGAACTCGCCGCCGCCATTGCGGAAAAGGCTGATCTCACCAAAGAGCAAGCCAACCGCGTGCTCAACGCCGTGCTCGAAGAAATCACCGGCGCCCTGCACCGCAAGGACAGCGTGACCCTGGTCGGCTTCGGTACCTTCCTGCAGCGCCACCGCGGTGCCCGCACGGGCAAAAACCCGCAAACCGGCGAGCCGGTCAAGATCAAGGCCAGCAACACTGTTGCTTTCAAACCAGGTAAATCCCTGAAGGACAGCGTCAATCCGTGATGCCTCGCACAGATCGATTGCAGTGAAAAACGGGCACCGCACAAGGTGCCCGTTTTTTATTGCCGCCGCCCTGGCATCTGGCTAGCATACGCGGCCGCCGTCGCAAGGACGGGGAAGTGTCCAGGGAGGGCCGTGATGAAGACCGAAGGATTCGCACTAACCGCTAGCGCAGGGCAACGCCATGTATGACGGCTTGACCTTGCCCAACTACCTGGCGGGCGTTGCCGACAGCGACCTGTTCGGCAGCCTGGCCTTTGTCTGCCTGATATTGATACTCACCAGCCTGCACCGACGCTGGCGTGACCAGCTCTGGCATCGCCTGCTGACGTTCATTTGCCTGACCACCGTGGTGGTCATGGAACTGGTGGGTTCCTACTATGCGAACCTGCCGCCGGCATGAGCAAAGGCAAAGGGTTGGCCCTGGCGTTGCTGGTACTCCTGCTGCTGCCAGGCGTGACCACGCCGTTGTATTCGAACGCGCTGCTGCTGTGGATGGAGCCTGACAACTTCATCCCCGCCGAATCCTCAATGCTGACCTTCGAGCCCTACCAGATTTCCCAGGGCTCCTCGTCCTACTGGCTGTACGGCCAGGACAAGCACAACTACTACCACTTCACCTACGAAGCCGCGCACCCCTATCGCTATATCCCCCGCGACAACAACTGCCCGGGCTTCGACAGGAACGATGTGCGCAGCTGGTGCCAGGCTTTGCAAGGAAACTCCCGATGATCAAACGCTGGCTGATCGCCCTGGCCGTGCATGCGCTGGCTTGCTTCCTGTTCCTGGTGCTCAACGACATCGGGGTTCATTACTACAAGCAGATCTACGGCGGCTTCACCGCCCGCGGCGTGGCGTCTGGCGCCATTTTCTGGCTGGTGTTCGATGTGATGGTGATCTTCAGCCTGGTGATCGTTTTCGTGCCGAGGCTCAAGCACAAACTCATGATCAATGGCGCGCTGGTGGCGTTGATCATCTACTGGCTGATGCCGGATCACCCGGTGCGAACGATGTTTTTCAGCCCGCTGGCCGGTGGTCTGACTTTCCTGGCGATAATGCTTGCCCACTGGTTGGGCCGGCTGAATGTATTCAACAAGGATCGGTCTTGAAACGTAGGCACTATTTTGCCCTGGCGATGGTTGGGGCATTGGTACTTTGGGTGGGACACAACATCCAGGTATTGATCGATCGGCCAGGCGAAGTCAGGGTGGTCAGCGAGTCGGGCCGTTATCTCATGGAGAATGTGCCGGTTGGTGGCTGGCTGGTGCCTTTCGATGACCTGGCCTACCTGCGTTTCATTGACCGCAGCAATCAAAAGCAGGTTTACCGCACGCCGCTGTTCTCGCAGACCTCTTTGGACATGCGCGATTACGAAGACAACGGCACTGTCGGCATCGTCTGGATCAGCTTGTACAAGGCTGATGGGCATATCGAGATCGCCATACCCAACTGGAAGCCCCATTGGCTCAACTACTTCATCAGCAATACGCCCTATGACGTGGCCGACGAGCAGGCCGATTGCCGCAAGCCGGAAAACGCCCTGCGCTTTATCCGCGATGTGCTGGGTTACTGGCTGGGTTTCAGTGACTACTGGTGTACTCCCACTCAACAGCTGATCGACAGAGGCAAACCATGAAAGGCTTTGCGACGACGTGGCGGCAGTGGTTCTGCTCGTTCCTGCTGCTGGCCGGGGCGACAACCTGCGCTGGTGCCCCGGCGGACATGCCGGACTGCTCCGACAACGATTTTGGCGCCTTTTTCGCCGCTTTTGCCCAGAGCGAAGCGCTGCAGCAGTCGCTGGTGGCTGACCCGCTGATCGAGCAGCGGATCTACCCCGGTCGCAAGCAACCGCGTGTGGCGATCCGCAAGCTGGCCCCGGAGCAGCGCCCGTCGCTGGCCTTGCTACAGCCGGCCAAGCGTGCCGCGCTGGGGCTGGTGGTCGAGCAGGAGGGTAGCCGGCAAGTGGTGTTGCACGACACCAAGGGCGAACTGCTCAAGGTCTATACCTTTACCCGCGGCCAATGCTGGGTGTTACAGCGGATCGATGACTGGTCGCTGGCGGGCTTCTTTACCGGGCGCCAGGAGAAGGTTGCCGGCGAGCTGGATGTCGAGCGCGCCAGGCTCTATGAGAATCTGGGCAGGGCAGGGCTCTACGACAACCCTGGGCAACTGATGAACGCCGCCCTCAACAGTCTGCTCAGTGCCGCTACCAAGGGCAACAACGAGGCCGCAGTCCAGGCGGTCATCCTGATTTTTTCAGGGGATGCCGAACGACTGCCGGACTCGACCATCGTTCAGCTCCTGGAGGCGGCTATGGTCACTGAACGGGACGCCGGGGCCATGCTGGCGCACTTCGTTTGCTACGGCGAAGAGTATGCCGAGGACCGGGTCTGCCAGGACCCGGGCAAAGCGCTTCAAGCCTTGCGCCAATCGGCGAAGCTGGAGTCGCCGCGGGGGCTGGTGGAGCTTGGCTTTGCCTACGAGGCAGGCAAGCTTGGCCAGCAGGACAATGACCGCGCCATGGCTTGCTACCAGCAAGCGGCACTGGAGGCCAGCGGTTACCGCGACAGCGCCGTGGACGGTATCAAGCGCCTGAGCGACAAAGGCGTGGTCGAAGACGAGACACAGAAATGCTTGTAACTCCCCCTTACCGCCTGGCAATCGCTCTGGTTGTGCACCTGTTGGCCATTGTCACTTACCTGTGGCTGCACAACACTGGCATGACAATGTACCGGCAGATGGCCGGCGGGCTGATGTCGCGCGGCGTCGCGATCGGCATGGGCATGTACCTGATCTTCTACTTCGTGGTGTTGATGAACCTGGCGATCGCGCTGGTGCCGCGGCTCAAGTGGCGGTTGCTGCTGGCGGCGGCCATTCCTGCCGCAATCCTGCTCTACCTGTTGCCCCAGCATCCGCTGCGCGCAATGTTTTGCAGCGTGCTGGGGTTGTCTACGGCACTGGCGGCTGTCGGCGCGAACCAGTTGATTCTGTACGCGTTGAGCAGGTTCAGGCGTCAGTGAATAACCCGGTTACAAGGCCAACGGCGGCTATCATCGGGTAAAGCGTAGAGAACTATGGCGTTTTTGTAGCGAGACTATAAACTGCTTCGCCAGTCACTTTTTAGCCGAGGCGTGCACATGAAGTTTCGCTTTCTCCTTTGGGCCATGGGCCTGCTGATGGCCAAAGCCAGCCGCAACAACCCTGCCTTTCAGCAGCAACTGGCCGACAAGGACCTGGTGTTCCAGCTGCAGACCCTCGATGGCAAGGCGGCGCGCCATTTCATCGTCAAGGACCTGCGAATCAGCAGCAAATCCGGCACTCACCCTGCGCCAGCTTTCGCTATCGCCTTCAAGGATGCCGCGTTCGGTTTTGCCACCCTGCAGGCCAAGAACAAGCAACTGGCCTTCATGCAGGGGATTCAGGACAAAAGCATCCAGATCAAGGGCAACCCGGCGCTGGTGATCTGGTTCCAGGGCCTGATGAAGTACCTGAAACCGAAAAAGAAGGCCTGACCGCCAAGGTCAGGCTTACGCCTCAGTGCTGGCTGAATTGCGAGGCCAGCTCACGCAGCATGGCTTCGGCTTCCAGCACCTTGTTGACCACGTCCTCGGCTTTTTCGCGGGTCAGGTTCAGACGCTCGAGCAGCTCGTCGGGGATGCTTTCCTGCGGCCCCGAGCCGATTCCGCGCGAGCGCAGCAGGCGTACCGCCAGGCACACCAGGTTGGGGAAGGCGGCGCAGTCGCCGGCATAGGTCGGGTCGTGCTGGAAGCGCAGGGCGGTGGACAGCTCATCCGGCATGTCCCAGTAGCGCATCAGCCAGGCGCCGATCTGCTCGCGGCTGATGCCCAGCAGGTGTTGCTCGACGTAGCTGTGGCACAGGTGCGGGTTGACCTCCAGGTGCCGGCAGATCAGCGAGAAATGCGGCGGGAACACATGCGCCAGCAACAGGTAGCCGAAGTTGTGCAGCAGCCCGGCCAGGTAGGTCAGGCCCGATTCCGGGCGCTCGGCCCGCGGCATGGCCCGGGTCAGGCCCTCGATCACCGCAGCGGTGTAGATCGATTGCTGCCAGTACGGTGTGGTCTGTTGCGGGTGGTCCTTGGGCAGGCTCAGGGTTTTGCCCAGCGCCAGGCCCAGGGCCAGGTTGATCACCAGGTCAAAGCCGAGCACGCGAACGATGGCGTCTTCCACCGAGCGGATCTTGCCCGGTGAGGCGTAGTAGGGCGAAGCCGCCCAGCTGACCACTTGCGCAGCAAGGGCCGGGTCGGTTTCGACCACGCCGGTGATGTCATCGATGGTGGCGTTGGGGTCGACCCGCAGCTTGATGATTTTTTGCGCGGTTTCCGCCAGCGGCGGGATCTCGATGGTGCTTTCCAGGCGCTGCTGGATGCGCCGGGCGGTGAATGCCTGGACGGCCTGGGAAATTTCTTCGCGGTCGTCGTGGGGGCGGTCGAGATTTGGGCGGATGCTGGTCAGCAGTTCGCCGAAGTTGCCGGCGCTGGCCTTGCTGAGCATCTTCTTGAAGTCGTCGCGCTCGATCTCCAGCAACAACCCGGCTTCACCGGAGTGAATCAGCAGGCGCTCGGGACGCAGCAGGCTTTCTTCGTACAGGCACGGTGAGCTGGTCAGCGCCGGAATCCCCGGGAGGATCTTCAGGCCGTGCTTTTCCAGCATGTGGCGCAGGCGTTCCAGCGGTACCGCAGCCAGCTTGCGGCCGGTCAGCTCGGTCAGGCGGCTGAGGTCGAGCAACTGGTTTTGCGGGAACAGCACCATCAACGCGCCGACTTCGTCGTCCAGCAGTACGGCCTGCACTTTGGCGGCGGCCGGCAGCTGCGGATGGTCGGTCACTTCGCGGTAGGCGATGCCGAGCTTGTCGAGCAGCAACCGGATAACAGACGGAGCGTGGGGGGTTGCGGTGTCCAGAGCAACTTCAGTCATGGTCTGTATCCAAAATTTTTTCAATCGCATGAGTATAACCAGCTTGAACCCCGGGCTGGCCGCAATCTGGGACGGGCGTCACACTTGGCCGTATTGCTGGCCGTGGCGCAGCCAGCGTTCCAGCAAGGGGCTGACGTGTGACGGCCAGCGGGCTAGCAGGGCCTGGGCGGCGTCGCGCACGGCGGGCAGCAGGTCAGCGTCGCGCATCAGGTCGGCGACCTTGAATTGCAGCAGGCCGGTCTGGCGGGTGCCGAGCATTTCACCCGGGCCGCGCAGCTCCAGGTCTTTCTCGGCGATGATGAAGCCGTCGTTGGTCTCGCGCATGATCCCCAGGCGTTCGCGGCCGATCTGCGACAGCGGCGGGTGATACAGCAGCACGCAATGGCTCACCGCGCTGCCCCGGCCAACCCGGCCTCGCAGCTGGTGCAATTGGGCCAGGCCCAGACGCTCGGGGTTCTCGATGATCATCAGGCTGGCATTGGGCACGTCGACACCAACCTCGATCACCGTGGTTGCCACCAGCAGCTGCAAATTGCCCTGCTTGAATTCGGCCATCACCGCGGCTTTCTCCGCAGGTTTCATGCGCCCGTGAATCAGGCCGACACGCAACTCGCCCAAGGCGCTGCTAAGTTCCTCGTAAGTGGTTTCGGCGGCCTGGCAGGTGAGCTCTTCAGATTCTTCGATCAGGGTGCAGACCCAGTAGGTCTGGCGCCCTTCGGCGCAGGCCGCGCGCACCCGCTCGACCACTTCGAAGCGCCGGCTGTCGGTTACCAGCACGGTGTTGACCGGGGTGCGGCCTGGCGGCAATTCGTCGAGGATCGAGGTGTCCAGGTCGGCATAGGCGCTCATGGCCAGGGTGCGCGGGATCGGCGTGGCGGTCATGATCAGCTGGTGCGGGCACAGTTGACCGCCCACGCCTTTCTGGCGCAGGGCCAGGCGCTGCTGCACGCCGAAGCGGTGCTGTTCGTCGATGATCGCCAGGGCCAGGTTCTTGAACTTCACTTCTTCCTGGAACAGGGCATGGGTGCCAACCACCATCGGGGCGCCGGCGGCGATCTGTTCCAGGGCGCTGCTGCGTGCCTTGCCCTTGAGCTTGCCGGCCAGCCAGGCGACTTCGATGCCCAGCGGCTCCAGCCAGCGCTTGAAGGTGATGAAATGCTGCTCGGCGAGGATCTCAGTGGGTGCCATCAGCGCCACCTGGTAACCGGCTTCCAGCGCTTGCAGGGCAGCGAGGGCAGCGACCACGGTCTTGCCGGCGCCGACATCGCCTTGCACCAGGCGCAGCATCGGCTCTGGCTGGCTGAGGTCGTAGGCGATCTCGTTGCCCACGCGTTGCTGGGCACCGGTTGGTGCAAAGCCGAGGTTGGCCAGGTACTGCTGGGGCAAGCGGCTGGCCTTGGGCAATACCGGCGCACGCTGGGCGCGCAGGCTTTCGCGCAGGCGCTGCTGGGACAGCTGGTGGGTCAGCAGCTCTTCGAACGCCAGGCGGTGCTGGGCCCAATGGTGGCCTTCGGCGAGCTCATCGACGTCGGCATCGGCCGGTGGGTGGTGCAGGTAGCGGATCGCATCGTCCAGCGGCGCCAGTTGGTAATCCCCGGCCAGTTCGTCCGGTAGCCAGTCCGGCAGGCTGCGCGGGCCGAGCAGGGCCAGGCTCTGCTGGCACAGCTGGCGCAGGCGCTGCTGGGTCAGGCCTTCGGTGGTCGGGTAGATCGGGGTCAGGGTCTGCTCCACCGGGGCCGGCTCGTCGCCGGTCAGCGCGCGGTATTCCGGGTGGTAGATTTCCAGCCCGGAAGCACCCGGGCGCGCTTCACCGTAGCAGCGCAGGTGGGTGCCGCGCTTGAGGCCTTCCTTCTGCGCGTTGCTGAAGTGGTAGAAGCGCAGGCTCAGAACGCCGCTGCCGTCGCCCAGGCGCACCAGCAGGCTGCGGCGCTTGCCCATGACCACGTCGGTGCCACTGACCACGCCTTCGATCACTGCATCCTGGCCCGGGCGCAGGGCGCCGATGGGCACCACGCGGGTGCGGTCCTGATAGCGCAGCGGCAGGTGGAACAGCACGTCCTGGAGGTTCTCCAGGCCGACCTTGGCGAGTTTTTCGGCCATGGCCTCGCCGACTCCCTTGAGCGCGGTCACCGAGACCTGGGACAACTCCGGCATGGTGCTTTCCTACTGGCTCGCGGCGGGTTTGGCGACCGAGCACAGGCGGATCGAGTCAGCGAGGATCTCGATGGCCTTGGGCCGCGGGAAGCTGGCGCGCCAGGCGATGGCCACGGTGCGAAACGGCGCCGGTGGGCTCAGCGGGCGCACTTCGATCACGCCCGGGGCGTAATGGTGGCTGTGCACTGCCGACAGCGGCAGGATCGATACGCCCAGGCCCGAAGCGACCATGTGGCGAATGGTTTCCAGCGAGCTGGACTCGACCGTGGTGTGCTTGGCGCCGTCGCTGCCTTTGGCCAGGGTCGGGCACGCCTCGAGCACCTGGTCACGGAAGCAGTGGCCTTCACCGAGCAGCAGCAGGCTCTTGTCGTTGAGCAGGCTGGCGTCGATGGTTTCTTTCTGGGTCCATGGATGCTCGCTGGGCATCAGCACGTAGAACGGCTCGTCGTACAGCGGCAGGGTCAGTACGTCGGCTTCGTTGAACGGCAGGGCGATGATCACTGCGTCCAGCTCGCCATTGCGCAGCTTGTCGCGCAGGATGTGGGTGAAGTTCTCTTCGATGTACAACGGCATCTGCGGGGCGACCCGGTGCAGTTGCGGGATCAGGTGCGGGAACAGGTAGGGGCCGACGGTGTAGATCGCGCCGACTTTCAGCGGGGCGGTCAGCTGGTTCTTGCCGGCCTGGGCCAGCTCGCGAATGCCCTGGGCCTGCTCGAGTACCTTTTGCGCCTGGGCAACGATGCCTTCGCCGACCGGGGTCAGGCGTACCGCGCTTTTACTGCGCTCGAAGATCAGTACACCCAGCTCGTCCTCAAGCTTCTTGACGCCGACCGACAGGGTCGGCTGGCTGACGTGGCAGCGTTCGGCGGCGTGGCCGAAGTGCTGCTCCTGGGCGAGGGTGACGATGTAGCGCAATTCTGTGAGGGTCATAACGTGCGTCCATGAAGTTGCGGCCCCAGCATAGCGGCTGCAATCGATAGACGCACGTTATCAGACTTGCTCGTTTGTGACAGAAACAAAGCGTTAGCGTTTGTCCAGCGAGTAGACGAAAGGCGCGATCACTTCAATGCTGCCGTTGTTCAGCAGTTCTTTAGGCGGCGGTGGCACCGGTTGCGCGCGACGGATCATCTCCAGGGTCGCCCGATCCAGTGCCGCGCTGCCCGATCCACCAGCCAGGGCGTAGGAGAGGATCTTGCCCTCGCCATCGACCACGAAGCGCAGGCGGTTGATGCCTTCCATACGCATGCGCCGGGCGTTTTCCGGGTAGCGCTTGTACTTCGCCAGGTGTCGCAGCAGATCGCTCTGCCAGGTCGGCAGGGCATTGCTGTTGGTGGCGATGCTCGGCGCCGGAGCCGCCGATTTTTGCGACGGTGCGGTGGTTGGCGGTGTATCGACCACTTCCTCGTCGGCCGGCTTTTCCTGCGGCGGCTCAGGCTTTTTCTCGGGCTTGGGCGGCTGCGGTTTGGCCTTTGGCTTGACCTGCTTGGCAATGGCGATTTTCGGTTTCGGCGCCTCGGCCAGTTTCGGCAGCGGCGGTTCTTCGACCGGCGCTGGCGGCTGTGGCGGGGTGACCACCTTGGGTGGAGGTGGCGGGGCCGGTTCGGGCATCGGGGCCATTTCGATCATCATTGCCGCAGGCGGCAACTCGATCGCTTGGGGCACCGACCAATTGAGCGTCAGCAACACGGCAACGGCATGGATACCCAGCACAATCGCCAGACTACTGCTGTAACGCGCCAGCTTATGCCGCGTCTTGATCATTTCTTGGCTGCCGTCTCAAGGCCGACCAGACCGACTTTCAGGTAACCGGCCGCGCGCAGCGTGTTCATGACTTCCATCAGATCGCCGTAATCGACACCTTTATCGGCCTGGAAGAAGATCGTGGTGTCCTTGTCGCCCTTGGTCTTGGCGTCGAGAATCGCGCCGAGCTGGTCACGCTGGACCTGCTCGTCACCGACGTACAGGTTCTGGTCAGCCTTGACGCTGAGGAACACCGGCTTCTCGGGCCTCGGCGCCGGTTTTGCGGTCGAGGCGGGCAGGTCGACCTTGATGTCGACGGTTGCCAGCGGCGCTGCCACCATGAAGATGATCAGCAGGACCAACATGACGTCGATGAACGGCGTGACGTTGATTTCGTGGTTTTCGGCGAGGTCGTCGCCACCTTCGTTAAGATGCAGGCCCATGGCTTAGCCCACTTTAACCATGTGAGGTGCCGCGGCGCGATCGCCTGGCTGGTGGTCCAGGTCGCGGCTGACCAGCAGCAGGACTTCGGCCGAGGCATCGGACACCTGCGCCTTGTAACCGGCAATGGAGCGGGCGAAGACGTTGTAAATGACCACCGCAGGGATCGCTGCGACCAGGCCCAGGGCGGTGGCCAGCAGGGCTTCGGCGATACCCGGGGCAACCACGGCGAGGTTGGTGGTCTGGGTCTTGGCGATGCCGATGAAGCTGTTCATGATGCCCCAGACGGTACCGAACAGACCGACGAACGGCGCGGTGGAACCGATGGTGGCGAGGACGCCGGTGCCGCTGCTCATGTTGCGGCCGCTGGCAGCTACCAGGCGCTCAAGGCGGAAGCTGACGCGCTCCTTGATGCCTTCTTTCTCGCGGGTATTGGCCGACAGGCGCATTTCATCCAGGGCATCGTGAACCAGGATGTGGGCCAGGGTGCCTTCTTTGTTGGCACTGTCGCTGGCTTCCTTGAGGGTGGTGGCACGCTTGAGGGCGGCGATCTCGCCACGCAGACGACGCTTGGCGCCCAGCAGCTCGAAGCCTTTGGCGATCCAGATGGTCCAGGTAATGATCGAGGCGATGGCCAGGCCGATCATGACGATCTTCACCACGATGTCGGCGTTCTTGTACATGCCCCATGGCGACAGGTCGTGGGCCATGCCCAGGCTGGTATCTTCAACCAGTGCTTCAACGCTTTCGTCAGCCGGGCTGGCGGCCTGGCCATCAACCGGAGCAACAGCAGGCGCGGCAGCCGGATCGGTCGGCGCAGCAGCCTGTTCGGCACCCGGTGCGGCCGGTGCAACGGCGGCGGCTGGAGTGGCGGGTGCGGTGGTCGGCTCATCGGCCAGGGCGGCGGGTGCCATCACCAGGCTGAGCATCAGCGCGGCAACGGCGCGCCATGCGCGCGACGTGGTTGGCGAAGCGGAAGGTTGGATACGTGTCATGCTGGCCTGACCTGATGAAGAAGAAAGAGGTGGTTGTCCTTCCAGGCCTCGAGACAGGCCGAGAACAAAATTGGGTGGCCATTATTGCAAGTAATTCTTGTTAGCAGAAGTAATAAAGTTACTTTTTTTCCATCATAGCTAGCCGCCTATCGATTTATTTGGATAGGCTGGGCCTTTGATTTGCGGAGTTTCAGGATGTCTGCGCCCTCAGTTCTGATCGTCGGTTGTGGCGATGTCGGTGGCCGTCTGGCCAAGCAATTGCTGGCCTCTGGCTGGCCGGTGAGCGGCTTGCGCCGCAGTGTTGGCCAATTGCCAGAGGGGGTGACGGCGATCGCTGCCGACTTGAATGACTCGCGTTGCCCGGCCGACTGGCCGGTTGACGCTCCGGATTACCTGGTCTACAGCGTTGCCGCCAGCCAGCATGACGAAGCCGGTTATCAGGCCGCTTATGTCGAGGGCCTGCGCAACGTGCTGGCCTGGCTGGCCGAGCGCGGGCAAAAGCCGCGGCGCCTGCTGTTTGTCTCGAGCAGCAGCGTGTATGCGCAAAAGGACGGCGAGTGGATTGACGAAACTGCTGCCGTGGCGCCTGAAGGCTATTCGGGCAAGGTCATGCTCGAAGCCGAGCAACTGGCCCTGGCCAGCGGCATCCCGGCGACCATCGTGCGCCTTACGGGCATCTACGGCCCGGGTCGCGAATGGCTGCTCAGCCAGGTCCGCCAGGGTTATCGAGTAACCGAGGAGCCGCCGCTGTACGGCAACCGCATTCACGCTGAAGATGCCGCCGGGCTGCTGGCGTTCTTGCTCAAGAGCGATCAGCAAGGCAAGGCTGTGGACGACTGCTACATCGGTGTCGATGACGCGCCGGCGCCGCTGTTTGACGTGGTTGCCTGGCTGCGCGAGTACATGGGCGTTACCCAGTGGTCGGAACAGGAGCGGGTGCGCCGTGCCGGCAGCAAGCGCTGCAGCAACGCCCGGGCCCGGGCACTGGGCTGGGCGCCACAGTACCCAAGCTACAAGGAAGGCTATGCGGCCATCCTTGCCGGTAGCAATTAACCCTTACTGACGCTCAAGCAGCCAGCGACGAGGGCCAGGTTGCAGATCGGGCATCTCGTCGGCCTGGGCCTTGTTGACGGCCTGGAAGATTTCCAGCTGTTTGCCGTCACGCTTGAAGATCCACGGGTTGCCCTGCTGGTTGCGTTCCAGCCACAGGCTGTCGTGCTCGCCGCTCATGGCCGCGCAATCACCAGCCAGGCACAGCGCGTAGCGATCCAGGCCGGGCAGGCCGTCGAGGCTGCCGTTGGCGCGAAAATGCGCCACTGCACCCTGTCCCGGGCCCTCGACAATCTTCCAGTCGCCACCCATGTAAGCCTTGTACAGCTCGGTTTCAAAGGTGGTGCCAGCTGGCGCATCAATGGGTGCCGGGGTTTCGGCGCGCTGGAAGCTCTGCTGCGGGTTGGCGTCACTGGCCGCTTGAACCAGTTCGTCGCCGTCCAGGCTCAGCGTCTCGGCGTAGTTACCGTAGAAATCGACTTCCCACTGGCCATCTTTGAGCGCCTTGAGCTTGCCGTCGCCCGCTTCAAAGCCATTGCTGAAGGTGGCCTGGCTGGCGGCAACGTTGACCTTCCACTCAAGGTTCGGGCCGTTGGCGAGCAGGGCCTGGCGCAGGTTGGAGCCTTTGGCGGCAGCGTCGATGGCGTTCTGGTTGATCCAGGTACCGTTGAGGTCTTCCGGGCTGTGGCTGGCGCAGCCGCTCAACAGGGTGGCGAGCAGCGACAGGGCGAGCGCGTAGCGCATGGCGGGGGTCCTTGCAGGGGCGGGGGATGAGGGCGCACCGGGCGGCGCGCCCTCGGGGGTGTTACTCGATGACCAGGATGGCATCCATTTCAACCTGCGAGCCTTTCGGCAGGGCAGCAACGCCAATGGCGGCGCGGGCCGGGTACGGCTGGTCGAAGTACTTGCCCATGATCTCGTTGACCTTGGCGAAGTGGCTGAGGTCGGTGAGGAAGATGTTCAGCTTGACGATGTCCTTGAACGAACCGCCAGCGGCTTCAGCAACGGCTTTGAGGTTTTCGAAGACCTGGACGGTCTGGGCTTCGAAGCCTTCGACCAGTTCCATGGTTTTCGGGTCCAGCGGGATCTGCCCGGACATGTACACCGTGTTGCCGGCCTTGATCGCCTGGGAATAGGTGCCGATGGCGGCTGGGGCCTTGTCACTGGTGATGACGGTCTTGGTCATGATGACTCCTTGCTGTTATTGGGCTACGCACGCATGCGGGTGATTCGGATCACCCCGGTCAGGGCGCGCAGTTTCTTGATCACGCGTGCCAGGTGCACACGGTCGTGCACGCTGACCACCAGTTGGACCACGCTGATGCGACCATCGCGTTCATCCATGCTGATTTTCTCGATATTGCCGTCGGCGGCGTTGACGCTGCTGGCCAGCAGCGCGATCAGGCCGCGCTGGTGCTCAAGCTCGACGCGCAGCTCGACGTTGAATTCGCCGGTGACATCCTTGGCCCAGGACAGCTGGATGCATTTTTCCGGGTTGTGGCGGATTTCGCTGATGTTGCGGCAGTTTTCCAGGTGTACCACCATGCCTTTGCCCGCCGACAGGTGACCGACAATCGGGTCGCCCGGGATCGGCGTGCAGCATTTGGCGTAGCTCAACACCAGGCCTTCGGTGCCGCGAATGGCCAGCGGGCCTTCCGGGCTTGGCAGTTGCTCGCCTTCGGTGGACAGCAGGCGGCGGGCCACTACGTAGGCCATGCGGTTGCCCAGGCCGATGTCTTCGAGCAGGTCTTCGATCAGTTCCAGGCGGTATTCGCCGAGCATGGCCTGGATGCGCTCCTGGGGGATCTTGTCCAGGGCGCTGTCGAAGCCGTTGAGAACCTTGTTCAGCAGGCGTTCGCCGAGGCTGATGGATTCCGAGCGGCGCTGCAGTTTGAGCGCATGGCGGATGTGCGTACGGGCCTTGCCGGTCACCACGAAGTTGAGCCAGGCCGGGTTCGGTCGCGCCCCCGGGGCGCTGACGATCTCGACCGTCGAGCCGCTCTGCAGCGGTTCGGACAGCGGCGCCAGGCGGCGGTTGATGCGGCAGGCAATGCAGCTGTTGCCGACGTCGGTGTGCACCGCGTAGGCGAAGTCGACCGCCGTGGAGCCTTTGGGCAGCTCCATGATCCGGCCCTTGGGCGTGAACACGTAGACCTCGTCCGGGAACAGGTCGATCTTCACGCTCTCGATGAATTCGAGGGAGTTGCCCGCGCGTTGCTGCATTTCCAGCACGCCTTTGACCCATTGGCGCGCCCGGGCATGGGTGCCCTTGGGCTGCTCGTCGTCACTGGACTTGTACAGCCAGTGGGCGGCGATGCCGTTGTTGGCCATCTCTTCCATTTCGCGGGTGCGGATCTGGATCTCGATCGGGACCCCGTGCATGCCGAACAGCGTGGTATGCAGCGACTGGTAGCCGTTGGCCTTGGGGATCGCGATGTAATCCTTGAAGCGCCCCGGCAGCGGCTTGTACAGGTTGTGCACGGCGCCCAGTACGCGGTAGCAGGTGTCGACTTTGTCGACGATGATGCGGAACGCGTAGACGTCCATGATCTCGTTGAAGGCCCGGCGTTTGCCGCGCATCTTCTTGTAGATGCCATAGAGGTGCTTCTGCCGGCCGCTGACTTCGCCTTCGATACCGTCGACCGCCAGGCAGTGGGCCAGCGACTCTTCGATCTTGTTGACGATTTCCTTGCGGTTGCCGCGGGCGCGCTTGACCGCCTGGTAGATGCGCGCCGAGCGCATCGGGTGCATGGCCTTGAAGCCGAGGTCTTCGAACTCTACGCGCACACTGTGCATGCCCAGGCGGTTGGCGATGGGGGCGTAGATTTCCAGGGTTTCTTTGGCAATGCGCCGGCGCTTTTCGCCGGACAGCACTTCGAGGGTGCGCATGTTGTGCAGGCGGTCGGCCAGCTTGACCAGGATCACGCGGATATCCCGGGCCATGGCCATGGCCATTTTCTGGAAGTTTTCCGCCTGGGCTTCGGCCTTGGTCTCGAAGTTCATCTGGGTCAGCTTGCTGACGCCGTCGACCAGTTCGGCCACGGTTTCGCCAAATTGCGAGCTGAGTGCTTCCTTGGCGATGCCGGTGTCTTCGATCACGTCATGAAGCATGGCGGCCATCAGGCTCTGATGGTCCATGTGCATGTCGGCAAGGATGCTTGCCACCGCCAGCGGGTGCGTGACGTAGGCTTCGCCGCTGCGACGGCGCTGGCCGTCGTGGGCTTGTTCGGCGTAGAAATACGCCCGGCGCACCAGGTTGACCTGGTCGGCGCCGAGGTAGGTCGACAAGCGATCGGCGAGGGCGTCTATGCTCGGCATGGGATGACCTCTTGCCAAGGGACGATGACCGGTGCCGTACTACGTCGACCAGGCATGGGCTTAGACCGCCTCGTTGGTCTCGTCACCCTCGCTGAACGCGAACATTGGCTCAACTTGAGTCTGGATCGACTCTGCAGCCATGAACTCATCAGTGCAGATGCCTTCAGCGATTTCGCGCAGGGCCATGACGGTAGGTTTGTCGTTTTCCCATGGCAGCTTCGGCTCTTTGCCGCCGGTGGCCAGTTGACGGGCACGTTTGGTGGAGAGCATGACCAGCTCAAAACGGTTAGCCACGTGTTCTAGGCAGTCTTCAACGGTTACGCGGGCCATGGTCTTCCTCAAGTAGCAAATGCGGAGTTCAGCCCGAAAGGGCGAGCGGACTCGATAGTTTAAAAAATCACCAGCCTTTAGGGAAGCGCTGATTTCATTTCGAGCCCTTGATACCTCGACGATACCTACTTGCAGGGCTCTAGCACAACTGTCTTGTATGCGTGCTCAATTCAATAGCATCGCGCGGCAAGCCCGCTCCTACAGAGGTTCTGTGGGAGCGGGCTTGCCCCGCGAGGACGATTTCACTGGCGACCCAAGGCATCGCGCAGGCGCGGGGTCAATTCGTCGAACAGCGTCTGCACTGAACGCAAGGCGCGGCAATCGGGGCGGGTCAGCAGCCAGACTTCGGTGTCGCAGCCGGGCAGGGCAGCGCTCAGCGATTCGACGCCGGGCAGGGTATGGGCCATGTAGTCTGGCAGGGCCGCCACGCCCAGGCCGGCGGTTACCAGCTGGGCAATCGCCGAGATGCTGCTGCAACGGTAGCGCGGCATGACCCCGGGCAGGTGTTCGCTGCGCCAGACCACGGTGGGGTGGTCCTGCATGGTGTCGTCCGGGGCTATCCACGGCAGCGCCGCCGGCGCGTCCTTGAGCTTGTCGCGAAACTCTTCGCGGCCGCACACCACGTAGGACGCCGATCCCAGGCAGCGCCCGACCAGGTGCTCCGGCGGGGTGTTGGTCAGGCGCAGGGCCAGGTCGGCATCGCGCCGGCTGAGGTTGGCAAAGGTGTTGGAGGTCGCCAGCTCCAGCGACAGCGCCGGATACGCCGGCATGAACTCGGCCAGCGCTGGCAGCAACAGGCTGTGCAGCACGGCGTCGGTGCAGGTCAGGCGCACCGTGCCGCTGACCACCTGCTCACCGAGTTCCAGCGCCACCCGCGCGGCATCCAGTGCCTGCTCGGCGCGTTCGGCCTGCTCGGCCAGGGCCTGGGCGGTACCGGTGGGGATGTAGCCTTTGCGGCTTTTGACGAACAACGCGGTACCCAGGGCGGCTTCCATGCGCCGGATCGAACGAAAAACAGTCGATACATCGACCTTCAGCAGCTCGGCGGCCTTGGCCAGGGAGCGGCCGCGGACCAGTGCAAGCACCAGGGAAAGGTCGGCGTGGCTGATCTGATATTGCATGGATGCACTCTTTACTTGCCTAAATGCCAATGTCTGTTGCGTGGGGGCCATTCTATAGTGAGGCGGCAGTCGTGAATCAAGTCGCGACGTTGTCAGAAAAATCTGGAACGTCCGTGCGAACCCACGGCGTTCAGCTGTTCCCCACGATGGGACCACTTAAAAAGAACAAATGAAACCATCGCCGCTCTCGATAGCGCAGTAGTACCTCCTCCATGTCGTTCGATAAAAAATCAAAGGATGCCTAGCCATGACGTCGGTCTCCCCGTGCGCCATCCCTCTCGATGAGATGGGCGAATTTCTCCAGGCCCACCCTGAGGTGCAATTTGTCGATCTGCTGATTGCAGACATGAACGGCGTGGTGCGTGGCAAGCGCATCGAGCGTGCAAGCCTGGTTAAAGTCTACGAAAAAGGCATCAACCTGCCGGCTTCGCTGTTTGCCCTGGACATCAACGGCTCGACCGTCGAAAGCACCGGCCTGGGCCTGGACATCGGCGATGCCGACCGCATCTGCTTCCCGATCCCCGGTACCTTGGCCTACGAGCCGTGGCAGAAGCGTCCGACCGCGCAATTGCTGATGACCATGCATGAACTGGACGGCACGCCATTCTTCGCCGACCCGCGGGAAGTGCTGCGCAGCGTGGTGGAGAAGTTCGATGCGCTGGGCCTGGATATTTGCGCGGCGTTTGAGCTTGAGTTCTACCTGATCGACCAGGACAACCTCAACGGCCGCCCGCAACCGCCGCGTTCGCCGATCTCCGGCAAGCGCCCGCAGTCGACCCAGGTGTACCTGATCGACGATCTCGACGAATACGTCGATTGCCTGCAGGACATGCTTGAAGCCGCCAAGGAGCAGGGCATCCCGGCGGATGCGATCGTCAAGGAAAGCGCCCCGGCGCAGTTCGAGGTCAACCTGCACCACGTTGCCGACCCGATGAAGGCCTGCGACTACGCGGTGTTGCTCAAGCGCCTGATCAAGAACATCGCCTACGACCATGAAATGGACTCCACTTTCATGGCCAAGCCCTATCCGGGCCAGGCCGGTAACGGCCTGCACGTGCATATCTCGTTGCTGGACAAAAAAACCGGCAAGAACATCTTCACCAGCGAAGACCCCGAGCAAAGCGAAACCCTGCGCCACGCCATTGGTGGCGTGCTCGAGACCATGCCAGCGTCAATGGCCTTCCTGTGCCCGAACATCAACTCCTACCGGCGTTTCGGTGCTCAGTTCTACGTGCCCAACGCGCCGAGCTGGGGGCTGGACAACCGCACCGTAGCGGTCCGCGTGCCGACCGGCAGCAGCGATGCCGTGCGAATCGAGCACCGGGTTGCCGGCGCCGATGCCAACCCGTACTTGATGATGGCGGCCATTCTCGCCGGCATCCACCATGGCCTGACCAACCAGATCGAGCCGGGAGCGCCTATCGAGGGCAACTCCTACGAGCAGTTGGAGCAGAGCCTGCCGAACAACCTGCGCGATGCGCTGCGTGAGCTCGATGACAGTGAAGTGCTGAACAAGTACATCAGCCCCGACTACATCGATATTTTTGTCGCCTGCAAGGAAAGCGAGATGGCCGAGTTCGAGGTGTCGATTTCCGACCTCGAATACAACTGGTACCTGCACACGGTGTGACGCCGGAGAAAACAACAATGACAACAGCACCACGCCAACACTGGGAACAGCTTTTCCAAGGCCTGAACATCGAAGGCCGCGCCTTCATCGACGGCCAGTACTGCGCCAGTGTGTCCGGTGAGACTTTCGAGTGTTCAAGCCCGGTCGACGGCCGCCAGCTGGCGCAGATCGCCAGCTGTGACAGCGCCGATGCCGAACGCGCGGTAGCTGCGGCCCGGCGCAGTTTCGACAGTGGCGTCTGGGCCAACCAGGCGCCGGCCCAGCGCAAGCGGGTGCTGATTGCCTTTGCAGATTTGCTTCTGGCCAATGCCGAAGAACTGGCATTGCTCGAGACCCTGGACATGGGCAAGCCGATTGCCGATGCCCTGAGCATCGACATTCCGGCGGCGGCCAACGCCATCCGCTGGAACGCTGAAGCCATCGACAAGATTTACGACGAAGTTGCTGCGACCCCGTCCGACCAGCTGGGTTTGGTCACCCGCTCGCCGGTCGGCGTGGTCGCGGCCATTGTTCCGTGGAACTTTCCACTGATGATGGCCTGCTGGAAACTCGGCCCGGCCCTGGCCACCGGTAACTCGGTGATCCTCAAGCCGTCCGAAAAATCGCCGCTGACCGCCATTCGTATCGCTCAACTGGCGATCGAAGCCGGTTTGCCGGCGGGTGTCCTCAACGTGCTGCCAGGTTACGGCCACACCGTCGGCAAGGCCCTGGCCCTGCACATGGACGTCGATACCCTGGTGTTCACCGGTTCCACCCGCATTGCCAAGCAGCTGATGGTCTACGCCGGCGAGTCGAACATGAAGCGCGTCTGGCTCGAAGCCGGTGGCAAGAGCCCGAATATCGTCTTCGCCGACGCCCCGGACCTGCAGGCCGCCGCCGAAGCTGCGGCCAGCGCTATCGCCTTCAACCAGGGCGAAGTGTGCATTGCCGGTTCGCGCCTGTTGGTTGAACGCTCGATCAAGGACCAGTTCCTGCCGATGGTGGTCGAGGCCCTCAAGGCCTGGAAGCCCGGCCATGCGCTGGACCCGGACACCCGCGTCGGGGCCCTGGTCGACACCACCCAACTGGACACCGTGCTCGGTTACATCGAAGCCGGCAAGGCTGACGGTGCCACCCTGGTCACCGGTGGCGAGCGGGTGCTGGAAGACACCTGCGGTGTTTACGTGCAGCCAGCGATCTTCGATGGCGTGACCAATGCCATGCGTATCGCCCGCGAAGAAATCTTCGGCCCGGTGCTGTCGGTGATCACCTTCGATAGCGCCGAACAAGCCATCGACATTGCCAACGACTCGCCCTTCGGCCTGGCGGCGGCGGTGTGGACCAGCAACATTTCCCGTGCCCACAACACCGCTCGCGCCCTGCGTGCTGGCAGTGTCTGGGTCAACCAGTACGACGGCGGCGACATGACCGCACCGTTTGGCGGCTTCAAGCAGTCGGGTAATGGCCGGGACAAATCGTTGCACGCTTTCGACAAATACACCGAACTCAAGGCGACCTGGATCAAGCTGTAAGGGAGGGTGAACCCATGCAAACTACCGCAGCAATGCCGCCATTGATTGGCGTTTCCGCTTGCCGCCAGCAACTGGGCAAGAACTCGTCGCACACCGTGGGCGACAAATATGTCGAGGCCGCAGGCTTTGCCGGGATCCCCCTGATCCTCCCGGCCAGGGCCGAGCCCAGCGACCCGCGCCGCGTACTGGAGCGGCTCGATGGCATTCTTTTTACCGGTTCGCCTTCAAATGTCGAGCCGCATCATTACAATGGCGCCCCCAGCGTGGAAGGGACCCAGCACGACGTGTTTCGCGATCGACTGACCCTGCCGCTGCTGCAGGCGGCGATTGCCGACGGCGTGCCGGTGTTCTGCATCTGCCGTGGTTTCCAGGAACTCAACGTGGCCCTCGGTGGCACCCTGCACCAGCGGGTGCAGGAACTGCCGGGTTACCTGGATCATCGCGAGCCGCAGGACGCCCCGCTGGAAGAACAGTACAGCCCCCGTCACCTGGTCACTGTCCAGCCCGGCGGGTTGTTCGAACGCCTGGGGATGGCGCACAGCTTCATGGTCAATTCGCTGCACAGCCAGGGTATCGATCGCCTGGCTGGCGGCTTGCGCGCCGAGGCATTGGCCCCCGACGGGCTGATCGAAGCGGTGTCGATGCAAGACGCCCCGGGCTTTGTGGTCGGCGTGCAATGGCACCCCGAGTACCGTTTTGCCGACAACCCGGTCTCGCTGCGCCTGTTCCAGGCATTTCGTGAGGCATGCCTGACCCGTGCCATGGGCGAGCGGATCCGGGAGAAGATTCTATGAGGTCAGCCGGTTGATCCGGGCTTGAAGTACCACGCAACAGGTTTCAATGAGTGAAAGCGGACACCCCGCGGGGCGTCCTGAAAAACAATACCAATATTGGCGGCAACTACTCATGAGTGAACACAAAGCAGGCCTGTCCCCAGGTGAGGGCGGGCGATCCAAGGGGCTGGCCAAGGGCCGGCTCGGACTGCTGGCCAGCATCGTGCTGGGCATTTCCACCATCGCTCCGGTCTACACCCTGACTGGTGCGTTGGGCCCGACCGTGCGTGAAGTCGGGGCTCATCTGCCGGCGGTATTCATCGTTGGCTTCCTGCCGATGCTGCTGGTGGCCCTGGGTTACCGCGAACTGAATGCGGCCGAGCCGGACAGCGGTACTTCCTTTACCTGGTCGGCACGGGCGTTCGGCCCGATGATCGGCTGGATTGGCGGCTGGGGGCTGGTTACCGCAACCACCATCGTGCTGTCCAACCTGGCCGGGGTGGCCGTCGACTTCTTCTATCTATTCCTTGGGCAGATCACCGGCAGCCACGAGGTGGCTGCGCTGAGCGACAACCTGTTGGTCAATGTCGTCACCTGTTGCGTGTTCATCGCCATGGCGGTGTGGATCTGCTGTCGCGGCATCGCCACGACCATGACCGTGCAGTACGGCCTGGTGGCCTTGCAGCTGGTGGTGCTGGTGGGCTTTGCCATGGCTGCGTTTGGCGAGTCGTCGGCGACGCCACCGCTGGCGTTCGACCTGGACTGGTTCAACCCCTTCGGCGTTGAGTCGTTCTCGGCCTTTACCGCCGGCCTGTCGCTGTCGATTTTCATTTTCTGGGGCTGGGACGTGTGCCTGAGCATCAGTGAAGAATCGGTCGGCAGCGGTGATACCCCTGGCCGTGCGGCGACCCTGACGGTGCTGCTGATTCTTGGCCTGTACCTGGTCACAGCAATCGCTACCCTGCAATTCGCCGGTATCGGTGACATTGGCCTGGGCCTGAACAACCCGCGCATCCAGGAAAACGTCTTCGCTCACCTGGCCGGCCCGGTCATGGGGCCGCTGGCTATCCTGATGTCGATCGCGGTGCTGGCCAGCACTGCCGCCTCGCTGCAGTCCACTTTCGTATCGCCGGCGCGCACGTTGCTGGCCATGGGTTACTACGGCGCTGTGCCCGAGCGTTTCGCCAGCATCTGCCCGCGCTCGAAAACCCCGCGCTACGCCACCATCTGCGCCGGAATGGCGGCAGGTGTGTTCTACGTGACCATGCGTACCTTGAGCGAAAACGTCCTGGCAGACACCATCACCGCCCTGGGCATGATGATCTGCTTCTACTATTCGCTGACTGCCTATGCTTGCGTCTGGTACTTCCGCCACAGCCTGTTCGACAGCGTGCGGCATTTCCTGATGCGCGGCCTGTGCCCGCTGCTTGGCGGTGGCATCCTTTCGGTGATTTTCCTGCAGACAGCCATCGACAGCGCTTCGCCGTCGTTCGGCAGCGGTTCGCATGTGGGCGGGTTGGGCCTGGTGTTCGTGATCGCAATGATCATCACCGTACTCGGCCTGGTGCTGATGATGCTGTCGCGTCTGCGTGCGCCGGCGTTCTTCCTGGGCATGACCCTGCATCGTCACGCCACGGTCTCCAGCCGCCGCTAAGCGGCTGGAGCGGCAGGTTGCTCAGGCAAGCAATTGCTTGAGCAGCTGGCCATGACGCTGCTGCTGGTTGGCTTGCAGCAGGCGATTGGCGCGGAACACCGCCTTGAGGTCTTCCAGTGCCGTGGCGAAGTCATCGTTGATGATGACAAAGTCATACTCGTCGTAGTGACTCATCTCGCTCACTGCTTCACGCATCCGTCCTTCGATGATCTCGTCGCTGTCCTGGCCGCGGTTGGTCAGGCGCTGGCGCAGGGCTTCCTGGGTCGGCGGCAGGATGAAGATCGAGCGCGCCTCGGGCATCAGCGTGCGCACCTGCTGGGCGCCTTGCCAGTCGATCTCGAGGATCAGGTCCTGGCCCTGGTCGAGCGCCTGTTGCAGCGCGCTGCGCGAAGTCCCGTAGAAGTTACCGAAGACTTCGGCCTGTTCGAGGAAGTCGCCTTGCTCGATCATCAGCTTGAACTCGGTGTGTTCGACGAAGTGATAGTTCACGCCGTGCACTTCGCCCGGGCGCATGGCCCGGGTGGTGTGCGAGACCGACACCTGGATGCTGTTGTCAGCATCGATCAGGGCTTTGACCAGGCTGGTCTTGCCGGCGCCGGAGGGGGCCGAAACGATGTAAAGGGTGCCGCTGCTGTGATTCATGGTCGGGGTGGCCTTACTCAATGTTCTGTACTTGTTCACGCATCTGCTCGATCAGTACCTTGAGGTTGACCGCGGACTGGGTGCTGCGTGGGTCGAAGGCTTTGGAGCCCAGGGTATTGGCTTCGCGGTTGAGCTCCTGCATCAGGAAGTCCAGGCGCCGGCCGGCGGCACCGCCGGACTTGAGCACCCGGCGCACTTCGGTGACGTGGGTGCTCAAGCGGTCGAGCTCTTCGGCGACGTCGCTCTTTTGCGCGAGCATGACCATCTCTTGCTCCAGGCGCTGCGGGTCGAGCTCGGCCTGCATGTCGCTGAAGCGGTCGAGGATCTTCTGCCGTTGCGCCGCGAGCATCTGCGGCACCAGGGCGCGCAAGGTGGTGACCTCGCTGGCCATGTTGTCCAGGCGCTCGTTGATCAGTCGCGCGAGTTCTGCGCCTTCGCGGTTGCGGCCGTTCTTCAGCTCGTTCAGGGCCTCTTCGAACAGGGCCATGGCCTCGCTGTTGAGCGCCTGCGGGTCGGCGGCATCGGCCACCAGCACGCCGGGCCAGGCCAGAACCTCGAGCGGGTTGAGCGGCGCCGGCTGCTTGATCAGGCTGGCGACTGTCTCGGCGGCGGCAACCAGTTGCGCGGCGCGCTCGCGATCAACCTGCAGGGCCTTGCCGTTGTTCTCTTCGTTGAAGCGCAGGGTGCATTCGACCTTGCCGCGCGACAGGCCCTGGCGCAGGCTTTCGCGCACGGCGCCCTCGAGGTCGCGGAAGGCTTCTGGCAAGCGCAGGTGCGGCTCCAGGTAACGATGATTGACTGAGCGCAGTTCCCAGATCAGGGTGCCCTGGCTACCGGCGCGCTCGACTCGAGCAAAAGCGGTCATGCTGTGCACCATGGGAAGTACCTCGCGCAAAAGATGAAGGAAAGCCAAGCGGCTGAAGGCGCAGGATTGTAGCGCAGTGCGGCGCTGGCTCCCAATCAACTGATGTTACAAACCCTCACGCGGTTCCCGGAAAAACCCGACCTGCGGCCCTGGGCCGTCTGTTTCGGGGCCTGCGACAATAGGCGTGTCCTCATCGCCCGGCGCGCTCTATAATGCTGGGCAGATTCAAGTCCAGTACAGGTATCCCAAATGAAACGTCCAAGTGGTCGCGCTGCCGATCAGCTCCGCTCGATCCGCATCACCCGCAACTACACCAAACACGCCGAGGGGTCAGTACTGGTCGAGTTCGGTGACACCAAAGTCATCTGTACCGTCAGTGTCGAGAACGGTGTCCCGCGCTTCCTCAAAGGCCAGGGCCAGGGCTGGCTGACGGCCGAATACGGCATGCTGCCGCGTTCTACCGGCGAGCGTAACCAGCGCGAAGCCAGCCGTGGCAAGCAAGGCGGTCGCACCCTCGAAATCCAGCGCCTGATTGGCCGCTCCCTGCGCGCTGCGCTGGACATGAGCAAGCTGGGCGACATCACCCTGTACGTCGACTGCGACGTGATTCAGGCCGACGGCGGCACCCGCACCGCTTCGATCACCGGCGCCATGGTTGCCCTGGTTGATGCCCTGCGCGTGGTCAAGAAGCGCGGCGGCCTGAAGGGCGGTGACCCGCTCAAGCACATGATCGCAGCCGTCTCGGTAGGCATGTACCAGGGTGAGCCGGTGCTCGACCTGGACTACCTCGAAGACTCGGCAGCCGAGACCGACCTGAACGTGGTGATGACCAGCGCAGGCGGCTTTATCGAAGTACAAGGCACTGCCGAAGGCGCGCCATTCCAGCCGCAAGAGCTCAACGCCATGTTGGCACTGGCGCAAAAAGGCATGGTTGACCTGTTCGAACTGCAGCAGGCCTCGCTGGCTGACTGATACACCCAAGCCCAGGAGCAGAGCATGACCGAGCAGCCCTTGCAGTTGCCCACTCCCAACGCCGAAGTCCGGCAATGGGCGATGTTCTGTCACCTGGCTGCCTTGCTCGGCCTGGTCTTCCCCTTCGGTAGCCTGTTGGGGCCGCTGGTGATGTGGATCTGGAAAAAGGACGTCGACCCGTTCGTCGATGCCCAGGGCAAGGAGGCACTGAACTTCCAGATCACAGTATTCATCGCCGGAATCATCTGTGGGCTGCTGATGTTTGTCCTGATCGGCATCGTGCTGTTTGGCATGCTGATGATCGCCGTGCTGATCCTGACCATCATCGCCGGGGTCAAGGCCAACGAAGGCCAGCCCTATCGCTACCCGCTGACCTGGCGGCCGATCAAATAATGATCTGATAAAAGCTGAAGCCACAAAAAAACCGACATGAAGTCGGTTTTTTTGTGGCTGCACGACTTAGATGGTCAGCGTCCAGTCGTAATCCACGATCAGCGGCGCGTGCTGGGAGAAGCGCGGCTGGCGTGGCAGGCGTGCGCTGCGAACAAAGCGGCGCAGGCCCGGGGTCAGCAGCTGGTAGTCGAAGCGCCAGCCCAGGTTGAGCATCTCGGCCTGCTCGTTGTCTGGCCACCAGCTGTACTGGTCGCCTTCACGGCTGACTTCGCGCAGGGCATCGACATAGCCCATGTTGCCGACAATCTCGTCCATCCAGGCGCGTTCCGGCGCCAGGAAGCCTGGAGACTGCTGGCCATCGCGCCAGTTCTTGACGTCGAGCTTCTGCTGCGCCACGTACAACGAGCCGCAATAGATGTACTCGCGACGCTTGCGCCGCTGCTTGTCCAGGTACTTGGCGAAGTCGTCCATCAACTTGAACTTCTGGTTCAAGTCTTCATCGCCGTTCATTCCCGAAGGTAGCAACAGGGTTGCAATACTTACCTTGTCGAAATCGGCCTGCAGGTAACGTCCGTAGCGGTCGGCTGTCTCGAAGCCCAGGCCGCTGATGACTGCCTTGGGCTGCAACCGCGAATAAAGTGCCACGCCGCCTTGGGCGGGAACTTCTGCGTCGCAGGCATAAAGGAAGTAGCCATCGAGCTGGAAAGCTGGGTCGTCGAGTTCAAAGGCCGAGGCGCGGGTATCCTGAAGGCAGATGACGTCAGCATTCTGGGCTTGTAGCCAGCTGAGCAAACCACGCTCAACGGCAGCCTGAATGCCATTAACGTTCACACTGATGATCCGCATAAATGGCCCCAAAAATCTCGTGCGTGTATGATACCCGAGCTGTACTCAATTAGCTAAATCCGTGGTATCCGGGACTCTTCATGCAGCCGTATCAGCGCGACTTCATTCGTTTTGCCATCGACCGCGGGGTTCTGCGCTTCGGTGAGTTCACCCTCAAGTCCGGGCGCACCAGCCCGTACTTCTTCAACGCCGGCCTGTTCAACAGCGGTTCGGCCCTGGCTCAGCTCGGGCGTTTCTATGCTGCGGCAATCGTCGACAGCAAGATCCCGTTCGACGTGCTGTTCGGCCCGGCCTACAAGGGTATCCCCCTGGCGGCAGCCACTGCCGTGGCCCTGGCCGAGCACCATGACCTCGACCTGCCGTGGTGCTTCAACCGCAAAGAGGCCAAGGCCCACGGTGAAGGCGGCAGCCTGGTCGGCGCACCGCTGACCGGCGATGTGCTGATCATCGACGACGTGATCACTGCCGGTACCGCCATCCGCGAAGTCATGCAGATCATCCAGGGCCAGCAAGCCAAGGCTGCTGGCGTGTTGATCGCGCTGAACCGCCAGGAGCGCGGCAACGGCGAGCTGTCGGCGATCCAGGAAGTGGAGCGCGACTTCGGCATTCCGGTGGTGAGCATCGTCTCGCTGACCCAGGTGCTGGAGTTCCTCGCCGACGACCCGGCGCTCAAGCAGCACTTGCCGGCCGTCGAGGCCTACCGGGCTCAGTACGGTATCTGAGGCAAACAAAAAGGCGACCCGAGGGTCGCCTTTTTTGTGCCTTAGCGCGGCTTGTGGTTGGTAATCAGGGTGCCTACGCCGCTGTCGGTGAAGATCTCCAGCAGTACCGCGTTCGGCACCCGGCCATCGATGATGTGCGAGCTGTTGACCCCGCCTTGCACCGCTTCAAGGGCGCAGCGGATTTTCGGCAGCATGCCGCCGTAAATGGTGCCGTCGGCGATCAGTTCGTTGACCTGCTCGGTGGTCAGGCCGGTGAGCACGGTGCCTTGCTTGTCCATCAGGCCGGCGATGTTGGTCAGCAGCATCAGCTTTTCAGCTTTCAGTGCTTCGGCAACCTTACCGGCCACCAGGTCGGCGTTGATGTTGTACGACTCGCCGTTGGCGCCCACGCCGATCGGCGCGATCACCGGAATGAAGTCACCTTTGACCAGCATGTTGAGCAGGTCGGTGTTCACCCCGACCACTTCGCCCACATGACCGATGTCGATGATTTCCGGGGTGGTCATCTCTGGCGTCTGGCGGCTGACGGTGAGCTTCTTCGCGCGAATCAGCTCGGCATCCTTGCCGGTCAGGCCGATGGCGCTGCCGCCATGACGGTTGATCAGGTTGACGATGTCCTTGTTGACCTGGCCGCCGAGGACCATCTCCACCACGTCCATGGTTTGCGCGTCGGTAACGCGCATGCCGTCGATGAAGTGGCTTTCGATCGACAGGCGCTTGAGCAGGTCACCGATCTGCGGGCCGCCACCGTGCACGACCACCGGGTTGATGCCGACCGCTTTCATCAGCACCACGTCGCGGGCAAAACCGGTTTTGAGCTCTTCGCTCTCCATCGCGTTGCCGCCGTATTTGATCACCAGGGTCTTGCCGACAAAGCGGCGGATATAAGGCAGCGCTTCGGACAAAACCTGGGCGACATGGGTGGCGGCATCGCGATCGAGGGTCATGCAGGGCTCCAGTTGGAACAGATAGTCGGTCAGAACTCGGGTTGCAGGTCAGGGGCAACGCGCTTTAGCTGGGCGCGGAATACCTCTTGGATACGCTGCAGTTCGGCGTCAGTGTCGGCCTCGAAGCGCAATACCAGCACCGGCGTGGTGTTGGAGGCGCGAACCAGGCCCCAGCCTTGTGGGTAGTCGACCCGCACACCATCGATGGTGGTCAGGTTGGCGTCGTTGCCCCAGTCGGCGTTGCGTTGCAGTGCATCAATGATGCTGAATTTACCCTCGTCGGTCACATCAATGTTGATTTCCGGCGTGGAAATATCGTTCGGGAACGCCGCGAACAGCTGTTCGGCATCGGTTTTGGCCTTGCTGAGGATCTCCAGCAGGCGCGCGGCACTGTAAATACCATCGTCAAAACCGTACCAGCGTTCCTTGATGAAAATATGGCCGCTCATTTCACCGGCGAGCAGGGCGCCGGTCTGTTTCATCTTCTTCTTGATCAACGAGTGACCGGTTTTCCACATTAGCGCGCGGCCGCCGTACTGCTCGATCAGCGGGGTCAGGCGGCGGGTGCATTTGACGTCGAAGATGATCTCGGCGCCCGGATTGCGCTCCAGCACGTCCTGGGCGAACAGCATCAGCAGGCGGTCGGGGTAGACGATGTTGCCGGTGTTGGTGACCACGCCGACGCGGTCGCCATCGCCATCGAAGGCCAGGCCCAGGTCGGCGCCGGTTTCCTTGACCTTGGCGATCAGGTCGACCAGGTTCTCAGGCTTGCCCGGGTCCGGGTGGTGGTTGGGGAAGTTGCCATCGACCTCGCAGAACAGCGGGATCATTTCGCAGCCCAGGGCTTCGATCAGCTGCGGGGCAATCACGCCAGCCGCACCGTTGCCGCAGTCCACCACCACCTTGAGCTTCTTCGCCAGCTTGATATCGCCGGCGATCTGTTTGAAATAGCGCTCGAGGATTTCGACTTTCTCGACGCTGCCTTCGCCGCGGCTCAGGTCGTTGGTTTGCAGGCGGATCAACAGCGCCTGGATCTGCTCGTTGGCCAGGGTGTCGCCGGCGATGACGATCTTGAAGCCGTTGTAGTTCGGCGGGTTGTGGCTGCCGGTGAGCATCACTCCGGACTTGCCGGCCAGTACGTTGGCGGCGTAGTAGAGGGCTGGGGTCGGCACCAGGCCGACGTCACTGACCTTGCAGCCGGCTTCGACCAGGCCCTTGATCAGTTGCTCGACCAGCATTGGCCCCGACAGGCGCCCGTCGCGGCCGACCGAGATGTTCGGCTCACCCTGGGCCAGCGTCTGGGCGCCGATGGCGCGGCCGATCCAATAAGCGGTTTCGGCGGTCAGGGTGTCACCGACCACGCCACGGATATCGTAGGCGCGGAAGATGCTGGCGGGAAGGTTCGGGGTCACTCGTTCCATGCTGGTCACCTGGGAAACTCCAATCTAAAAGGGTTGCTGAGAGCGTCAGCGGCAGCCACTGCGCGAGTCAATATGTCCGCCTTTGACGGCATTTTCGCGACAGAGTTCGCCGGTAAAGTCTGTTCTGTCTACATTCAGCTGATGTTTACGGCCCCATTCTGGGAGCGTCTGGCGGTTAACCAAAAGCCGCCGAACAGGCCGGACAACGCTAGAAAGGCGGCGAGCAGCAGCCAGGGGTTGAACCTGTATGCCGAGGCGTTCTCGATCAAGGGGCCGGGCTGAAACCCCAAGGCCCAGGTGGCGTTGGCAGTGCCCAACTGGTGCAATGCCGGCGCCTGGCTGTGGCCGTGGTTGAAAAGCTCGATGGGTGGGTCGTTGAATACCAATTGTGTCAGTCGCATCTGACCAATCGTACCCGCATCGCGCTGCAGTGGGTCAGTGAAGCGTGAGAGCGCGAATGTGAGCACCAGAATGGCCTGTACGGGGGCGTCAGCAGACTCACGCAGTGCGGTGACGCTGAAAACCCGTTGCTGTCCAGCCTCAGGATAGGCTTCAAGGGCAGGTGGAACGCCGCGCTCGGCGCGCCGGACCATGTCGAGCACGGGCTCGCTCATGGGTGGGCTCGAGGCGGCCTGTCCAGGTTTGAGCAACTGTGCCGCCACCAGGCCGTCGAGGTGGGCGAATGCGCCAAGCAGCTTTTTTGGGTCAGGTGATTGAACCAATGCCAGTACCGCCGGGCTTCTCGCCAGGGCGTTCACTTCGTTGCTGACGGCAATGATCGAGGCGTCCAGGCGCGATACGAGTGCACCGGCCTGGGCGTAAGCCAGGTTGTTGCGGTGCTCACGCTGGCCAGTCAGTACTGCGGTGAACCAAGTCAGTAGTACGCCCGCAAGCAGGCCAGCCAGGGCTATCAATAGCCCCGGCAGCACCTGCTGGAAGCGCCTCAATGGCTACCGGAATGACCGAAGCCGCCAGCGCCACGCTGGCTTTCGTCGAAGGTTTCGACGATATCGAAGTGCGCCTGTACCACGGGTACCAGCACCAGCTGCGCAATGCGCTCGCCGATGGCGATGGTGAATGGGGTCTGGCCGCGGTTCCAGCACGAGACCATCAGCTCGCCCTGGTAGTCGGAGTCGATCAGGCCGACCAGGTTGCCGAGGACGATGCCATGTTTATGGCCAAGGCCCGAGCGCGGCAGGATCAGCGCCGCCAGGCCCGGATCGCCGATGTACACCGACAGGCCGGTAGGGATCAGCAGGGTCTGGCCTGGCTCGAGGACGGTGTCTTGCTTGAGCATGGCGCGCAGGTCAAGGCCGGCCGAACCCGGGGTGGCGTACTGCGGCAGCGGGAACTCGCTGCCGATGCGTGGATCGAGAATCTTGGCTTGTAGAGCGTGCATGCGAAATTAAACCTGGTTGAGACGTTCGGCAATGAAGGCTACCAGCTGGCGGGCGATCTTGCCCTTGCTGGTCTGCGCGAAAACTGTTGCGTGAAGTTGACGGTCGATGACGCTGCAGGCGTTCTCCTCGCTGTTGAAGCCGATGCTGGGGTTGGCCACATCGTTGGCGACAATCAGGTCGAGGTTCTTGTCCTTGAGCTTGCGCGCGGCGTAATCGAGCAAGTGTTCGGTCTCGGCGGCAAAGCCGACGCTGAACGGGCGGTCAGGACGGGTGGAGATGCTGGCAAGAATGTCCGGGTTGCGGACCATCTGCAGCAGCAGGCCGTCACCTGTCGTAGGGTCTTTCTTGAGTTTTTGCGGGGCTACCACTTCTGGGCGGTAGTCTGCGACTGCTGCCGAGGCGATGAACACATCGCAGGGGATGGCGGCTTCACAGGCGGCAAGCATGTCGCGGGCGCTGACCACGTCGATGCGGGTGACGCGGTCGGGTGTCGGCAGATTCACCGGGCCGGTCACCAGGGTCACCTTGGCGCCAGCTTCCACGGCGGCTTCAGCCAGGGCAAAGCCCATTTTCCCCGAGCTGTGGTTGGTGATGTAGCGCACCGGGTCGATGTTTTCCTGGGTCGGGCCGGCAGTGATCAACACGTGCTTGCCGGTCAGCGACTCGCGCTTGAAAGTCTCGGCGGCGCACCAGGCCAGGTCGGTGGCTTCGAGCATGCGGCCCAGGCCGACGTCGCCACAGGCCTGGCTGCCGGAAGCCGGGCCGAACACCTGGATATTGCGGCTTTGCAGCAGCTCAAGGTTGGCCTGGGTGGCCGGGTCGCGCCACATTGCCTGGTTCATCGCCGGGGCCACGGCCACGGTGGCATCGGTAGCCAGCACCAGGGTGGTCAGCAGGTCATCGGCGACACCCTGGGCCAGGCGCGCGAGCAGGTCGGCGGTGGCTGGGGCAATCAGCACCAGGTCGGCCCACTTGGCCAGCTCGATATGGCCCATCGCCGCTTCGGCAGCAGGGTCCAATAGGTCCATGTGCACCGGGTGGCCGGACAGGGCCTGCATGGTCAGCGGGGTGATGAATTCGGCCCCGCCACGGGTCATGACGACGCGCACTTGGGCGCCGTGTTCCAGGAGTCGGCGAACCAGCTCGGCACTCTTGTAGGCGGCAATGCCGCCGCCGACGCCGAGAACGATGCGCTTCCGATACAGCCGCTGCATAGGCTTGCCTTTTGCTCAGTGATTGCACGCGGCGACGACGCCTCCCCAGGCCGGTTCGTCGCGTAAAAATGAGCGGCTAATGTAGCACAGGGCTCAAACCGGGAGCAGTAACCGAAAGACAGAGGGAATTGTCATGAGTATCAGGGATTGGCCTGCGGCGGAGCGCCCGCGGGAAAAACTGCTGGAGTCGGGGGCGGGCAACCTGTCGGATGCCGAGCTGCTGGCGATTTTTTTGCGCACCGGGGTGCGTGGGCGTAGCGCGGTCGACCTGGCCAGGCATCTGCTCGGGCGCTTCGGCAGCCTGCGCGGGCTGCTGGAGGCAGACAGCCGCAGCTTCAATGGCGAGCTCGGCCTGGGCCCGGCAAAGTTCGCCCAGTTGCAGGCCGTGCTGGAAATGTCCCGGCGCCACCTGGCCGAGGGCCTGCGGCGCGATTCAGCCCTGCAGAGCCCGCAGGCGGTCAAGGACTACCTCAAGGCGCGCCTGCGCCACGAGCCGCATGAGGTCTTCGGTTGCCTGTTTCTCGACAGCAAGCACCGGGTGCTGGCCTTCGAGGCGCTGTTCCAGGGCTCGATCAACAGCGCCAGCGTCTATCCGCGGCAGGTGATCAAGCGCGCCCTGGCCCATAACGCCGCGGCGTTGATCCTCTGCCACAACCATCCTTCAGGCGTGAGCGAGCCCAGCGATGCCGACCTGGTCCTGACCCGGCGCCTGACCAAAGCGCTGGACATGATCGAAGTGCGCGTGCTCGACCACTTCGTCATCGGCGACGGCGAGCCACTGTCGATGGCCGAGCACGGCTGGCTCTAGCGCGAGGTGCTGACCCCGGCGAAGTCCTGACGACCGAACGGGCTGACCTGGTAACCCTGGACATCCTTGCGCGCCAGTACGGCGGCGGTCGGGTGGGCCAGGGGCAGCCACAAGGCCTGCTGCTGAATCAGCGTCTGCGCCTGTTGGTACAGACGGCTGCGCACGCTCTGGTCATTGGTGGTCTTGCCGGCGCTGATCAACTGGTCGAGGCGCTGATCGCAGTAACGGGCGAAGTTGGTCCCGGACTTGACCGCCGCGCAGGAAAACTGCGGGCTGAGGAAGTTGTCCGGATCGCCGTTGTCACCGGCCCAGCCCATGAACAGCAGGTCGTGCTCGCCAGCCTTGGCCCGGCGGATCAGCTCGCCCCATTCGATCACGCGGATTTCAGCCTTGATGCCGATCTTGCCCAGGTCGGCCTGCAGCAATTGCGCGCCGAGGCTGGGGTTGGGGTTGAGCAGGCTGCCTTGCGGGCGGGTCCAGATGGTGGTGCTGAAGCCGTCCTTGAGGCCGGCCTTGGCCAGCAGGGCGCGGGCCTTGTCGAGGTTGGCCGGATAGCCTGGCAGGTCCTTGGCGTAGCTCCAGGTGTTGGGCGGATACGGGCCATTGGCGGCGACGGCGGTGCCTTCGAACACGGCCTTGAGGTAGCTGGCCTTGTCGAAGGCGAGGTTGATGGCCTGGCGTACTTCCGGCTTGTCCAGCGGTGCGTGCTGGCTATTGATGGCGACGAAAGCGGTCATGAAGGCTTCGGTCTTTTCCACCTTGAGGGTCGGATCCTCGCTGGCCGCGGCGATATCCAGCGGTTTCGGCGACAGGGCGATCTGGCACTCATTGCGCTTGAGTTTTTGCAGGCGCACGTTGGCATCGGGGGTGATGGCGAAGATCAGCGGGTCGACGCCCGGCTTGCCGGCAAAGTAGTCCGGGTTGGCGCGGTAGCGGATCACCGCGTCCTTCTGGAAACGATTGAACACAAACGGCCCGGTGCCGATCGGCTGGCTGTTGAGCTTCTCCGGGGTGCCGGCCTTGAGCAACTGGTCGGCATACTCGGCAGAATAGATCGAGGCAAAGCCCATGCTCAGGGTGGCCAGGAACGTGGCGTCGGGAAGGTCGAGGGTAAAGCGCACGGTCAGCGGGTCGACGGCCTCGATCTGCTTGATCAGGCTGGGTAGCTGCAGCGACTGGGCGTGCGGATAGCCGCTCTGGGCGATCTTGTGCCAGGAATGGGCGGGGTAGAGCATGCGCTGAAAACTGAACAGCACGTCGTCGGCATCCAGCGTACGCCCGGGCTTGAAGTAGCCGGTGCTATGGAACTTTACCCCCGGGCGCAACTTGAACTCATAGATCAGACCGTCTGGCGAAACCGTCCAGCTTTCGGCCAGGCTCGGCACCACCTGACCCTGGCGCGCATCGAACTCGACCAGGCGGTTCATCAGTACGTCGGCCGAGGCATTGGTGGTGGTCAGCGAGTTGTACTGGACCACGTCGAAGCCTTCGGGGCTGGCTTCGGTGCACACACTCAGCGCAGCCGCCTGGGCGAAAGCCGGGCCGAGCAAGGTGGCGAACAACAGGGGTAGAGCGGCAGCACGCATGGGGATTCCTTGGCTGATCGATGGCCCATCTGCCAGTGCAGTCTGGAAAAGTCCTACCCTAGTGTGCCGTGAGACAAATGACCATATCCTTTTTTGCCGATCGAGCGACGGGCGGTCGACAGCCGGCCGGGCCAGTGGTTATGCTGGTCCGGCGTGTCGAACAGCAAGTCAAAGCACATCTTCTGTTGTTGTGCTCTGGTCTTTCTGGTATAAAGCAGCGCTCTTTTCTAGGGGCTCGGCTTGTCGCATCTGCTGACCGAGTCGATAAGACCCTGAAGAAACACGGCGCCTGGCGCCAAAGACTGAGAGATTAAGCGGCCAACCCATGCCGGGTTGGGCATGTGGTTTTAGAGGGCTGAGGCATGTCGAGAGTCTGTCAAGTTACCGGTAAGGGTCCGGTAACCGGGAATAACATTTCCCACGCAAACAACAAAACCCGTCGTCGTTTCCTGCCGAACCTGCAGCATCATCGCTTCTGGGTCGAGTCCGAGAAGCGTTTCGTGCGTCTGCGCGTATCTGCCAAAGGCATGCGTATCATCGACAAGCGCGGCATTGATGCCGTTCTGGTCGACATTCGCCGTAACGGCGCTAAGGTCTAAGGGAGAGAATCATGCGTGAATTGATCCGTCTGGTGTCGACCGCTAATACCGGCCACTTCTACACCACCGACAAGAACAAGCGCACCACTCCGGACAAAATCGAAATCAAAAAATTCGATCCGGTTGTTCGCAAGCACGTGATCTACAAGGAAGCCAAGATCAAGTAATTGATCCGGCTGACGAAAAAAGGGCCCGTATCTCAGGATACGGGCCCTTTTTTTATGCCGCTTTGAAATTAGCTGAAATGAAACGACTGGATGATGCCTTCGTCGTTAGCAATCACCTGGATACGGCTCGGGTCGTACTCGCGGGTGGAGAACTCACCCGCACCGACCACGTGAGCGCGGCCGGTCAGTTCGCTGATGTAGGCCTTGGCACTAGGTACATAGCGGGTGCCGACAAGGTGATTGATGTGTTGCAGGGCTTCTTCGTTGGTCACGGCGTTGCTTCCTTTCATTGAGTACATACCCGGTTGGGCAGCGCCATGCTCCGTCGGTCAGGTCCAGCCCGAGTGGTAGTTATTTACTTCTGTTCGAACATCACATAGATCTTGCGGCACGGCTCCAGCACTTCCCAGGTGCCCTTGAAGCCCGCCGGGATCACGAAGCGGTCGCCCGCGCGCAGGGTTTTTGCCCCGCCTGCCTCGTCGCGAAGCACCGAGACGCCTTGAACGATCTCGCAATACTCGTGTTCGGTGTAATTGACGGTCCATTGACCGACTTCGCCTTCCCAGACGCCGGCGGCGAATTGTCCGCAAGGGCTGGCATAGTGGTTATAGACGGCTTGATCCGGTTCGCCCTTGAGTATCTTTTCCGCGGCAGGACGGTAGCGTTCAGCCTCGGTCAGCACTTGGGCGAAGTCGATGATCTGGTCAATGCGCATGATCGGGTCCCCTTTTTGTTGTTTAATAAAATGAACATCAGTAGGTGTTTGGTGTGATTATGTCAAATATATTGAAAATTAGGGCGCCGGTGGTTTAGGGTGGCAGGTGCCTGTGCGCCTGTGTCGCCCAGCCAGAATTTTCGACAGTGCCCCCAAGCCCTCGCGCGGCACTGCACCTTAACAAGAGGAGGAGTTTCGTATGACCACCCTGACTCGTGCGGACTGGGAACAGCGTGCCCAGCAACTGAAGATCGAAGGCCGTGCTTTCATCAATGGTGAATACACCGCTGCCGTTTCCGGCGCCACGTTCGAGTGCCTCAGCCCGGTCGACGGACGCCTCCTGGCGCAGATCGCCAGCTGTGACGAGGCCGACGCCAACCGCGCCGTTGAAAACGCCCGTGCCACCTTCGCCTCCGGCGTCTGGTCGCGCCTGGCCCCGGCCAAGCGTAAGGCCACCATGATTCGTTTCGCCGCGCTGCTCAAGCAGAACGTCGAAGAGCTGGCCCTGCTGGAAACCCTGGACATGGGCAAGCCGATCAGCGACTCGCTGAACATCGACGTGCCAGGCGCCGCTCAGGCCCTGAGCTGGAACGGTGAAGCGATCGACAAGATTTACGACGAAGTCGCCGCTACCCCGCACGACCAGCTCGGCCTGGTGACCCGCGAGCCGGTGGGCGTGGTTGCCGCCATCGTGCCGTGGAACTTCCCGCTGCTGATGGCCAGCTGGAAACTCGGCCCGGCCCTGGCCACCGGTAACTCGGTGGTGCTCAAGCCTTCTGAAAAATCACCGCTGACTGCCATCCGTATCGCCCAACTGGCGATCGAGGCCGGCATCCCGGCGGGCGTACTCAACGTGCTGCCAGGCTATGGCCACACCGTTGGCAAGGCCCTGGCCCTGCACATGGACGTCGATACCCTGGTGTTCACCGGTTCGACCAAGATCGCCAAGCAGCTGATGATTTACGCGGGTGAGTCGAACATGAAGCGCGTCTGGCTGGAAGCCGGCGGCAAGAGCCCGAACATCGTCTTCGCTGACGCCCCCGACCTCAACGCCGCCGCCGAGGCCGCCGCCAGCGCCATTGCCTTCAACCAGGGCGAAGTCTGCACCGCAGGTTCACGCCTGCTGGTCGAGCGCTCGATCAAGGACAAGTTCCTGCCGCTGGTGCTCGAAGCACTCAAGGCCTGGAAGCCGGGCAACCCGCTTGACCCAGCTACCACCGTCGGTGCTCTGGTCGATACCCAGCAGATGAACACCGTGCTGTCCTACATTGACGCTGGCCACAGCGATGGTGCCAAGCTGCTGGTGGGCGGCAAGCGCATTCTCGAAGAAACCGGCGGCACCTATGTCGAACCGACCATCTTCGACGGCGTGACCAACGCCATGAAGATCGCCCAGGAAGAGATCTTCGGCCCGGTCCTGTCGGTGATCACCTTCGACACCACCATCGAGGCGATCAACATCGCCAACGACACCCCATACGGCCTGGCTGCCGGTGTGTGGACCGCCGACATCTCCAAGGCGCACCTGACCGCCAAGGCCCTGCGTGCCGGTAGCGTGTGGGTCAACCAGTACGATGGCGGCGACATGACCGCACCGTTCGGCGGCTTCAAGCAGTCGGGCAACGGCCGTGACAAGTCGCTGCACGCGCTGGACAAGTACACCGAGCTGAAGGCGACCTGGATCAAGCTGTAAATCCAGACGGACCTGTCGCGGGGCAAGCCCTCTTCCACAGTGTGGGAGCGGGCTTGCCCCGCGATTTTTTTGCGAGGAAGACGCCGATGCGTTGGGGAACCTATTTCGCCGTGCTGGCGGCCGTGCTCAGTGTCGGCCTGGCCCTGGGCGTCAGTATGCCGCTGGTGTCGTTGCGCCTGGAGGGTTGGGGCTACGGCAGCTTTGCCATTGGTGTGATGGCGGCGATGCCGGCCATTGGCGTGCTGGTCGGTGCCAGCCTGTCCAGCCGTCTGGCCGCGCGTTTTGGTACGCCGGGGCTGATGCGCCTGTGCCTGTGGGCGGGGGCGTTGTCTATCGGCTTGCTGGCGTTGCTGCCGAGCTATCCGTTGTGGCTGGCCTTGCGCCTGTTGATCGGGATCATCCTGACTATCGTGTTCATCCTCGGCGAAAGCTGGATCAACCAGCTGGTGGTCGAGCAATGGCGCGGGCGTCTGGTGGCGCTGTATGGCAGCAGTTATGCCTTGAGCCAGTTGGCCGGGCCATTGTTGCTTGGCGTGGTGGGTTCGGAGGATGACCTGGGCTTCTGGATCGGTGCCGGTCTGCTGATTGCCGCGCCATTGGTGCTGCTCGGGCGCGACGGTGCACCGAGTGCCGAAGCCTGCAGCGTGACCTTCACCGACCTGTTCGGTTTCTGCCGGCGATTGCCGGTGATCGCCTGGGCTATTGCCCTGTTTGCTGCCTTCGAGGCGATGATCCTGACCTTGCTGCCGGTTTATTGCCTGCAGCAGGGGTTCACTACCGAAATCGCCCTGTTCATGGTCAGTACCGTGGTGGTCGGTGATGCGCTGCTGCAACTGCCGATCGGCGCACTGGCCGACCGCATGTCGCGGCGCACGCTGTTCAGTGGCTGTGCCTTGACGCTGCTGGCTTCGAGCCTGGCAATCCCGCTGGCGCTGCAAACGCCGCTGATCTGGCCTTTGTGGGTGTTGTTCGGCGCCAGTGCCGGCGGCCTGTTCACCTTGTCGCTGGTGCTGATTGGCGAACGCTACCGCGACGACGCACTGGTGCGCGCCAATGCTCATGTTGCGCAGCTGTGGGGCATCGGTTGCCTGATCGGACCGCTGGCGGCAGGGGCGGGCAGCCAATGGGTCAGCGGGCATGCGCTGCCGCTGTTCATGGCCGTGGGGGCCTTTGGCCTGGTGCTGCTCGCGCGGCGGCCCAATGCTTTTGAGCCGGCGCCGGTCTAGAGCATCTTCTCCAGGCCCACAGCCTTGCTGATCCAGGCGTTGAAGCGCCGCCACAGACCACCGGGCTCGGTGGTCAGGGTGTGCAGGCGGTGGTTGTCCTCGGTCACCCAGACCAGCTGGCCATCGACCAATTGTGGCTGGTAGCTGACCGCCGGGGCCATACCCTGGGCGGCTAGCTCGCGGGTGTATTCGGCCAGTTCCGGGCTGTCGACCAACACCCCGACCTCGGTGTTCCACAGCACCGAGCGTGGGTCGAAGTTGAACGAGCCAATGAAGGTCTTCTTGCGGTCGAAGACGATCGCCTTGCTGTGCAGGCTCGAGTCCGAGCTGCCATGAAAGCGCAAGCCGCGGCGCGAGCCCGGATCGCCTGGCTGGCGGCGTAGTTCATACAGGTGCACGCCGTGCTCGAGCAGTGCCTTGCGATAGGGTGCATAGCCGCCATGCACCGCCGGCACATCGGTGGCTTCCAGTGAATTGGTCAGCAATTTTACCGATACGCCTTTGTCGGCATGGCTGGTCAGGTAGAGCAGGCCGGACTCGCGGGGCACGAAATAGGCCGAGATCAGGATCAGCTCGTGCTGGACGTTGTTCAGGTCCGGTGCCAGTTGTTGGGTCATCAGCAGTTGCGGGTCCGGCTCGTCACGGGCCAGTACCTTGCTTGGCGCGTCCCAGAGCGCCTGGTTATGGGCCCAGATCAGCTCGTTGCGCCACACGTCGAGGCGCGGCTGGGCTTGATAGGCCATCAGCCGGTCATACAGAGCCTTGCGCTTGACCCGCGCATCGGCCAGTGACGCCTCAAGGCGCTGGCGGCTGTTGCGCAGGTCGTCGGCATCGGGTTGGGTGAACAGAAAATCGCCAATCGGCCTGCTCAGCGCGCTGTTCCAGTACTGGTCGAAACTGTGCCCCAGCTGTTCGGCCACCGGGCCGACGCCGAGCAGGTCGATGTCAGTAAAGTTGAGGTTGGGTTCGGCATCGAAATACTCATCGCCCAGGTTGCGCCCCCCGACAATGGCCATGCTGTTGTCCACCAGCCACAGCTTGTTGTGCATTCGCCGGTGCTGCAACGACAGGTTGAACAGCCGGCCCATGGCCCGGGTTACGCCAGTGCTGCGGCCCAGGTGCAAGGGGTTGAACACGCGGATGTGAATGTTCGGATGCGCGGCCAGGGTGCCGATCATTTCGTCGAGGCCATCGCTGGTGGTGTCGTCGAGCAGGATGCGCACGCGCACCCCGCGGTCGGCGGCCTGCAGCAGCTCGTGCACCAGCGCGCGGGTGCTGAGGCCGTCGTGGACGATGTAGTACTGCAGGTCGATGCTCGACTGGGCGTTGCGAATCAGCTCGGCGCGGGCGCGGAAGGCTTCGTTGCTGTTGGGCAGCAGGCGAAAGCCGGAACGCCCGTCATAGGCCGAGGCCTGGCGCTGCACTGAACGGCCAAAGGCCGAGTCACTGGCCGGCAGCGCCTGGCTGACTTCCCGTGGCTGGCTGACGCTGGCGCAGCCGCCCAGGCCGAGCAGTAGCGACAGCAGTAGTGGCAGCACCCGCTGGCTTTTCAAAAAGATCGTCCTGTTACAACTGAGGCGTAAGAATATGGACCGCGAGCGGCGGCGCAAAGTTACCCGGCGCCGTGCTCCTGGGCCAGTAGACGAATGGCGGTTTCGCCAACCTTGCGCACTGCCGCTTCGATTTCGGCACTGGGGCGTGCGGCGAAGTTCATCCGCAGGCAGTTACGGTACTTGCCCGAGGCCGAGAAAATACTGCCGACAGCAATCTGCACGCCCTGCCCAAGTAAAGCCCGGTTCAGGCGCAGCGTGTCGAAACTTTCCGGCAATTCCACCCACAGCATGAAACCACCCTGGGGCCGGCTGGCGCGGGTGCCCGGTGGAAAGTAGCGGGTAACCCAGTCGCTCATCTGGTCGCGCCCGCGCTGGTACTGGCTGCGCATGCGCCGCAGGTGCGGCTGGTAGTGGCCGCCTTCGATGAAGTCGGCAATTGCCAGTTGCGGCTGGGTGGCGGTGCAGCCGGTGCTGATGTACTTCATGTGCAGCACCCGCTCCAGATACCGTCCCGGGGCCGCCCAGCCAATGCGCAGGCCTGGCGCCAGGGTCTTGGAGAACGAGCTGCAGAGCAGCACTCGACCGTCCTCGTCGAACGACTTGATGGTCCGCGGTCTGGGATAGGTGTAGGCAAGGTCGCCATACACATCGTCTTCCAGGATCGCTACGTCGAAGCGTTGCGCCAGGGTCAGCAAGGCCTTCTTGCGCGCCTCGGGCATGATGTAGCCGAGCGGGTTGTTGCAGTTCGGGGTGATCTGGATGAGCTTGATCGGCCATTGCTCCAGGGCCAGTTCCAGGGCTTCGAGGCTGATCCCGGTGAGCGGGTCGGTGGGGATCTCCAGGGCCTTCATGCCCAGGCCCTTGAGGGTTTGCATGGCGCCATGAAAGCTGGGCGAATCCACCGCGACGATATCGCCAGGCTGGCACACCGCGCGGATGCTGCTCGACAGCGCTTCGTGGCAACCGGTAGTCACCACCAGGTCGGCCGGGCTCACAGTGCAGCCGGAGTCGAGCATCAGCCGGGCGATCTGCTCGCGCAGGGCGCGGGTGCCAGAGATGGTGTCGTAATACAGGCCGGGCATGTCCTGGCGCCGGCTGAGCTGGGCCAGGCTGCGCAGCAGCGGCTTGAGAGTCGGGCTGTCGATATCGGGCATGCCGCGGCCCAGTTGCACCACGTTTTTATTCGGCTCGCTGCGGATCAGCTCGATGACCTGCTCCCATTGGGAAATATCCACCGGCCGTTGTGCCGGGCGGCTGACATCGGGGAGGGCGGGCAGGCTGCGGTTGTTGGGCACGAAGTAGCCGGATTTTGGCCGTGGTGCGGCCAGGCCGTTGTCTTCCAGCAGGCGATAGGCCTGCTGCACCGTGCTCAGGCTGACACCATGTTCGATGCTCAGGGCGCGTACCGAAGGCAAGCGGTCGCCGGGACGGTATAGGCCTTGTTCGATACGGGCACCGAGCAGCTCGGCGAGGTTGATGTACAACGTCATGGCATACTCCGGAAAACGACTACAGCAACAGACCAATACAGATGAGGAAAAAATACAGCATTCAGTAGGAAATCTGCCAATTCTGTATGGAAATAATAGTCGGTCTTTGGATCTGTAATGGTTTTGCCTTGACGCGCATGCTTTCTCCACGGTTCACACACCCTGGAGGTAATAAGCAATGAGCGGCATGAGCGATGTGCGCCTGAAACTGTATGCCGAAGAACTGAGCCGCGAGCAGCGTACCCAGCTGTTCAGTGCGCCCACCGGTCTCAGTCGCTGGGGCCTGATGGCGCACCGTTGGCATACCCGCAGGGCACTACTGGCGCTGGACGCAGCGCAACTGCGCGACGTCGGCCTGACTCCTGAGCAGGCCCGCGAGGAAGGCTTGAAGCCGTTCTGGCGGTCTTAGACCAGCTCTTTCATCCGATGCCAGAGCATGCCCAGAGCCAGCAGCGGCGAGCGCAGGTGTTTGCCGCCCGGGAAGGTGATGTGCGGCACCCGTGCGAACAAGTCGAAGCGCCCGCTGTGCTGGCCACTGATGGCTTCACCGAGCAGCCTGCCGGCCAGGTGCGTGGCATTCAGGCCATGGCCGGAATACGCTTGGGCGAAGTACACGTTGGGCTGGTTGGGTAGGCGGCCGATCTGCGGCAGGCGATTGGCACCGATGCCGATCATTCCACCCCATTGATAGTCGATGCGCACATCGGCGAGCTGCGGGAACACCTTGAGCATTTTCGGCCGCATGTAGGCGGCGATGTCTTGCGGATCGCGTCCGGAGTAATGACAGGCACCGCCAAACAGCAGCCGGCGATCGGCCGACAGGCGGTAGTAATCGAGGGCCACGCGCTGGTCGCAGACGGCCATGTTTTGCGGCAGCAACTGGCTGGCCTGGGCTTCGCTCAGAGGCTCGGTGGCGATGATGTAGCTGCCGGCGGGCAGCACCTTGCCACCGAGTTCGGGGTTCAGGTCGTTAAGGTAGGCGTTGCAACCGAGCACCAGGGTGCTGGCCAATACCGAACCTTGCGCGGTGTGCACGCGCACCTGTTGGCCATAGTCGATGCGCGTCACCGCAGACTGCTCGAACAGGCGCACGCCCAGCTTGCCAGCCACCACGGCCTCGCCCAGGGCCAGGTTGAGCGGGTGCAAATGCCCGGAGCCCATGTCGATCAAGCCGCCAACGTAGCGGTCCGAGCCGACCACGCTGTGCATCTGCTCCGGCGCTACCAGGCGTAGCTCGTGGCGGTAACCGAGGTTGCGCAGTTCTTCGGCATCCTCGGCGAAACCTTGCAGGTCGCGCGGTTTGTTGGCCAGGTCGCAGTAACCCCAGGTCAGGTCGCACTCTATGCTGTGCCGCTCGATACGCTCGCGGACGATGTCTACCGCTTCCAGGCCCATCAGCTTGAGCTCGCGCACGCCGTCGCAACCAAGGATCGACGTGAACTGCTCAAGGCCGTGGCCGACGCCACGAATAAGCTGCCCGCCGTTACGCCCACTGGCGCCCCAGCCGATTTTGCGCGCTTCCAGCAGGATCACATTGAGGCCGCGCTCGGCCAGTTCGATCGCCGTGTTCAGCCCGGAAAAACCACCGCCGACAATACAGACGTCGCAACTCAGTTCGCCCTGCAGCTGTGGATAATCCGCTTGTGGGGCGCTGCTGGCAGCGTAGTAGGAAGCGGTGTGCGAGGCGGGCTGCTGAACGCCGGCGTTCATGGCGATGTCCTGGTTCTGAGTGTTTGGAAAATTTTACGCAGGATAAGCTGCGCTTTCAGGGGTGGGCAACCGTAGGGCAAAATAGAGCGCCAGACTTCTTTGCCGCAGGCCGCCATGAGTTGCAACAGCCACAAGATCCGCTTCCTGCGCGAGCAGATCCCGTCGTTTGAATGTGTGCCGGGCTGTCACGACTGTTGCGGGCCGGTCACCACTTCGTCAGAAGAAATGGCCCGCCTGCCGCGCAAGAGTGCCGCCGAGCAGGAAGCCGCGCTGGCGGAACTGAACTGCGTGCACCTGGGCCCCAACGGTTGCACCGTGTACGAAGAGCGGCCGCTGATCTGCCGCCTGTTCGGTACCACGCCGAAGCTGCCATGCCCCAATGGCCGCGGCCCGGCCGAGATGATCGATCCGCAGGCCGAGAAGCTGGTCCACCAGTACATCGCCAGCACCCGCCAGGTGCTGGTCTGAACCTCAGTCCGGAATCGGCAGGTTGAGGCTTTCCTTCACCTCTTCCATGACGATGTAGCTCTTCGACTCGCGCACATGCGGCAGCTTGAGCAGGATGTCGCCAAGCAGCTTGCGGTACGAGGCCATCTCGGAAATCCGCGCCTTGACCAGGTAATCGAAGTCGCCCGAGACCAGGTGGCACTCGAGCACGTGCGGCAACTTCAGCACGGCACGTCGGAACTCTTCGAAAGTGTCGCCCGACTTGTAGTCGAGGCTGATCTCGACGAACACCAGCAGGCTGCCCTTCAAGTGCTGCGGATTGAGCCGGGCGTTGTAGCCCATGATGATCCCTTCGCGCTCCAGGCGCCGGACCCGCTCGGTGCAGGGGGTGGTCGACAGGCCGACCTTTTCGCCCAGTTCAGTAAACGAGATGCGTCCATCGGCCTGCAGGATGCGCAGAATATTGCGGTCGATCTTGTCCAGTTCACGCTTGCTTTGGTGCTGGGTTCTCATAGTGGATGCCCCTCCGTAAAAGCCAACCTTGCCGAGAATTCTCGCCAAATATAGGCTTTTATATAGTGAAAAGCACTGGTCATACCTTCCTATACTGCGCGCATCTACGCCATTAACAACAAATGTCAGCGGTACGCTGCGTCGAGGGTAATAAACATGCGAGTTCTGGTACTTGGTAGCGGTGTGATCGGAACCGCCAGTGCCTACTATCTGGCACGGCAAGGGTTCGAAGTCGTCGTGGTCGACCGTCAACCGGCAGTCGCCATGGAAACCAGCTTTGCCAACGCCGGCCAGGTCTCGCCTGGTTACGCTTCGCCCTGGGCTGCCCCGGGCGTGCCGCTCAAGGCCATCAAGTGGCTGCTGGAGCGCCACGCGCCCCTGGCCATCAAGGCCACCGCCGACATCGACCAGTACCTGTGGATGGCGCAAATGCTGCGCAACTGCACCGCCAACCGTTACGCGGTGAACAAGGAGCGCATGGTGCGCCTGTCCGAGTACAGCCGTGACTGCCTCGACGAGCTGCGCGCCGAAACCGGCATTGCCTACGAAGGCCGTACCCTGGGTACTACCCAGCTGTTCCGCACCCAGGCGCAACTGGACAACGCCGCCAAGGACATCGCCGTCCTCGAGCAGTCCGGCGTGCCGTACGAAGTCCTCGACCGCGAAGGCATTGCCCGCGTCGAGCCGGCCCTGGCCAACGTGACCGATATCCTTGCCGGCGCCCTGCGCCTGCCCAACGACCAGACTGGCGACTGCCAGCTGTTCACTACCCGCCTGGCGGAAATGGCGATCAAGCTTGGTGTCGAGTTCCGCTTTGGCCAGGACATTCAGCGCCTGGACTACGCCGGTGATCGCATCAACGGTGTATGGATCGACGGCAAGCTGGAAACCGCCGACCGCTACGTGCTGGCCCTGGGCAGCTACTCGCCGCAGTTGCTCAAGCCGTTGGGCATCAAGGCCCCGGTCTACCCGCTCAAAGGCTACTCGCTGACCGTGCCGATCACCGATCCGGCCATGGCCCCGACCTCGACCATTCTCGACGAAACCTACAAGGTCGCGATCACCCGTTTCGACAACCGCATCCGCGTCGGCGGCATGGCTGAAATCGCCGGTTTCGACCTGTCGCTGAACCCGCGTCGGCGCGAAACCCTGGAGATGATCGTCAACGACCTTTATCCTCGTGGCGGCGACCTGAGCCAGGCCAGTTTCTGGACCGGCCTGCGCCCGACCACCCCGGACGGTACGCCGATCGTCGGTGCTACCCCGTTCCGTAACCTGTTCCTCAACACCGGTCACGGTACCCTGGGTTGGACCATGGCCTGCGGTTCCGGTCGCCTGCTGGCCGACCTGATTGCGCGCAAGAAGCCGCAAATCAGCGCTGAAGGCCTCGATATCTCTCGCTACGGAAAACACCAGGAGCCTGCCAAGCATGTCAGTCCAGCGCCAGCTCACCAATGAGCGCATGAGCCAGATCGTTACCCACAACGGCACCGTGTACCTCGCGGGCCAGGTCGGTGACGACATGAACGCCGGGATCGAGCAGCAAACCCGCGAGACCCTGGCCAACATCGAGCGCCTGCTGGACCTGGCCGGCACCGACAAGAGCCGCCTGCTTTCGGTGACCATCTATCTCAAGGACATCGACGCGCATTTTCAGGGCATGAACGCGGTGTGGGACAAGTGGCTGCCAAAAGGCGTCGCCCCGGCCCGTGCCACCGTTGAAGCCAAGCTGTGCGAGCCGGAAATCCTTATCGAGCTGTCGGTGGTCGCCGCACTGCCGTAATACCCGATCCCTAACCCGGTGCCGCCGGCGGCCGACCAGCTGCCTTCGAGCACCGGGCTTTTTACTTCTAACCAGACTGCCCAGAAGGCTGCCGTCATGCGTCCCGCCCGTGCCCTGATCGATCTTCAAGCCCTGCGTCACAACTATCAACTTGCCCGCGAACTGACCGGAGCCAAAGCCCTGGCCGTGATCAAGGCCGATGCCTATGGTCACGGTGCCGTGCGTTGCGCCCTGGCCCTGGAGCAGCACGCCGATGGTTTTGCCGTGGCCTGCATCGAAGAGGCGCTGGAGCTGCGCGCAGCCGGGATCAAGCCGCCGGTGCTGTTGCTCGAAGGCTTCTTTGAAGCCAGCGAACTGCAACTGATCGCCGAGCATGACCTGTGGTGCGTGGTGCATTCGCTGTGGCAACTGGAGGCTATCGAACAGGCGCACCTGAGCAAGCCGATTACAGTCTGGCTCAAGCTCGACTCGGGCATGCACCGGGTTGGCCTGCATGCCAAGGACTACCAGGCCGCGTACCAGCGCCTGCTGGCCAGCGGCAAGGTTGCGCGCATTGTGCTGATGAGCCACTTCGCCCGTGCCGATGAGCTCGACAGCGAGGCCAGCAACGAACAACTGGCGGTATTTCAGGCCGCACGCCAGGGCTTGAGCGCCGAGGTCAGCCTGCGCAACTCGCCGGCCGTGCTCGGTTGGCCGAACATGCCCAGCGACTGGGTGCGCCCGGGCCTGATGCTGTACGGCGCTACGCCGTTCGAAGTGCCCCAGGCTCAAGCGGCGCGCCTGCAGCCGGTGATGACCGTGCAATCACGGGTGATCAGCGTGCGTGAGCTGCCAGCCGGCGAGCCGGTAGGCTACGGTGCCAAGTTTGTCAGCCCGCGGCCGACCCGGGTTGGTGTGGTGGCCATGGGTTACGCCGATGGCTACCCGCGCCAGGCGCCAAACGGTACGCCGGTGCTGGTGGCCGGCAAACGTACCCAGCTGATTGGCCGGGTATCGATGGACATGCTCTGCATTGACCTCACCGACGTGCCTGAAGCGGGCCTCGGCAGCCCGGTGGAACTGTGGGGCAAAAACGTGCTGGCCAGCGAAGTGGCCATGCACGCTGGCAACATCCCTTACCAGATTTTCTGCAACCTCAAGCGCGTACCGCTGGACTACAGCGGCGATTAAGGCGCCAAAGCGGACAGGCTGCGGGTCGAAGTGTTGTAAATACTGAACGCTGTTGCGATGATAACGTTCAATTTCGACCCCACTCGTTCGTTTAGGAGGGCTCCAGCTTTGGACGTCGGTGAACGACTGCAAGCCATACGCAAGCTCAAGGGCCTGTCACAGCGTGAACTCGCCAAACGTGCGGGCGTCACCAACAGCACCATCTCGATGATCGAGAAGAACAGCGTCAGCCCTTCCATCAGCTCGTTGCGCAAGGTGTTGAGCGGTATTCCGATGTCCATGGTCGAGTTCTTTTCCGAAGAGCTGCAACCGGAAAACCCCACCCAGATCGTCTACAAGGCTCACGAGCTGATCGACATTTCGGACGGCGCGGTGACCATGAAACTGGTCGGCAAGGCGCACCCGAGCCGGGCCATTGCCTTTCTCAACGAGGTTTATCCACCGGGTGCCGACACCGGCGAAGAAATGCTCACCCACGACGGCGAAGAGACCGGCATCCTTCTTGAAGGTCGTCTCGAACTGGTAGTAGGCCTGGAAACTTTCATCCTCGAAGCGGGCGACAGCTACTATTTTGAAAGTACCAAGCCGCACCGTTTCCGCAATCCTTACGATGAGCCGGCCCGGCTGATCAGCGCGGCGACTCCGGCCAACTTCTAGCGGGTATTGCGCGGCGGATTGTCGCGGCTAAGACCCTTTGGACACTAGGGTTGTTTCGGTGAGGCAGGGTTCCCGTTATACTTGCGCCGCCTGCGAAACCGTGGCCGCGGGCGTGACTAGCCACCATGAGGGTGTACGCGTGAATCTAATCAAGAAAATGCTGGCCGTACCAGCTGCCGTATTGGCCCTTTGGGCAGTCAGCGCTCAAGCTGCGACCAACGACGACATCGCCAAGCGACTGGAACCGGTCGGCCAGGTGTGTGTTCAGGGGCAGGAATGCAAGGGAATGGAAGTCGCAGCCTCTGCTGCTGGCGGCGGTGCCAAGACCCCGGATGAAATCATCGCCAAGCACTGCAATGCTTGCCATGGCAGTGGCCTGCTCGGCGCGCCGAAAATCGGCGATACCGCCGCCTGGAAAGAGCGCTCCGACCACCAGGGTGGTCTGGACGGCATCCTCGCCAAGGCCATTACCGGCATCAACGCCATGCCGCCGAAAGGCACCTGCGCCGACTGCTCGGATGACGACCTGATGGGCGCCATCAAGAAGATGTCCGGCCTGTAAGCCCAGCGCTTGCCCAACAAAGCCCGCCACGTGCGGGCTTTGTGCTTTTTAGCGCTGGCCAGCGCAGCAATCTGGCGGCATGCTCGGTCCAACCTGTTCAAGGAATGCCACAGGAGGCCGCGATGGCGTACAGCTGTTCGATCGACGATGCCGTAGACCAGGTGCTGGCGCGCCTGCCCGCGCATATCCACATGGGCCTGCCGCTGGGGCTGGGCAAGCCCAACCGCTTCGTCAACGCCCTGTATGCGCGAATCCGCCAGTTGCCCGAGCGGCAACTGACCATTTACACCGCTTTGAGCCTGGGCCGCCCGGACCTGGGCGACGGCTTGCAGCGGCGCTTTCTTGAGCCCTTCATCGAGCGGGTGTTCGCCGACTACCTTGAGCTGGACTACCTGCATGACCTGCGCCGCGACCAGTTGCCGGCCAACATCCGTGTCGAGCAGTTCTTCATGCAACCCGGCAGCCTGTTGCACAGCACCATGGCCCAGCAGGACTACGTCAGCAGCAACTACAGCCATGCCGCCCGCGATATCAACGCCAAGGGCTTGAACCTGGTGGCGCAGCTGGTAGCCGAAGATCCGGCACATCCCGGCCAGTTGAGCCTGAGCTGCAACCCGGACATCACCCTCGACCTGCTGCCAATGATTGCCCGCCGCCGGGCAGCCGGCGAAACCATCCTCATGCTCGGCCAGGTGCATGCCGAACTGCCGTACATGCCGGGCGCGTCCGAGCTGCCCCGGGATGACTTCGACCTGCTGATCGACCGCCCGGAAAACACCCGGTTGTTCTCCACGCCGAACATGCCGGTGACCACCCAGGACCATTTCATCGGCCTGCATGCCAGCACCCTGGTGCGCGATGGCGGCACCCTGCAGATCGGCATTGGTGCCATGGGCGATGCGCTGACCGCAGGGTTGCTGGCGCGACAGGCTGACAGCGAGGCGTACCAGGCATTGCTGGCAGATATCAACCTGACGCCCTGGCATAGCCTGATCGAACGCGAAGGCGGCCTCCAGCCCTTTGCCCGCGGCCTGTACGGCTGCAGCGAAATGTTCGTCAACGGCCTGCTGGCACTGGTCGAAGCCGGAATTATCCGCCGCCCGGTGTACCCGGACGAGTCGCGCCAGCAGGCGGCCAACAACGGCGAGCTGGATGACCAGGGTGTGCTAGTGCATGGCGGCTTCTTTCTTGGCCCTCAGGCGTTTTACCAGCGCCTGCGGGAAATGCCGCCAAGCCAGCGCAAACGCTTCGCCATGAGCGCCATCAGCTACATCAACGAGCTGTATGGCCAGGAGTCGCTCAAGCGCCTGCAGCGCCGGGATGCGCGCTTTATCAATACGGTGTTCACCATGACCTTGATGGGCGCCGGGGTCGCCGACCAGCTGGAAGACGGCCGGGTGCTCAGCGGGGTCGGCGGGCAGTACAACTTCGTTGCCCAGGGCCATGCCCTGGAAGGCGCGCGTTCGATCCTGCTGCTGCGCAGCTGGCGTGAGTCAGGCGGCGAGGTCAGTTCCAACCTGGTCTGGGAATACGGCCATTGCACCATTCCCCGCCACCTGCGCGATATCGTCGTCACCGAATACGGAATCGCCGACCTGCGCGGGCAGACCGATGCCGAGGTGATTGCCCGTTTGCTGGCGATCACGGACTCGCGCTTTCAGCCCGAACTGATCGAGCGGGCGCAGAAAGCCGGCAAGTTGCCCAAGGACTTTTGCCTGGCCCCGCGCTTCAGCGACAACACCCCGCAGCGTTTGCAGGCGCTGCGTGACCGCCATGCACGGTTGTTCCCCGAGTATCCACTGGGCAGTGATTTCACCGCCGAGGAGCGCGATTTGCTGCGGGCGCTGAACTGGCTGAAGAGCAAGTTCAAGTTGAGCGAGGTGCTGGAGCTGGGCAAGGCGGCGCTGGATGCACCGGCGCCCGAGGCGTTTCCTGCGCAGTTGGCGCGGATGAACCTGGCGCAGCCGCAGGGGCTGAAGGAAGATCTGTATCAGCGGCTGTTGCTGGCGGGGTTGCAGGCGACAGCTTTTAACTGATCGCGGGGCAAGCCCGCTCCTACAGGCTGGTAGGAGCGGGCTTGCCCCGCGAAAAAGTCGGCGTTGATTACTCGATGAAAGTAACCACGCCATCTTTCAGCGACTTGACCCGGGCCAGCGATTCAACGCGGTAGCCCTGGCTGTCCAGCTCGGCGCGACCGCCCTGGAACGATTTCTCGATGACGATACCCAGGCCGGCAACAGTGGCGCCGGCTTGCTTGATGATCGAGATCAGCGCCTGGGAGGCTTTGCCGTTGGCCAGGAAGTCGTCGATCACCAGCACGCGGTCGCTGCTGTTGAGGTGGCGCGGGGAGATCGCCACGGTGTTCTCAGTCTGCTTGGTGAAGGAATACACCGAAGCCACCAGCAGGTTTTCGGTCAGGGTCAGCGACTGGTGCTTGCGCGCGAAAATCACCGGGACGCCCAGTTTCAGGCCGGTCATCACCGCCGGGGCAATGCCCGAGGCTTCGATGGTGACGATCTTGGTGATGCCCGAATCGGCAAACCGGCGGGCGAACTCGTCGCCAATCAGTTGCATCAGCGCAGGGTCGATCTGATGGTTGAGAAACGCATCGACTTTGAGAACCTGATCGGAAAGCACGATGCCTTCTTCGCGAATCTTCTGGTGCAGTGCTTCCACTGTGGTATTTCCTCGATGTAGCAAGAGTGGCCACGGCAATACGCCGCAGCAAAGGTTGATTATCTAACGTTTGAGCATGGCACGGATATCGGCCAGTGCGTTGTTGCCGCGAGCGGCCTTCACTTCGGTTGGCGCGTCGTCCAGGCCCTCCCAGGCCAGGTCGTCGTCGGGCAACTCGTCCAGGAAGCGGCTCGGCGAGCAATCGATGATTTCGCCGTACTGCTTGCGCTTGGCAGCAAAGGTGAAGGCCAGGGTCTGACGTGCGCGGGTAATCCCGACGTAGGCCAGGCGCCGTTCTTCTTCGATGGTGTCGGCTTCGATGCTGGAACGGTGCGGGAGGATTTCCTCCTCCATGCCCATGATGAACACGTAGGGGAATTCCAGGCCCTTGGAGGCGTGCAGGGTCATCATCTGCACGCCTTCGGCACCGTCTTCCTCTTCCTGCTGGCGCTCGAGCATGTCGCGCAAAACCAGCTTGCCGATGGCCTCTTCGATGGTCATGCCGCCGTCTTCGTCTTTCTCGAGGGTGTTTTTCAACGCCTCGATCAGGAACCAGACGTTGCTCATGCGAAAATCCGCAGCCTTGTCGCTGGAGCTGTTGGTGCGAATCCAGTTTTCGTAGTCGATGTCCATGATCATGCTGCGCAGGGCAGCGATCGGGTCTTCCAGGGCAACCTGTTCGCGGACCTTGTCCATCCAGCGCTTGAAGCGCTGCAGGCGGTCGGTATAACGGCTGTCCAGGTGCTCGCCAAGGCCCAGCTCCTCGCTGGCGGCATACATCGAAACCTTGCGCTCGGTGGCGTAGTTGCCGAGTTTTTCCAGGGTGGTCGAGCCGATTTCCCGGCGCGGTACGTTGATCACCCGCAGGTAGGCGTTGTCATCGTCCGGATTTACCAGCAGGCGGAAGTAGGCCATCAGGTCTTTAACTTCCTGGCGTCCGAAGAAGCTGTTGCCGCCGGACAGGCGATACGGCACCTGGTGGTGCTGCAGCTTCAGCTCGATCAGCTTGGCCTGGTAGTTGCCCCGGTAAAGAATGGCGAAGTCACTGTAGGGCCGGTCGGTGCGCAGGTGCAGGCTGAGGATTTCCATGGCTACCCGTTCGGCCTCGGCTTCCTCGTTCTTGCAGCGGATCACGCGGATCTCGTCGCCGTGGCCCATCTCGCTCCACAGCTGCTTTTCGAAGGCATGCGGGTTGTTCGAGATGAGCACGTTGGCGCAGCGCAAAATGCGGCTGGTGGAGCGGTAGTTCTGCTCGAGCATCACCACTTTCAGCGACGGGTAGTCGTCCTTGAGCAGCATCAGGTTCTCGGGCCGGGCGCCGCGCCAGGCGTAGATCGACTGGTCGTCGTCGCCAACCACGGTGAACTGGTTGCGCGTGCCGATCAGCATCTTCACCAGCAGGTACTGGCTGGCGTTGGTGTCCTGGTATTCGTCGACCAGCAGGTAACGGACCTTGTTCTGCCACTTTTCGAGGACATCGGGGTTGTCCTGGAACAGCTTGACCGGCAGCAGGATCAGGTCGTCGAAGTCCACCGCGTTGAACGCCCGCAGGGTGCGCTGATAGTGCGCATAGACCACCGCGGCGGTCTGCTCCTTGGGGTTGCGGGCGTTTTCCAGGGCTTCGGGCGGCAGGATCAGGTCGTTCTTCCAGGCGCCGATCATGTTCTTGATCTCGTCGACACCGTCGTCGCCCGAGTATTCCTTCTGCATGATGTCGGTCATCAGGGCTTTGACATCGGTCTCGTCGAAAATCGAGAAGCCCGGTTTGAAGCCCAGCCGTTCATGCTCCTTGCGGATGATGTTCAGGCCCAGGTTGTGGAAGGTCGACACGGTCAGGCCGCGGCCTTCGCCCTTGCGCAGCAGGGTGCCGACCCGCTCTTTCATCTCCCGCGCGGCCTTGTTGGTGAAGGTCATGGCCACGATGTACTGGGCACGGATGCCACAGTTCTGGATCAAGTGCGCGATCTTGCGGGTGATCACGCTGGTTTTGCCGGAGCCTGCACCGGCGAGCACCAAAAGAGGGCCGCCGACGTAGTTCACGGCTTCTTGTTGCCGGGGGTTGAGTCGGGACATGACGAAAACCGGGGACGCTAGAAAAATAGCCGGGCATTTTAGCAGGGGTAGAAAGTTTCTGCCGCGACCGTCTGACAGTGTGACGTACCACGCGATCTAAATTTGCCGCATTTGATACTTTCCCGCAGGATGCGTGGCGAAACCTGCGGGATGTCGGCAATGGAATGGCATGACTTTAAGTGAAAATCATTTTCATTAATGGTTTAGGATACGCATTCTCGCTGCCCATCGTCATTTGACTGTGTCTACGTCCTAAGGAGCCAGCTTGTCTACGCCCGTCGAACCCTTGCGTTTGCTCCTGCTGGCCGATGAGCCGGAATGGGCCATTGTGTTGCGCGAGTGTCTGCTGCCGATGGCGGGCCAGGCGGTATTGCTGACCGCTCCGAACTGGGAGGCGGTCGACAGCCTGTTTGCCAATGACCGCAATGCGCTGGTGCTGGCGACCCCGCAACTGCAGCCGGCGCCCGGGCGTTGCGTGCTGCCGATGGTGCTGCTGCTCGAGCATGAACCGCAGGTGCCGCCGCCGGGTGTCAGCGACTGGCTGATTCGTGACCAGCTGACCAGCAATATCCTGCGCCGCAGCCTGCGCCACGTCCGCGAGCGCGGCGTCCTCGAAGCGACCCTGCAACGCCTGGCCGAACAGGACCCGCTGACGGGCATCGCCAACCGCCAGGGTTTCCAGACCCTGCTGGCTGCGCGCCTGGCCGACAACGAAGGGCGCGGCGTCGCCCTCGGGCACCTGGACCTGGACAACTTTCGCCATGCCAACGACGCCCTCGGCCACCAGGCCGGCGACCGGTTGATCCTGCAGGTGGTGGGCCGGCTGAAGAGCCAGCTTGAAGCCGGCGACCAGGTTGCACGTCTGGGCAGCGACGAATTCGCCCTGTTGATCGATACCCGCCGCGAGCCGCAGCGCGCCGAATGGATGGCCGAACGCATCACCGAAGCCCTGGCCGAACCTTACTGGATCGACGGCGAAAGCCTGTTGCTCGGCTGCAGCCTGGGGGTTGCCCACGCCCGCGCCCAGGGTGGCGCCGACCCGCTGATGTGGCATGCGCACATCGCCATGCAGCAGGCCAAGAGCACCCAGGGCTGTACCTTTCACGTCTTCAACGAACGCATCAACCGCAACGCCCGCAGCCTTGCCGACCTGGAAAGCGAGCTGCGCCGGGCGCTGCGCCGCGACGAGCTGGAGCTGCATTACCAGCCGCGACTGAACCTGGCCGACGGGCGCATTGTCGGCCTCGAAGCCCTGGTGCGCTGGCGCCATGCCGAACGCGGGCTGCTGCCGCCCAGCGAGTTCGTACCGCTGGCCGAGCAGAGTGGGCTGATCGTGCCTTTGGGCTACTGGGTCATCTCCCGGGCCCTGCGCGACATGCAGGCGCTGCGTGAGCAGGGCCTGGCGCCGTTGCACATGGCGGTGAACCTGTCGTTTCGCCAGTTCCAGGACAGCCAGCTGTTGGCGACCCTGAGCCGGCTGATCATCGAACACGGCGTCGATGCCCGCTGGCTGGAATTCGAACTGACCGAAACCGCCGTGATGCGCCGCAATGACCTGGTCAAACAGACCATGGACGCCCTTGGGCGCCTGGGCGTGCGCTTCTCGCTGGACGATTTCGGCACCGGCTTTTCGTCGTTCGTGCACCTCAACAGCCTGCCGATCACCTTGCTCAAGGTCGATCGCAGCTTTGTCGGCGGCATGGAGCAGCGTGAAGAGAACCGCAAGCTGGTGCACGCGATGATCAACCTGGCGCACAACCTCAACCTCGAGGTGGTGGCCGAGGGCGTGGAAACCCCGGAGCAAATGGACCTGCTGCGCAGTTTCGATTGCGATCAGGTGCAGGGGTTTCTGATCAGCCGGCCATTGCCGATTGATGAGTTGATGGAGTATTTGCTGCGCGGGCCGGCGCAGCAAGCAGCATCGCGGGTCATGTAGGAGCGGGCTTGACCCGCGATGGGGCCCTTCAAACCACTGAAGCAGTCACCTTGTTCACCCCAGCGGCACTGCCCAGCAAGCGCTTCATCCGCCATTCGAATGCCAGGGTCAGGCTCACCGCCGCACACGCCAGGCCCAGCGCCAGCCCCCACCACACGCCTACCGCGCCCAGGCCGAGGTTGAAGGCCAGCAGCCAGGCCGCCGGTGCACCGATCACCCAGTAACAGAACAGCCCGACCAGGAAGGTGGTCTTGGCATCCTTGAGGCCTCGGATCGAGCCCATGGCAATGGTCTGCACGCCGTCGAACAGCTCGAACCAGGCGGCGACCATCAACAGGCTTACCGCCAGCTGGATGATGTCGGCAAAGGCCGGGTCACCGTGGTCGAGGAACAGCCCCACCAGCGGGTCTGGCAGCAGCCAGAAGAGGATGGCGAACATCAGCATCATCGCCGCGCCAAAACCGATACCCACGCGGCCGGCATGCCGTGCCCCCAACAGGTTGTCGGCGCCGTAATAGAGCCCTACACGCATGGTCACGGCGTACGACAGGCCGGCCGGAATCATGAATGCGGTAGAGACGATCTGCAGGGCGATCTGGTGCGCGGCAAGCTCGGTGCTGCCGAGCACGCCCATGCACAGCGCGGCGAAGGCGAACAGGCCGACCTCGACGGTGTAGGTGCCGCCAATCGGCAGGCCCAGGCGCCACAGCTCACGCAGGGCTGGCCACGACGGGCGGCTCAGGCCCTGGCGAATCGGGTAGGGTGCATAGGCCGGGTGCCAGCGGATATACAGCGCCATGGCCACGGCCATGCAGTTGGCAACGATTGCGGTCACCAGGCCGATGCCCACCAGGCCCAGCTTCGGCAGGCCGAACATGCCTTCGATCAGCGCATAGTTGAGCAGGAAGTTGGCCACCGTGCCGATCAGGCTGATGACCATCACCGGCGTCGAGCGGCCAATGGCGCTGGTAAAGCCGCGCAGGGCCATGAAACTCAGGTAGCCGGGCAGGGCGAAGGGCAGCAGCAGCAGGAACTGCGCGGCCGCCTCGACGTTGTTCGGGCTCTGGCCGAGCAATAGCAGTACCGGCTCCAGGTTCCACAGCGCCAAAGCCGCCACCAGGGCCATGACCCAGGCCAGCCACAACCCGGCCTGGGTCAGGCGGGTGGCGCCGGCGATGTCGCCAGCACCCTTGCGAATCGCCACCAGGGTGCCGACGGCGGCGATCACGCCCAGGCAAAAGATCGACACGAACGAATAGCTCGCCGCGCCCAGGCCGCCACCGGCCAGGGCCTGCGGGCTGATGCGGGCCATCATCAGAGTGTCGGTGAGCACCATCAGCATGTGCGCCAACTGCGAGGCAATCAGCGGCCCGGCCAGGCGCAGCAAAGCCTTGAGTTCTTGGGTAGGCGCAGCCTGCATGGAGTCGTCCTTTTCTTACGCGATAGATTCAAAGCGTGAAAGTCTGAGGCTTGGTGCGGTTATCCACAAAAGGATAATAGCGATGGTTGGCATGATTAAAACTCATGGGAGTATGATCCAGTCGATTGCCTGTGGATAACCCGGAGCCCGCCGCCATGTCTCGCCGTTTACCGCCTCTGTATGCACTGCGGGCCTTCGAAGCGGCGGCCCGGCATAGCTCGTTCACCCGCGCCGCAGATGAGTTATCGATAACCCAGAGTGCCGTCAGCCGGCACATCCGCACCCTTGAAGAGCACTTTGCCTGCCGTTTGTTCGTGCGCAATGGCCGCAGCTTGCAACTGAGCGAAGCGGCGCGTTTGCTGTTGCCAGGGGTGCGCGAAGGCTTTGCCGCGCTGGAGCGGGCCTGCAACACCCTGCGCAGTGAAGACGACATCCTGCGCATGAAAGCCCCTTCGACCCTGACCATGCGCTGGCTGCTGGCGCGCCTCAGTCGCTTTCGCCACCTGCAGCCGGGCAACGAAGTGCAACTGACCAGCGCCTGGATGGATGTCGATCATGTCGATTTCAACCATGAGCCTTTCGACTGCGCGGTATTGCTCAGCGACGGTCACTTTCCGCCGGACTGGGAGGTCAAGCGGCTGTTTTCCGAGCTGCTGATCCCGGTAGGCGCGCCCGAGCTGCTCAAGGAAGGGCAGTGGGACGAGCGGCGCCTGGCCGGTGTCGAGCTGCTGCATCCAACCCCCGACAAGCGCGACTGGCGCAGCTGGCTGGCGCGCATGGACCTCACCGACAAGGTGTCGCTCAAGGGCGGCCAGGTATTCGATACCCTGGAGCTGGGCATGATCGCCGCCGCTCGCGGTTATGGAGTGTCCATGGGCGACCTGCTGATGGTTGCCGAAGACGTCGCCCAGGGCCGCCTGAGCCTGCCGTGGCCGACAGCGGTTGCCAGCGGCCTGGATTACTACCTGGTCTGGCCGCGAACCCGCCCCGGTGGCGAGCGGCTGCGGCGTCTGAGCGACTTCCTGCAGGGCGAGGCGGATTCGATGGACCTGCCCAAGGTTCAAATTCTGGGGACATCAGCGGCAATCGGAGCGAGTTGACCGTTTGCGCAGGATAACCCTGTTGCACGCTCAAGTATTGCGTCAGGCCGCCGAAGCAGAGGCATCAGAGCCACGCCTAGATGGTTCGATTCCCGTATCGATGCGGACGGTCAGCGTGATCAGGACGATCCCGGCCCCTCTTGCCAGGAGCTTCCATGTCTCAACCCCGTGCCCGGATTGCCTCGCAACTCGGTATCGCCCTTGCCATCGTGCTTGCTGTGGTGATTACCGGTAGCACCCTGTTTGCCCTGCGTTCGCTGGACAACGCCAACCTGAATACCCGCCAGGAACACCTGGCCAGTGAAGCGCGCCTGCTCGCCGATCAGCTCGACACTTTCCACAGTACCCTGCGCGAAAGCACCCAGCGCCTCAGCGGGCTGTTCGAGAAGCGCTTTGCTGCCGGTTTGCAGCTGCATCCAGGGGAGTCGGTGACGGTTGCCGGGGTTTCCACGCCCGCGCTGTACCTGGGCGAGCAACTGCTCAACAACGACTTTCGCCAGGTGGATGATTTTCGCCAGATGACCGCAGGCGTTGCCACCTTGTTCGTGCGCAGCGGCGACGACTTCATTCGCATCAGCACCTCGCTGACCAAGCAGGACGGCAGTCGCGCCATTGGCACCCTGCTGGATCGTCAGCATCCGGCCTACGCGCGCTTGCTAGCCGGTCAGGCCTACGTTGGCCGGGCCAACCTGTTCGAGCGCGACTACATGACCCAGTACACCCCGGTGCGTGACGGCAGCGGGCGGGTGATCGCGGTGCTGTTTGTCGGTTTCGACTACACCGACGCGCAGAAGGCTCAGTTTGCCAACCTCGGACGTTTTCGTATCGGCCAGACCGGTTCACTGGCCTTGCTCGACGACAAGCAGCACTGGTTGGTGCCGCCAGCAGGTGTGCGTGCGGACAGTCAGGCGGCGCAGGCGCTTGCCGGGTTCACTGCGGGCGAAGGGCGTTTCTGGCATGACGGCGTCGAAGAGCTGTTCAGCGTGACCGTGGCGTTTGCCGGCGGGCCGTGGACGGTGGTGGCAAGCATGCCGAAGGCGGAAATCCGCGCAGTGACCTGGAGCGTCGGCACGCGCCTGGCCATCGGCAGTTTGCTGGCGATGTTGCTGGCGGTCGCCGCCACCCTGTGGCTGTTGCGCCGCCGTCTGCGCCCCTTGGCTGACCTCTTGCAGCAGGCGCAGGCCCTTGGCGCCGGTGACCTGCAGGCGCGCTTGCGGGTATCGAGCGATGACGAAATCGGCCAGTTGGCGCACAGTTTCAACCAGATGGGCGAAGCCCTGGCGAGCATGGTCGAGCACATTCGCGCAGCAGCGGAGCAAGTCAGCAGCCGCGCCCAGGCCTTGTCGGGCATGTCCTCCGGGGCCTGTGAGGGCATGGAGCAGCAGTCTGGCGAAATCACCAGCATGGCCGGCGCTGTCGAGCAGTTCAGCGCCACCTCGATGAACATCGCCGAGAACATGGGCAGCACCGAACGCATGGCCCAGGACAACGTCCAGCAAACCCGCATTGGCCGTGCCTCGATGGACCAGGCGTCATCGTCCCTGGAGCAGATCGCCAGCGCCCTGGCCGGCACCGCCACGGTGATCGACACCCTGGGCCTGCGCTCCGAAGAAATTGGCGGCATCGTCGGCGTGATCACCTCGATTGCCGAGCAGACCAACCTGCTGGCCTTGAACGCTGCCATCGAAGCGGCGCGGGCCGGTGAGCAGGGCCGGGGCTTTGCCGTGGTTGCCGACGAGGTGCGCAACCTGGCCTCGCGCACCCGTCAGGCCACCGATGAAATCTCGGCGATGATCGGCAGCATCCAGCAGGAAACCGGCAATGCCATCAGCACCATGGAGCAGGGCAACCGCCTGATGCAAGAAGGCCTGGAACGCAATGCCAAGGTTGCCGCAGCGCTGGCGCAGATCGATGAGCGCAGCCGCTCGGCGGGGGAGCAGTTTGCCGCCATTACCACCGCTACCCAGGAGCAGAGCAGCACGGCGAACGTGCTCAGCCGCAACCTGCAGAGCATTGCCCTGGCCAACAGCGAGCAGCATGAGGTGGCGACTAACCTGGCGGCTACCGCGCGTGAGCTTGAGGGGTTGGCGGGGCAGTTGCGGCAGGAAGTGGACAGGTTTCGGGTTGGGCGGTGACGCCATCGCGGGTCAAGTCGAGGCGTCGCACCGCCGCTCCCACAGACTTTGTAGGAGCGGCGGTGCGACGCCTCGACTTGACCCGCGATGAGGCCCTCAAAGCCCAGGCATATCCAGCGCCTGCGCACAGGCCATCAGCGAGCGCCGCTCACTTTCGGCATACAACGCCAACTCATCCTGCACCGGCTTGCCCAGCGCCTGTTCGAAGGCGTCGCGGTTGGCGTTGCTGCCGTACTCGCTCTGCGCATCATCACCCAGATTCGACTGGAAGATTCCCGCCGCACTGACCGGCAGAAAGTCCTCGTACACCAGGGCCTCAAAGTGGATATGCCCGGCATCGATCAACGCCTGCAGTGACGTCGGCCGCTGAGCATCGCCGCGGGCTGCCAGGCCACGCTCGGTGGCAAAGTAGCGGAAGTACGCCAGCCCCTGCTCGCGCATCTGCGCCAGGTCATCGGGGAAGGCCTTGAAGCTGTCGCTGAGCAGGCTCATGTAGCGCTCGGCATTGGCCTCGGCCGGCACACCACCTAGCGCCGCGCGGGCGCCATCGAGCAGTTGGTCGTAAAGCTCGCGGCCTTTGGGCGTCAACGCCGCACCCCGTTGTTCGATCTCGCCAAAGCGCGCGGTATGGCTGCCGCTGCCTTCCCCGTTCTGATCGGTGAACGCGACCTTTTCCTGCAGCGCCTTGAAGCTGGTTTGACGCAGCAGTATCGGGCAGCGGCGCGGTGGCGGCCCTTCGATCACGGCTTTGGGCGGAATGCCCTTGGCCGGCATGCCCAGCTGAATGGCATCGATGTCCAGGGTGCGTGGGGTCAGGTGATTGATGTGCGGGCCCTTGAAGGCCACCACATCGGCAATCAGGCGGTGCTGGTCGTGCAGTTGCTGGTACTGCTCGGCGGTCACCGTGGCGTCCCGGTGCCAGCGGAAGGTATGCAGGGCTTCGTCGACAAACGCCTGGGCATCGTCGGCATTCAGGCCGCCAGCACGCTCGAACTGTTCGATCAGTTGCAGCGCGCGCGGAGTGAAGATCTGCCGCCGGGCAAGAATCTCGCGCGCCAGTTCACGCAGCGCCGGGTTGTCGATCAGTTCCAGGCGCAGCAAGGAGGTGAAGACCCGGAACGGGCTGATGTGCAGCGCTTGCTCGTGCACGGCGCGAAAGGCGGTGGAATGCACCGGTACACCGGCGCAGCTCAAGTCGTAGTAGCCCACCGGCTGCATGCCCATTACCGCGAACAGGCGGCCGATGGTCGTCAGCTCTTCGGCGGTTCCGACGCGAATGGCGCCGTGGCGTTCCTGATCGAGGCGCTCGATTTCGCCGGTCCAGCGCAGGGCCTGGGCAACTTCGGGTTGTTCAGCCATCACCTGCTGATTGATTTCGCTCACCAGCGACAGCAGCGTGCCGTACAGCGGCACTTCTTGCTTGTACATGAGCGACATGGCGGCCGAGAACTGCGCGCGAATGCTGTCCGGGCTGACGAAATCTTGAGCGGGCATCGAAAGCTTCCTGGTAAGTGGGCACCCTTACATGAAAGCGAGGAATGCAGTACCTGCACAAGCGAAAAAAAGTCGATGCGTCATTCCAAAAATTATCGATCTTGCCCAGCCAGCTCAGCGCGAATCCAGTCGACCAAGGCGCGCACCTTCGGCACCTCGGCGGCATGCTCGGAAAACGCCAGGAAATGCGCGCCATTGCTGCGCATGCTGTGCTGCCAGGGCACCACCAGTTTGCCCTCGGCCAGCTCCTGGGCCACCAGGTAGCGCGGTACCAGGGCCACGCCGCAGCCGGACTGGGCAGCGCTCAGGCTCATATAGAAGGTGTCGAAGCGCGGCCCGTGATAGCTGTGGGCCGAGTGCAGGCCTTGCTCCAGGAACCACTCATGCCAGGCCTCCGGGCGCGAGGTGCTTTGCAGCAGCACCAGTTCGGCCAGTTCGCTGGCGTCCTTGAGTGTGCGCCCCTGCAACAGCTCTGGCGCACACACCGGCAGCACTTCTTCACCGAACAGCTCGATGCAGGTCGCGCCAGGCCAGGTGCCCTGGCCAAAGAAGAACACCACGTCGGCGGTCGCCTGCAACAGGGCGAAGGGTTCCATTTCGTTGCGGATGTCGAGGTGGATGTTCGGGTGCTGCTTGCCGAAGCCCTTGAGGTGCGGAATCAGCCAGCGCACGCCAAAGCTCGGCTGAGTGGCTACCTTGAGGACTTCGGTCTGCTCGCCGTAGGACATGATGTAACGGCTGGACATATCGACCTGGGTGAGAATCTTGTTGACCTCGGCCAGGTACAGCGCGCCTGCTGGTGTCAGCTGCAGGCGCCGGCGGATGCGCAGAAACAAATGATGGCGGAGCATCTCTTCAAGCTGGGCCACCTGCTTGCTCACTGCGCTCTGGGTCAGGTGCAGCTCCTCGGCGGCGCGGGTGAAGCTCAGGTGCCGGGCGGCAGCCTCGAAACACTGCAGGGCGGCCATCGATGGCACCAGACGTTTGGACATAGCGGTCTCTAAGCCAGTAGATCATTACCTGGCGGAATGATATGCAGAATAAAGGTCGTTTGTTGCGCCAGAGTGATCGGATTAATACTGATCCCTATCACTATTTCAACCACTCATCGCATGCAGGAGAAGAAAATGGTTGATGGACTGCTTGACCGCCTCGGTGTCCCGGCCACTGCCTACACCCACGGTAACCATCCCGTTCACACCCCTATCGATGGCAGCGCGATTGCCGCGGTGCACCTGGAAAGCAAAGCCCAGGTAACCGCCAAGATCGATCAGGCCGAAAAAGCCTTCCAGGCCTGGCGCAACGTCCCGGCCCCACGCCGCGGTGAGTTGATCCGCCTGTTCGGCGAAGTATTGCGCAAGCACAAGGCCGAGCTCGGCGAGCTGGTGTCGATCGAAGCCGGCAAGATCACCCAGGAAGGCCTGGGCGAAGTGCAGGAAATGATCGACATCTGCGACTTCGCCGTCGGCCTGTCGCGTCAGCTCTATGGCCTGACTATCGCCTCCGAGCGCCCGGGCCACCATATGCGTGAAACCTGGCACCCGTTGGGCGTGGTTGGAGTGATCAGCGCCTTCAACTTCCCCGTCGCGGTCTGGGCCTGGAACACCACCCTGGCATTGGTGTGCGGCAACGCCGTGGTCTGGAAGCCGTCGGAGAAAACCCCGCTGACCGCGCTGGCCTGCCAGGCGCTGTTCGAAAAAGCCCTGAAAGCCTTTGGTGATGCGCCAGAAGGCCTGAGCCAGTTGATCATCGGTGATCGTGAGGCCGGCGAAGCGCTGGTCGACGATCCGCGCGTGCCGCTGGTTAGCGCCACCGGCAGCACCCGCATGGGCCGTGAAGTCGGCCCGCGGGTGGCTGCACGTTTCGGCCGCAGCATCCTCGAACTGGGTGGCAACAACGCGATGATTCTTGCACCGAGTGCCGACCTGGATCTGGCCGTGCGCGGCATCCTCTTCAGCGCCGTCGGTACTGCTGGCCAGCGCTGCACCACCTTGCGCCGGCTGATCGTCCATCGCTCGATCAAGGACGAAGTGGTTGCTCGGGTCAAAGCCGCCTATGCCAAGGTTCGTATCGGCGACCCGCGCAAGGACAACCTGGTCGGCCCGCTGATCGACAAGGCTTCGTTCGAAGGCATGCAGGACGCTTTGGCGCGCGCCCGCGATGAAGGCGGCCAGGTGTTTGGCGGTGAGCGGCAGATTCAGGACCAGTACCCGAATGCCTACTACGTGGCCCCGGCGATCGTCGAGATGCCTGGCCAGAGCGCCGTGGTTCGTCATGAAACCTTTGCACCGATCCTCTACGTGCTGGCCTACGACGAGTTCGAAGAAGCCCTGCGCCTGAACAACGAAGTGCCGCAAGGTTTGTCGTCGTGCATCTTCACCACCGACCTGCGCGAAGCCGAGCGCTTCCAGAGCGCCGCGGGCAGTGACTGCGGGATTGCCAACGTCAACATTGGCACCAGCGGTGCGGAGATTGGCGGGGCGTTTGGCGGTGAGAAGGAAACCGGCGGTGGCCGTGAGTCGGGCTCGGATTCGTGGAAGGCCTACATGCGCCGGCAGACCAATACCGTGAACTATTCCCGCGAGCTGCCGTTGGCGCAGGGGATCGTGTTCGACTGACGGGCCCTATCGCGGGGCAAGCCCGCTCCCACAGGGGAGGTGATCTCTGTGGGAGCGGGCTTGCCCCGCGATCAGAACACCACTGTACAAGAATAAAACAGGAAGCCGGCCATGCCAGAACTGCGTCAACAATGCCTCTGGGAGCACGTCACCCAGCCCGCCGCGCCGTCCCGTGTGCTGAGCGCCGAACTCAAGGCCGATGTGTGCATCATCGGCGGCGGCATCACTGGCCTGTCGGCAGCCATCCACCTGCTTGAGCAGGGCAAGTCAGTCATCCTGCTCGAAGCCTGGAAAATCGGCCACGGAGGTTCCGGGCGCAACGTTGGCCTGGTCAACGCCGGCACCTGGATTCGCCCGGACGACGTCGAAGCGACCCTGGGCCAGAAGCAAGGCAGCCGCCTGAACAAGGTGCTGGGCGAAGCGCCGGGCGAGGTGTTCGCCACCATCGAACGCCTGGGTATCGACTGCCAGGCGCACAACAGCGGCACCCTGCACATGGCCCACAACGCCACCGGCGTTGCCGACCTCCAAGCCCGTCACCAGCAATGGAGCAGTCGCGGTGCCGATGTCGAACTGCTGACCGGGGCAAAGTGCGAAGAATATTGCGGTACTGACAAGATTTCCGCCGCGCTGCTTGATCGCCGCGCCGGCACCATCAACCCCATGGGGTATACCCAGGGCCTGGCCGCTGCGGTCGAGCGCCTGGGCGGGCAGATCTTCCAGCAGTCCGCCGTGCAAGGCCTGGAGCGTGAAGGCAGCAATTGGCGAGTGAAAACCGCCCAGGGTTCGGTCAGTGCCGACAAGGTGGTGATCTCCACCGGCGCCTACACCGAGGGCGACTGGACCAACCTGCAACGCCAGTTCTTCCGCGGTTACTACTACCAGGTCGCTTCGGTACCGCTGCAAGGCGCCGCTGCCGACAACGTGCTCAAGCACGGCCAGGGTTCATGGGATACGCGCACGGTGCTCAGCAGCATCCGTCGCGATGTTCAGGGTCGGCTGTTGCTCGGCAGCCTTGGGCGGGTCGACAACAAGCCGGCCTGGTTCATCCGCAGCTGGGCCGATCGCATCCAGAACCATTACTTCCCGCAACTGGGCAAAGTCGAGTGGGAAATGCATTGGACCGGTTGCATCGACTTCACCCCGGACCACCTGATGCGCCTGTTCGAGCCAGCGCCGGGCATCGTCGCCGTCACCGGCTACAACGGCCGCGGCAACACCACCGGCACAGTGATCGGCAAAGCCTTCGCCCAGTACCTGTTGTGCGATAACCCCGATGCCTTGCCGATTCCGTTCTCGGCGATGAAACCGGTGTCGGCGCCGGCGCTGCGGACCGGCTTCTACGAAACCGGGTTCTCGCTGTATCACGCCGGGCAGTGCTTGCGCGTGGTGCTCTGACCGCTACTTGTGCAGCCAGCTGAGAAAGCCGCCTTTCTTGATGGCTGCAGGTTTTTGCTCGAGCAGTGACTGGCGGGTTTGCTGGCGGATGCGTTGCAACTTGATCAGTGCGGTCTTGACCTCGGTGCGTTGTTCCAGGCAGCTGCGTACTTCGTCCTTGTCGATACGGTAGAGGATGCAACTGGTCAGGGTGCGGAACTCGGCAGTGGAGTCTTCCGCTTCGAGCAGGCCTTCCACCCCCAGCACCTCACCCGGACCCATGCGCCCGGCTTCGAGCTGCTTGTCGCCATCACTAACACCCACCGACACTACCCCGGTGCCAATCACCAGCAGGTAGTCCGAACTGTCGCCGACGCCGAGGATCACCTGGTCGGCCAGGTATTCCACAGCGGTCATGCGCTGGCTGAGGTTGTCTTTTTCCTCGTTGCTGAGCGAACGGAAGATGCGCACGTCTTCGAGCAGGGCGCGCTGACGGTTCCACACCTGGCCTTGCTGGGAGTCGCTGTTCCACACTACGCCGGCGGCTTCCAGGTGCCGGTGGGCGAGGTCGAACATATGGTTACGCACCTCGGTCTTCTGGCTCATGGCACTGACAAAACCGCTGGCCTCGTACTCCACCGATTCCAGGCTCGAACTCTTGATCGTGGCTTTCGGTGCCGGGCTGGTCAGCAAGGTACGTGTGCCTTGCAGGGTTTTTTCCAGGGCATCGAGCACCCGTCGCGGGCGTACCTTGGCCGGCACCACGACGCTGATGGAGACGCCATGCACATCGCTGGGCTGGCTGAAATTAAGCAGCTTGGCCTTGGCCGCCACCGAGTTGGGAATCACCGCCATGCTGCCGTTGCCAGTCAGCAAGCGGGTGGCGCGCCAGTCGATCTCGATGACCTTGCCTTCGGTGCCGTCGATGCTGATCGAGTCGCCGATCTGATAGGGGCGGGTGGTGTTCAGCACAATGCCGGAGAACACGTCGCTGAGCGTGCTCTGCAGCGCCAGGCCGATGACGATCGCCATCACCCCCGAGGTGGCCAGCAGGCCTTTGACCGGCAACTGCAACACATAGGCCGCCGCAGCCACAATGGCCACCAGGAAAATCACCGCCCCCAGCACATCCTGCAGCAAGCGCCCGGTGTGGCCGCTACGGGCCACCAGCACCAAGCCAATCACCACCGTCGCGGTACGCGCCGCAAACAGCCACCAGGCAATCCCCAGCACCGTAGCGAGCAGATTACGCGGCACATCCTCGACCCAGGGCGCAGGTTGTAGCGGGCTGACCCCGGCGCTGATCAGCACCCAGGTGAACAGCGAAAACACCAGCAAACGCGCAGCGATGCGCCAGGGCCGGCGATTGACGGGTATCAGTTGCCAGAGCGTGAGGTCGAGCACGATCAGGGTAATGCCGAGCAACAGCGGGTAACTCTGGGCGAATGCGAACATACCGGTCTCGGTGCGGTGGGCTGTTGCCAAGTTAAGAGCAGAATGCGGGCAATTACTACTGGTTGCTCGGGCGATAGTGCAGCGCTTCAGCCAGGTGCCCGCGTCCGATGTTTTCAGCCTGTTCCAGGTCGGCCAGGGTGCGCGCCACCTTGAGCAGGCGATGGGCGGCGCGCAAGGACAGGGTCAGGCGTTCGCAGGCGCTTTCCAGCCAGCTCTGGTCGGCTGTGGATAACCCGCAGTAATGGCGCAGGCCGGGCAGGTCGAGGAAGGCGTTGGCACAGCCCTGGCGCTGTTGCTGGATGTCGCGGGCGGCGGCGACTTGCGCGGCAATGGTGGCGCTGCTTTCGCCGTGGCTGCTGTTGGTGGACAGTGCCGTGGCTTCGCGGGCGACGGTCAGGTGCAGGTCGATACGGTCGAGCAGGGGCCCGGAGAGTTTGTTGCGGTAGCGCTGGATCTGTTCGCTGCTGCAGCGACAGCGGCCGGTGGGGTCGCCAAGATATCCACAGGGGCAGGGGTTCATGGCGGCGACCAGCTGGAAGCGCGCTGGAAAGCGGATTTTGTCCTTGGCCCGGGCGATGACGATTTCGCCGGATTCCAGCGGTTCGCGCAGCACTTCCAGTACCCGCCGCTCGAACTCCGGCAGCTCATCGAGGAACAGCACGCCGTGATGGGCCAGGGTTATCTCTCCTGGTTGCGGTCGGCTGCCACCGCCGACCAGTGCAGCACCGGAGGCCGAGTGATGCGGATGGCGAAACGGCCGCTGCGGCCAACTGTTCAGCGGCACATGGCTGGCCACCGACTGTATCGCCGCCACCTCCAGCGCTTCGCGTTCATCCAGCGGTGGCAACAGGCCGGGCAGGCGGCTGGCGAGCAGGGTCTTGCCGGTGCCCGGTGGGCCGCTGAACAGCAGGTTGTGCGCACCGGCGGCGGCAACCAGCAGTGCGCGCTTGGCGGCTTGCTGGCCCTGTACTTCGTTGAGGTCGGGGTAGGGACGGATCTGTAGCAACAGGCCGTTGGCAGCGTAGGGATTGAGCGGGCTCTGGCCGTTGAAGTGGGCGACCAGTTCCAGCAGGTGACTGACTGCAAACACTACCAGGCCCGATGCTAAACAGGCTTCTTCGGCATTCTCTTGCGGCACCACCAAGGCCCGGCCGGCTTCTCGTGCCGCCAAGGCAGCGGGCAGTACGCCTTGCACCGAGCGGATTGCCCCGGACAGCGCCAGTTCACCCAGGCATTCCACCTCGCCAAGCGCTGCAATCGGGAACTGGCCGTTGGCGGCAAGGATCCCCAGGGCGATGGCGAGGTCAAAGCGTCCGCCATCCTTGGGTAAATCCGCGGGTGCAAGGTTAAGGGTGATGCGCCGGGCGGGGAATTCCAGGCCGGAATTGAGGATCGCGCTGCGCACCCGATCCTTGCTTTCTTTCACGGTCGCTTCCGGCAGGCCAACCAGGGTCAGTGCCGGCAGACCATTGGCCAGATGCGCTTCAACACTGACCGCCGGGGCCGAAACACCGACCTGGGCACGGCTGTGGACAAGGGCGAGGGACATGAACGCTCCATGATCTAGACAAAGCCGCGTCCTGCGGCTCTGCAAGCGTAGTGGGGTGGAGCGGATCGGGGCGGGGAAGAGTGAGTCTGGTTTTTACAGGACCACTAGTGCGAGCGCTGCGCACTCGATCGCCGGCAAGCCAGCTCCGACAGGTTCAGCACTGTTCTCAGGCTTGTAGGAGCGGGCTTGACCCGCGATGAGGCCAGTACAGCCAGCCACGCCGAGCGTTATGTGCGACGCCTTGACCACTACCGCGTCGCTCAGGCGCGCACGTAAACCCAGGCCGTCAGACCAGAGGCCAGGGTCACCGCAACCCGCTTGTAGTCGGACACTTCATAGGCATCCGCCGCGGCAAGTTCGGCTTCGCTGATCTGCAAGACCATGCCGGGTACGCTGTCGTCGGCATTGCTGCTGGGGGTGACGATCGGGTGGTGGGTCTTGCCGCTGGTGGCCAGGACTTGCGGGTCGGTGATTTCCACCCAGGCCTGGCTGTAACCGAGCATCTGGTCCTCCTGGCCGACCAGTTCACGGCCGAAGTTGGCCAACTGCACAGCTTTGTCCTGCAGGGTGCCATAGGAGAACAACAGCACCGGGTACTCAGTAGAAGGCGTCATCGCAAGCTCACTCGGCAGCAGGCGGGTTCAGGCGTGCTTCCATTTCCGCGACCTTGGCTTCGAGCGCCTCAAGACGGGCGCGGGTGCGGGCCAGGACGACCATCTGGCTGTCGAATTCTTCCCGGCTGACCAGCTCGAGTTTGCTGAAGCCGCTTTGCAGCAGGGCTTTGAACTGGCTTTCGATTTCGCTGCGAGGCTGCGAGGTGTCGCCGCTGAACAGGCGCGAGGCCTGGTCGCTCAGGGCATCAAGAAAGGCTTTGGGCGCGAGCATGTTCGGCTGTCCACAGTATGCAATGGGGCGCCAGTGTAACACGCAGCCTCAGCGCCCCAATGCTGCACGCTTTTCGCGCATGGCGGCGAAACGCCGCGCACCGTTGTTGTGCAGCAAACCCGTGCTGGCGACTGGCCAAGTCGGGTTGTGCAACCTAAGTCCCTGTAATCCGGGGCTTTAACCATTCTGGCAAGGTTTCTGCTATGTCCTTCATGACCCATGCACTGATGCAGTCACCATGACGACGCGTTACAAAGCCAGGCACTGCGCTTAGACTTGAGTCGGGTTTGTTTTCCTGGGGCAAGTCCACCAATTCGGGAGAGAGTTTCATGAAGCTAGTCACTGCCATCATCAAGCCGTTCAAGTTGGACGACGTGCGCGAGTCGCTGTCCGAAATCGGCGTGCAGGGCATTACTGTCACTGAAGTCAAAGGTTTCGGCCGGCAGAAAGGTCACACCGAGCTGTATCGCGGCGCTGAGTATGTGGTCGATTTTCTGCCCAAGGTGAAGATCGACGTCGCCATCGACGACAAGGATCTGGACCGGGTCATCGAGGCGATCACCAAGGCGGCCAACACCGGCAAGATCGGTGACGGCAAGATTTTCGTGGTCAATCTGGAGCAGGCGATTCGCATCCGTACCGGCGAAACCGATACCGACGCGATCTAAAAAAAGCCTCACCAAACCCCAACGCCCCAGGAGATAACAATATGACTCTGCGTCAGTTCGCAGGGCTAGGAGCCCTTTTGTCCCTCGTAATGCCTGGCCTGGCCCTGGCAGAGGAGGCGGCAGCCCCCGTGCTCAACTCCGGCGACACCGCCTGGATGTTGACCGCTACAGCCCTGGTGCTGTTCATGACCATCCCTGGTCTGGCCCTGTTCTACGGCGGCATGGTGCGTTCCAAGAACGTGCTGTCGGTGATGATGCAGTGCTTTGCGATCACCGGCCTGATCAGCGTCCTGTGGGTGGTTTACGGCTACAGCCTGGCCTTCGATACCACCGGTATGGAGCAAGGTGTCGTCAACTTCAATTCCTTCGTTGGCGGTCTGTCCAAGGCGTTCCTCGCCGGCGTGACCCCGGCGAGCCTGACCTCTTCGGCGGCGCTGTTCCCTGAAGCGGTGTTCATCACCTTCCAGATGACCTTCGCGATCATCACCCCGGCGCTGATCGTCGGCGCCTTTGCCGAGCGCATGAAGTTCTCGGCGATGCTGATCTTCATGGCCATCTGGTTCACCCTGGTCTATGCGCCCATCGCCCATATGGTCTGGAGCGGTAACGGCGGCCTGATGTGGGATTGGGGCGTGCTCGATTTCGCTGGCGGCACCGTGGTGCACATCAACGCCGGTATTGCCGGCCTGGTGGCCTGCCTGGTACTGGGCAAGCGCAAGGGCTTCCCGACCACGCCAATGGCGCCGCACAACCTCGGCTATACGCTGATGGGCGCGGCCATGCTGTGGATTGGCTGGTTCGGCTTCAACGCAGGCTCCGCCGCTGCCGCCAACGGCACCGCCGGCATGGCCATGCTGGTGACCCAGATTGCTACCGCCGCAGCGGCCCTGGGCTGGATGTTCGCCGAGTGGCTGACCCACGGTAAGCCAAGCGCACTGGGCATCGCCTCGGGCGTGGTCGCAGGTCTTGTGGCCATCACCCCGGCTGCCGGCACTGTCGGGCCGATGGGCGCCCTGGTAATCGGCCTGGTGGCGGGCGTGATCTGCTACTTCTGCGCCACCAGCCTCAAGCGCAAGCTGGGTTACGACGACTCCCTGGATGCCTTCGGCGTGCACGGCATCGGCGGTATTGTCGGCGCGATCCTCACCGGCGTGTTCGCAGCCCCGGCACTGGGCGGCTTCGGCACCGTCGAAGACATCGGCGCGCAAGTCTGGATTCAGGCCAAGGGCGTCGGCTTTACCGTGATCTACACCGCGATCGTCACCTACGTGATTCTCAAGGTGCTGGATCTGGTCATGGGCCTGCGGGTCAACGAAGAAGAAGAGTCGGTCGGTCTCGACCTGGCGCAACACAACGAGCGCGGCTACAACCTGTAACGTCCTCGAAAAAATCTTGCCCGGCTTGCCGGGCATTTTTTTGTCCGGATTTTGTCACTTCTCTCAGGCGCAAACGGTTTCTTGCCGCGCTTAGATGGCTGCGTGCGACGTGGGCAGAAAACTTACAGCGCTCAGTGAAATTTAGGCACTTTGCTTTTTCTCTGAGCACGCTAGAATGCGCGCCGAAGGGTGCTGACGAGCTGTCCGCAAACTTCCGTACCCTTTGCTAGGCTTGCCAATAAGCGAGTCGATCATGCCAGGGTATGTCGGCGCATTACCGCCGCCCGCTCTTTATTTGTACAGACCTCGCCCGTGACGTGGGGTTTGCCCGGTTCTCGCCATTCGTTGTGGCGCAACCACGGCCCGCAGCCTGCCTGCGGTCCTTGAATTTTTTCTGGCAGCTGTCGATTTTCGACGTTGCTGGTCTATAACTAATCTGCTTTTCGCAAGTCATGAGGTAGAACATGAGCGACGACGATCTGGAAAATGACGACCTCGAAGTAGGCGATGAAGACGAAGGCGATGAAGGCCTCGAAGCGGCAGCCGATGATGTGGCTGACGACAGCGGCGACGACAGCCCGGCTCCCGTAGCCAAAGGCAAGTCGAAGTCGGCGGCAGTCTCGGTAGAAGACATGCCGAGCATGGAAGCCAAGCAGAAGGAGCGTGATGCCCTGGCCAAGGCCATGGAAGAGTTTCTCTCCCGTGGTGGCAAGGTGCAGGAAGTGGAGGCCAACGTGGTCGCCGATCCGCCCAAGAAGCCGGACAACAAGTACGGTAGCCGCCCTATCTGAGTGGCCCCGTCAGCAAGAAAGCCCGCCGTCGCTGCGGGCTTTTTTGTGTCTGTAATGGTTGGGTCGCCGAAATGTGGGAGCGGGCTTGCCCCGCGATGCGATGTGCGCTGACAGTCCGCAATCGCGGGTCAAGTCGGGTCGCCGCACCGCCGCTCCCACAGAATTAACGCCAGCTGTTGAGCAGTTCAGGCAACTGCGACAGGCGCTGGATCTCTGCGTCAGGGCGGTTCTCGGCTTCCCAGGCCTTGCCCTGGGGGTTGAACCAGATCGCCCGCAGGCCGGCGCGCTGGGCCCCGGCAATGTCATCGCCGGGGTGATCGCCAATGTGCACCGCCGCAGTCGCCTCGACTTCGCCCTGGCGCAGGGCTTCGAGGAAGGGTTGCGGGTCGGGTTTGCCGATGCCTAGGTCTTCGGCGCACAGGGCAAATTTGAAGTAATCGGCCAGGCCCAGGCGGCGCACATCGGCGTTGCCATTGGTGACCACGCCCAGGGTGTAGTGGTGACGGAGGATCTCCAGCACCGGCTGCACCTCAGGGAAGATATCGATCTGGTGGCGGGCGTGGAGGAACACTTCAAAGCCTTCGTTGGCCAGCTCACGGGCCTTGTTCTCGCTGTAGCCGACCTCTTCCAGGGCATGGAACAGTACGCGCCGGCGCAGGGCGCTGATGCGGTGCTTGAGCCCGGGTTCTGCCTGCACCAGGCGCTCGCGAATGGCATACAGGTGCTCGACCGGAACCGCGCCCAGGGTTGGCGCATTGGCTGCCAGCCAGTCGCGCAGGGTGGTCTCGGCGCTGACGATCACTGGTGCGGTGTCCCACAGGGTGTCGTCGAGGTCGAAGGTGATCAGCTTGATGCTCATGAGTCACTGCCCTTACTGCGTTTGGCCCGGGGGTGGGCGCTGTCATACACGGCGGCCAGGTGCTGGAAGTCCAGGTGAGTGTAGATCTGCGTGGTGGCGATGTCGGCGTGGCCGAGCATCTCTTGCACGGCGCGCAGGTCCTGGGACGATTCCAGCAAGTGGCTGGCGAAGGAGTGTCGCAACATGTGCGGGTGCAGGTTCTGGCCCAGTTCGCGGGCGCCAGCGGCTTGCACCCGCAGTTGAATGGCCCGTGGGCCCAGGCGCCGGCCCTGCTGGCTGACGAACACCGCGCCGTCCTGCGGGCCGCTGCCGGCGCGCAGCACCAGCCATTGCTCCAGCGCCTCGCGGGCCTTGCGCCCGACTGGCAGCACGCGGGTCTTGCTGCCCTTGCCATGGACTTGCACCAGGCCACCGGGCAGGTCGAGCTGCTCCAGGTTGAGGCTGGTCAACTCCGACAGGCGCAGGCCGGAGGAGTAGAACAGCTCGAGCATGGCCTGGTCGCGGCGGGCGAGAAATTCATCTTCGACCGCGCCTTCCAGCAGTTGCAGGGCACGGTCGGTGTCGAGGGTCTTGGGCAGGCGCCGTTCGCCCTTGGGCGCTGACAGGCCGTTGGCCGGATCGTGGCTGCAGTGGCCTTCACGGTTGAGGTAACGGTAGAAACCGCGCACCGCTGAGAGCAGGCGGGCAAGGCTGCGCGAGGACTGGCCCTGGTGATGCTGGCGGGCGATCAGTTGGCGCAGGTGCTGGATCTGCAGGGCGTTCCAGCTGTCGATGCCGCTCTTGGTGCAGAACGCCAGGACGCTTTCGAGGTCGCGTCGGTAGGCCAGCTGGGTGTGTTCGGACACCTGGCGCTCGTTGCGCAAGTGCGCGCAGAAGGCCTCCAGCTGGCGTTCCACTAGCGCACCGGACGCAGGGTCTGGGTATGGCGCGGGACGACCCGGCCGAGCACTTCGGCGATGTAGCTGAGGAACAGGGTACCGACCGTGCTCTTGTAATGCTGCGGGTCGCGACTACCGATTGCCAGTACGCCGTGCAGGCCCTGGTGGTTGAGGGTGGCGACGGCGCTGGAGCCGACTTCCTTGCGCTGCTCTTCGCCGAACAGGAAGTCCAGCTCATGATCGCGCAAGTTGCCGCTGACCGTCTTGCCGGCGCACAACAGGCCGCCAATGGCTTGCTGGGCGTCGCCGCTGTTGACCCAGCGGCCGACCGGCGCGGCAGTTTCGCCGAACAGAATCAGGCTGACGAAGGGCACCTTGAACTCCTGGCGCAGGCTGTCTTCGACAGCCATCACCACGCTTTCGAGGCTGTCAGCATCGAGCAGGTCGAGGATCAGCCGGCGGGTCTTGTCGAACAGCCGGTCGTTGTCGCGGGCCACGTCCATCAGTTGCGACAGGCGGTGACGCATCTCGATATTGCGGTCGCGCAGCAGCTTGAGCTGGCGCTCGACCAGCGACACGCTATCGCCACGCTGATGGGGAATGTGCAGCTCGCTGAGCAGTTCGTCGTGCTCGGCGAAGAACGTCGGGTTGTCGCGCAGGTAGGCAACCACGGCCTCAGCCCCGAGGGTGGGCGTCGAGCCCTCGGCGCTAAGGTCGGTGGGCTGTTCGGCGGGAGCCTGGGGCTGATCGGTCATGGCTGGTACTCACTCATAGACGAACCTGTCCTTCAAACACACGTACGGCGGGGCCGGTCATCAACACCGGTTTGCCCGGGCCTGCCCATTCGATGGACAGGCGCCCACCCGGCAGGTCGATCAACAGCGGTGAATCCATCCAGCCCTGGCTGATCGCCGCCACGGCAGCGGCGCAGGCACCGGTACCGCAGGCCTGGGTTTCGCCCGCGCCGCGTTCCCACACCCGCAGTTGCGCGCGGTGACGGTCGATGACCTGGATGAAACCGACATTGACCCGCTGCGGGAAGCGCGGGTGATGTTCGATCTGCGCGCCCAGCTCGTGCACCGGCGCGGCGTTGATGTCGTCGACGCGCAGCACGGCATGGGGGTTGCCCATCGACACGGCGAAGAGTTCGACGTTGCGCCCTGCGACCTCGAGCGGGTAGCTCAGGGCCTGGGCCGGCGCGTCGAACGGGATCTCGGCCGGCACCAGCCGCGGCGGGCCCATGTCGACGCTGATCTGCCCGTCGTTGCGCACGTCCAGCTCGATGATGCCGCCTTTGGTTTCAACGCGGATGCGTTTTTTCGCAGTCAGGCGCTTGTCCAGCACGAAGCGCGCAAAGCAGCGCGCACCGTTGCCGCACTGTTCGACCTCGGAGCCGTCGGCGTTGAAGATCCGGTAGCGGAAATCCACTTCCGGATTGCTCGGCGCCTCGACGATCAGCAACTGGTCGAAACCGATGCCGGTGTGGCGGTCGCCCCATTGCTTGGCGTGCTTGGGTAAAATGTGCGCATGCTGGCTGACCAGGTCGAGGACCATGAAGTCGTTGCCCAGCCCATGCATCTTGGTAAAACGCAGCAGCATGGGTTTACTCCGGCAGCAGGCTTTCGCCGGCGAACAACTCGGCCACGGTTTCGCGACGACGCACTTCGAAGGCCTGGTCACCATCGACCAGCACTTCGGCACAACGACCACGGGTGTTGTAGTTCGAGCTCATGACAAAACCATAGGCGCCCGCCGAGTGCACCGCCAGCAGGTCGCCTTCGGCCAGGTTCAGCTCGCGCTCCTTGGCGAGGAAGTCGCCGGTTTCGCAGATCGGCCCGACGATGTCGTAAACACGGCCTTCGCCGGCACGCGGCTGCACCGCCGTAACGTTCATCCAGGCCTGGTACAGGGCTGGGCGGATCAGGTCGTTCATCGCCGCATCGACGATGGCGAAATCCTTGTGCTCGGTGTGCTTGAGGTACTCGACCTGGGTCAGCAGCACGCCAGCGTTGGCGACGATATAGCGGCCCGGTTCGAACACCAGGGCCAGGTCGCGGTCGCCGACGCGCTCGCGGATGGCCTTGATGTAGTCGCCGGCCAGCGGCGGCTCTTCGTCGCGATAACGCACACCGACGCCGCCACCCAGGTCCAGGTGACGCAGGAGGATGCCGCAGTCGCCGAGGCGGTCGATCAACGCCAGCAGGCGGTCGAGGGCATCGAGGAAGGGTTCCAGGGTGGTCAGCTGCGAGCCGATATGGCAGTCGACGCCGACCACTTCCAGGTTCGGCAGTTGCGCGGCGCGGATGTACACCTCTTCGGCATCGGCGATGGCGATACCGAACTTGTTTTCTTTCAGGCCCGTGGAGATGTACGGGTGGGTACCGGCATCGACGTCCGGGTTGACCCGCAGCGAAACCGGCGCGCGTACGCCCATTTCGGCGGCCACTACCTGCAGGCGCTCGAGCTCGTCGGTGGATTCGACGTTGAAGCAGTGCACGCCGACTTCCAGGGCGCGGCGCATGTCTTCGCGGGTTTTGCCGACGCCGGAGAACACCACGCGATCGGCACGCCCGCCCGCGGCCAGTACACGCTCCAGCTCACCGCCGGAAACGATGTCGAAACCTGCGCCCAGGCGGGCCAGCAGGTTCAGCACAGCGAGGTTGGAGTTGGCCTTGACGGCGAAGCACACCAGGTGCGAAACCCCCTCCAGAGCATCGGCGTAGCTACGGTACTGGGCCTCGATGTGGGCGCGCGAGTAGACGTAGGTCGGCGTGCCGAAACGTTCGGCGATGGCCGACAGGGCCACGCCTTCCGCGAACAGCTGACCGTCGCGGTAGTTGAAAGCGTCCATGGGTTACCCTTACTGGTGCTTGTGCGATTGCGACTTTTTACCGTCTTTGCTGTCGTCTGGCAGGTACAGCGGGCCCTTCTGGCCGCAGGCGGAAACGAGGCAGGCAACCGCGACGAGCGCCGCGAGGGTGGAGATCAGGCGCTTCATGGCGTAATCCTTTGTAATAAGCAGTATTGCGCCCGAGTATACCGAGCGCCCGGCCCCTTGCCTATGCGGGCAACCCGCCGTCGGGCGGGGTGGTGGCTGCGCTGCCTGGCGCAGGTCGGTATCCTTTGCATTCGGCGCGCCGCGCTCGTATCTTGCCCGGCTTGCGTGTGTGCAGACATTTTTGAGGTTCTTGCAATGAGTTTGACCGAAGCGCGTTTTCACGACCTGGTCGACGCGACCCAACAGGCGCTGGAAGACCTGTTCGACGAGACTGACCTGGATCTGGACATGGAGAACTCGGCAGGGGTCCTGACCATCAAGTTCGACAACGGCAGCCAGCTGATCTTCAGCCGCCAGGAACCGCTGCGCCAGCTGTGGCTGGCCGACAAGTCCGGTGGTTTCCACTTCGACTACGACGAGCAGAACGGCAAGTGGACCTGTGAAAAGACCGAGGAGCTGCTGGGCGAGATGCTGGAGCGCATCGTCTGGGAGCGGGCGGGTGAAAAGCTCGATTTCGACGACATCTGATGAGCAGCGCAGCCAAGCCGGCCAAGCCGCTCTACAGTAACGTCAGCCCGGCAGTACCGTCGCCGTGCATCAGCACCTGCCGGCTGGATGAACACAAGGTCTGCATCGGTTGCTATCGCCATGTCGAGGACATTCGCCAGTGGCGCGCGGCCGATGACGAGCAGCGCCGGCAGATCTGCCGCGAGGCGCTGGCGCGTCGACAGCTGGCCGGGTTGGCATAGACCCTGCGGGTATTGTGTATTTACTTGGCTGTGGTAGTGTCGAACCTGTTTCGGCTGTGCCGAATTCCTGCAAACCCCGCCCTTGGGCGGGGTTTTGCTTTATATCGCCCAAAAAAAGGAGTCTGACCGGATCATGAGCACCCACCCTTCCATTATCGTCACCCGCTTGGACGTGCAGCGTCTCGAGCGTCTGATCGACAGCCTCGATGAGAAGACGCAGGACTCGCCGGGTGTGCTCGCCTTGCAGGACGAGCTCGACCGCGCCGACCAGGTCGGTCACGAGGAAGTTCCGGCCGGTGTCGTGACCATGAACTCCCGGGTTCATTGCCGCGAAGAAGCCAGCGGCAAGGACTACCACCTGACCCTGGTCTACCCGAAAGACGCCAACGCCGACGAAGGCAAGATCTCTATCCTCGCGCCGATCGGCAGCGCGCTGCTGGGCTTGTCGGTAGGCGAGCAGATCGACTGGCCGGCCCCGGGCGGCAAGACCCTCAAGCTCAAGCTGCTTGAAGTCGAATACCAGCCAGAAGCGGCAGGTGACTTCGACCTCTGAGCCTCAAGCCTGCGCCAGGGCCTCGTTGAGCGCCCGCTCCAGTTCGCCCTTGTAGCGCAGGTAGAGAATGCTCGAGCCCAGGCCATCGGCCAGCAGGCCCGACAAGTCCAGGTCGGTGATGTAGCAGCGGTAGCGCTCAGCCTCGCGGCGCTGCTCGATGATCTCGCGGGCGACCACCGCATACAGCTGGTCGCCATGCTCGAGCTGGGAAAACTCCCGCTGATTGCAGTACAGCGTGACTTGTACGTCATCGCTGGCGCCGGCCTGCAGAATCGCCTGCACTTCGTAGTAGGGCCGGTCGATGGCCTTGACCTCGACCTGGCGCGCTTCTACCTGGCGAACCTTGCCAGTGCCTGATGGCAACAATTGGTAATAAAGAATATCCAGTGAACCCTGGGCCTGCAGGCTGTCCAGTGGCAGGCGCGCATCGCGGCGAAACACGATCGATTGCAAGAAGCGCTGCAGCGGCAACAACAGGCTGTTTTCATCGTGAAACGGCAAGCGCTGCTGCCACAGGGCATTGTGCTCATCGAGTACGTAGACATCCGCCCAGGTGTCCTGCAGCCGATAGAACAGCTGGATGCACTGCGGCTGGCCCAGCGGCAGCAGTTGCGCCAGGTCGAGCTCCTGCAGGGCATTGGCGTCCAGGTGCAGGGGGCTGTAGTCACTGCGTTCTTCACCGAGGTAGCGCAGCACCGCGTCCGGATCGTCGAGGGTCACCAGGTTTACCGCGCCGCGTTGCAGTTCCAGTACATGGGTGTGCTGCTCGACTTGCAACAAGTAGCGCTGGTTGAGGTTCTGCGCCAGCAGCGCCTGAGTGCTGGCGAACACTTCCTCGACCCGCAGGGCGATGGCCTGGGCGCGGTTGTGGCAGAAGCAGCGGACCCGCAGCCTGGGCGTGTGGCCGGCGCCCAGGCTGTTGAGGTAATCACGCAGGCAACGCAGCAGGGCATGTTCGCCGTCGTAGCGGTGCACCTGCACTTCGTTCCAGCTGTTGAGGGTGACCTGGTCGAGGGTCAGCACCAGGTTTTCGCGCACCCCGGCGTAGCTCAGCGAGTCAGTGCGCTCGGTGGTCATCAGGATGTTCAGGTCGCGGTGGTGCTGTAGCGGGTCGATGCCGACATTGACCAGCAGCAGGATCTCGTCCACCACGCTCGGTTGCAGCAGGCGCTGTTCGCTGACCACCGTCAGGGGCAGGGCGACGCTCTGTTGCAGGCTGCCGAGCAGGTTGAACAGCTCATACTCGCTCAGGTCGCTGCTGCCCGGGTGCAGGGCCAGGCGCGTGCTGCTGTCGATCACACCGTTGCGGTGCGCCCAGGTCAGCAGTTCGAGCAGTTCGCGGCAGCGTTTGATCGGCGCGAAGTGCTCCCACTCGTGCACGCCGAGGTTGCCGTTGTACAGGCCCCAGTGGGTCTGCCCGGGCTCTTTGCGGTTGGGTGACTGCACCAGGGTCAGGGTGTCTTCGGCGAGGTCCGGGGCGATGCCCGGGTTGATGAACTCAACCTTGCCGGCGCGCCGTTCAAAGGCGGCGTACAGGCGCCGGCCGAGCACGCTGAGATCGCGCTGGTCGATGCGGCTGGTGGCGTTCTGGCTGCGGGCAAACTGGCAGAGGAAGCGGTAGCTGTAGTTCAGCTCGGCTACCAGCTCCCGGCGCTCGACCGCCACCTGGCGGACTTTCCATTGGCTGCGGTTGTCGAGCAGCGCCAGCTGGCGTTGATCCCAGCTCCATTCCTGGCTCAGGCGCTGCAGCAGGTCCCGCTGCCAGCTGGCACTGCGCTGGCGGGCCAGGCCGCTGAGCTTCTTGTTGACCTTCAGGTACAGGCTGCGCCGCACCAGCTCCAGCCGCTCGCGTTCGCCGCGGCCTTGCAGGTACTGCTCGATACGCCGGTAGACCATCATGTAGGGGTCGAGCTCGTCGAGGTCGAGGCGATTGCTGAACACCGCCTGCTTGAACTGCAGGCTCAGGCACTGCACCTGCGGGTGTTCACTGGCGTAGACCTCGGTAAGCAGCAGCTTGAGCACCGACTTGTAGGGCGATTCAATGCCCTTGAACAGTTGCCAGAGCCCGGCGCCGACGAATTCGCCCGGAGGGATGTGCGCCAGGTGGCCGAGGTCGAGGTGGTCTTCAGCACGCACGAAACGCTTGGACAGCAGGGTCTGGATGTATTGCCGGTAGCGTGGTTCTTCATAGACCGGCACCAGCCACCACAAGGGTGTGCGCCCGGCCAGCCAGATGGCGGTGCGGTAGAACTCGTCGAGCAGCAGGTAATGCTGGGTGGTGCCGCAGTCATCGGAGCTGAGCTGGCCGTCGCGTTCGCCCTGAACGAAGCCTTGCGGCTCGATCAAGAACAGGTGGGCTTCGGCGCCCTGGCTGGCGGCCCAGATTTCCAGCAGCAGGCATTTCTTGCGCAACTCCGCCAGTTCGCTTTCGCTCAGGTCGGCGGCGTGACAGACCCAGACGTCCATGTCGCTCTGCTCGGCCTGGGCCAGGGTGCCCAGGCTGCCCATCAGGAACAGCCCGTGAATCGGCTGGGGCGGGTTGCCGCGCCGGGCCTTGTACGAAAATGAGCGGGTCAGGCGCTGGGCTTCGGCCAGCAGTTGCGCATCAGGCTCGAAGTTGGCGACCCCCGCAGGCGTCGTGCCTGAGACATAACCGGGCAACAGTGGGTGATTGACGTGAAAAAACAGCGGCAGCAGGGTCAAGACCTGCTGCTGGCGGCTCGACAGCCCGTCCATGGCCCGCCCCAGGCGCCCCTGGTTGAGCTTCAGGAAGCGTTGGCGCAGCTGGCTGAGCACCTTGCGGTCAATGCCCTGGTCGAGGTCGGGGCGAATTTCGTGGGGGTGGTTCATGGCGAGCTGAAACCGGCCGTCTAGGGAGCAATGGCGAGTTTAAGTGGTATTTGGAATTTGACGCCATTTTATTAGCGCTTGACGCATCGCGGGGCAAGTCGGGGCGCCGCACCGCCTCACCCACCAGGCCGGCAGGAGCGGCGGTGCGGCGCCCCGACTTGCCCCGCGATTGCAGTTATCAGGCAGGTTCGACGACGTTCAGAATGTTCAGCAACACCTGCACGTTCTCGGCAGCATCGTGACCAAGGCTGGTCAGATAACCGCCATCGGGCTGGTCGGTGAGCTTTTTCTCGTACAGGCGACGCGCAGCGGCGATCACCTCCTTGGAGGCAGTGTTATGCACCTTGATGCCTTCCTGGCTGCTATCCAGGTTGAACAAGGCAAGGACTTCCAGCTCGGCAATCAGTTCGGGGGTAAACGACATAAAGACTCCGACTTCCAGACAAGGAGGGCAGCACCGTCGCCGGTGCCTGGTTTTGCAGTGTAGTCAGGGAAATCCTGCTTTGCTTCAGTCCTTTTCCGGCGGCAGCTCGGGCAGGGCGCGCAAGGCGGTTTCGTACCATTCGGTGTTGAACGCGCGGTCGTCTTCAAGCATCGCATCAATCTCGTAGGCCAGCACGTGGGCCATAAGGTTGAGGATGTCTTCACGCTCGTAGCCCACCAGGGTCAGCTTGTTGAACGTGGCCTTGGCCGCTGGCGGGTTGTCGCTTTCGATCTGGTTCTCGATCGCTTCGATCAGGGTCGACTCGGCGAACGCTTCTTCGTCGTTGTCGATATCGGTAGGTTCGCTCATGGGCGCTTTCCTCTTTTGGGGTGCCCAGTTTGCCACGGGCCCGGCAGCAATGCCTTGTTATCGACAATCTTCATGATGCTGGTCAGTACCCGGCACTTGGGTCTATAACAACCCGGCCAACCCCTTTTCGGCCTGGAGGCTGTTTCATGCTCAAGCTTCATGGATTCGCGGTCAGCAACTACTACAACATGGTCAAACTGGCGCTGCTGGAAAAGGGCGTACCGTTTGAGGAAGTGCTGTTTTTCGGCGGCCAGAGCCCCGAAGCGCTGAAAATCAGCCCGCGCGGCAAAGTACCGGCGCTGCAGAGCGAAGACGGTTTTCTCAGTGAAACCAGCCTGATCCTCGACTACATCGAGCAGACCCAGCCAGGCAAGGCATTGCTACCGGAGGGGGTATTTGCCCAGGCCAAGGTTCACGAGCTGGCCAAGGAAATCGAGCTGTATATCGAGCTGCCCGCACGTGCCTGCTACCCCGAAGCGTTTTTCGGCGCCCAGGTCGATGAAGCCATCAAGGCCAAGGCCAAGACCGAACTGCTGGCCGGTATCGCTACCCTCAAGCGCAACGGCAAGTTCAGCCCTTATGTGGCCGGCGACAGCCTGACCATCGCCGACTTGCTGTTCTGCTTCAGCGTCGACCTGGCCTATGCCGTGGGCAAGAAGGTTTTTGCCATCGATGTGCTGGAAGACTTCCCACAGGCCAAGGCGCTGCTGGAGCAGTTCAAGAACAACCCGAACGTACAGAAGATCGTCGCCGACAAGGAAGCGCAGATGCCGGCTTTCCTCGAGATGGTGCGCTCGGGCAAGCGCTGATTGGAGCACTATTGAGGCAAAAGCAGAAAGCTCCTACGTGTTTATCGGAAGCATACGGCAGCTTTCTGGCTTGATTCGTTCCAAAAATGCAGAGACTTCACACGGCTAGGAGGCCGGAAATGTTCCGACTGCACGGATTCTCTGCAAGCAACTACTACAACATGGTCAAGCTCGCCCTGCTGGAAAAACGCCTGCCGTTCGAGGAGGTGCCCCTGCATGGTTGCCAGAACCCGCAAGTGCTGGCGATCAGCCCGCGCGGCAAGGTGCCGGTGCTGGAGGTGGCGCAGGGCTTTATCAGCGAAACCGACGCCATCCTCGATTACCTCGAAGAGGCCTGCCCTGAGGTGGCGCTGTTGCCGGCCGATCCTTTCCAGCGCGCCCAGGTGCGCGCGCTGGCCAAGGAAATCGAGCTGTACATCGAGCTGCCCGCCCGCTACTGCTATGTCGAAGTGTTCTTTGCCGGCAGGGCGACCCCGGAGGCCTTGAAGGCCAAGGCCCGGCGTGATCTGGACAAGGGCTTTGCCGCCCTGGCCCAGCGCGGTCGATTCGCCCCGTATGTGGCAGGCGAGTGCCTTACCCTGGCGGACCTGTACTTTCTCTATAGCGTCGACCTGGCCTGCCAGGTTGGCCAGCGTCTGTTCGGCATTGATTACCTGCAGCCATTGCCGGGCGCCCGGGCACTGTTCGAGCGACTGGGGGAAAATCCGAATGTGCACAAGGTCGCAGCTGACAGGAAAGCCGAAACGCCGGCTTTCCTTCAGCGCTTGCGTGCGGCTACCCAGGCAGAACTGGCTGGGTAGCAAGACGCAGGAAGGGCTTAGCGCGCGGCGAGCAGCGCCTTGCCGCGGGCTACGGCGGCGCGTACTTGCGCAGGCGCAGTCCCGCCGATGTGGTCACGGGCGTTGACCGAGCCTTCGAGGGTCAGTACGGCGAACACGTCCTGCTCGATCTGGTCGCTGAACTGGCGCAGTTCCTCCAGGCTCATCTCGGCCAGGTCCTTGCCGGTATCGACGCCGTACTTCACCGCGTGGCCAACGATTTCGTGGCAATCACGGAACGGCAGGCCGCGGCGCACCAGGTAGTCGGCCAGGTCGGTGGCGGTGCTGAAGCCGCGCAGGGCCGCTTCGCGCATGATGGCGTGGCGAGGCTTGATCGCCGGGATCATGTCGGCAAAGGCGCGCAGCGAGTCGCGCAGGGTGTCGGCGGCGTCGAACAGCGGCTCTTTGTCTTCCTGGTTGTCCTTGTTGTAGGCCAGCGGTTGGCCTTTCATCAGGGTCAGCAGGCCGGTGAGGGCGCCGAACACACGGCCGGTCTTGCCGCGCACCAGCTCCGGGACGTCCGGGTTCTTCTTTTGCGGCATGATCGAGCTGCCGGTGCAGAAGCGATCAGGCAGGTCGATGAACTGGAACTGCGCGCTGGTCCACAGCACCAGCTCTTCGGAGAAACGCGACAGGTGCATCATCGCCACGCTGGCGGCGGCGCAGAACTCGATGGCGAAGTCGCGATCGGAAACGCCGTCCAGCGAGTTGCCGCCCACAGCTTCGAAGCCCAGCAGCTGGCAGGTCAGTTCGCGATCGATCGGGTAGGTGGTGCCGGCCAGCGCGGCGCTGCCCAGGGGCATGCGGTTGGTGCGCTTGCGACAATCAACCAGGCGCTCATAGTCGCGGCTGAGCATTTCGAACCAGGCCAGCAGGTGGTGGCCGAAAGTCACCGGCTGCGCGGTTTGCAGGTGGGTAAAGCCGGGCATGATGGTCTCGGCTTCGCGCTCGGCCTGCTCCAGCAGGCCCTGCTGCAGGCGGGTGATCTCGGCCAGGATCAGGTCGATTTCGTCACGCAGCCACAGGCGGATGTCGGTGGCGACCTGGTCGTTGCGGCTACGGCCGGTGTGCAGCTTCTTGCCGGTGATGCCGATGCGGTCGGTCAGGCGCGCTTCGATGTTCATGTGCACGTCTTCAAGGTCGACGCGCCAGTCGAAGTTGCCGGCCTCGATTTCACCCTGGATGGTTTTCAGGCCATCGATGATGGTGTCGCGCTCGGCGTCGGTGAGGACGCCGACCTTCGCCAGCATGGTGGCGTGGGCGATCGAACCCATGATGTCGTGGCGGTACAGGCGCTGGTCGAAATTGACGGAGGCGGTGAAACGGGCGACGAAGGCGTCGACGGGCTCACTGAAGCGGCCGCCCCAGGACTGATTGGTCTTGTCGGTGCTCATGGATTCACTCTTGAAGGCGTGAACGGAAAAAGTGGCGTCGATCATAGCAGGATTGGCGGGGCTGCCGGAGTGCGGCGGTCGGGGCAAATGCGGGTTTATGTCGCAGCACAGGCCCGCGACAGCGCGCTTGCAACAGGATATTTATCGATTGAACGGCAGTGTTGCGGCAACCGTCTACAGTTGGACAGAGGCGCGGCATGTTTCCTGCCGGGCCAGTGAATCTTTAGCCATCGTGCGAGTCTGAGCGTGGATCGCCGTGACGGTCGTCACCTCACCTGTCTACGCTATCCTTGTGCGAGACTCACGCAGGAATCCAGCGCTATATGAATGTCCTGATCGTTGATGACGAACCCCAAGCCCGGGAACGCCTGAGCCGACTGCTCGGCGAACTGGAGGGCTATACCGTGCTGGAGCCCAGCGCCACCAATGGCGAAGAGGCCCTGGCCCTGATCGACAGCCTCAAGCCTGAGGTGGTCCTGCTCGACATTCGCATGCCGGGCCTGGATGGCCTGCAGGTCGCTGCCCGGCTGTGCGAACGCGAAGCACCGCCTGCGGTGGTGTTTTGCACCGGTGACGATGAGTTCACCGTCGAGTCGTTCAAGGACAGCACCCTGGGCTTCGTGCTCAAGCCGGTGCAGCCCGACAGCCTGCGCGACGCCTTGAAAAAGGCCGAACGGCCCAACCGCGTGCAACTGGCGGCCCTGACCCGCCCGGCCGCCGAGAGCGGCAGCGGCCCGCGCAGCCATATCAGCGCGCGCACCCGCAAGGGTATCGAGCTGATTCCGCTCGACCAGGTGATCTACTTCATTGCCGATCACAAATACGTGACCTTGCGCCACGAGGCCGGCGAAGTGCTGCTGGACGAGCCGCTCAAGGCTCTGGAAGACGAGTTTGGTGAACGCTTTGTGCGCATTCACCGCAATGCGCTGGTCGCCCGCAACCGCATCGAACGTCTGCAACGCACGCCGCTTGGGCATTTTCAGCTATTCCTCAAGGGCCTCAACGGTGATGCCCTGATCGTCAGCCGCCGGCATGTGGCTGGTGTACGCAAAATGATGCAACAGCTTTAAGGGCGGGGACCAGGGAGCGGTCGACGGCCAGGGATGGTCGGCTCCTACCATGATTTAGATCTGCTAGCGGTCTGGACTGAGCTGTTATCATCGGGCGAATCTATCTCGTACGGATCGTTCCATGTCCACTCGCGAAATCCGCATTGCCACCCGCAAAAGTGCCTTGGCCCTGTGGCAGGCCGAATATGTCAAAGCCCGTCTGGAACAGGCCCACGCCGGCCTGGTCGTGACCCTGGTGCCGATGGTCAGCCGTGGCGACAAACTGCTCGACTCGCCGCTGTCGAAAATCGGCGGCAAGGGCCTGTTCGTCAAAGAGCTGGAAACCGCGCTGCTGGAAAACCAGGCCGACATCGCCGTGCACTCGATGAAAGACGTGCCGATGGACTTCCCCGAAGGCCTGGGCCTGTTCTGCATCTGCGAGCGCGAAGACCCGCGCGATGCCTTTGTTTCCAACACCTTCGACAGCCTTGAGGCGTTGCCGGCCGGCAGTATCGTCGGTACCTCAAGCCTGCGCCGCCAGGCGCAGTTGCTGACCCGCCGCCCGGACCTCGAGATCCGCTTCTTGCGCGGCAACGTCAACACCCGTCTGGCCAAGCTCGATGCCGGCGAGTACGACGCCATCATCCTCGCCGCCGCCGGCCTGATCCGCCTGGGCTTCGAAGACCGTATCACCTCCAGCATCAGCGTCGACGACAGCCTGCCCGCAGGCGGCCAGGGCGCAGTGGGCATCGAGTGCCGCAGTGCCGACAGCGAAATCCATGCGCTGCTGGCGCCGCTGCATCACGCCGACACCGCCGACCGGGTGACTGCCGAGCGCGCCCTTAACAAACACCTCAATGGTGGCTGCCAGGTGCCGATTGCCTGCTACGCGGTGCTCGAAGGCGAGCAGCTGTGGCTGCGCGGCCTGGTTGGCGAACCGGCTGGCGGCAAGCTGCTCACGGCTCAGGCCCGTGCGCCGCGCGAGGAGGCCGAAGCGCTCGGTATCAAGGTCGCTGAAGACCTGCTGGCTCAAGGTGCCGAAGACATCCTCAAGGCGGTCTACGGCGAGGCCGGGCACCCGTGAGCGCCTGGCGCCTGCTGCTGACCCGGCCGGCCGAAGAGTGCAGCGCGCTGGCCCGCACGCTTGCTGAGCAGGGCGTGTTCAGCAGTAGCCTGCCGTTGCTGGAAACCGAGCCGCTGGCGCTGACGCCGGCGCAGCTTGGCCAGGTGCAGGCGCTCGACCAGTACAGCGCGATCATCGTCGTCAGCAAGCCGGCGGCGCGCCTGGCGCTTGAGCAACTGAACGCGCACTGGCCGCAGCTGCCCGCGCAAGCCTGGTTCACCGTTGGCGCTGCCACCGCACAGATCCTCGACGACCACGGTCTGAATGTCAGCTACCCGGCACAAGGTGATGACAGCGAAGCGCTGCTTCAACTGCCGGCGTTGACCGCGGCGATCAAGCGCCCGCAATCCCGGGTGCTGATCATCCGTGGCGAAGGCGGGCGCGAGCTGCTCGCCGAGCGTCTGGCGGCACTTGGCGCGCGGGTCGATTACCTTGAGTTGTATCGCCGCTACCTGCCGCATTACCCTGAGGCCACCCTGGTCCGGTGTATCGCCGGGGAACGCCTGAACGGCCTGGTGGTCAGCAGTGGGCAGGGTTTTCAACACTTGCGCCAACTGGCCGGTGAACACTGGCCGCAGTTGGCGCAATTGCCGTTGTTCGTGCCCAGCCCACGGGTGGCGGAACTTGCCCGCGCCAGTGGCGCACAGAATGTAGTGGATTGCCGTGGTGCCAGCGCCGCGGCTTTGCTGGCAACATTGCAGGAAACTCCTGCACCAGCCCCCTAAGGCGCTAAGCTGATTGGCGACGTGCCACAAAGCAAAGGATGGATACGTGAGCGAAACTGTCTTGCCCAACGATGAACTGAAGGCCCCAGAGGCTCCTGCGCAAACCCCCGTGGAACCTGCCAAACGCTCCGGCAACGGCCTGGCAGTCCTGGCCTTGCTGCTGGGCGCGGCAGGTGTCGCCGTTGGCGGATGGGGCGTATGGCAGGTTCGCCAGCTCCAGGGTAGCGAGCAGGGCCAGGTGCAGAGCCTGCAGGCCCTGAGCCAGCAAACCCTGGCCCTGCAACAACGTGAACAGCAGATGTCTGCGCAGCTGGCCGGCTTGCCGCCCGCATCCGAGCTTGAAGATCGCCGGCGCCTGGTGGCGCAGTTGCAAGGCGATCAGCAACGCTTGAGCCAGCGTCTGGAAACCATCCTCGGCGCCAGCCGCAAGGACTGGCGCCTGGCCGAGGCCGAGCACCTGCTGCGCCTGGCCAGCCTGCGCCTGTCTGCCTTGCAGGACATCGCCAGTGCGCGCGAGCTGGTCAAGGGCGCCGATGAAATCCTTCGTGAACAGAGCGACCCCGGTTCGTTTGCCGCCCGTGAGCAACTGGCCAAGAGCCTGGCGACCCTCAACAGCGTCCAGCAGCCCGACCGCACCGGCCTCTTCCTCAAGCTGGCGGCCCAGCGCGAGCAGGTGTTGCAGCTCAGTGCGCAATCGCCGGAATTCACCAGCAATGCCGATGCGCTGGGTGCCTTGACCGCCGACGGCGATGGCGCCAGCCGCTGGTCGCAGTGGTGGGCAGAGCTGTCGAAGTACTTCCAGATCGATTTCGATGCTGACGACAATATTCGTCCGTTACTATCCGGGCAGTCACTCAACCAGCTGCGCCTGGCTCTGAGCCTGACCATCGAACAAGCCCAGTGGGCGGCGCTCAACGGCGAGGCCAAGGTTTATACCCAGGCCCTGGACGACGCCCGCAGCGTACTGCTGGCCAACTTCAACCCGGACAACCCGCAGAGCCAGGCGATGCTTGCCGCCCTCAACGAACTGGCCGAGCAGCCGGTCACCGTGCTGGTGCCGGACCTGGCCGACAGCATCAGTGCCGTGCAGGCCTACCTTGAGCGCCGGCATCAGCCAGTCGAGGGGGCCAAGCCATGAAGCGCGTCTACCTGCTGGCGGTGGTGGCCATTGCCGTGGCAGCCGCGCTCGGCATCGCGATCGCCAAGCACAGCGGTTATGTGCTGATTTCCTACGGCAGCTTTCGCTATCAATCGGGCCTGTGGGCAGCGCTCGCAGCCTTGGCCGGGATCATCCTGGCGCTGTTGCTGGTGCGCTACCTGGTGGGCCTGGTGCTGACCTCCGGCGGGGTGGTCAACCCCTGGTCGCGGCGTAACCGCAGCCGTCGTACCCAGCTGGCGATCGAGCAGGGCCAACTGGATCTCGCCGAGGGTCGCTGGGCCAGTGCCCAGCGCCACCTGCACCGCGCTGCCGAAGCCGAGCGTCAACCGCTGCTGTACTACCTCGGCGCTGCGCGTGCCGCCAACGAGCTGGGCCGCAGCGAAGACAGCGACAACCTCCTGGAGCGGGCACTGGAGCGCCAGCCCGAAGCGGAACTGGCCATTGCCCTGAGTCATGCCCAGTTGCAGATGGACCGCGGCGACAGCGACGCTGCCCTGGTAACCCTGCAGGCCATGCAGGAGCGTCATCCGCATAACGTTCAGGTGCTGCGCCTGTTGCAACGCCTGTACCGCGAGCGTGGCGACTGGTCGGCACTGATCCGCCTGCTGCCCGACCTGCGCAAGGATAAAGTGCTGCCGGCAGCGGAGCTGACCGAGCTTGAGCGTCGCGCCTGGGGCGAGAACCTCAACCTGGCGGCCAGCCGCGAAGGCGATGAGCAAACCGCCCGGCAATCCCTTGAGCGCGCCTGGCAGCAGCTCACTGCTGCGCAGCGCCAGGAGCCTCAGCTGGTGCTGGCCTATGCCGAGCAACTGCGCCAGCTGGGCGCCGAAAGCGAAGCCGAGCAAGCCCTGCGCGCCGCCCTCAAGCGCCAGTACGAAAGTCACCTGGCGCGCTTGTACGGGCTGGTGCGCGGCAGTGACCTGGCGCGCCAGCTGCAAACTGCCGAAGGCTGGCTCAAGGACCATCCCGACGACCCCAGCCTGCTGCTGACCCTGGGCCGTTTGAGCCTGCAGAACCGCCTGTGGGGCAAGGCACGGGATTACCTGGAAAGCAGCCTGCGCGTGCAGCGCAATCCTGAAGCCTGTGCAGAACTTGCGCGCTTGCTCGCTGGCCTGGGCGATACCGAGCGCAGCAACCAGCTGTTCCAGGAAGGCCTGGGCATGCTTGATCAGCGTCTGCTGGCATTGCCGCTGCCAGAGGCCGTGCGAGCTTGAGCTACCCATGGGCGCGCGAAAAAACGCGTGCCCATGGGCTCGAACAAATCTCCTGCTTTAGCCGGTAATTTTTCCTTCAGATGCCCAGCTATCTTTCTTGCTTAGTTCGGGATACTTCCCTTGTCGTTCAGGGACTTGTCCCGGCTGTCTTGCCTTGATACAAGCCGCGCCTTTCCTCTACCGTTGTCGCCTGTCCATCGCGCTCCTGGATTCGCCATGTCGTTGGCCCGCTTGCGTTCACTGTTCTTCCCGGCGTTGCTGGCATCGGTACTGGTCCAGGCTGCCGCCTATTACCTGGAATTCGGCATGGGCCTGGTGCCTTGCCCGCTGTGCTACAGCCAACGTTTGTTTTTGGGCGCCTTTGCTCTGGTTTGCCTGTGCGCGGTAGTGCATTCCCCAGGGCGTCTGGGCACCCGCATCTATGCCGCGCTGGCGTTGTTCTTCGCCACCGGCGGGGCACTGTTGGCCGCCCGGCATGTCTGGCTGCAAGGCAATCCGGCGCTCTCGAGCATCGAATGCGAACCGGCTTTTGACTATGTCCTCGAAAGCATGCCTATGCTTCAGGTCGTCAAGGCAATGATCATCGGCAGCCCGGATTGCGTGCCAATCACCTGGAGTTTCCTCGACCTGACCATCCCTGAGTGGAGCCTTTTGTCGTTCGTCTTGCTGGCAACCCTGCCGACCTGTCGCCTGCTCGGGCGCACCCGCCCACTGTTCAGTCGCTCGGTAAAAAACTGAGGCGAAGTTTTTCACTGTGCAAGCGACCGGCGGCAAAGGATGGGCGGATTAAACACTTGTATGAACTTTGTCGCGTGCGTACCTTGAAGGCTAGGGCGCACGGGAATAATCTCCCTGCACGCATACCGAAAACACAGCTGCTCGATGCCGCTCTGCTGACTTCACCTTTGCTCTGCACATTTGCGGCGCGGGGGCAGGGGGCATTACCCAGAAGGGAAGAGATCGCCATGCTAGATAGTTGTCAGAATGCTCAGGAACGCTGGGGTGGGGTCCATAAACTCATTGACCGCTGGTTGGATGAGCGTGCAGAGCTGGTGACGGCTTTCCGCGAGCTGCGTGATGCCAAACCGGCCTTTGCCGACAAGGACAAGAGCCGGGACTTCTGTGCGGTACTGGTCGACTACGTGTCAGCCTGGCATTTCGAAGTGAGCGAGCAACTGGTCAGCGAAGCCAAGGCGTTTGGCGATACTCGCGGGCTCGAGCTGGCCAAGCAGATCAGCCCGCGCATTGATGCAATTACCGAAATCGCGTCGGCCTTCAACGATCATTGCGACAAGGGCGACTGCAATGACTCTGAGCGCTTCGCGAAAAAGCTTCGCGAGCTGGGCAGTTTGCTGCACGAACGTTTCGAACTCGAAGACTGCCTGATCGAAGTGCTGCACACCGCGCACAGCGAAGAAGGCGCAGTCCAGGCTTGAGGGTGCTGCCGACCCTCAGTCGGCAACCCCAAGCAACTCGATCTCGAACACCAGCGGCGTATAGGGCGCAATCAGGTCGCCCGCGCCTTCGGCACCGTAGGCCTGCGCCGAAGGAATCACCAGCCGCCATTTCGACCCGCTCGCCATCTGTGGCAATGCCACTTGCCAGCCCTCGATCACACTGTCCAGATTGAACCATTGCGGCTGCTGGTTCTGATCGAACACCGTGCCATCCGGCAACTTGCCAACATAGCGAACCTGGACTTTGCCGCCGGCTTTTGGCTTGCTGCCAGTACCGGCCTGCAACTCGCTCACGAGTATCCCTTCAGCCAGTTCACGCACTCCGGCCCGGGCCCGTTCAGTGGCCAGGAATCGTTTTTCCGCGCTCAGCAATTGTTCGCTTTGTGCTTGAACTGCAGCTTGGTTGGCCTGGGCATCATGTTCGCTGAGTATTGCCGCCATGCGTTCTTGGCTCAGGGCCAATGGCTTGTTCTGATAAGCCTGGCGCAAGCCATCGATCAAGGCATCGAGTTGCAGGCCGGGAACTTCCGTGCGCAGGCGCTCGCCCAGGCTGGCACCCAGGCTGTAAGCCAGGTCATGGTCGCTGGCGGGTTTAGTATCAGGCGCTGCAATTAACGCTGTTGGCAACAGCAACAGGGTAAGGACTAGATAACGCGGCACAGGCTCGCTCCTGCTTCAGAGGAAATAAAGTATGCCAGCCTTCGCTCGTCACTTCGTGTAAATATCAGCAACACTTTGTGCAGCATCTACACTTGTTTCCAGCTGCAGCGATAACAACTTTGCCCAGGCATGCAACGCGGCGCATTTAATACTGTCAACATGCCCTAGCGGCGGTAGCAGCAGAAGCATAGTATGAGCCGCAATCTCGTCAGCCAGGAGGTAAACCATGTCGGCCAATAAGAAGCCAGTAAGTACGCCGTTGCACCTGCTCCAGCAACTCTCGGGCAGCCTGCTCGATCATTTGGAAAATGCCTGCTCGCAAGCGCTGGCTGATGCTGAAAAACTACTCGCCAAGTTGGAAAAACAACGTGGCAAGGCCCAGGAAAAACTGCACAAGTCGCGGCTGAAACTGCAGGACGCTGCCAAGGCTGGCAAAGCCAAGGCGCAGAAAAAAGCCAAGGACGGGGTGAGTGAACTGGAAGGTTTGCTCGACTCGCTGAAAGACCGCCAAACGCAAACCCGCACCTACATCCTGCAGCTCAAGCGTGACGCTCAGGAAAGCCTGAAACTGGCCCAGGGCGTTGGCAAGGTCAAGGAAGCTGCCGCCAAGGCATTGAGCGTGCGTTCGGCCAAACCTGCTGTTGCAGCAGCAAAACCTGCCGCCAAAGCACCGGCCAAACCTGCGGCGAAAACCGCAGCAGCCAAACCCGCAACCAAGCCAGCGGCTAAACCTGTGGCCAAAGCGCCAGCCAAGCCAGCGGCGAAAACCGCAGCGGCTAAACCTGCCGCCAAGCCAGCGGCCAAACCAGCAGCGGCGAAAGCACCTGCCAAGCCTGCAGCAAAAACTGCAGCAGCCAAGCCTGCCGCCGCTAAAGCCCCGGCTAAACCTGCGGCAAAAACCGCAGCTGCCAAGCCAGCAGCCAAACCTGCGGCTAAAGCGCCAGCCAAGCCAGCGGCTAAAACCGCAGCGGCCAAGCCTGCCGCCAAGCCAGCGGCCAAACCAGCAGCGGCGAAAGCACCTGCCAAGCCTGCAGCCAAACCAGCAGCGGCAAAACCTGCAGCCAAGCCGGCCGCTAAACCTGCCGCAGCTAAAGCGCCGGCCAAACCCGTTGCCAAACCGGCAGCCGCTAAACCTGCAGCCAGGCCAGCCGCTGCCAAGCCAGCTCAGCCTGTAGCTGCCAAGCCAGCTACTCCAGCAGCGCCTGCAGCACCCGCTGCTTCTGCACCGGCAACCACTGCGCCAGCAGCTTCGGTAGCATCGACCACTCAGACCCCGTCTTCGGCGTCCTGAGTCGTCAGCATCACGGCGCGCAGCCTTTGCAGCGCGTCGTGATGCGCACCGGCGCCTTCGGGTGCCAGCCAGCCTATCCAGTCCACTTCGGCTTCGGGCGTTGCTGCCCAGTCTTTGCAGGCCGTCTCCAGGCGCTCCAGCAGGATGCGTTCTGCCGCTAACTCCAGGCCTTTTACCTGCTCGCGCAATACCGCCAGTTGCGCATCCTTGGCTGCTTCGTCACGCCAGGACTGGCGCAGGGCGCGCAACGGTTTCACCACCTCGGTTTGCCACGCCTCGGCGAGTTCCTTGAGTTGTTTAACCCGTTGTTCGTTCGCTGCGATACCGCGTGCGCCGAGCCACACGCCGCACAGCAGCAGGCAGACGTCGCCACCCCGGGCCTGCCATTGCAGGCAGGCGGCTTCTACGCCCGGTCGAGCGTAGAGCTTCAGGGCAAAATTCCACAGGTCGGTGTGCATGGTCCCACTCGCGCCAGTTGCCGACGAAGCTGGTAGACTCCGCGGCCATTATGATCAGACTATCGAACCTCACTTTACAGCGTGGTCCACAGCGCCTGCTAGAAGGCGCCGAGATGACCCTGCACGCCGGCCAGAAAGCCGGCCTGATCGGTGCCAACGGCGCCGGTAAATCCAGCCTGTTCGCCTTGCTGCGCGGTGAGCTGACGCCCGACTCCGGCGACTGCCAGCTGCCTGGCGACTGGCGCATCGCGCACATGCGCCAGGAGGTCGACACCCTCGAGCGCCTGGCGGTCGACTATGTGCTCGACGGCGATGCCCGCCTGCGCAAGGTCCAGGCCGACCTGGCTGCGGCCGAAGCTGCCCACGACGGCACTGCACTGGCACGCCTGCATATCGAGCTCGACAGCGCCGACGGTTATACCGCCGATGCGCGGGCGCGCAAGCTGCTGGCAGGCCTGGGGTTTACCAACGAGCAGATGGACCGTCAGGTCGGCGACTTCTCTGGTGGCTGGCGGATGCGCCTGAACCTGGCCCAGGCCCTGATGTGCCCGTCCGACCTGTTGCTGCTCGACGAACCGACCAACCACCTGGATCTGGACGCCATCCTCTGGCTCGAAGACTGGCTCAAGGGCTATCCGGGCACGCTGCTGCTGATCTCCCACGACCGTGACTTCCTCGATGCCGTGGTCGATCACGTCGCCCATGTCGAGCAGTGCAAGCTGACCCTCTACCGTGGTGGCTACACCGCGTTCGAGCGCACCCGTGCCGAACGCCTGGCGCAGCAGCAGCAAGCCTACGAGAAGCAGCAGGCGCAGCGCGCGCACATGGAAAAGTACATCGCCCGGTTCAAGGCCCAGGCCACCAAGGCCCGTCAGGCGCAGAGCCGGATCAAGGCCCTGGAGCGCATGGAGGAGCTGTCGGCGGCGCATGTCGATTCGCCGTTCGACTTCGTTTTCCGCGAGTCGGAGAAAATCTCCAGCCCGCTGCTCGACCTGTCCGAAGCCCGCCTGGGCTATGGCGACAAGACCATCCTCGAGAAGGTCAAGTTGCAGCTCACCCCGGGGGCGCGGATCGGCCTGCTCGGTCCCAACGGCGCGGGCAAGTCGACCCTGATCAAGAACCTCGCCGGCGAACTGGAGCCGCTCAGCGGGCGCCTGGTACGCGGCGAGAACCTCTCGGTTGGCTACTTCGCCCAGCACCAGCTCGACTCGCTGGACAACAAGGCCAGCCCGTTGCTGCACCTGCAGCGCCTGGCGCCGACCGAGCGCGAGCAGACCTTGCGTGACTTCCTGGGTGGATTCGATTTCCGCGGCGCGCGCATCGACGAGCCGGTGGTGAATTTCTCCGGCGGCGAAAAAGCCCGCCTGGCCCTGGCCCTGATCGCCTGGGAGCGGCCGAACCTGTTGCTGCTCGACGAACCGACCAACCACCTGGACCTGGAAATGCGCCTGGCGCTGACCATGGCCCTGCAGGAGTTCAGTGGTGCGGTGTTGGTGGTCTCTCACGACCGTCACTTGCTCAAGAGCACCACCGATGACTTCCTGCTGGTCGCCGACGGCAAGGTCGAGACCTTCGACGGTGACCTGGACGACTACACCCGCTGGCTGGTCGAGTACCGTCAACGCAATGCCCCGGTCAGCACTGCGCCGGTCAATGCCGACAAGACCGACAAAAAGGCCCAGCGCCAGGCCGCTGCCGCCCTGCGTCAGCAACTGGCACCGCACAAGCGTGAAGCCGACAAGCTCGAACGCGAGCTGGGCATCGTGCATGAGCAACTGGCCAAGGTTGATGCCAGCCTGGCTGACAGCGCCCTGTATGAAGCCGCGCGCAAGGACGAGTTGCGAGAGCTGTTGGCCCAGCAGGCCAAGCTCAAGGTTCGTGAAGGGGAGCTCGAGGAAGCCTGGATGGCCGCCCTGGAGACCCTCGAGGGCATGCAGGCGGAGCTGGAGGCGTTGTCCTGATGGAATCCTTGCAGTTGCCATTGCCGGTGGAATGGATCGCTCCGTTCTGGCTGGGTTTGCAGATCCTGCTGATACTTTCGGCGGCGTTCATCCTGCAGCGCGTGGTTGCCCGTTGCCTCAAGCGCCTGGGCGAGCGCTACCCGTTGCCACCGGAGCTGCTGATGCCGCTGCGTGGTGGCCTGCGCTGGCTGATCATGGGCAGTGCGCTGATCTTCGTGCTCGAGCGCCTGGGGGTTTCCGCCACGGTGCTGTGGACCGCACTGTCCGGGTTCGTGGCGGTTGCCGCAGTGGCGTTCTTCGCCATGTGGAGCGTGCTGTCGAACCTGCTGTGCGCGGTGCTGATCTTTACCGTCGGGCCGTTTCGCATCGGCGATGTGGTGGAACTGGTGGAAACCATCGACAAGCCGGGCGTCAAAGGCCGGGTGGTGGCCATCAACCTGTTGTTCACCACCTTGATCGAACTGCCGGAAGCGGGCGGTGCGCTGGTGCAAGTGCCCAACAGCCAGTTCTTCCAGAAATCGGTGCGGCGCTGGCGCGGTGCCGAAGTGCTGCCGCTGGTGAGCGAGAGCAAAACCCCGGGCAATTGATCGATCGCAGAAAAAAATCGTGGTGATTTTTTCGCCACGGCACTAGCTTAGAGGTTTGTAACAAGTTAGTGCCGAGGTGCGCGATGTCATTGGAAACGTGGTTGGCATTTTTTGCCGCTTGCTGGGTGATCAGTCTGTCGCCGGGTGCCGGGGCCATTGCCTCGATGTCCTGCGGCCTGCAATACGGCTTCTGGCGCGGCTACTGGAACGCGCTAGGCCTGCAGCTGGGCCTGGTGCTGCAGATTGCGATCATTGCCGCCGGCGTCGGTGCCATCCTCGCGGCATCGGCCACCGCATTCCAGGTGATCAAATGGTTCGGCGTGGCCTACCTGGTGTACCTGGCGGTCAAACAGTGGCGCGCGCTGCCGGCCGACATCAGCGACGAATCCGCCGTGCGCCCGATCGGCAAGCCGTTGAGCCTGGTGTTCCGTGGCTTTCTGGTCAACGTCAGCAACCCCAAGGCGCTGATCTTCATGCTCGCGGTGCTGCCGCAGTTCATCAATCCGCATGCGGCGCTGGTGCCGCAGTACCTGATCATTGCCGCGACCATGGTCACGGTCGATCTGATGGTCATGGCCGGTTACACCGGGCTTGCGGCCAAAGTGCTGCGCCTGTTGCGTACGCCCCGGCAGCAGCGGCGGATGAACCGCACCTTTGCCGGACTGTTCCTGGGGGCTGCGACCTTGCTGGCGACCATTCGCCGCGCGCCGGTGTAGGAAAACAAGCAGCATAAAAAAAGGCGACCCGAAGGTCGCCTTTTTACTTTCTCAACGCAGGATCTGCGCTGGCTCGTCAGGCGGCAGGTTGTTGCGCGCCGGGGTGCGTTCACGCTCCGGCATCGCGCCTACCAGCTGTTCGGCCAGTTGCTTGGCAACGTCCATGCCCAGTTCCTTGGAAACCTCACGTACCACCCGTGGGCGGTTGAGGGTGACCCGAACATCCTGGCTGTTGACCAGCTTGGTGTCCTGGCCCTCACCCATGGCGGTGAACGCCGAGGTGATCTCGTAGGTCTTGGTGTTGATCAGGCTGAAGTCGGCCACCAGGCTCAGGCCGAGGATCGCCGAATAGCTGTTGGTGTTGTCCAGGGAGGTGATATCGCGCTGGAAGTCGATATCCGACAAGGTACCGAACAGCACGTAGTCAGCACCTTTGAAGTTGCCGTTCTTGATGCGGCGGATAACGTCGTAGACGTCAGCCTTGGCATCGGCGGTGTACGGCGTACCCTGGACCAGCTGGAACATCCCGGACTTGAGAATCTCGCCCTTGATGTCGCCGCTGAACTTGCGCAGCTCGGTCTGCTCGATGTAGCTCTCGCTGCTTTCGAACTCGCTGTAGCTCGACGAACCACTGGCGTGGTACATGCTCGCCTGGCTGCTGTTCTGCGCCGAGACCATGTGGATGTACTGCTCCACACGCTCCTGGTAGGCGAGGTCGGTTACTGCGACTTTTGGGGCCGCTTGCACGCTGAACGCGCAAGCCAGGCCCAGAATGCCCATCCATGCACGCATTGCTTAGCGCTCCGTGGTCTTGCGGATTTCTTTCTCGTCCATCCACTCGGCCAGGCCGCTCTCGACATCGATCAGCTGCAGGCTGAACTTGTAGAACACGTCCTTGTAGTCGCTGCTGCGCTTGACGATCGAGCTGATCGAGCCTTCCAGGCGGTACTTGGCGGCGATCATGTTGCCGGTCTTGGCCACGGTGCCTTTCTTGTACAGGCCGCTCTGGTTCTGCAGCTTGAGCTGGTCAACCTGGCTCTGCATCTGGGTGTTGTCGCTGGCGAAGCGGGCGGTGCCGGACTTCATCAGCTGGGTTTTGATCGACGTGGTGATCTCGCGGGTATCGATGTACTCGCTGGTCTTGTTCTTCACGTCATAGACCTGCACCACCGGGCGACCCTGGAGGATGCCGGACTGGGCCAGCGAGCGGGTCATGGACTCGGCGATCATCTGCAGGTCGGTCGAACCGAACTCGTTGGTGACCAGTTCTACGGCCTTGCTGTCGCCGTAGCCGATGTTCTTGCCGCCCAGGACCGGCGACGGGGTGCTGCAGCCGCTGACCAGGGCAATGGCGATGGCGGCGAGGGAAATGCGTGCAATCATGAAAATGTGCTCCTGCAAAAATGATTACTGAGACTGAACTTCGATACGGAAGTCGGTGGCCTGGGATACCGGGGCAATCGCCGGCAACACGCTGGCCTGCTTGCCATACAGGGTGACGGTCTTCCAGCTCTCTTCATCGGCCACCGGGAAACCGTCGTTGCCCAGCCAGGCGAAGCGGTAGAACAGGGTCTTGTTGCTGCTGCTGGTGTTGTTCAGGGACACCTTGACGGTCAAGAAGCCGTTCTCGCGCGCAACGCGCATCGGGCCGGTCTCGATGTTCTTCAGGTTGCCCATTTTCACCACTTTGCTGGCAGCGCTGCCCGGCTCTGGTGGTGGCGGGGTCGCGCAACCGGCCAGCAGGGCTGTGACGAGAACGGCGAGCAATTTGATACGCATGGCGTTTCCTTAAGGTTGTTTGAGGCTGGCGACGGCCTGGCCAGTGGCTTTTGGTGCCACCTGCAGGGCAGGGCCACCGGCGAAGACCTGGTTGCCGACTACGCGCAGGGTGACCACCTGGAACGGCCGGTCAATCTTCACGCTGACCTGGCTGCCGCCCAGGCTCGAAGGCAGGCTCAACTGGTGTTCGCCCTGACGCAGGCGCACGCGGGCTACCTGGGTTTCATCCGGCAGGGTGCGCCAGGTACGGGTGTCGGCACCTTCGGTGATGGTCGAGGCGATACCCAGTGCCAGGCCAGCCAGCGGGTTGGCGTCGTTCAGTTGCTTTTGCGCCACACCACGAGAGATAGCCCGCACGCTGGTGCGCAGGATGATCCCCGGCATGTCGTCACGCAGGGCGCGGCGGGACATGGCAGTGGTGCTGTTGAGTGCGGTCAGCTTCAGCGAGTGGTCGTTGAGGTAGATTTCGCTGAAATGCGCGGTGGAAGTGTCTTCCTTGATCACCGGGAACGACAGTGGGGTGATCACCAGGTTGCCGCTGATCGGCAGCGGCAGCGGGACGCGCACCGAGTCGCGGGCCGGAGCGAGGCCGCTCTGGATCACGATCAGCACATCGCTTTCAGTGGCTTTCGCCGCTGGCTTGTCCAGGTCGAGCAGGGCTTTTTCCAGCAGCGGGGTGTTCGGGCGCAGTTCGGCAGCCTTGCGGTAGCCCGGTGCGGCCAGGCCTTTCTCACCCAGGGCTTCGTAGACATAGCCAGACAGGTAGTGGCTGAACGCACTCTGGTAGCTGTTCTTGAGGCCCACCACTTCTGGCGCGTCGAGGCTGGCGACCGGGTAACCCTGAAGGTCCTTGTACTCGGTCTTGACGCCTTCTTTCTCGGCCTCTTCTTCGCGCTTGAGGTATTCCTTGTCGCGCAGCTCGGCAATCACCGCTTCGCGCTCGTGGGTCTTCTTGATTTCGGTACGGGCGCCGTCGAAGTCGTTCTGGGCCAGCAGGTTGAGGGCCATCTGCGTGGTCAGCATGACTTTTTCGTAGTCATAGCCTTCGTAGCGGCGCACCTTGTCGTTGACCAGGTAGCTGCCGAACTGGCTCAGGTACTTGTCGGTGTCGAGCTTGACCGACTCTTCCCACTTGAACACCACGTCATCGGCACTGCGCCAGGCCAGCTGGCTGCCGGCCAGGTCGCCCTTGGAGCGCAGCAGCTCGCCTTTCTCGAAGTAGTAGAGAAGGTCTTTGTCCTCACCCTTGTTGTTTTTTTCCAGCAGCGCCAGGGCAGCGTCGACGTTGCCGCTGGTCAGGTGCTGGTTGGTTTCCTGAAGTTCGCTGTCATAGCTGCGAAAGGCCGAGCAACCAGCCAGTTGAACGGCCGCGAGCAGTGTCGCGACGGTGAGGACACGGGATGCCATCTGAATTCTTCTTCCCTGAATTGATGAAAAGCCTGGGGGCGAGAAGGCTGTCATCCCTTTGGCAATATCGCCAAATCCTCTTAAAAGAAGAGCCAAAATTCTGATCCGCTATATAGCGGCGCGGCATTATAAACGCATTTGCTGGCTAAATAATGGCGTTGTGCTTTAGGAATTTACCGTCGTGCCAGCATTCAGCTATCGGCCGACGAACGGTCGTTCTTTAATCGGGAGGTGTCGCAGGGTATTTGTCACAAAATTTTTCAAGGATTCATCTGGCAAGCCTTGAGCGAACGGCAGTGGAAGTGAACAATGCTTTACCTCGTATTTCCATTTGAGAGTCGCTCATGATTCCCCGTTCCCGCTTACTCGCCTGGCTGCTCTGGCCGGTGCTGGCGCTGAGCAGTGCCACGCTGCTGGCCGACAGCCCCGATGGCGCTGCCAAGGCCCTGCACCTGCTCGATTACATCGGTGCCGATTACCCGGCCACCGTCGAGGCGGGCAAGGTAATCGACGACGGCGAATACCGCGAACAGCTCGAATTCCTCGATGTGTTGCAGGGATTGATCGGCGCCTTGCCGGCACGCGCTGAGCGCCAGGCCCTGGAGCAGGGCGTGGTCAACTTGCGTACGGCGGTCAGCCAGCGCCAGGACGGCGCGGTGGTCGCCCGCCAGGCCCGTCAGCTTGGCGCGCAACTGGCGGTGGCCTATGAGGTCAGCCAGGCGCCGATCATTACCCCGGACCCGAGTCGCGGCGCGCCGCTGTATGCCCAGCATTGCTCGGTGTGTCATGGCGACACTGGCGCCGGCGACGGCCCCGCCGGCCTCGGCCTGACCCCGCCGCCGGCTAACCTGCGCAGCCTCGAACGGCTGGATCGCCTGAGCCTGTTCGACCTGTACAACACCCTCGGCCTGGGCATCGAAGGCACCGACATGCCGTCGTTCGCCGACCAGCTCGACGAGCGCCAACGCTGGGACCTGGCGACCTATCTCGCCAGCTTCACTGTCGACCCGGCCAAGGCCAAAGGCGATAAAACCTACAACCTGGCCGACCTGGCTCGTCAGACCCCGGCCGAAATTGAAGCCAGCGAAGGGCCAGAGGCGCTCGCCCGGTTCCGCGCCCAGCGTGCGCAACCGCCGCAGGTCCAGCGCGGCCCGGCGCAACTGCTGGACTACACCGCCAGCACCCTGGACAAGAGCCTGGCGGCCTATCAGACCGGTGATCACGAGCAGGCCTACGACCTGTCGGTAGCGGCCTACCTGGAAGGTTTCGAACTGGTCGAAAGCTCGCTCGACAACGTCGATGCCAACGTACGCAAGGACACCGAAAAATCCCTGATGGCCTACCGTCAGTCGCTGCAGGACGGCTTGCCGCTTGAGCAGGTGCAGCAACGCCTGGATGCCGCCAAGGCCAAGCTCAAGGACGCCGCCGGCCTGCTCGGTGGCGATGGCCTGAGCTGGTCGCTGAGCTACATCTCCGGCTTGCTGATCCTGCTGCGCGAAGGCCTGGAAGCGATTCTGGTGCTGGCGGCGATCCTCGCCTTCCTGCGCAATACCGGTCAGCAATCGGCGGTACGCAGTGTCAACGTCGGCTGGGGCCTGGCCTTGCTGGCCGGGCTGGGTACCTGGGCGCTGGCGGCCTATGTAATCGACGTCAGTGGCGCCCAGCGTGAACTGCTCGAAGGCTGCACGGCGCTGTTTGCCAGCGTCATGGTGCTGTGGCTGGGTGTGTGGATGCACGATCGCCGGCACGCGGCGGCCTGGCAGGATTACATCAAGAGCAGCCTGGTCAGTGGTGGCGGGCGCTTTGGTTTTGCCGTGCTGGCGTTTTTCTCGGTGTACCGTGAGCTGTTCGAGGTGATCCTGTTCTACGAAACCCTCTGGCTGCAGGCCGGCCCTGCCGGGCACAACGCGGTACTGGCCGGTGGTGCCACGGCACTGGTGCTGCTGGTGGGCCTGGCCTGGGTGATCCTGCGCGGCTCGGCCAAACTGCCGCTGGCGTTGTTCTTCAGCATCAACGCGGCGCTGCTGTGCGCCTTGTCGGTGGTGTTTGCCGGGCATGGGGTCAAGGCGCTGCAAGAGGCCGGGGTGTTCGGTACCCGGCCGGTGGCGTTCTTCGATTTCGACTGGCTGGGCATTCACGCCGACGCCTATTCACTGGCCGCGCAGCTGGTGGCCTTGTTGGCCATTGCCATCCTTTACGGGCGCAGCCGCCTGGCCGAGAAGCGCCGCCAGCCAGCGGGCTGATTTGAAGGCAAACGGGCGAGCAGGGATACTGTTCGCCCGTTTTGTTGGAAATCTGTGCCATGCGTGTGTGGATCGATGCCGACGCCTGCCCCAAGGCGGCCAAGGATCAACTGGTCAAGTTCGCCCTCAAGCGTCAGCTGGAAGTGGTGCTGGTGGCCGGCCAGAGCCAGATCAAGCCGGCTTTTGCCTGCGTCAAGCTGATCGTCGTGCCCAGCGGGCCGGATGCCGCCGACGATTACCTGGTCGAGCACGCGGTGCCCGGCGAACTGGTGATCTGCAGCGACGTGCCGCTGGCCGATCGCCTGGTCAAGAAAGGCGTTGCCTGCCTCGACCCGCGCGGTAAGGAGTTCGACGAGCGCAACATGGGTGAGCGGCTGGCGGTGCGCAACCTGTTCACCGACCTGCGCGAGCAGGGGCAGGTCGGCGGCGGCCAGGCGCCGTATGGCGATCGCGAGAAGCAGGCGTTTGCCAACGCCCTGGACCGCATTCTTACGCGGCTGAGTAGGAGCGGGCTTGCCCCGCGATGAGGTCGGTGATCTCAGCGCATCATGTGGTGCCTGGACGACGACCGCTTCGCACGCGATCGCGGGGCAAGCCCGCTCCTACAGGGGGGTTCAGTCATTCTCGTGGGTCAGTTCCAGCACCCGGTCGACCAGTTTGTAGATGCCGCCGGCGGCTTCGCTGATGCTTTTCGCCAGCATGTAGGCCGGGGTGCTGACCAGCTTGCGCTGGGTGTCTTCGACGATGTCATGGACATCGCATTCCTCATGAGTGCCGCCCATCTTGACGATGGCCGCGCTGGTGCCGGCATCGCTGCCAATGGTGCAGACCACGCCGGGGCCGTAGATTTTCGCCGCAAGGGCCGGCGAGATGCAGATCAGGCCGACCGGCTTGCCGGCTTCGGCAAAGGCTTCAGCCAGGGCCAGGACGTCCGGGTGCACGCTGCAGCCCGCGCCTTCAACGGCAAAGTTCGAAAGGTTTTTCGCCGCGCCAAAGCCGCCCGGCACGATCAGCGCGTCGAAGTCCTTGGCGTCGGCTTCGCGCAGGTCCTTGACCTCGCCGCGAGCGATGCGCGCCGATTCCACCAGCACGTTGCGGGTCTCGGGCATTTCTTCGCCGGTCAGGTGGTCGATCACGTGCATCTGCGCAATGTTCGGCGCAAAGCACTGCACCTGCGCACCGCGCTGGTCCAGGCGCAGCAGGGTGATCACGCTTTCGTGAATTTCGGCGCCGTCATACACGCCACAGCCGGAAAGAATCACCGCAACTTTTTTCTGGGTCATGCTCACTACTCCCGATTCGAGGCGCTAAATGTCCTCTAGTTTGGCAGATGTCGCCATAGGGTTTATGCCATTCCCGGCCTAATCTTGCTGGATAGGCTGGAGATGAAAAGACCCATGGACCTGATCCTCTTGGCGGTACCGTTTTTCATTGTTCTGATCGTTGCCGAGTTGCTCGCCGATCGATTGCGCGGCATGCGGACCTATCGCCTGGCAGATGCCATCAACAGCCTCAGCACCGGCGTGCTGTCGACCACTACCGGCCTGCTGACCAAGGGCGTCGGCCTGGTGACCTATGCGCTGGCCTGGGAACACCTGGCGCTGTTCAAACTGCCGGGCGAAGCCTTGTGGGTGTGGGTACTGGCGTTCGTCGTCTATGACTTTTGCTATTACTGGCTGCACCGTATGGGCCACGAGCGCAACATCCTCTGGGCCGCCCATTCGGTGCATCACCAGAGCGAGGACTACAACCTGTCGACGGCCCTGCGCCAGACCAGCAGCGGCTTCTTGCTGTCGTGGATCTTCTACCTGCCGCTGGCCGTGTTGGGGGTGCCGCCGCTGGTGTTCATCACCGTCGCGGCGCTGAACCTGCTGTACCAGTTCTGGGTGCACACCCGGCACATCCCCAAGCTGGGCTGGCTGGAATGGCTGTTCATTACCCCGTCCAATCATCGCGTCCACCATGCGCAGAACCCTCTGTACTTGGATCGCAACTACGGCGGAGTGTTCATTGTCTGGGATCGTCTGTTCGGCACGTTCCAGGAAGAGGACGACAATCAGCCGGTGATTTTCGGCGTGACCACGCCGCTGGCCAGCTGGAACCCGCTGTGGGCCAACCTGCAGTTCTATGCCCAGTTGTGGAGCGATGCGCGGCATGCCGAGCACTGGTGGGACAAGCTGCGAATCTGGTTCATGCCTACCGGCTGGCGCCCGGATGACGTGGTCAGGAGGTATCCGCAAGCCAAGCAGGACCTGAGCCGCTTCCAGAAATTCGAGGTGCCGCTGGCCTGGCCGCAACAGCTGTATGTGGCGCTGCAGTTCGCGGTGTACGTGGGCTTGGGCAGTTACTTGATGGAGCACGCCGAGCAGTTGTCGGTGGCTGCCCTGGTGCTGGGCTGCGGCTTGATGGCATTTGGCTTGTTCGTGCTTGGCACGGCCCTGGAGAACCGCCCCTGGGCCTTCAGGCTGGAACTGCTACGCCTGGGGCTGAATGTCCCGGCCATGGTCCTGGCCGGGATGACGGGCTCAGGGCCGGTCACTGCCCTGGCTTGGGTCCTGCTGCTTGGCTACAGCCTGCTCAGCCTTTTCGGCCTCTATGGCAGCCGCTTCCTTGCGCGCAATGCGCGCGGCCTTGAAGCGCCGGCGCAGCCACAGGCAGCCACCGAGCACCAGCAGGCCGCCGAGCACCCATAGCTCGTATTTCTTCACGTTGCCCAGCAGGCCTTCGAGAATGGCGCCGAAGTGATAGGCGGCGGCGCCCAGGGCCAGGGCCCAGATGGCCGCACCAATGCCGTTGAGCAGCAGGTAGCGGCGCGGCGGGTAGCCGGACAAACCGATGGCCACCGGCATCACCGTGCGCAAACCGTAGACGAAGCGAAAACTCAGGACCCAGATGTCCGGATGGCGGCGAATGTGCTCCAGCGCACGGTCGCCCATCATCTGCCAGCGCGGTTTGCGTGCCAGCAACTTGCGCCCGTGACGGCGCCCCATGAAGTACCACAGCTGGTCGCCGGCATAGCTGCCGAAGAAGGCCACCACGACCACCAGGTTGATATCCATGTATCCGCGGAACGCAAGGAAGCCTGCGAGAACCAGGATGGTCTCACCTTCGAAAAACGTGCCGAGAAAAAGGGCAAAGTAGCCGAAATCCTGCAGGAATTGTTGGAGCATTTTCTGGGTGCTGGCGAAATGAACGCGCAGCCTAACCCTTCGTGGCCTTTGGGGAAAGTGTCCAAATGTGTCTCGACGTGAACATTTCCTACAAGGACAATGACTGCGTCCTCAAGTCGCAGGGTTGCCCTTGCCTGTCATACAGGCGTCATAATGGCCGCTTATAACTGTCGCGCTCGCCCGCCTGCGCGGGCTCAGGAGTCTGCCGTGAGCTTTACCCCCGCTAACCGTTTGTTTCCTGCCACCCGTCTGCGTCGCAACCGTCGTGACGACTTCAGCCGTCGTCTGGTTCGCGAAAATGTTCTGACTGTCGATGACCTGATCCTCCCGGTGTTTGTCCTCGATGGCGAAAACCGCCGCGAAGAAGTCGCTTCGATGCCGGGCGTCGAGCGTCTGTCCATCGACCTGTTGCTGGAAGCTGCGCAAGAGTGGGTAAACCTCGGGATTCCAGCCCTGGCGCTGTTCCCGGTCACCCCGGTAGAGAAAAAATCCCTCGACGGCGCTGAAGCCTGGAACCCCGACGGCATCGCCCAGCGCGCCACCCGCGCCCTGCGTGAGCGCTTCCCGGAACTTGGGGTGATCACCGACGTTGCCCTGGACCCGTTCACCACCCACGGCCAGGACGGTATCCTCGACGAAGAAGGCTACGTTCAGAACGACATCACCGTCGACGCCCTGGTGCGCCAGGCGCTGTCCCACGCCGATGCCGGTGCCCAGGTGGTCGCGCCATCGGACATGATGGACGGGCGCATCCAGTCCATCCGTGAAGCGCTGGAGCTGGCCGGTCACGTCAACGTCCGCATCATGGCCTACTCGGCCAAGTATGCCAGTGCCTACTACGGTCCGTTCCGCGATGCGGTCGGCTCGGCGCTGAACCTGGGCAAGGCCAACAAGGCCTCCTACCAGATGGACCCGGCCAACAGTAACGAGGCCCTGCACGAAGTGGCCGCCGACCTGTCGGAAGGCGCCGATATGGTCATGGTCAAACCGGGCATGCCGTACCTGGATATCCTTCACCGGGTCAAAGACGAATTCAAAGTACCGACCTTCGTTTACCAGGTCAGCGGCGAGTACGCCATGCACATGGCGGCGATTCAGAACGGCTGGCTCAGTGAAGGGGTTATCCTTGAATCCCTCACCGCTTTCAAACGGGCGGGCGCCGATGGCATCCTCACCTATTTCGCTGTTCGCGCTGCTCAATTGATGAGAGGGCAGTAACGCCCTTCAGGAACGCTAGATGAATAACGAAGTACTTACCGACGTTGCAGTCAAAGACGCCCAGCCCGTGCCCGAGCAACTGGTCGAGACCCCGCCGGAGCCGCCTGCGGTTGCCGAGCCGGTGGTCGAAGCCCCGGCGCCGGCGCCAGTGGCTGCGCCTGCCATCGTCATTCCCGGTCTGGACGACAGCAGCCTGTACATTCACCGCGAATTGTCCCAGCTGCAGTTCAACATCCGCGTGCTTGAGCAGGCGCTGGATGAGTCCTATCCGCTGCTGGAGCGGCTGAAGTTCTTGCTGATCTTCTCCAGCAACCTGGATGAGTTCTTCGAAATTCGTGTGGCGGGCCTGAAGAAGCAGATCACCTTTGCCCGTGAACAGGCCGGCGCCGACGGCTTGCAGCCGCACCAGGCGCTGGCGCGGATCAGCGAGCTGGTGCACGGCGAGGTCGATCGCCAGTACGCGATCCTCAACGACGTGCTGCTGCCGGAGCTGGAAAAGCACCAGATCCGCTTCATTCGCCGCCGCCACTGGAACACCAAGCTCAAGACCTGGGTGCGGCGCTTCTTCCGCGACGAAATCGCGCCGATCATTACCCCGATCGGCCTCGATCCGACTCACCCGTTCCCGTTGCTGGTGAACAAGAGCCTGAACTTCATCGTCGAGCTTGAAGGCATCGACGCCTTCGGCCGCGATTCGGGCCTGGCGATCATCCCGGCGCCGCGTTTGCTGCCGCGGGTGATCAAGGTGCCGGAAGAGGTCGGTGGGCCTGGCGACAACTATGTGTTCCTGTCGTCGATGATCCACGCTCACGCCGATGACCTGTTTCAGGGCATGAAGGTCAAGGGCTGCTACCAGTTCCGCCTGACCCGCAACGCTGACCTGGCGCTGGACTCCGAAGATGTCGAAGACCTGGCCCGGGCCCTGCGCGGCGAGCTGTTCTCGCGTCGTTACGGCGATGCGGTGCGCCTGGAAGTGGCCGACACTTGCCCTAAACACCTCTCCGACTACCTGCTCAAACAGTTCAGCCTGAGCGAGAGCGAGCTGTACCAGGTCAACGGCCCGGTCAACCTGACCCGGCTGTTCAGCATCACCAGCCTGGACAGCCATCCGGAGCTGCAATACACGCCGTTTACCCCGGCAATCCCCAAGCTGTTGCAGAACAGCGAGAACATTTTCAGCGTGGTCAGCAAGCAGGACATCCTGCTGATGCACCCCTTCGAGTCGTTCACCCCGGTAGTCGACCTGCTGCGCCAGGCCGCCAAGGACCCGCATGTACTGGCTGTGCGCCAGACCCTGTACCGCAGCGGTGCCAATTCGGAGATCGTCGACGCGCTGGTCGACGCCGCGCGTAACGGCAAGGAAGTCACTGCGGTGATCGAGCTGCGTGCGCGTTTCGACGAAGAGTCCAACCTGCAGATGGCCAGCCGCCTGCAGGCCGCCGGTGCGGTGGTGATCTACGGTGTGGTGGGCTTCAAGACCCACGCCAAGATGATGCTGATCCTGCGCCGCGAAGCCGGCGAGATCGTCCGCTATGCGCACCTGGGCACCGGTAACTACCACGCCGGCAACGCCCGCCTGTACACCGACTACAGCCTGCTGACTTCCGACGACGCCCTGTGCGAAGACGTCGGCAAGCTGTTCAGCCAGCTGATCGGCATGGGCAAGACCCTGCGCATGAAGAAGCTGCTGCACGCGCCGTTCACCCTGAAAAAGGGCATGCTCGACATGATCGCGCGCGAAACCCAGTTCGCCCTCGACGGCAAGCCTGCGCACATCATCGCCAAGTTCAACTCGCTGACCGATCCGAAGATCATCCGCGCGCTGTACAAGGCCAGCCAGTCAGGGGTGCGTATCGACCTGGTGGTGCGCGGCATGTGCTGCCTGCGTCCGGGTATTGCCGGGGTGTCGCACAACATTCAGGTGCGCTCGATCATCGGCCGCTTCCTCGAGCACACGCGGGTGTTCTACTTCCTCAATGGCGGCGAAGAGCAGATGTTCCTCTCCAGCGCCGACTGGATGGAGCGCAACCTCGACAAGCGCGTCGAGACCTGCTTCCCGGTCGAGGGCAAGAAACTGATCCTGCGGGTGAAAAAGGAACTCGAAGGGTATCTGACCGACAACACCCACGCCTGGATCCTGCAACCGGATGGCCGTTACGTACGCAGCACGCCAACCGGCAACCAGAACCCGCGCAGTGCCCAGGCCGCTCTGCTCGAGCGCCTGAGCAACCCGGTGCTTATCGTACGCTGAGGACGAAGCCGACCCGGGCCAGCCATTCTGCCTCCAGGCCGAAGTCGGCCTGGGTCAGCTGGTTTTCTTCCAGCCAGCCGGCCGGGAACTCGACGTCCAGGCTGTCGCCCTTGGCGTGCAGGGTGACCGTGGGCATCTGCTGGGTGCCGCGGATGTGATGGAACAGGATCGCGAAGCGCAACAGTACGCACAGGCGAATCAGCTTGGCGGCGTCCTCGCCGAATTCGGCGAACTTATCCTTGGGAATGTTGCGGCGATGGCCGCGCACCAATAGCGCCAGCATCAGCTGGTCTTCCCGGGAAAAGCCGGCCAGGTCGGAGTGCTCGATCAGGTAGGCGCCGTGCTTGTGGTAATGGTAGTGGGCGATGTCCAGGCCCACTTCATGCACCTTGGCTGCCCAGCCCAGCAGTTCACGCCAGATGCCGTCTTCCAGGTCCCAGGCTTTGGCCACCTGGTCGAAGGCGTGCAGCGCCTTGCGCTCGACCCGTGCCGCCTGGCCCTGGTCAACGTGATAACGCTCCATCAGCGAGGTCAGGGTGCGCTCGCGCACGTCTTCGTGGTGGTGGCGGCCGAGCAGGTCGTAGAGCACGCCTTCACGCAGGGCGCCGTCGCAGTGGTCCATGCGCTGTAGCTCAAGGGCGTCGAAAATCGCTTCGAGAATCGCCAGGCCCGCCGGGAAGATCGCCCGGCGGTCGGGTTTGACCCCGTCAAAATCGATCTTGTCGGTTTCTCCCAGCTTGAACAGCTTGCGCTTGAGCCAGGCCAGGCCCTCGGCATTGACCTCGCCGCTGCCCATGCCGCCGGATTTGAGCGCCAGGCCGATGGCGCGGATGGTCCCCGAGGAGCCGATGGCTTCGTCCCAGGTCAGGCGATGCAGGGCGTTCTCGATGCTCATCAGCTCCAGGCGTGCGGCGGTGTAGGCCTGGGCATAACGCGCCGGGGTGATCTTGCCGTCGCGGAAATAACGCTGGGTATAGCTGACGCAGCCCATCTGCAGGCTTTCGCGCAGCAGCGGTTCAAAGCGCTGGCCAATGATGAATTCGGTACTGCCGCCGCCGATATCAGCGACCAGGCGCTTGCCTGGCGTGTCGGCCAGCGTGTGGGACACGCCGAGGTAGATCAGGCGCGCTTCTTCACGACCGGAGATGACTTCCACCGGGTGGCCGAGGATGGCTTCGGCGCGGCGGATGAATTCGCCGCGGTTGCGGGCTTCGCGCAGGGCGTTGGTGCCAACGATGCGCACGGCGCCATCGGGCATGCCGTTGATCAGTTGGGCAAACCGCTTGAGGCAGTCCAGGCCGCGTTGCATGGACTCTTCGCTGAGCTGGCGCTCTTCATTGATGCCGGCGGCCAGCTGAACTTTTTCGCCGAGCCGCTCAAGGATGCGGATCTCGCTATGGTGGGCCTTGGCGACCACCATGTGGAAACTGTTGGAGCCCAGGTCTATGGCAGCGATCAAGGACAGATTCTTGGCTGTGGTTTGCGGCATGGTCATGGGTTCTCGGTCGATAACCCGGCAATCCTGCCACGATCCGGCGCTGGCGCCAACGCGCAGCGTATCAAGGCTTGATATGGGGCAGGTTGTGCGGGAATTATGACTTTCCCGTGACAGCAGCGATATGCGCGGTCATGCACAACTATAGTTACACTCAATCGTTCCTGGCTTCCTGTAGGCAGCCGGTGCAGCTATGATGGGCCACGTTTTTTTGCTTACGACCTTGGAGACTTCCATGAGCAGCGATCTTATCAAACACGTCACCGACGCCACCTTCGAAGCCGAAGTCCTGAAGGCTGAAGGCCCGGTGCTGGTCGACTACTGGGCTGAATGGTGCGGCCCTTGCAAAATGATCGCTCCGGTTCTGGACGACATCGCCGCTACCTACCAGGGCAAACTGATCGTCGCCAAGCTGAACATCGACGACAACCAGGAAACCCCGGCCAAGCACGGCGTGCGTGGCATCCCGACGCTGATGCTGTTCAAGAACGGCAACGTCGAGGCCACCAAGGTCGGCGCGCTGTCGAAATCTCAGCTGGCAGCCTTCCTGGACGCCAATATCTGAGTGAAATTAGCCCCGCATTCGTCGGGGCTTTTCTTTATCTGGTGACTAGACGCCAGAAAAAGCAGGTGTTACATTCGGCCTCGCACTGTTTCTTCGGTGCCCTCTGCACGCCGTCGCCGACGCATCCCTAATTCGAATCAGTACGCGATCCTGTCGCCTTCTTTGCGGCGCGGCTTCATTAAGCCAGAAGCTTAATTCCCCCTTCTTACATGATTACGTCACTCCCCTTATGAACCTGACTGAACTCAAGCAAAAGCCGATTACCGATCTGCTCGAAATGGCCGAACAGATGGGCATAGAAAATATGGCCCGTTCGCGCAAGCAAGATGTGATTTTCTCCCTGTTGAAAAAGCATGCGAAAAGCGGCGAGGAAATCTCCGGTGACGGCGTGCTGGAGATTCTCCAGGACGGCTTCGGCTTCCTGCGCTCGGCCGATGCCTCGTACCTGGCCGGCCCGGACGACATCTACGTGTCGCCAAGCCAGATCCGTCGCTTCAACTTGCGTACCGGCGACACCATCGTCGGCAAGATCCGCCCGCCAAAAGAAGGCGAGCGTTACTTCGCCCTGCTGAAAGTCGACACCATCAACTTCGACCGGCCGGAAAACGCGAAGAACAAGATCCTGTTCGAAAACCTGACGCCGCTGTTCCCTAACGAGCGCCTGAAGATGGAAGCCGGCAACGGCTCCACCGAAGACCTCACCGGCCGGGTTATCGACCTTTGCGCCCCGATCGGCAAAGGCCAGCGCGGCCTGATCGTCGCTCCGCCAAAAGCGGGCAAGACCATCATGCTGCAGAACATCGCGGCCAACATCACCCGTAACAACCCCGAGTGCCACCTGATCGTCCTGCTGATCGACGAGCGCCCGGAAGAAGTAACCGAAATGCAGCGCACCGTGCGCGGCGAAGTGGTTGCCTCGACCTTCGACGAGCCGCCAACCCGCCACGTGCAGGTTGCCGAAATGGTTATCGAGAAGGCCAAGCGCCTGGTTGAACACAAGAAAGACGTGGTCATCCTGCTCGACTCCATCACCCGTCTGGCCCGTGCCTACAACACCGTGATCCCGAGCTCCGGCAAGGTCCTCACCGGTGGTGTCGATGCCCACGCCCTGGAGAAGCCGAAGCGTTTCTTCGGCGCCGCGCGTAACATCGAAGAGGGCGGCTCGCTGACCATCATCGCCACCGCGCTGGTTGAAACCGGCTCGAAGATGGACGAAGTGATCTACGAAGAGTTCAAGGGTACCGGCAACATGGAACTGCCCCTGGACCGCAAGATCGCCGAGAAGCGCGTCTTCCCGGCCATCAACATCAACCGTTCGGGTACCCGTCGCGAAGAGCTGCTGACCGCCGACGACGAGCTGCAGCGCATGTGGATTCTGCGCAAGCTGCTGCACCCGATGGATGAAGTGGCTGCCATCGAGTTCCTGATCGACAAACTCAAGCAGACCAAGACCAACGACGAGTTCTTCTTGTCGATGAAGCGCAAGTAAACTGTTGCGCTGGGCAAGAGCCGGGGCGACCCGGCTTTTTGCTATCTGTACTTTGGCTATTCTGAGCAGCCGAGTTCGGCGCTACACTCTGCAGCCCGACCGCTACGGCAGCCAATACGAGGCTTTTGCATGCAGTATCGCGATTTGCGCGACTTTATCCGTGGCCTGGAACAGCGCGGCGAACTCAAGCGCATCCAGGTGCCGATCTCTCCAGTCCTGGAAATGACCGAAGTCTGCGACCGCACCCTGCGCGCCAAAGGCCCGGCCCTGCTGTTCGAAAAACCTACCGGCTTCGACATCCCGGTGCTGGGCAACCTGTTCGGTACCCCGGAGCGGGTGGCCATGGGCATGGGCGCCGAGTCGGTCAGCGAGCTGCGTGAAATCGGCAAGCTGCTGGCCTTTCTCAAGGAGCCCGAGCCGCCGAAAGGCCTCAAGGACGCCTGGTCGAAGCTGCCGATCTTCAAGAAGGTCGTGTCCATGGCGCCGAAGGTGGTCAAGGACGCGGCATGCCACGAAGTGGTCATCGAAGGTGATGATGTCGACCTCGGCCTGCTGCCGGTGCAGCACTGCTGGCCGGGCGACGTTGCGCCGCTGATCACCTGGGGCCTGACAGTGACCCGCGGGCCGAACAAGGACCGCCAGAACCTCGGCATCTACCGTCAACAGGTGATTGGCCGCAACAAGGTCATCATGCGCTGGTTGAGCCATCGCGGCGGCGCCCTGGACTATCGCGAATGGTGCGAGAAGCACCCGGGTCAGCCGTTCCCGGTGGCGGTGGCCCTGGGCGCCGACCCGGCGACCATCCTTGGTGCCGTGACGCCGGTGCCCGATACCCTCTCCGAGTACGCCTTCGCCGGCCTGTTGCGCGGCAACCGTACCGAGCTGGTCAAGTGCCGTGGCAACGACCTGCAGGTGCCGGCCACCGCCGAAATCATTCTCGAAGGCGTGATCCATCCGGGTGAAATGGCCCCGGAAGGCCCGTACGGCGACCACACCGGCTACTACAACGAAGTCGACAGCTTCCCGGTGTTCACTGTCGAGCGCATCACACACCGCAGCAAGCCGATCTATCACAGCACCTACACCGGCCGTCCGCCGGATGAGCCGGCGATTCTCGGCGTGGCGCTGAACGAAGTATTCGTGCCGATCCTGCAAAAGCAGTTCCCGGAGATCACCGACTTCTACCTGCCGCCGGAAGGCTGCTCGTACCGCATGGCGGTGGTGACCATGAAAAAGCAGTACCCAGGACACGCCAAGCGCGTGATGCTGGGTGTCTGGTCGTTTTTGCGACAGTTCATGTACACCAAGTTCGTTATCGTCACGGACGACGATATCAACGCGCGTGACTGGAACGACGTGATCTGGGCGATTACCACGCGCATGGACCCCAAGCGCGACACGGTAATGATCGACAACACCCCGATTGACTACCTGGACTTCGCTTCGCCGGTGTCCGGTTTGGGGTCGAAGATGGGCCTGGATGCGACGCACAAGTGGCCGGGTGAAACCACCCGCGAGTGGGGACGGGTCATCGTCAAGGACGAAGCCGTCACCCGGCGGATCGATGAGCTGTGGAACCAGTTGGGAATAGACTAAATGCAGGTAACCTTGCAGCCGTCCGGGGCCGTGTTGGCGCTCAAGCCCGGAGAAAGGATTCTGGATGCGGCGCGACGCCTGGGCTACGACTGCCCGCAAAGCTGTCGCAATGGCAACTGCCATGTCTGCGCCGCGCTGCTGGTCGAGGGCCGGGTGCGTCAGGATGGCGTCGAGCGTGATCACGGCGAGCTGTTCACCTGCATCGCCGAGCCACTGGAGGATTGCGTCTTGTTGTGGGATGGCGTGCTGGCCCTGGGCGAGCTGCCGGTACGGACCCTGGCCTGTCAGCTCAGCGAGTGTGTCGAAGTCGGCGGCGACGTCTGGCGCGTGCGCCTGCGGGCGCCTGCCGGCAAGCCACCGCGCTACCATGCTGGCCAGTACCTGATGATCGAGCGAGACAGCGGCGACAAGGCTGCCTTCTCGCTGGCCTCGGCGCCGCACAGTGGCCGCGACCTCGAGCTGCATGTACTGGCCCGCGAGAACAGTGCCCTGGAGCTGATCGCTCAGTTGCGGCGCAACGGCATGGCGCGGCTGCAGATGCCCTTTGGTGACACCCACCTGGCCGAATTGCCGGACGGCCCGCTGGTGCTGATCGCGGCCGGCACCGGCATGGCGCAGATGCACAGCCTGATCGAACATTGCCGGGCCAGCGGCTTCAAGCACCCGGTGCACCTGTACTGGGGCGTGCGCCTGCCGGACGACTTCTACCAGATCGAGCACTGGGCCGAGTGGGAGAGTCTGCCCAACCTGTTCCTGCACAAGGTGGTCAGCGACCTGTGCGGCTGGGAAGGGCGCTGCGGCCTGTTGCACGAGGCGGTATGCGAAGACATCAGTGACCTGGCCGGCGTGCATGTGTACGCCAGCGGTTCGCCAAACATGATCTACGCCACCCTCGACGCACTGGTCGACGCCGGCATGGATGCGCATCAAATGCGCGCCGATGTATTCGCTTATGCCCCGCGCAATTGATTGACGGAATAAGGCACGCTGCAACAGCGTGCCGGTTTAAATAACTGCCGGTGCCGCCAGCGGTGATAAGCCACTAATTATTGCCGGCAACGAAAATAACTTTCGCTACACTTGAAACAGTGCACCTGTTATCGCACCGGTGCGGCCTTTATCGCCGTCTCATGGCGTCTGGGGGCTTGTATTGCGGCGCTTATCTGCCGTACGGTAACTCTGTGCACAGTGCGTTGCTTTATAGTGCAATGCGTTGGTAATTCATGGGGAAGTGTGGCGGCAGCTATGTCGGCGATCGAAACGGTATCTTTGAATGTGGCCTATCCGCCGTTGCTTGATTTCGGCGAACAGTTAACTCGCGAGCAACTTGTGCATTCAGTTCAACACACCATGTCCCGGCACCAGGGTGGCCCGGTATGGTTGTTTGCCTACGGCTCATTGATCTGGCGCCCGGAGTGCAATGCCGCCGAACGGCGACGGGCACGGGTGCACGGCTATCATCGCGGGCTGTATTTGTGGTCCCACGAGCACCGCGGCACGCCGGAATGCCCCGGGCTGGTATTCGGTCTTGATCGTGGTGGTTCATGCAGCGGTTTTGCCTACCGCCTGCCGGACGACTGCCTGGAAGATTCGTTGCTGGCCTTGTGGCAACGAGAAATGCCTTACCCTGCGTACCGCCCGCACTGGCTCAATTGCCGGCTTGAGGACGGCAGCAAGGTCCAGGCCCTGGGGTTTGTGTTGGAGCGGCATTTGCCATGCTATGCCGGCAACCTGCCGGACACCTTGCTCAGCCAGATATTTGCCAATGCCAAGGGCCGTTACGGCAGCACCCGCGATTATGTCGAGCAGACCCTCAATGCCTTGCGCAGCCATGCCATGCCCGATCGCAACCTGGAGGCGCGTTTTCGGCGCTGCCATTCCAGGTAGGAGCGGGCTCAGCTGTTCAGGCCATGGTCACCACCAGCTTGCCCACCGCCTTGCGCTGGCCCAGCATCTCGATGGCTGCACCTGCTTCAGCCAGCGGGAAGGTCTGCGATACCAGCGGCTTGAGCTTGCCTTCGGCGAACCAGGCAAACAGCTGCTGGAAGTTCGCCGCATTGTCGGCCGGCTGGCGCTGGGCAAAGGCGCCCCAGAACACCCCGAGCACCGCTGCACCTTTGAGTAGCGCCAGGTTCACTGGCAGCTCGGGGATGCGCCCGCTGGCAAAACCGACCACCAGCAGCCGGCCATTCCAGGCAATGCCGCGCACCGCCTGGTCAAACAGATCGCCGCCAACCGGGTCGTAGATCACATCGGCGCCGTTGCCGCCGGTCAGGCGCTTGATTTCGTCCTTGAGGCTGGTTTCGCTGTAGTTGATCAGCTCGTCGGCGCCTGCCGCCTTGGCTACGGCAAGTTTCTCGGCGCTGCTGGCGGCGGCAATCACCCGCGCGCCCATGGCCTTGCCGATTTCCACCGCCGCCAGGCCAACCCCGCCCGAGGCGCCCAGCACCAGCAGGGTTTCCCCGGCCTTGAGCTGGCCGCGCTGGCTGAGCGCATGCATCGAGGTGCCGTAGGTCATGCCGAAGGCCGCCGCCGTGGTGAAGTCCATCTGCGCCGGGATCGGCAATACGTTGTAGGCCGGCACCGCCACTTGTTCGGCAAAGCTGCCCCAGCCGGTCAGGGCCATGACCCGGTCGCCGATCTTCAGGTTGCCGGCTTTTTCACCCACGGCGCTGACCACGCCGGCGGCTTCGCCCCCAGGGGAGAACGGCAGCGGCGGCTGGAACTGGTACTTGCCTTCGATGATCAGGGTGTCGGGAAAGTTGACCCCGGCGGCCTGCACGTCGAGGAGGATCTCGTTCTTTTTCGGCACGGGGCTGGCGACTTCTTCCAGGACCAGGTTTTGCGCCGGGCCAAGGGCTTTGCACAACACTGCTTTCATCGGGACTATTCCTTTGCGCGTAGTGGCCGATAAGTGTAGGTGGGCGAGGTGCCGGGTCAACGAGCATGGCCCGCCCTGATAGGCCGGCATAAGCCCGGGCTTGGGTTTGACCGGTGCGCTGGGTATGCTGGCGCCAACTGTATGAGGAGCGAATTCGTGAAAGCGTGGATCTTGATGGTACTGGCGCTGATGCTGCCGATGGCGGCCATGGCCGAGGAAGCCAAGGAAGGGGAACCGAAGGTCTCCTACATTTCCCTGAGCCCGCCTTTTGTGGGCAATTACGCCCTTGATGGCGGGCCGAAGCTGCGCGTGTACAAGGCCGACGTGGCCCTGCGGGTCAACAGCGATGCCGCCGCCGCAGCGGTAAAGCATCATGAGCCGCTGATCCGCAACCAGCTGGTGGCGCTGTTCACCCAGCAGAACCTGGAGGCCATGAGTAACGTCGAGGCCAAGGAAAAACTGCGTCAGGAAGCTCTGAAGCAGGTCCAGCAGGTGCTCGAATCCGAAGAAGGCAAGCCGACCGTCGACGACCTGCTGTTCAACAACCTGATCGTCCAGTAATCACGAGGTCAGGCTGCGGCGAAAACGCGCCAGGGCAATGGCGAAGAAGGCCAGGCCAATGGCGGCGAGCGCCGCGATGTCTGGCCAGACCACTGCCAGCCCGGCGTCACGGAACAGGATTGCCGCGCTGAGGCTGACGAAGTGGGTCGAGGGCGAGCCCTGCATGACCCACTGCAGCCATTGCGGCATGCTGTCCAGCGGCGTGCTGCCGCCCGACAGCAACAGCATCGGGATGATCACCGGAATCGCCAGCAGGCCGAATTGCGGGGTTGAGCGCGCCAGGGTGGCGAGGAAGATCCCCAATGCGGTGCTGGCGAACAGGTACAGCGCCGTCACCGCCAGGAACAACCCCAGCGATCCCGCCAGCGGTACACCCAGCGCGCCCTTGACGACCACCTCAAGCGATACCCAGGTGCACAGCACCACCACCAGGGCGTTGCTGGCGATCTTTGCCAGCATGATTTCCAGCGCGGTCAGCGGCAGCACCAGCAGGTGGTCGAGGGTGCCGTGCTCGCGCTCGCGCAGCAGTGCCGTGCCGGTGAGGATGATGGCCAGGATGGTGATGTTGTTGACGATCTGGATCACTGCCAGAAACCAGCCGCCCTCAAGGTTGGGGTTGAACAACGCCCGGGCACTGAGCAGCGCCGGGCTGCCGGCGGTAGCCGAGCCCTGCTTGGCATAGTCGAGCAGCTCGCGCTCGACGATCCTGCCGATGTAACCGGCGCCCATGAACGCCTGGCTCATGGCCGTGGCGTCGACGTTGACTTGCAGCTCGGGCGAGCGCCCGGCCAGCAGGTCGGTCTGGAAGTTCACCGGTACGTTGATCACGAAGGTGTAGCGGCCGCTGTCCAGGGCCTGGTCGAGCTGGTCGTAGGGCAGCGGCACGGCGTGCTGGAATTCCGGTGGTTGCAGGGCCTCGGCGAGCTTGCGCGAGACCAGGCTGTGGTCTTCGTCGATGATCGCCACGCTGGCGTTGTGCACGCCGATCACCGAGCCTGCGGCCGGCATGTAGATCGCCACGCTGAAGGCGTACAGCAGGAACAACAGCAGCACGCTGTCGTGGCGCAGGCTGGTCAGCTCCTTGAGCCCCAGGCGCAGGGTATGTGCCAGACGATGCATCAGACCTCCTGCTTCTTCAGCATGGCCAGACTCAGGCCAGTGAAACCGACAAAGAAGCCCAGCAGCGCCAGGCACTGGGGCCAGAGTTCGCGCAGGTCCAGGGCTTTGGTAAAGGTGCCGACGGCGATATCGAGAAAGTAACCGGCCGGGAACAACTGGCCCATCAAGGCCGCCGCGCCATCGAGCGAGGAACGCGGCACGATCAGCCCGGAGAACTGAATGGTCGGCAGGCTGGTGATGATCATGGTGCCGAGGATCGCGGCGATCTGCGTGCGGGTGAACGCCGAGATCAGCAGGCCCAGGCTGGTGGTCGCCAGCAGGTAGAGCACGCCGCCGCAGGCCAGGGCCAGGGCGCTGCCCTTGAACGGCACGCCGAACAGCCAGTGGTTCATTGCTACCAGCAGCGCCAGGTTGACCAGGCTTACCGCCAGGTAGGGCGCCTGTTTGCCGAGCAGGAACTCCAGGCGGGTCAGGGGCGTGGCATAGAAGTTGGTGATCGAGCCCAGCTCTTTTTCGCGCACGATGCCCAGTGCGGTGAGCATTGCCGGAATGAACGCCAGGATCAGCGCCATGACCCCGGGGCCGATGGCGTTGACGCTGACCACGTCCTGGTTGTAGCGAAAGCGGGTTTCCAGGCGCACTGGAGTTTGCCCGGCCCGGGCCTTGCTGCTCAGCGCCGCCAGTTGTTCGAGGTTGCCCTGGTGCACGGCTTCGACATAGTTACGGCTGGTCTCGGCGCGAAATGGCATGCCGCCGTCCAGCCAGGCTGCTACCACCGGCTGGCGACCGGCGTGCAGATCGCGACCAAAACCTGGTGGAATCTCCAGGGCCAGCTTGATTTCCGAGCGCTGCAGGCGTTTGTGTAACTGTGCGGCATCGCGAATCGGCGTCTGTTCGGCGAAGTAGCGCGAGCCGCGGAAGGCTTCAAGATAAGCGCGGCTTTGCGGGCTCTGGTCCTGGTCATAAACGGCGAAAGCGAGGTTTTCCACGTCCAGGGAGATGCCGTAGCCGAAGATCACCATCATGAACAGCGCGCCAAGCAGGGCGAACGCCAGGCGCACTTTGTCGCGCAGCAGTTCCTTGCCTTCGCGGGTGGCGACGGCGACCAGGCGCTTGAGGCTGAAGCCATGGCGCAGGGGTTGCGTTGCTGTATTGGCCGGGCTGTCGAACTGGGTTGGGGCCGTTGGCGCTTCGCTGGCGCCCTGGGCCTGTTCCAGGCAGGTGACGAAGGCATCTTCCAGGGTTTCACCGCCGAACTGCTGCTGCAGCGCCGCCGGGGTGTCGCAGGCCAGGACCTTGCCGGCATGCATTAGGGAGATCCGGTCGCAGCGCAGGGCCTCGTTCATGAAATGAGTAGAGAGGAAGATCGTCACCCCCTGATCGCGCGACAGCTCGATCAGCAGGCGCCAGAAGTCGTCGCGCGCTGCCGGGTCCACACCTGAGGTGGGCTCGTCGAGGATCAGCACTTCCGGACGGTGCAGTACCGCCACTGCCAGCGACAGGCGCTGGCGCAAACCCAGGGGCAGGGCGCCGGACTGCTGGTCGGCGATGGCGCCCAGATCGAAACGCTCGATCAGCTCGGCGATGCGCGGGCCGCTGTCGGCCTTGGGCAGGTCGAACAGCCGCGCATGCAGTTCAAGGTTCTGCCGCACGCTGAGTTCGCCATACAGCGAGAAGCTTTGGGACATGAAGCCAACGCGCTTACGCGTGGCCAGGTCCTTGGCGTTCACCGGGCGACCGAGCAGGGTGGCGCTGCCCTCGCTGGCCGGCATCAGCCCGGTGAGCACCTTCATGGTGGTGGTCTTGCCGCAGCCGTTGGAGCCGAGAAAACCGAAGATCTCGCCACGGCCGATGGCGAAACTGACCTTGTTCACGGCGGTGAAGTCACCAAAGCGCAAGGTCAGTTCATGGGCTTCGATAGCGATCTCGGCCTCGCCGCTATCGCGCGGCGGGATCACCAGGGGCTGCTGGCTGCGCTGGCTGTCGCCCTGAAAGTGGGTAAAGGCGTCATCGAGCTTGTGGCTGGCGGTGGCTGCGGCCAGCTCTTCGCTCAAGCCTGCGGCAATCAGCCGGCCACGATCGAGCATCAGACAGTGTTCGAACTGTTCGGCCTCTTCCATGTAGGCCGTGGCGACCAGCAGGGTCAGTTGCGGGCGTTCCTGGCGCACCTGCTCGACCAGCTCCCAGAAGCGCCGGCGCGACAGCGGGTCGACGCCAGTGGTGGGTTCGTCGAGGATCAGCAGGTCCGGTTCGTGGATCAGCGCACAGCACAGGCCGAGCTTCTGCTTCATGCCGCCCGACAACTTGCCCGCCGGGCGTTCGGCAAAGCGCAGCAGGTCGGTGGCCAGCAGCAGGTTGTGCATGCGCTGCTCGCACTCCGTGGCGCCAAGGCCGAACAGGGTGGCGAAGAAGCGGATGTTCTCGCTGATCGACAGCTCGGGGTAAAGGTTGCCGCCCAACCCCTGGGGCATGAAGGCGATACGCGGGTAGAGGCTGTTGCGATGGCGGCGCTGGCGGATCGAGCCGCCAAGCACCTGCAGTTCGCCGCTTTGCAGCTTCTTCACCCCGGCGATCAGCCCGAGCAGGCTCGACTTGCCGGCGCCGTCCGGGCCGATCAGGCCGCAGCGGGTGCCGGCCGGCAGGCTGAAGGCAATGTCCTGCAGGGCGTTCAGCCCGCCGTAGCGGTGGTTGATGCCCTCGGCGTGCAGCGCCAGCGCGCTCATTGCAGGTTGGCCGGCCAGTCCACATCAGCGGTGCGCACATAGCCTGCGCCCGGCATGCCGGGTTTGGCCTGGGGCACGGCGCTTGGTTCGGTCAGGCGCAGCTTGACCCGGAACACCAGCTTCTGGCGCTCGTCACGGGTTTCCACCTGCTTGGGGGTGAACTGCGCCTTGGCCGCGACGAAGGCGATCTTCGCCGGCAAGGCCCGGTCGGGCAGGGCGTCGAGAACGATGCGCGCCTGGTCGCCGACGGTCAGGCGGCCGGTCGTGGAGGCGGGCAGGTAAAGGTTCATGTACTGGTCGCTGGGGTCGATCAGCATCAGCACGCGGCCGCCGGCACCGAGCACTTCACCTGGCTCGGCCAGGCGCAGCTGGATCACGCCGTTGATTGGCGCGCGCAGGCTGCTGTCGTCGATTTCGCTGGTCAGCTGTGCCACCTGGGCTTCAGCGGCGCCGATGGCGGCCTTGATTGCCGCCAGTTGCGCGCGGGCGGCGACCACGGCGGAGTTGCTGGTGTCGTAGCGGGCCTGCTGCTGGTCGAGCAGCTGCTGGCTGGCATATTTGCGCTGGAAGATCTCGCGGACGCGCTTGAGCTCCTGGCTGGCCAGCAGTTGTTCGCTCTGGCGCAATTGCACCGTGGCCTGGGCGGCGGAGTAGTTTTCCCGGGCCCGTAGCACTTCGGCTTCGGCCTGGTTGCGCTGGGCTTCGAGGGTGCGGGTGTCGATGCGGGCGAGCAACTGGCCCTGCTTGACGGTATCGCCTTCGTCGACCAGCACCTCGGCCAGGCGCCCGGGGATCTTGCTGGCGATCTGCACTTCGGTGGCTTCGAGCCTGCCGTTGCCCATGCTCAGGCCTTCGGGCAGGCGGTCATGCAGGGACTTCCAGTAGCCCAGGCCACCCGCGGCCAGGAGCAGGGCGATCAAGGCACCGGCGAAGAATTTCGGGGCGTGTTGGCTCATCGACATGGTTGGGCAATCCTTGCTGCATTAACGTCAAATTGTGACGCCGCACCGGTCCTGGTGCGTTGATGTTCGTCAAATGAGCGGCCATCCTACCCTGTTTAACGCAGTGCGAGTACCGCTGCCCACTGTTCGGCGGTCACCGGCATCACTGAAAGGCGGCTGCCCTTCTGTACCAGCGCCAGTTCGGCAAGGGCGGTTTGCTGCTTGAGGTAGCCCAGTTGCAGGACCCTGCCGAAGGTTTCGACATGGGCGACATCGACAGCGCTCCAGGGGTTCTTGGCGTCGTTGGCCTTGGCGTCGAAGTAGTGGCTTTGCGGGTCGAGTGCAGTGGGGTCGGGATAGGCTGCGGCACTGATGCGGGCAATGCCGGCAATGCCCGGCTCCGGGCAACTGGAGTGGTAGAAGAAGAACTGCTCACCGACTGCCATGGCACGCAAGAAATTGCGCGCCTGGTAGTTGCGCACGCCATCCCAGCGCGCTTCGCCCAGCCGCGCGAGGTCCTTGATCGAGAGTTCGTCGGGCTCGGATTTCATCAGCCAGTAGGCCATGGGTGGTGCTCCAGACAATGTTTGAAATAACCTGTTTCAGGAAACCGACGGTCGGTTGGCGTCAACGTTTGCGTGTCGCCTCAGGTTGTCGGAGAATGCGCGCATTTTAAGCTTGACGCTGCTGCAACAACAAAAACGTTGCTGACAACGTGATCAGTTTGCCTGAGGGGGGCAATCGATGAATCGCAAACCGGATTTGCTCTGGATTCTGGTGTTTCTGTTCGGTTTGGGTGTTGTCACTACCGGTTATGCGCAAAGCCTTTGGGAACGCAAACTCGACGCCCCTTACGAAATGCCGGTCAATCCGCAACAGCGTTGATAGCCAGGTACCAGCCACGGTCCGAGACCGTCCCCTGCAGCGGCACATCCCAGCTGGCTTGCGCCAGTCGTTCGACCTTCTGGCATTCATGCGCCAGGCCCAGCAGCAAGGGTTTTTTCCAGGCCTTGCGGCGGGCCTGATAGGCCAGGCTGCGGTCATAGAAACCGCCGCCCATGCCCAGCCGGCCACCCACTTCATCAAAACCCACCAGCGGTAGCAGGATCAGGTCCAGCGCCCAGATCGGTCGTTGCCGGGCCAGGCTGATGTGCGGCTCGGGGATGCGAAAGCGGTTGCGCCGCAGCTTCTCGCCGGCTTCGATGCGCTGGAACACCATCTTGGTTTTTGGCCAGGCGTGCAGTACCGGCAGGTAGGTGCGTTTGCCACGGCGCTGGGCTTCACGCATCAGCAGGCGCGGGTCGATCTCGCAATCATTGGGCAGGTACAGGGCGATGTGCCGGGCCCGGCGAAACAACGGATGCTGCGCCAGCTGACGGTACAGGCCACGGGCTGCCTGGCGTTGTTCGGCCGGCGTCAGGGCACGGCGGGCATCGCGAAGCAGGCGGCGAAGTTGGGGGCGGGTCAGCGGCGCGGTGTCGGTCATGGCACGGGCGGTCCCAGAGAGGGCTGCCACCCGCCGGGTGACAGCTCGATTGCCCGCGCAGAAGGGCGGGCAAAGAATTCAGGCTCCCCGACGAACCGCTGTCGGTGTAGCCCTTGAACCCGAAAGTTCAAGGTGGAGATTGCAGGAGGCGTTAAGGCTTTCCGTCAAGCGGACATGCACACCGGCCCCACGTGCAACCCCCGTGGTTGTGCGTATCGGCTCAGGGACATGACCGACTGGCAAGCACTCCAGGGAGTGGCGCCAGTATACCGATACTCAACCCTTATTTGAATCTTGATCGTCGGCCAGTGCGCTATCGACGCGTTCAAGCAGGTCGCGCACCTGTTCACGGTTGACGCCAGTGCCGGTCGCTTGCGGGCGTTCCTGGTTGTGCAGCAGGTCGTGGGTAATGTTCAGCGCAGCCATCACGGCGATGCGGTCGGCACCGATGACTTTGCCGCTGCTGCGGATTTCGCGCATCTTGCCATCCAGGTAGCGCGCGGCGCTGACCAGGTTGCTGCGTTCTTCCGGCGGACAGATGATCGAATATTCTTTGTCGAGAATCTGAACAGTGACGCTATTGCTTGAGCTCATGAGTCTTGCTCCAGGGCCTTGAGTCGCAAAATCATCGATTCGACCTTACGCCGGGCGATTTCATTTTTTTCGATGAGGTGGGCGCGCTCTTCGCGCCAGGATTTTTCCTGAGCTAATAAGAGTGCGTTTTGCCGTTTTAGTTGCTCGACCCGCTCAATCAGCAGTTCGAATCGGCCCATCAGCGCTTGCAGATCGTTCTCTTGCATTGGTTGCCACTCGATTCGGTCGTGCGGGTGGTTGCCCGGTTTATGCCCTGGCCGGCCCGGAGTTGGCCGCGTCGATGGTCTTGGCGCGCCTGCCGGTGCTAGGATACAAGGTCTTCATTCTAGTCATTGCGCCGTCTGGCGCCTAGTTGCCCATGCCCAATATCAATTCGCCGTACACCGCCTTCGCCACCTTGCTCAGCAGCAACGGGCATCCTGTTTCCCCTGCCGAACTGCACGGGCTGTTGCTCGGGCGCAGCTGCGCCGGTGCCGGCTTCGATGCCGATGCATGGTTGGCCGATGCTGCGCAACTGCTGGAAAGCGAACCGGCAGACAACGTTCGTAACGCCTTGATCGGCCTGCAAGAAATGGTCAAGGGCGAACTGACCAGCGACGATATCACCGTGGTGCTGTTGCTGCCGGGTGATGATGAGCCGCTGACCGAGCGTGCCACCGCCCTGGGTCAATGGTGCCAGGGCTTCATTGCCGGTTTCGGTTTGAATGCCGGTGGCAAGGATCTGAGCACCGACGCCAAGGAAGTGCTGCAGGATCTGGTCGCAATCTCTCAGGTCCAGGAAGCCCTGGAAGAGTCCGAAGACGGCGAAAGCGATTACATGGAAGTCATGGAATACCTGCGCGTCGCCCCGCTGCTGCTCTACACCGAGCTGAAGCAGCCGGTCGCACCTGCGGCCAAACCTTCGCTGCACTGATCAACCACGGACTGCCACTGCCCATGAGCCACATCCCCAAGTCGGAATACGCCCGTCGACGCAAGGCGCTGATGGCGCAGATGGAACCCAACAGCATCGCCATCCTGCCCGCCGCCGCGGTTGCCATCCGCAACCGCGACGTCGAGCACGTGTACCGCCAGGACAGCGACTTCCAGTACCTCAGCGGCTTCCCCGAGCCCGAGGCGGTGATCGCCCTGATCCCCGGCCGCGAGCACGGCGAGTACGTATTGTTCTGCCGCGAGCGCAATCCCGAGCGCGAGCTCTGGGACGGCCTGCGCGCTGGCCAGGAAGGGGCGATCCGCGATTTTGGCGCCGATGATGCTTTCCCCATCACCGATATCGACGACATCCTCCCCGGCCTGATCGAAGGTCGCGACCGGGTGTATTCGGCCATGGGCAGCAACGCCGAGTTCGACCGCCACTTGATGGAGTGGATCAACGTCATCCGCTCCAAAGCGCGGCTGGGTGCGCAACCGCCGAACGAATTCGTTGCCCTGGATCATCTGCTGCACGACATGCGCCTGTATAAATCGGCGGCGGAAGTGAAAGTGATGCGCGAGGCCGCGGCGATTTCCGCCCGTGCCCACGTGCGGGCCATGCAGGCCTGCCGCGCCGGTCTGCGCGAATACAGCCTGGAAGCCGAGCTCGACTACGAGTTCCGCAAGGGCGGGGCGAAGATGCCGGCCTACGGCTCGATCGTCGCCGCCGGGCGCAACAGCTGCATCCTGCATTACCAGGAGAACGACGCGCTGCTCAAGGACGGCGACCTGGTGCTGATCGACGCCGGTTGCGAGATTGACTGCTACGCCAGCGACATCACCCGCACTTTCCCGGTCAGCGGGCGTTTTTCGCCGGAGCAGAAGGCCATCTACGAGCTGGTGCTCAAGGCCCAGGAAGCGGCCTTTGCGGTCATCGCCCCGGGCAAGCACTGGAATCACGCCCATGAGGCCACGGTGCAAGTGATTACCGAAGGCCTGGTGGAACTGGGCCTGCTCAAGGGCCAGGTGCACGAACTGATTGAAAGCGAAGCCTATCGGGCTTTCTACATGCACCGCGCCGGGCACTGGCTGGGCATGGATGTGCATGATGTCGGCGAGTACAAGGTCGGCGGCCAGTGGCGAGTGCTCGAGCCGGGCATGGCCCTGACTGTTGAACCTGGCATTTACATTGGTGCCGATAACCAGAGTGTCGCGAAAAAATGGCGTGGCATCGGTGTGCGAATCGAGGATGACGTAGTGGTAACCAAGCAGGGCTGTGAAATCCTGACCTCCGGCGTACCCAAGACGGTTGCCGAAATCGAAGCCTTGATGGCTGCTGCGCGCAGTGCCGCAGCATGAGCCGGGTCAACCTTGCGATCATTGGCGGCGGCCTGGTCGGCGCCAGCCTGGCCCTGGCCCTGCAAGCCGGCGCCAAGGCGCGTGGCTGGAAGATCCTGCTGATCGAACCGTTCGCCCCGGGTGACAGTTTCCAGCCGAGCTATGACGCCCGCTCTTCGGCGTTGTCTTTCGGTACCCGGCAAATCTACGAGCGTCTTGGCCTGTGGCAACAGATCAGCCGCCGCGCCGAGCCGATCCGTCAGATCCAGGTCTCCGACCGTGGCCGTTTTGGCGCCACCCGCCTGGACGCCCTGGAAGAAGGGGTACCGGCGCTCGGCTACGTGGTCGAGAACGCCTGGCTTGGCCAGTGCCTGTGGCAGGGCCTGGACGCTGAGGTGGTGAGCTGGCGCTGCCCGGCGGAGGTCACCGCCCTGCAGCCGCTGGAAGACGGTTACCGGCTGTCGCTCAACGACGACACCACGCTTGAATGCGACCTGGCGGTACTGGCCGATGGCGGCCGCTCCGGCCTGCGCGAGCAATTGGGTATTCATGTCAGCCAGCGGCCGTACAACCAGAGCGCCCTGATCGCCAATATCACCCCGAGCGAAGCCCACTGCGGCCAGGCTTTCGAGCGCTTTACCGACGAAGGGCCGATGGCCTTGCTGCCATTGCCGGAGAACCGCTGCGCGCTGGTCTGGACCCGCGCCGGTATGGACGCCAAGCGCCTGGCCGAGCTGGACGAACGCAGCTTCCTCAGCGAGCTGCAGGACGTGTTTGGCTACCGCCTCGGTGCGCTGCGCCAGGTCGGCGCCCGGCACTTGTATCCGTTGTCGCTGGTCGAGGCCCAGGAGCAGGTGCGCCCGCATCTGGTAGTCCTTGGCAACGCTGCGCACAGCCTGCACCCGATTGCCGGGCAGGGCTTCAACCTGTCACTGCGCGATGTGCAGTCGCTGGCCGACGGCTTGCTGGCCAGCCCTGGAGTGCCGGGTGATTTCGCCACCCTGCAGGCCTACCGTGAGCGTCAGCGCCTGGACCAGGACCTGACCGTGGGCTTCTCCGACCGCGTCACCCGATTGTTCGGCAGCGCCCAACCCTTGGTCGCTACCGGCCGCAACCTGGGCCTGCTCGGCCTCGACCTGCTGCCTCCGGCCAAGCGCTGGTTCGCCCGCCAGGCCATGGGCCTGGGAACTCGCCCGGATCCACGGAGCTGAGCATGAGCGACCCGCGCAAACTGGCCCGGCGCGCGCGCAGGCTGCGCTGGCTGCTGAATATCTACCCGCCGTACCTGGGCGCGGGCATTCGCGTGCTCAGCGTCAGCCCCGACCTGCGCCACATCCGCGTGCGCATGGGCCTGCGCTGGTTCAACCGCAACTATGTCGGCACCCAGTTCGGCGGCAGCCTGTACTCGATGGTCGACCCGTTCTACATGCTGATGCTGATGGAGCTGCTCGGGCGTGAGTACATCGTCTGGGACAAGGCCGCCAGCATCGATTTCGTGTCGCCGGGCAAGGGCCCGGTGTTCGCCGACCTGCGCATCGACGATGCCCTGCTCGACGACATCCGCCAGCACACCGCCGGCGGCAAAAAGTACCTGCCACGACTTCAGGTCGATATCCGCGACGCCGCCGGTGAACTGGTGGCGCGGGTCGACAAAACCCTTTACGTGCGGCTCAAGCCGCAAGCGAGACAGGCTTAAGGCATGGAAATGCGCGCAGATCTGTTGATTGTCGGTGCCGGTATGGTCGGCAGCGCCCTGGCCCTGGCGTTGCAGCACAGCGGCCTGGAAATTCTCTTGCTCGACGGCAGCCCCTTGTCGATCAAACCCTTCGACCAGCAGTCGGCGTTCGAGCCGCGGGTCAGCGCCTTGTCGGCGGCCAGCCAGCGCATTCTCGAACGCCTGGGCGCCTGGCAGGGAGTCAGCGAGCGACGCCTGAGCCCCTACTCGGACATGCACGTGTGGGATGGCAGCGGCACCGGCCAGATCCACTTCTCGGCGGCCAGCGTGCACGCCGAAGTGCTTGGCCATATCGTCGAGAACCGGGTAGTGCAGGATGGCCTGCTGGAGCGTCTGCACGACAGCGAAATCGGCCTGCTGGCCAATGCCCGCCTGGAGCAGATGCGCCGCTCCGGCGACGACTGGCTGCTGACCCTGGCCGACGGCCGTACCCTGCGTGCGCCGCTGGTGATTGCTGCCGACGGCGCCAACTCGGCGGTACGCCGCCTGACTGGCTGCGAGACCCGCGAGTGGGATTATCTGCACCACGCCATCGTCACCAGCGTGCGTTGTGCCCGGCCACATCAGGCGACCGCCTGGCAGCGCTTTACCGACGAGGGGCCGCTGGCGTTCCTGCCGTTGTTGCGCGATGGCCAGCAGGACTGGTGCTCGATCGTCTGGTCGACCACGCCCGAGCAGGCTGAACACTTGATGGCCTTGAGCGACGAGGCGTTCTGCGCCGAGCTTGAGCGCGCCTTCGAAGGGCGCCTGGGCGGCGTCCTGCAGGCCGACCCACGGGTTTGCGTGCCGCTGCGCCAGCGTCACGCCAAGCGTTACGTGGCCGAAGGCCTGGCGCTGATCGGCGATGCCGCGCACACCATCCACCCGCTGGCCGGGCAGGGCGTCAACCTCGGTTTCCTCGATGCCGCGGTACTGGCCGAAGAGTTGCTGCATGCCTACGAGCGTGGCGAGCGCCTGGCTGATATTCGCGTGCTGAGCCGTTTCGAGCGCCGACGCATGCCGCACAACCTGGCCTTGATGGCGGCGATGGAAGGCTTCGAGCGCTTGTTCCAGGCCGATCCACTGCCGTTGCGCTGGTTGCGCAACAGCGGCCTGAAATGGATCGAGCAATTGCCGGAAGCCAAGGCCCTGTTCGTGCGCCAGGCCTTGGGCTTGAGCGGTGACCTGCCGGAACTGGCGCGGGCCTGAGGGCCCCGCAACATCTGGTAACTCCTCCCTTGTGAGTTCGGTTGAGAAGGCAAATGGGATTAACTACCATTTGCGCCTCTCATGAATTCCGAGGACTGCACCATGTTGCCACGCAAGCACGTAATGGCCGCCCTGGCTCTGACCCTGTTCGGCACGGCCGCCCAGGCGGCGGACGAGGTGGTGGTGTATTCCTCGCGCATCGACGAGCTGATCAAACCGGTATTCGATGCCTACACCAAAGAAACCGGGGTGAAGATCAAGTTCATCACCGACAAGGAAGCGCCGCTGATGCAGCGGATCAAGGCCGAGGGCGAGAACGCCACCGCCGACCTGCTGCTCACCGTCGACGCCGGCAACCTCTGGCAGGCCGAGCAGATGGGCATCCTGCAGCCGATCAAGTCGGACGTCATCGACAAGAACATCCCCGCCCAGTACCGCGCCTCGTCCCACGACTGGACCGGCCTGAGCCTGCGCGCACGGACCATCGCCTACTCCACCGAGCGGGTCAAACCCGAAGAGCTGAGCACCTACGAGGCCCTGGCCGACAAAAACTGGGAAGGTCGCCTGTGCCTGCGTACGGCGAAGAAGGTCTACAACCAGTCGCTGACCGCTACCCTGATCGAAACCCATGGCGAGCAAAAAACCGAAGAGATCATCAAGGGCTGGGTCAACAACCTGTCCACCGATGTGTTCTCCGACGACACCGCCTTGCTCCAGGCGATCAACGCCGGCCAGTGCGACGTCGGCATCGTCAACACCTACTACTACGGCCGCCTGCACAAGGAAAACCCCAAGCTGGCAGTCAAGCTGTTCTGGCCCAACCAGGCTGACCGTGGCGTGCACGTCAACCTCTCGGGTATCGGCCTGACCAAATATGCGCCGCACCCTGAGGCGGCGAAGAAGCTGGTCGAATGGATGACCGGTGCCGAGGCGCAGAAAATCTTCGCCGGCGTGAACCAGGAGTTCCCGGCCAACCCGGCCGTGGCGCCATCTGAAGAAGTGGCTGCCTGGGGCACCTTCAAGGCCGACAGCATTGCTGTGGAAGTGGCCGGCAAACGCCAGGCCGAAGCCATCCGCCTGATGGATCGGGCTGGCTGGAACTAAGCGCCAGGCTTTATCCTTCCGGGGCCCTTATCGGCCCCCTGTGGGAGCGGGCTTGCCCCGCGATTGCAATGTGACTGACACAATGCAATCGCGGGGCAAGCCCGCTCCCACAGAGCCTGTGCTTCTACATAGAGATTTTTCCTTTTGGCCCACCCCGCCCAACGCCGCTGGTACCCCCTGGTCTTCATCATCGCCGCCCTGGTGCTGCTGCCGCTGAGCGTGCTGTTGTTGTCCTGGCAGTCGGTCGACCTGCAGATCTGGTCGCACCTGCTCGATACCCAGATGAGCCGCCTGCTGGGCAACACCCTGACGCTGATCCTCGGTGTCGGCATTGGTGTGACGGTGCTGGGCGTGAGCCTGGCCTGGCTCACCAGCCTGTGCGAGTTCCCCGGGCGGCGCTGGCTCGACTGGGCCTTGATGCTACCGTTCGCGATTCCGGCCTATGTGCTGGCGTTCGTGTTTGTCGGCCTGCTGGATTTCGCCGGGCCGGTGCAAAGCTTGTTGCGCGAATGGTTCGGGCCCTTGCGCCTGCCGCGGGTGCGTTCTACCGGCGGGGTCATCACCGTGCTGGTGTTGGTGTTCTACCCCTACGTCTACCTGCTGGCCCGTAACGCCTTCCTGGCCCAGGGCAAGGGCCTGATGGAAGCGGCGCGGGTTCTGGGGCTGTCTCCGCTGCAGGCATTCTGGCGGGTTGCCATGCCCATGGCGCGGCCGGCCATCGGTGCCGGGGTGGCCCTGGCATTGATGGAAACCCTGGCGGATTTTGGCGCGGTGTCAGTGTTCAACTTCGACACCTTCACTACCGCCATCTACAAGACCTGGTATGGTTTCTTCAGCCTCTCAAGCGCCGCGCAACTGGCCAGCCTGCTGTTGCTGGCGGTGATGCTGGTGCTTTACGGCGAGCGCCGGGCCCGTGGCGCCGTGCGCAGCAGCAACGAACGCCCGCGCGGCAAGGCCTTGTATCACTTGCGGGGCATCAAGGCCCTGGCCGCCAGCAGCTGGTGCCTGCTGGTCTTCGCCTGTGCCTTCGTGGTGCCGATGCTGCAGTTGCTGGTGTGGTTCTGGCAGCGGGGGCGTTTCGACCTTGACGAGCGCTATGCCGGGCTGATCCTGCATACCCTGTACCTGGGCGCCATGGCGGCACTGATTACTGTGTGTGTTGCCCTGATGCTGGCGTTTGCCCGGCGCCAGGCGCCGACCTCGACCATCCGCGCCGGCGTCGGCCTGGCCAACCTGGGCTATGCCTTGCCCGGCTCGGTGCTGGCAGTGTCGATCATGCTGGCCTTCAGTTACCTCGATAACCACTTGGTGGTGCCGCTGTCCGGCTGGCTCGGTGGTGCCGGCAAGCCGTTGCTGCTCGGCAGCCTGTCGGCCTTGTTGCTGGCGTATCTGGTGCGCTTTATCGCCGTGGCCTACGGCCCGCTGGAAAACAGCCTGGGACGGATTCGCCCGTCCTTGCCGGAAGCTTCGCGCAGCCTGGGGGTCAGTGGCCCGAGATTGTTTTTCAAGGTGTATCTACCCTTGCTGGTGCCCGGTGCCATGAGCGCGGCGCTGCTGGTATTCGTCGACGTGCTCAAGGAAATGCCGGCGACCTTGCTGATGCGCCCCTTTGGCTGGGATACCCTGGCGGTTCGGGTATTCGAAATGACCAGCGAAGGCGAATGGTCGCGGGCTTCGCTACCGGCGCTGACCCTGGTGCTGGTCGGCTTGCTGCCGGTCATCGGCCTGATTCGACGTTCGGCCCGCCACCCCGGTCAAACGCGCTGAGGGTGTAAGCCTGCTTGCTTGCAGCTACAATGCGCGGCATTCGCTGCGGCCGGTCCTACAGACCGGGTAGCTGCAACGCTGCCAGCCGCCGTAGCCTCGCCACGCCCGGAAGGAGAAACCCATGGGACAGCGTACGCCTCTTTATGACCTGCACTTGGCCCTCGGCGCCAAGATGGTCGATTTTGGCGGTTGGGATATGCCCCTGCATTACGGCTCGCAAGTCGAGGAACACCATCAGGTGCGCCAGGCCTGCGGGGTCTTCGATGTATCCCACATGACCGTGATCGATATCCGTGGCGCCCAGGCCGGTGCCTGGCTGCAACAGGTGCTGGCCAATGATGTCGCGCGCCTGAACGCCACCGGCAAGGCCCTGTACAGCACCATGCTCAACGAGCAGGGCGGGGTGATCGACGACATGATCGTCTACCGCTGTGAGGACGGTTACCGCCTGGTGGTCAACGCCTCGACCCGCGACAAGGACCTGGCCTGGCTGCAGGCGCGGATGATCGGCTTCGAGGTCGAGCTGAGCGAGCGCCCGGAACTGGCCATCCTTGCCATCCAGGGCCCGCAGGCGCGAGAAAAGGTCGCGGAGCTGGTAACCGCTGCCCGCGCCGCTTTGATCCGTGAACTCAAGCCCTTCGAAGGCCTGGCCGATGGTGACTGGTTCATCGCCCGCACCGGTTATACCGGTGAGGATGGCCTGGAAATCATTTTCCCGGCGGTACAGGCCCCGGCGTTTTTCAACGACCTGGTCGGCGCCGGCATCGCCCCCAGCGGCCTTGGCGCCCGCGATACCCTGCGCCTGGAAGCGGGCATGAACCTGTATGGCCAGGACATCGACGAAGCCCACACGCCGCTGACCTCGAACCTGGGCTGGAGCATCGCCTGGGAGCCGGCAGCGCGTGACTTCATCGGTCGCAAGGGCCTGCTGGAAGAAATCGAGCATGGCGTCGAGCAGAAACTGGTCGGCCTGGTGCTCGAAGAGCGCGGGGTTTTACGCGCCCATCAGGTGGTGCGTGTCGCCGGGATTGGCGAAGGGGAGATCACCAGTGGTAGTTTCTCTCCTACGCTGAGCAAATCCATTGCCCTGGCGCGGGTGCCGATGGCCACCGCCGATCGTGCCGAGGTGGAGATTCGCGGCAAGTGGTACCCGGTGCGGGTGGTCAAGCCGACCTTCGTGCGCCATGGCAAGATCCTGATCTGAACCCAATTCTGGCGGGCCAACCGCTGACCCAATCGAGGACAACAATTATGAGCAATATCCCCGCCGACCTGCGTTTTGCCGAAAGCCACGAATGGGCCCGGCTGGAAGCCGATGGCTCTGTGACTGTCGGGATCAGCGACCATGCCCAGGAAGCCCTGGGTGACGTGGTGTTCGTCGAGCTGGCGGAAGTGGGCAAGGTCTTTGCCGCCGGCGATGCGGCGGGCGTGGTCGAGTCGGTCAAGGCCGCTTCCGATATCTACGCACCGGTCAGCGGTGAAGTGATCGAAGTCAACGAGGCGCTGGCCGACAGCCCTGAGGAACTGAACAACGATCCGTACGCCAGCTGGATCTTCAAGCTTAAGCCAAGCGACAAGGCCGAGCTGGACAAACTGCTCGACGCCGCCGGTTACAAAGCCGCCATCGGCGAATAGTTTCACGCAGGCGGCAATCTCTTCCTAGACTCAATATGCCTCGAGCGCTCGAGGCTTGGTCGAGGAAGAGAGAGCCGCTATGTCCCAGTCGCCGTCCCTGAGCCAACTGCACGACCGCAATCCTTTTCTGCGTCGCCACCTGGGCCCCGATGCCTCGGAGCAGCAGGCCATGCTCGCTACCCTCGGGGTTGGCAGCCGCCGCGAGCTGATCGAACAGACCGTGCCGCCGGGCATCCGTTTGAACCGGCCACTGGAGCTGCCTGAGGCCCTCGATGAACAGGCTGCCCTGGCCAAGCTCAAGGGCTATGCCGAGCAGAACCAGGTGTGGACCAGCCTGATCGGCATGGGTTATCACGGCACCATCACGCCAACCGTCATTTTGCGTAACGTCCTCGAAAACCCGGGCTGGTACACCGCCTATACCCCGTATCAACCGGAAATCGCCCAGGGCCGCCTGGAAGCCTTGCTCAATTTCCAGCAAATGATCATCGACCTCACCGGCCTGGACCTCGCCAACGCCTCGTTGCTCGACGAAGCCACTGCCGCGGCAGAAGCCATGGCTCTGGCCAAGCGCGTGGCCAAGTCGAAAAGCAATGCCTTCTTCGCCGATGAACACTGCCACCCGCAAACCCTCTCGGTGCTGCAGACCCGCGCCGAGGGCTTCGGTTTCGAACTGATCGTCGACGCTGTGGATAACCTCGCCAAGTACCAGGTGTTCGGGGCCTTGCTGCAATACCCCGATACCCACGGCGAAGTGCGTGACTTGCGGCCGCTGATCACTCAGCTGCATGCCCAGCAGGCGCTGGCCTGCGTCGCTGCCGATCTGCTCAGCCTGGTGATGCTGATGCCGCCGGGTGAGCAGGGCGCCGACGTGGTACTGGGCTCCTCTCAGCGCTTCGGCGTGCCCATGGGCTTTGGTGGCCCGCATGCGGCGTACTTTGCCTGCCGGGACGAATTCAAGCGGGCCATGCCTGGGCGCATCATCGGCGTGTCCAAGGATGCCCGCGGCAACACCGCGTTGCGTATGGCCCTGCAAACCCGCGAACAGCATATCCGCCGCGAGAAGGCCAACTCCAACATCTGCACCGCCCAGGTGCTGCTGGCCAACATCGCCGCCTTCTATGCGGTGTACCACGGCCCGGAAGGCCTGCAGCGCATCGCCCAGCGCGTGCATGCGTTGACCTTCGTGTTGGCGGCGGGTCTGGAGAGCAAGGGCATCAAGCGCCTCAACGAGCACTTCTTCGACACCCTGACCCTGGAAGTCGGCGGCAGCCAGACGGCCATTATCGAAAGCGCCGAGGCGGCGCAGATCAACCTGCGGATTCTGGGTCGCGGGCAACTGGGCGTGAGCCTCGACGAGACCTGTGACGAAACCACGGTGATGCGCCTGTTCGATATCTTCCTGGGCGCCGACCACGGCCTGGATATCGCCGCGCTGGATGCTCTGGCGCAGCCCGAGGGCATTCCGTCGGCATTGGTGCGACGCTCGGCTTTTCTCAGCCACCCGGTGTTCAACCTGCACCACAGCGAAACCGAGATGCTGCGCTACCTCAAGCAGCTGGAGAACAAGGACCTGGCGCTGAACCAGTCGATGATCCCGCTGGGCTCGTGCACGATGAAACTCAATGCCAGCAGCGAGATGATCCCGATCACCTGGCCGGGTTTCGCCCTGCTGCACCCCTTTGCCCCGGCCGCGCAGGTGCAGGGCTACAAGGCGATGATCGACGAGCTGGAAAGCTGGCTGTGCGCGATCACCGGCTTCGATGCCATCTGCATGCAACCCAACTCCGGCGCTCAGGGCGAGTACGCCGGGCTGATGGCAATTGCCAAGTACCACCGCAGCCGTCATCAACCGCAACGTGATATCTGCCTGATCCCGGCCTCGGCCCATGGCACCAACCCGGCCTCGGCGCAGATGGCCGGGATGCAGGTGGTGATCGTCGAGTGCGACCAAGCCGGCAACGTCGACCTGGCCGACCTCAAAGCCAAGGCGCAGGCGGCTGGCGACAAGCTGTCGTGCCTGATGGCGACCTACCCATCGACCCATGGTGTGTACGAGGAAGGCATCAGCGAGATCTGCGAGGTTATCCACACGCACGGCGGCCAGGTGTACATGGACGGTGCCAACCTCAATGCCCAGGTCGGCCTGGCGCGGCCAGCGGATATCGGCGCCGACGTCTCGCACATGAACCTGCACAAGACCTTCTGCATCCCCCACGGCGGTGGCGGCCCGGGCATGGGCCCGATCGGTGTGCGCGCACACCTGGCGCCGTTTGTCGCCAGCCACCCGGTCATCCCGCTGCCTGGCCCCGACCCGCAGAACACCGCAGTCAGCGCCGCGCCCTGGGGCAGCGCGAGCATTTTGCCGATCAGCTGGATGTACATCGCCATGATGGGCCCGCAACTGGCCGATGCCAGCGAGGTGGCGATCCTCTCGGCCAACTACCTGGCCGAGCAATTGGGCGGCGCCTTCCCGGTGCTTTATCGCGGGCGCAACGAACGGGTGGCCCATGAATGCATCCTCGATCTGCGCCCGCTCAAGGCCTTGACCGGCATCACCGAGGAGGATGTTGCCAAGCGCTTGATGGATTACGGTTTCCACGCGCCGACCATGTCGTTCCCGGTGCCGGGCACCCTGATGGTCGAGCCGACCGAGAGCGAGTCGAAGGCCGAGCTGGATCGCTTTGTCGAGGCGATGCTGAGCATTCGCGCCGAGATCCGTGAAGTGCAGGAGGGTAACTGGCCGGCCGAAGACAACCCGCTCAAGCATGCGCCGCATACGCTGGAGGATGTGCTAGGGGTGTGGGAGCGGCCCTACAGCATTGCCCAGGGCGTGGCGCCCAGTGCCCATGCGCGGCAGCACAAGTATTGGCCGGCAGTGAATCGCGTCGACAATGTGTATGGCGACAGGAACCTGTTTTGCGCCTGTGTGCCGGTGGATGACTATCGTTGAAGCGCTATTGGTGTGGGAGGGGATTTATCCGCTCCCACAGCGGTCGCGAGCTTACTCGCTGGCTAGCGCATTCTTGGCCAGGATCGCATTGGCCAGTTCCATGTCGCTGACTTGCAGCCCCGGGTTGTCGGCGCGCACTTTGTGCATCGCCGCTTCCAGGTACGGGCCGCGAATCGCGCCTTCGCTGGCGACGTAGCTGCCGGCATCATCCTGGGCCGCCATGACCAGTTTGTGGTCCTTGAAGGTCAGGTAGGTGGAACCGGTGGTGGCGCCGGACGAGATGACGTTGCGCCAGAAGGTATCGGCCATGGCAGAACCAACCGGCAGGGACAGCAGGGCGAGGGTTGCGACTGCGAATTTGAGGCGCATCGGGGGTGACTCCAACGTGAGGTGAACTGGGGCCTTTGATCGGCTTTGCGCAGATCTAGTTCCCTGCCCGGGTAAAAGCTTTGGCGCAGCCTCAGGCCGTGACGCGAAGCACTTCAGCCTGGCTTGTCTGCCCGGCCGCGACTTTGTCCAGGCCACTTTGCCTGAGGCTGTGCATCCCTTCCTTCAACGCCAGTTGGCGCAGGCCAGGCAGGTCGGCTTCACGGTTGATGAGTGACTTGAGCGCTTCGCTGATGCCCAGCAACTCGAAGATCGCGCTACGGCCGTGATACCCGGTGTGCCGGCATTCCCGGCACCCCAGCGGCGCTCCCTTGCAGTGCCGGCACAGGGTACGCACCAGGCGCTGGGCCATGACCCCGATCAGGCTGGCCTTGAGCAGGTAGGGCGCAATGCCCAGCTCCAGCAGGCGGGTGATGGCGCTGCAGGCATCGTTTGTATGCAGGGTCGAGAGCACCAGGTGGCCGGTGAGGGCGGCCTGAATCGCCACCTGAGCGGTTTCCAGGTCGCGTATTTCGCCGATCATGATGACATCCGGGTCCTGGCGCAGCAGGGCGCGGGTGCCGGCGGCAAAGTCGAGGTCGATGGCTGGTTGCACCTGCAACTGGTTGAAGGCCGGTTCTACCATCTCGATCGGGTCTTCGACGGTGCACAGGTTGATCTGCGGGGTAGCCAGGTGTTTGAGGCTGGCGTACAGGGTGCTGGTTTTGCCCGAGCCGGTAGGCCCGGTGACCAGGATAATGCCGTGGCGATGGTCGAGCATGGCCAGCCAGCGCTTGAGGTCGGCGCCGCCGAGGCCCAGTTGGGCAAAGTCCTGTTGCAGCAACTGTGGATCGAAAACACGCAGTACGAGCTTTTCACCGAATGTGGTCGGCAGGGTCGACAGCCGCAGCTCGACCTCTGCGCCGCCTGGCAGGCGGGTCTTGATCCGGCCGTCCTGGGGCCGGCGTTTTTCTGCGACATTCATGCGCCCCAGGCTTTTCAGGCGGCTGACCACCGCCAGAGTCACCGGCCCCGGAAACTGGTAGACCGGGTGCAGCACGCCGTCGATGCGAAAGCGCAGCTGGCCCTGATCGCGCCGGGGCTCGAGGTGGATATCGCTGGCGCGCTGCTCGAAGGCGTACTGCAACAGCCAGTCGACGATGCTGACAATGTGCGCATCGTTGGCTTGTGCGTCAGCCCCGCGCGCGCCCAGCTCAAGCAACTGCTCAAGATTACCCGCAGCGATTGGCGTCGACTGCTGCTGACTGGCGCCGCTGACCGATTGCGCGACCTGGAAAAACGTCTGGCTGAGCTGGCGGATCTGCACCGGGCTGGCCAGCACGCGCTTGATTGGCCGTTGCAGCACCTGCGTCAGGTCCGCTTCCCAGGCACGTACATAAGGTTGTGCGCTGGCCACGGTGACGCCGCTGGTATCGGCGGCCACCGCGAGGATGCCGTGGCGCCGGGCGAAGCCTGCAGACATCAGGCCGGTGAGGCGGGCGGGGTCGATCTCCAGGGGATCGATACGCAGGTACGGCTGCCCGGCCTGCCTGGCCAGCCATTGGCACAGGCTATCGAGGTCCAGGTGCTGGCCGGGATTAAGCAGGTCGGCAAGCTGCTGGCTGGCGATCCACTCCAGCGGGTGCTGGTCGTGCGGCACCGGCGGGCAATTGCCGCGATCAGCCGGGCTGATGCGTTGCTCGGCCAGCAGCTCGTCCAGCAGGGTGTTCAGGTCAAGCCAGCGATCTTCGCTAAGGTTGTGCATGGCTGCGGGCTTCCTTGCCGCGCCACCGACAGTGATGGCTTGAGCAAGGTTAGCGGCTGAGCCGGGGCTTCCCGCTGAACAAGGGTTACCAGGCTTTTCCGGCAGTGCTCAACTGCACTTCGCTTACGCAAATCAGGTTGCGCATTTTTTGCGCAATCAGCTCGGCGCGGTGCCAGCTAAGGCCGCTGATGCCAATCTCGATGTTGAGCAGGTCATCCTGCTGCTCGACATTCAAGCGATGTGGTACCAGAAATTGCAGGGCAAACAGGTTGAGCACCCGGCACAGGCTGTCGGGTTCGGCTTCGACCTGCAGTTGATAGCAGACATCGCTGTGGGCGTTGTTGGCGGCCCAGACATCGTGGCGCAAGGGCGTAAGGGGGCTGTCCAGCCGTTCGAGAGCGCTCATGGGTTTCTCCGCAGAAAGTGGAGAAATTTTTACATGCGGGCTGGGGCATTTCTTCTCTATGATCGTGCGATATTGCTCAATCTTGAATAGATCAATTCGCAGCTAATGACTTTGGAGAAATAATCATGCACAGCGAACTGGATGCTTATGACCGGCGCATCCTGGCCTTGCTGCAGGAAGATGCCTCGCTCTCCAGCGCGCAGATCGCCGAGCGCGTGGGCTTGTCGCAATCGCCTTGCTGGCGGCGCATACAACGCCTGAAAGAGGAGGGGGTGATTCGCGCCCAGGTGACCCTGCTCGACCGCAAGAAGATCGGCCTGAACACGCAGATTTTCGCCGAGGTCAAACTTAACGCCCACGGGCGCTCCAACTTCACCGAGTTTACCGAGGCGATCCGCGGTTTTCCGGAAGTGCTGGAGTGTTATGTGCTGATGGGCGCAGTGGATTTTCTGCTGCGCATTGTCACCCCGGACATCGAAGCCTACGAACGGTTCTTCTTCGAAAAGCTGTCGATGGTGCCGGGGATCCAGGAGGTCAACTCGACCGTGGCCTTGTCCGAAATCAAGTCCACGACGAGTTTGCCGGTATTGCCTTGAGCCTTACTTGCGCAGCAGGTGTTTCCAGCCGCGGCTCTGGAACACGGCCATGGCCTGGTGGACGCGGGCTTCGAGCACTTCGTCGCTGATCGGCAGGTTGGCCAGTTCCTGGAGCTTGTTCAGCTCGCCGAACAGGCGGTCCAGGTCCGGGCTTTCCAGCACCTGGCGGGCATGGTGCAGCCAGGCCAGCAGGCGCTCGATGCGCGGCAGCTGCTCGGCCAGGTCTTCGGGCTGGCGATGATACAGCGGCAGGTTGAGGGCCTTGGCTTCTTCGGCCAGCAGCACGTTCAGCCAGTTGGCCAGTTGTGCGGCGCCCTGGCGGTCGCCGCGCTTGTTGCGCTCGACGGTCCAGGCACGGGCCAGCAGCCAGCGCGAGGTCTCCAGGGAGAACTGGCCCCAGCGGGTTTCCAGCAGCTCCTCGGCGAACTGCTCGGGCGCTGCGCGGCGTACATCTTCGTCGTCGGCACCGGCGAGCACCAGCGGGCGCCAGTCTTCGAGCAGGGCGTCGAGGCTGTTGCGCAACTCGCGGGTGCTGGCGCGTGGGCCGGCCTGGCCGAGGCTGCTGGCCAGGGCACGCAGTTCCCAGAGGTTTTCGACCCAGTCTTGCAGCAGGCGCCAGTGACCGTTGAAACGGTACTGTTCGGCCAGGCGCTGGCTGCTGCCGAGCAACTGCCAGGCCAACGCGGCGAAGGCGTCGTCGAGGGTCATTTCGGCGTTCAGTTCGGCGGCTGGCAGGCTCAGGGCGTAGCTGCCGGCGTCGAGCAGGCGGTAGCCGCGCTCGGCCTTGCTGATGTCGCAGGGCATCAGCGGCAGCTTGGCTGACAGCTCGGCGGCCAGTTCCAGCAGGGCTTCGGGGGCGCCTTCGCGCAGCTCGAGCTCCAGCTCGCAGATCTCTTCTTTTTGCTTGCCGGCGACCACGGTGCCGAGGTCCAGGGCGGCTTCGATTACCACTTTGGCCTTGCCGCGGCCCCAGGCGATTTCGGCGTACTCACGGGTGAAATCGGTGGTGAACAGCGCCTTGATGGTCTTTTTGTCGACATCGGCCAGTTGCTCTGGCCAGCACTCGGCGTCGAGTTTTTTCAGGTCGAGCTTGGCCTTGGGCAACTGCCATTCGAACTCGTTGCGCTGGGACAGGCCGGCGACGCTCTGGCCGCGGGTCTTGAGGGTCTGGATGACCACCTCGCCGTCGCGGCGCAGGCGCAGGGCGACCTTGGCGGCGGCCAGGTCGCGCTCCGGAGTGTCGAAGTACTGGTTGAGCAGTTCGCGGCTTTGCCACCCGGACTTGTTGCGCTTGTTCAGCAATGGGTGTTCACGCAGGGCGGCGAGGGTCTCGCGGCTGACCCGCAGTTTGATTTCGGTTTCTTTATGCATTGCTGGGTAATCCAGGCTCGAATGACAGGGAGCGTCTTGGGGGTGCAGTGTACAGGAGTCGGCTCGCGGCGGTTTATTCCCGGTGCCGGATGGCCCTATGATGAGCTTCGCCCAAGGAGAAAGCGCATGCCGTTGCCATCGCTCAAAGAGCAGTTCGCCGCCCTGATCGCCGCGCCATCGGTCAGCTGTACCCAGCCGTCGCTGGATCAGTCCAACCGTGCGGTGATAGACCTGCTGGCCGGCTGGCTGGGGGACCTGGGTTTTGCCTGTGACATTCAGCAGGTGACCCCGGGCAAGTACAACCTGCTGGCGAGCTACGGCAGCGGCCCGGGCGGCCTGGTGCTGGCCGGGCACAGCGATACCGTGCCGTATGATCCCGAGCTGTGGCAGACCGACCCGCTCAAGCTGACCGAGGTCGACGGCCGCTGGGTGGGCCTGGGCAGTTGCGACATGAAGGGCTTCTTCGCCCTGATCATCGAGGCCGTGCAGCCGCTGCTGACGCATGACTTCAAGCAGCCATTGTTGATTCTCGCCACCTGTGACGAAGAGAGCTCGATGGCCGGCGCCCGCGCCCTGGCCGAGGCCGGACGGCCACTGGGCCGTGCGGCGGTGATCGGCGAGCCGACCGGGCTCAAGCCGATCCGCCTGCACAAAGGGGTGATGATGGAGCGCATCGACATTCTTGGGCGCAGTGGCCATTCGTCCGATCCGAGCCTGGGCCATAGCGCACTGGAGGCCATGCACCAGGTGATGGGCGAGCTGATGAACCTGCGCCGGCAGTGGCAGCGGGAATACAACAATGCCCAGTTCAGCGTGCCGCAACCGACGATGAACTTCGGCTGCATCCACGGCGGCGACAACCCCAACCGCATCTGCGGGCAGTGCGCCCTGGAGTTCGACCTGCGCCCGCTGCCGGGCATGGACCCTGAAGTACTGCGCAACGCCATCCGGCACAAACTGGCGCCGCTGGCCGAGCAGCATCAGGTGCGCATCGACTACGCGCCGCTGTTCCCCGAGGTACCGCCGTTCGAGCAGGCCGCCGATGCGGAACTGGTACGGGTCGCCGAACGTCTTACCGGCCATCGCGCCGAAGCGGTAGCCTTTGGCACCGAAGCGCCTTATCTTCAGCGCCTGGGTTGCGAGACCCTGGTACTGGGCCCCGGCGACATCGCCTGCGCCCACCAGCCGGGCGAATACCTTGAAATGTCACGCTTGCAGCCTACCGTGCGTCTATTGCGTGAGTTGATCGAACATTATTGCCTCAGCCCGGTAATTGCCCGCTGAGCTGAACCGTTTTGCAGAGGAGATTGCGCGTGACGCCAAGCCTGTTCCGACGATAACCCTTCGAGCGCTGTGTGCTTTCCCGTTCTTGTCCCTATTTTCTACAGGCTCTCCGGTTATGCCCGAATACGTCAATTGGCTGCGTCATGCTTCGCCTTACATCAACGCCCACCGCGACTGCACCTTTGTGGTCATGCTGCCCGGTGACGGCGTCGAACACCCCAACTTCGGCAATATCGTTCACGACCTGGTGCTGTTGCACAGCCTTGGCGTGCGCCTGGTGCTGGTCCACGGCTCGCGCCCGCAGATCGAAAGCCGCCTGGCGGCCCGCGGCCTGACCCCGCACTACCACCGCGGCATGCGCATCACCGATGCGGCGACGCTTGAATGCGTGATCGATGCCGTAGGCCACTTGCGCATCGCCATCGAGGCGCGCCTGTCGATGGACATGGCCGCCTCGCCGATGCAGGGCTCACGCCTGCGCGTGGCTGCCGGCAACCTGGTTACCGCGCGGCCGATCGGCGTGGTCGAAGGCGTTGATTACCACCACACCGGCGAAGTGCGCCGGGTCGACCGCAAAGGTATCAATCGCCTGCTCGACGAGCGCTCTATCGTCCTGCTTTCGCCTTTGGGCTATTCGCCCACCGGCGAGATCTTCAACCTCGCCTGTGAAGACGTCGCCACTCGCGCCGCGATTGAACTGAATGCTGACAAGCTGCTGCTGTTCGGCGCCGAGCGCGGCCTGCTCGATGAACAGGGCCGGCTGGTACGCGAACTGCGCCCCCAGCAAGTGCCGGCGCACCTGCAGCGTCTGGGCAGCGACTACCAGGGCGAGCTGCTTGATGCCGCCGCCGAAGCCTGCCGGGGCGGTGTGGCGCGCAGTCATATCGTCAGCTATGGCGAAGATGGCGCGTTGCTCACCGAGCTGTTCACCCGTGATGGTGGCGGTACCCTGGTGGCCCAGGAGCAGTTCGAGAAGGTGCGTGAAGCCGCGATCGAGGATGTCGGCGGCTTGCTCGACCTGATCAGCCCGCTGGAGGAGCAGGGCATTCTCGTGCGCCGTTCGCGTGAGGTGCTGGAGCGTGAGATCGAGCAGTTCAGTGTGGTCGAGCGCGAGGGCATGATCATCGCCTGTGCGGCGCTGTACCCGATTGCCGATTCCGAAGCGGGCGAGCTGGCGTGCCTGGCGGTCAACCCGGAGTATCGCCACGGCGGTCGCGGTGACGAGCTGCTGGAACGGATCGAGACGCGGGCGCGGGAAATGGGGCTCAACACGCTGTTTGTGCTAACAACGCGGACAGCGCACTGGTTCCGCGAACGCGGCTTTGTGCCTAGCGGCGTCGAGCGGCTGCCGGCGGCGCGGGCATCGCTGTACAACTATCAGCGCAATTCGAAGATCTTCGAAAAAGCGCTGTAAAGCATCGCGGGTCAAGTCGGGTCGCCGCACCGCCGCTCCCACAGAAGATATTTGTGGGAGCGGCGGTGCGGCGACCCGACTTGACCCGCGATAAGGCCCTCAAGCATCAAACGGTATGCAGATACCAGTTGTACTCAAGGTCGGAGATGGAGTGTTCGAACTCCTCCAGCTCGCTCTCTTTACAGGCCACGAAGATATCGATGTATTTCGGATCGATGTACCGGGCCAGGATCTCGCTGTCGTCCAGCTCGCGCAGGGCATCACGCAGGTTGTTCGGCAGGCTCTGCTCGTTCTGCTCGTAGGAGTTGCCTTCAACCGGTTCGCCCGGGTCGACCTTGTTGGTCAGGCCATGGTGAACACCGGCCAGTACAGCGGCCATCAGCAGGTACGGGTTGGCATCGGCACCGGCTACGCGGTGTTCGATGCGCACGGCGTCCGGGGTGCCGGTCGGCACGCGCAGGGCCACGGTACGGTTGTCCAGGCCCCAGCTAGGCGAGTTCGGCACGTAGAACTGGGCACCAAAACGGCGGTACGAGTTGACGTTCGGGCACAGGAACGCCATCGACGCCGGTAGGGTCTCGAGCACACCGCCGATCGCGTGACGCAGTGCGGCGTTCTGCTCGGGATCCTCGCTGGTGAAGATGTTCTTGCCATCTTTGTCCAGCACCGAGATATGGACATGCAGACCATTACCCGCCTGGCCCGGGTAGGGCTTGGCCATGAAGGTGGTGTCCATTTCATGGTCGTAGGCAATGTTCTTGATCAGGCGCTTGAGCAGTACCGCGTAGTCGCAGGCCTTCATCGGGTCGGCAACGTGGTGCAGGTTGACTTCGAACTGTGCCGGGGCGCTTTCCTTGACGATGGCGTCAGCCGGAATGCCTTGTTCCTTGGCACCCTCGAGGATGTCCTGGAGGCAGTCGACGTATTCGTCGAGGTCATCGATCAGGTAGACCTGGGTCGAGATCGGGCGTTTGCCGGAGATCGGCGAGCGCGGCGGCTGCGGACGGCCGTTCACGTTCTCCTGGTCGATCAGGTAGAACTCAAGCTCGAATGCGGCGCAGATGGTCAGGCCCAGCTCGTCGAACTTGCTCACGACCTGGCGCAGGACTTCCCGCGGGTCAGCGAAGAACGGTTCGCCTTCGAGCTCGTGCATGGTCATCAGCAGTTGCGCGGTCGGGCGCTTTTGCCAGGGCTCGTTGGACAGGGTGTCCGGGATTGGATAGCAGATGCGGTCGGCATCGCCGATGTCCAGGCCAAGGCCGGTGCTTTCGACGGTCGAGCCGTTGATATCCAGGGCGAAGAGGGAGGCCGGCAGGTTGATGCCTTTCTCGTAAACCTTGTGGAGGCTGGTGCGCTCGATGCGCTTGCCGCGCACCACACCATTCATATCTGCAATCAGAAGGTCAACGTAGAGAACCTCAGGATGTTCCTTAAGGAACGCGTTCGCTTCGTTAAGCTGAACGGCACGCGGGGGTACCGACATGATGCAACACCTTTGTTGTTAAAAATATCAATCAATGGGGGCTTGCAGGTTCAGTCAATCGGAAAGCCTTGCTGAAGTCAAGCCAGCCCCATGATGCCCTAAAATGGCCCTCAAGCGGCATTTTTGCTGCAATTGGGGGCGCCGACAAGGGCTGCTTTCGTACGGTAACGGCGATCTTGAGCGGGCCGTGTTCTATTTTTTACGGGGGTGTTGTGTAAAAAAATGAACAAGGCTAAGCTCGGTGGCAACCCATAACACCAATAATACCGGGGGTTACATGTCACGCCTGCCGACAACCGGCATCATCGCCCGCCGTTCACAGAACGGTTTGCACGCATTCCTCGCGGGTGGCTTGCGCCCTGCGCCAGCACCTTGCGCCCCGGCTGAAATAATTGACGGCCCAGGCGTCCTGCCTGCTGTCGACGCTACTTCGAATGACCTCTGCCATCACTATAGCGGGCTCGTCAGCCTTGCGGGAACTGCCCGTTGCGGCCTCCCTGCGCCTGACTTTTGCTTTAGCCCCGTGGGGCATCCAGAATGTCTGGGACGGCCCACTCCGGGTCACGTCCTGACGTCAGTCCAGACATTTACCTCCTGAGGTATTTATGAGTAGCAACCTCGACCAGCTCACCGATTGGTTGAAAGAACACAAGATCACCGAAGTCGAGTGCCTGATCAGCGACCTCACCGGTATCACCCGCGGCAAGATCTCGCCGACCAACAAGTTCATCGCCGAAAAAGGCATGCGCCTGCCCGAGAGCGTGTTGCTGCAGACCGTGACCGGCGACTATGTCGATGACGACATCTATTACGAACTGCTCGACCCGGCCGACATCGACATGATCTGCCGCCCCGACGAGAACGCGGTGTTTCTCGTGCCCTGGGCCATCGAGCCGACCGCCCAGGTGATCCACGACACCTACGACAAGCAGGGCAACCCGGTCGAGCTGTCGCCGCGCAACGTGCTCAAGAAGGTTTTGAAGCTCTACGCCGACAAGGGCTGGCAGCCGATCGTGGCGCCAGAGATGGAGTTCTACCTGACCAAGCGCTGCGAAGACCCGGACTTCCCCCTGCAGCCGCCGATTGGCCGCTCCGGGCGCCCGGAAACCGGTCGCCAGTCCTTCTCTATTGAAGCGGCCAACGAATTCGACCCGCTGTTCGAGGACGTCTACGACTGGTGCGAGCTGCAGAACCTGGACCTCGACACGCTGATCCACGAAGACGGCACGGCGCAGATGGAAATCAACTTCCGTCACGGGAATGCCTTGTCGCTGGCCGACCAGATCCTGGTGTTCAAGCGCACCATGCGCGAGGCTGCGCTCAAGCACAACGTCGCCGCCACCTTCATGGCCAAGCCGATGACCGGCGAGCCGGGCAGCGCCATGCACCTGCACCAGAGCATCATCGACGTGCACACCGGCAAGAACATCTTCTCGGACGAAGACGGGCGCATGAGCGAGCTGTTCCTCAACCACGTCGGCGGCCTGCAGAAGTTCATCCCGGTGGTGCTGCCGCTGTTCGCCCCCAACGTCAACTCGTTCCGCCGCTTCTTGCCCGACACCTCGGCGCCGGTGAACGTCGAGTGGGGCGAAGAGAACCGTACCGTCGGCCTGCGCGTACCGGATGCCGGCCCGCAGAACCGCCGGGTCGAGAACCGCCTGCCAGGCGCCGACGCCAACCCCTACCTGGCGATCGCCGCCAGCCTGCTGTGCGGTTTCATCGGCATGGTCGAAGGCATCAAACCGAGCGCGCCGGTACAGGGTCGTGGTTACGAGCGGCGTAACCTGCGCCTGCCGCTGACCATCGAGGACGCCCTCGAGCGCATGGAAAACTGCAAGGCCCTGGAACCCTACCTGGGCAAGAAATTCATTACCGGCTACGTCGCCACCAAACGCGCCGAGCATGAAAACTTCAAACGCGTAATCAGCTCCTGGGAACGTGAGTTCCTGCTGTTTGCGGTCTGATCAACCCGGAGCCGCAGGACCGCGGCCGTCAACAAACGGAGAAGCACATGAGCGTCAACAACCCGCAAACCCGTGAGTGGCAAACCCTTAGCAGTGAGCATCACCTGGCACCTTTCAGTGACTACCAACAGCTGAAAGAGAAGGGGCCGCGGATCATCACCAAAGCCGAGGGCGTGCACCTGTGGGACAGCGAGGGCAACAAAATCCTCGATGGCATGGCGGGCCTGTGGTGCGTGGCGGTCGGTTATGGCCGTGAAGAGCTGGTTGAAGTGGCCGCCAAGCAGATGCGCGAGCTGCCGTACTACAACCTGTTCTTCCAGACTGCCCACCCACCGGCACTGGAGCTGGCCAAGGCGGTTACCGCCGTGGCGCCCAAGGGCATGACCCATGTGTTCTTCACCGGTTCCGGTTCTGAAGGCAACGACACCAACCTGCGCATGGTCCGCCACTACTGGGCGCTCAAGGGCAAGCCGCAGAAACAGGTGATCATTGGCCGTATCAATGGCTATCACGGCTCCACCGTGGCCGGCGCCGCCCTGGGCGGCATGAGCGGCATGCATGCCCAGGGTGGCACGCTGCCGGGCATCGAGCACATCCCGCAGCCATACTGGTTCGGTGAGGGCGGTGACATGACCCCGGACGAATTCGGGGTCTGGGCTGCCGAGCAGCTGGAAAAGAAAATCCTCGAAGTCGGCGAAGACAAGGTCGCCGCCTTTATTGCCGAGCCGATCCAGGGCGCCGGCGGGGTGATCATTCCGCCAGAAACCTACTGGCCGAAGATCAAGGAGATCCTCGCCAAGTACGACATCCTGTTCATTGCCGACGAAGTGATCTGTGGCTTCGGTCGCACTGGCGAGTGGTTCGGCTCCGATTACTACGACCTCAAGCCCGACCTGATGACCATCGCCAAGGGCCTGACCTCCGGTTACATCCCCATGGGCGGTGTGATCGTACGTGACGAAGTGGCCAAGGTGCTTAGTCAAGGCGGCGACTTCAACCACGGCTTCACTTACTCCGGCCACCCGGTGGCGGCGGCGGTAGGCCTGGAAAACCTGCGAATTCTGCGCGACGAGAAGATCATCGAGCGGGTTCAGGCCGAAACGGCACCGTATTTGCAGAAACGTCTGCGTGAGCTCAACGATCACCCGCTGGTGGGCGAAGTGCGTGGCCTGGGCATGCTCGGTGCCATCGAGCTGGTCAAGGACAAGGCCACCCGTGCCCGTTACGAAGGCCAGGGTGCGGGCATGATCTGCCGCCAGTTCTGCTTCGACAACGGCCTGATCATGCGCGCCGTGGGCGACACCATGATCATTGCGCCGCCGTTGGTGATCAGCCACGCCGAGATCGACGAGCTGGTGGAAAAGGCGCGCAAATGCCTGGACCTGACGCTCGAAGCGCTGAAATAGCCAGGTGCTAGGCTAGCGTAATGGCATCAATGGGTTTCAAGGCGCCTCTGTTGTTGAAAGAGCGCCTTGTAACTTGCCAGACTAGCGGCTGTTTCAGTCGCTCGGAGCTTGCGCCGAATAAGCCGGCCGCTGAACAGATGGCTAAATAAAAAATTCTGGAGCATTACGCATGAAGAAATTGGGCAAGACGTTGTTGGCCGTGTCCCTGATGGGCGCCATGGCCAGTGCTGTTCAGGCGGATGACAAAGTACTGCACGTCTATAACTGGTCCGACTACATCGCACCAGACACCGTCGCCAAGTTCGAGAAACAGTCCGGTATCAAGGTCGTCTACGACGTCTTCGACAGCAACGAAACCCTCGAAGCCAAGTTGCTGGCAGGCAAGTCCGGTTACGACGTGGTGGTACCGTCGAACAACTTCCTGGCCAAGCAGATCAAGGCTGGCGTCTATCAGGAGCTGGACAAGTCCAAGCTGCCAAACTGGAAGAACCTCGACGAAGACCTGCTCAAGGCCGTTGGCGATGCCAGCGACCCGGGCAACAAGCATGCGTTCCCGTACATGTGGGGCTCCATCGGCATCGGCTACAACCCGGAGAAGGTCAAGGCGGCGCTGGGCGTCGACAAGATCGATTCCTGGGACGTGGTGTTCAAGCCGGAAAACATCGCCAAGCTCAAAAGCTGCGGCGTGAGCTTCCTCGATGCCCCGACCGAGATGATTCCGGCGGCGCTGCACTACCTGGGCAAGCCGACCAACAGCACGAAAAAAGAAGACCTCAAAGCCGCCGAAGACCTGTTCCTCAGCGTGCGTCCTTCGATCGGCTACTTCCACTCCTCCAAGTACATCTCGGACCTGGCCAACGGCAACATCTGCGTGGCCGTAGGTTATTCGGGTGACCTGGAGCAGTCCAAGGCTCGTGCCCACGAAGCCGGCGACAAGGTCAAGCTCGACTACATCATTCCGAAAGAAGGCGCCGGTACCTTCTACGACATGGTTGCCATCCCTAAAGATGCCGTCAACGTCGAGGCTGCCTACAAGTTCATGGACTTCCTGATGCAACCGGAAGTCATGGCCGAGATCACCAATGCCGTCCGTTTCCCGAACGGCAACAAGGCGGCCACCGCACTGGTGGACAAGGACATCTCGGGCGATCCGAGCATCTACCCACCGGCTGATGTGAAGAAGCAGCTGTACGCAATTGCTGACCCGGGTGCCAAGGCCCAGCGCGAAATCACGCGCAGCTGGACCAAGATCAAGTCGGGCAAGTAACAGCGGTGACCTCCCTGGGCGCGGTGTAAATCCCGCCCGGGGAGCATGAAAGCACAAATTTTTTTTGCGGCATGAGTGCATCGAAGGTAAGTTGCGCGCCGGTTTGCTTATCCGGCAGGTATTTCTGCCGTTTGCCACGGGCACATTTGTGAGGACCTCCCACTTGTCTATTTCTGTATTTCGCAAGGCCATGTTGGCTGGAGCGGGTCTGACGCTGGCGATCAGCGTCCAAGCGGCGCCCACGGTGCACATTTATAACTGGTCCGACTACATCGGTCAGACCACCCTCGCGGACTTCGAAAAAGCCACTGGCATCAAGCCGGTGCAAGATGTCTTCGACTCCAACGAAACCCTGGAAGGCAAACTGCTGGCTGGTCGCACCGGCTATGACGTGGTGGTGCCGTCCAACCATTTCCTCGGCAAGCAGATCAAGGCGGGCGCGTTTCAGAAGCTCGACAAGGCGCTGCTGCCAAACTATGCGAACCTCGACCCGGCGCTGATGAAGCGCCTGGAAAAGAACGACCCGGGCAACCAGTACGCCGTCCCCTACCTGTGGGGCACCAATGGCATCGGCTATAACGTCGACAAGGTCAAGGCGGCGCTGGGTACCGACAAGATCGATTCCTGGGCCGTGCTGCTCGAGCCGGAGAACATCAAGAAGCTCTCCAAGTGCGGAGTCGCGTTCCTCGACTCGGCCGACGAGATGCTCCCGGCGGTGCTCAACTACATGGGGCGCGACCCTAACAGCACCAACCCCAAGGACTACGCCGACGCCGAGAAAAAGCTGCTGGCCGTGCGTCCCTACGTGACCTACTTCCACTCCTCCAAGTACATCTCCGACCTTGCCAACGGCGACATCTGCGTGGCTGCCGGTTTCTCCGGCGATGTATTCCAGGCCAAGTCCCGCGCCGAAGAAGCCGGCAAGGGCGTCAAGGTGGCCTATGCGATTCCCAAGGAAGGCGGCAACCTCTGGTTCGACATGCTGGCGATCCCCAAGGACTCCAAGAATGTCAAAGAGGCCCATGCCTTCATCAACTATTTGCTGCAGCCTGAGGTAATTGCCCAGGTCAGTGATTACGTCGGTTACGCCAACCCGAACCCCAAGGCTGGCGATCTGATGGACCAGAGCGTGCGAACCGACGCAGCGGTTTACCCACCGCAAGAAGTGCTGGACAAGTTGTACGTCAACTCCGAGCTGCCTCCCAAGGTGCAACGGTTGATGACCCGTAGCTGGACCAAGGTCAAGTCGGGCAAGTAAAAATCCAGGGTCCGTCACGGCAGGGGCGGACGCAAAAAATCTTGTTGGGAGTTTCACAAATGGCAGTTGCCTCCGGTGCCTATAAGAAAGCCCTCGAGGGCGACCAGCAACCTAAACAGGTGCTGGTCAAAATCGACCGGGTCACGAAAAAGTTCGACGAAACGGTCGCCGTGGACGATGTGTCCCTGGAAATCAAGAAGGGCGAGATCTTCGCCCTGCTCGGTGGTTCCGGTTCGGGCAAATCCACCTTGCTGCGCATGCTCGCCGGCTTCGAACGGCCCACCGAAGGGCGCATTTTCCTCGATGGCGTAGACATCACCGATATGCCGCCCTACGAGCGGCCGATCAACATGATGTTCCAGTCGTACGCATTGTTCCCGCACATGACCGTGGCGCAGAACATCGCCTTCGGCCTGCAGCAGGACCGCATGCCCAGGTCTGAGATCGACGCCCGCGTGGCCGAGATGCTCAAGCTGGTGCACATGACCCAGTACGCCAAGCGCAAGCCGCACCAGCTCTCCGGTGGCCAGCGTCAGCGTGTGGCCCTGGCCCGTTCGTTGGCCAAGCGGCCAAAACTGCTGCTGCTCGATGAGCCGATGGGCGCGCTGGACAAGAAGCTGCGCTCGCAGATGCAACTGGAGCTGGTGGAGATCATCGAGCGGGTCGGCGTGACCTGTGTGATGGTGACCCACGATCAGGAAGAGGCCATGACCATGGCCCAGCGCATCGCCATCATGCACCTGGGCTGGATTGCCCAGATCGGCAGCCCGATCGACATCTATGAAACCCCGACCAGCCGCCTGGTTTGCGAGTTCATCGGCAACGTCAACCTGTTCGAGGGCGAAGTGGTCGACGATGCCGAAGGCCACGCGGTGATCGCCAGCCCCGAGCTTGAGCGCAAGATCTACGTCGGCCACGGTGTCACCACTTCGGTGGAAGACAAGCGCATCACCTACGCCCTGCGCCCGGAAAAACTGCTGGTGACCACCGAGCAGCCGACCTGCGAGCACAACTGGTCGCGCGGCAAGGTCCACGACATCGCCTACCTGGGTGGCCATTCGGTGTTCTACGTCGAGCTGCCTGGCGGCAAGATCGTCCAGTCGTTCGTTGCCAACGCCGAGCGCCAGGGCACCCGGCCGACCTGGGACGACCAGGTCTACGTCTGGTGGGAGGATGACAGCGGCGTGGTACTGCGCTCATGAACGCCCGCAAGCTCAAGCGAGCCTTCAACCGAATAAAGCCCGAGGGGCGCCATGTGGTGATCGGCGTGCCGTTCATCTGGCTGTTCCTGTTCTTCATGCTGCCGTTCTTCATCGTTCTGAAGATCAGCTTCGCCGAAGCCGACGTGGCGATCCCGCCGTACACCGAGATCTACAGCTACGTCGAAGACAAGGTGCAGCTGGTGCTCAACCTGGCCAACTATGGCCTGTTGACCGAAGACGAACTGTACATCTCGGCGTACCTGGGGTCGTTGAAGATGGCCTTCGTCAGCACGCTGCTGTGCCTGCTGATCGGCTATCCGATGGCCTACGCCATCGCCAACGCCCGCAAGGAAACCCAGACGGTACTGTTGCTGCTGATCATGATGCCGACCTGGACCGCAATCCTGATCCGCGTCTATGCCTGGATGGGCATCCTCAGCAACAACGGCCTGCTCAACGCCCTGCTGCTGTGGCTGGGCTGGATCGATCAGCCGTTGCAGATCCTCAACACCAACCTTGCGGTGTATATCGGCGTGGTCTATTCGTACCTGCCGTTCATGATCCTGCCGCTCTACGCCAACCTGGTGAAGCATGACCAGAGCCTGCTTGAAGCCGCCTCGGACCTGGGTTCGAGCACCTTCAACAGCTTCTGGAAAATCACCGTGCCGCTGTCGAAGAACGGCATCATCGCCGGCTGCATGCTGGTGTTCATTCCGGTGGTGGGCGAGTTCGTCATTCCTGAGCTGCTTGGCGGCCCGGAAACCCTGATGATCGGTAAAGTGCTCTGGCAAGAGTTCTTCAACAACCGTGACTGGCCGGTGGCCTCTGCCCTGGCGGTAGTGATGCTGGCGATCCTGATCGTACCGATCCTGCTCTTCAACCGTAGTCAGGCCAAAGAGATGGAGGGCAGGGCATGAAGCGTTTCAGTTTCTCCAGATTGATGTTGGTCCTGGGCCTGCTGTTCATCTACCTGCCCATGCTGATCCTGGTGATCTACTCGTTCAACGCCTCCAAGCTGGTGACGGTGTGGGGCGGCTGGTCGGTGAAGTGGTACGTCGGCCTGCTCGACAACACCCAGTTGATGGGCTCGGTGATGCGCTCACTGGAGATCGCCTGCTACACCGCGATCGCCGCCGTGGCGCTGGGCACCCTGGCCGCCTTCGTGCTGACCCGGGTTACCCGCTTCAAGGGCCGCACGCTGTTCGGTGGCCTGGTTACCGCGCCGTTGGTAATGCCCGAGGTGATCACCGGTCTGTCGCTGTTGCTGCTGTTCGTGGCCATGGCGCAGATGATCGGCTGGCCGCAGGAGCGTGGCATCGTCACCATCTGGATCGCCCACACCACCTTCTGCGCAGCCTATGTGGCGGTAGTGGTGTCGGCGCGCCTGCGTGAGCTCGACCTGTCGATCGAGGAAGCGGCCATGGACCTTGGTGCACGGCCGTGGAAGGTGTTCTTCCTGATCACCATCCCGATGATCGCACCGTCGCTGGCAGCGGGCGGGATGATGTCCTTTGCTCTGTCGCTGGACGACCTGGTACTGGCCAGCTTCGTCTCGGGCCCGGGTTCGACCACCCTGCCGATGGAAGTCTTCTCTGCCGTGCGTCTGGGCGTGAAGCCGGAAATCAACGCCGTGGCCAGCCTGATCCTGCTCAGCGTGTCGCTGGTGACCTTCATGGTCTGGTACTTCAGCCGTCAGGCCGAAGAGCGTCGTCGTCGGGCGATCCAGCAGGCTATCGAAGAAAGCGCTGCCGACTCGTGGAAACAACCGGACGTGCGTCGCGCGCCGGCGCCGGTTTCGGCGTGATCTGAAACCCTTCGCGGGGCAAACCCGCTCCTACAAATGGGTAGGAGCGGGCTTGCCCCGCGATTGGTTTTCACTCCGGCCAGTGCCAGGCCGGCTCATCGAGCATCCCCTGACCGGCTACGCGGGTCTGCCCCAGCACCTTCTCCAGCTCGATCGAATTGCAGCTCGCATCCTGTTCCAACGCGGCCACCAATCTTCGTGCATGCGACACCACCCACACCTGACACTGCTCCGAGGCACGAACGATCAAGCGCGCCAACGCTGGCAGCAAATCCGGGTGCAAGCTGGTTTCCGGCTCGTTCAGCACCATCATGGTCGGCGGCCTTGGCGTCAGCAGCGCGGCGACCAGCAGCAGGTAGCGCAAGGTCCCGTCCGATAGCTCGGCGGCGCTCAGCGGTCGCAACAAACCTTCCTGATAGAACAACACCCCGAACGCCCCACCCGGCACTGCATCGATCTCCAGGCGTGCGCCCGGGAAGGCATCGGCGATGGTTGCCTGCAAGGCCTGCGGGTCGCCGATCTCGATGATGGTCTGCAGCGCGGCGGCCAGGTCGCGGCCGTCGTGGTGCAGTACCGGCGTGCGCGTACCCAGTTGCCGGCGGCGGGCCGGGGCATCACGGTCGGTGCGAAAGTGATCGTAGAAGCGCCAGCCACGGATGCGCTCGCGCAGCAGCAACACCTCCGGTGAGGAGCGCAGGTTGCCGACCTGGTCGAACAGGCTGTCGAAGCTCGGCGTGTGCTGCGCCTGCACCTCCCATTGGCGGCCTTCACGGACCTTGACCATCGGCCCCTGGCGGTCCACCAGCAGGCTGGCCGGGCGGTACAACGGACCTGCCCAGATGCTTTCGCGCTTGATCTGCGGGTCGAGGGCGAAAGATGACCTGCTTGGCTCCGGCAGGCCGAGACCGATGGCGTAGCCGAATTCTTCGTCGCCAAAGCCCAGGCGCAAGCGCCGTGCATGCTGGCGCGGGCCGCCCTGGATGGCGACTTCGCCGTTGTTCATGCGCCGGTTGATCTGCTCGGGGCCGGCCCAGAACGTCGACTCCAGCCCGCCCTCCACCGCCAGGGCGTTGACCACACCGCCTTGCGCCGTTTCGGCGAGCAGGCGCAGGGCCTTGTACAGGTTGGACTTGCCGCTGCCGTTGGGCCCGGTGATGACGTTAAGGCGTGCCAGTGGCAGCACCAGGTGATTGATCGAGCGGTAGTTGGCGACAGCCAGGGTGGTCAGCATGGCAGCGTCCATTCAGGTAAAGAGGGCAGTATCGCCGATTCCGCGTGGTGAACGAATTGTGTACACCGACAAGCGATCAAGGGAACCCTGATCTACGCTAACACTCGCATTCCTAATTAGATCTGGCACATGCAAGGAGCCTGCATGAGGGTGTTGCGTCCTTTATCGCTCGTCTGCCTGGGGGTGTCGCTGGTGCTGACGGGATGCGGGGAGAAAAAAGCCCCTGAAGCCGAACTGCCCAGGGTTGGTGTTCAACGTGTTCAGCCCAGTGATTTCGCAGCGTCCGTAACCCTGACCGGCGATGTTCAGGCGCGGGTGCAGACCGATCTTTCCTTTCGCGTGGGCGGCAAGATCATTGCCCGCAGCGTCGATGTCGGCGATCACATCAAGGCCAACCAGGTACTGGCCAGGCTTGACCCCAAGGACCTGCAGACCAACGTCGACTCGGCCAAGGCCGAGGTCTTCGCCGAGCAGGCGCGCGTGACCCAGACTGCCGCGGCCTTTGTTCGCCAGCAAAAACTGTTGCCCAAGGGCTACACCAGCCAGAGCGAGTACGACTCGGCCGAAGCCGCCTTGCGCAGCAGCCAGAGCGCACTCAAGGCCGCCCAGGCGCAACTGGCCAACGCCCGAGAGCAGTTGAGCTACACCGCGCTGGTCGCCGAGGCGGACGGGGTGATCACCGAGCGCCAGGCCGAGGTCGGCCAGGTGGTTCAGGCCACGGTGCCGATCTTCAGCCTGGCCCGCGATGGTGAGCGCGATGCGGTGTTCAATGTCTACGAAGCCTTGCTGGTGGCCCCGGCCACCCGTGAGGCAATCAAGGTCAGCCTGGTGGATAACCCGAAAATCCAGGCTCAGGGTTACATCCGTGAGGTCACCCCGACGGTTTCGGCGCAAAGCGGCACGGTGCAGGTCAAGGTGGCATTGAATGATGTGCCGCCCGGCATGGACCTGGGCTCGCCAGTTACTGCCACAGGCAAAGTTCAGGGCAAGCCGAGCGTAGAGTTGCCCTGGTCAGCGCTGACCAAAGACCTGCATGAGCCGGCGGTGTGGCTGGTGGGCGAGGGTGACAAGGTGCGCTTGCAGAAGGTCAAGGTGATGCGCTACCTGACCGGCAAGGTGGTGGTGGGCGATGGCCTCAAAGGTGGGGAAACCGTTGTGGTAACGGGCGGGCAACTGCTAAATCCGGGCATGCAGGTGGAAATCGCGCCGCTCAAGGACAGCGGGGTGGCGCAATGAAAGCAATCACGTTTGTCTTGGGCGGCGCACTACTGCTCGTAGGTTGCGGCAAGCAAGCCAGTGCGCCAGAACCTGTGCGACCAGTGCTGTCGGTCATTGCCCAGCCGCAGGTACAGGCCAATCTTGGACGTTTCGCTGGCAGCATCCAGGCCCGTTTTGAAAGCACCCTGGGCTTTCGTGTGGGGGGCCGGATTGCCCGGCGCTGGGTCGATGTCGGCAGTCAAGTGCAACCAGGCGATGTGCTTGCCAGCCTTGATCCCACCGACCAGCGCAACCAGTTGCGCGCCGCTGAGGGCGACCTGGCGAAGATCCAGGCGCAGTGGATCAACGCCCAGGCCAACGCCCGACGTCAGCAGCAGTTGTTTGATCGCGGCGTGGGTGCGCAAGCCCAGCTGGACATCGCGCAGACCGACCTGAAGACCACTGGAGCCTCCCTCAAGCAGGCGCGGGCGGCGGTTGACCAGGCCCGTGATCAACTGGGTTACAGCGAGCTGAAGGCCGACCATGGCGCCGTAGTCACCAATTGGCAGGCCGAGGCCGGGCAAACGGTGAGTGCCGGCCAGGCCGTGGTGACCCTGGCGCGACCGGATATCAAGGAAGCGGTGATCGACCTGCCGACCAGCCTGGCCGAGCAATTGAACACGCAGCTTCAGTTCCTGGTGGCCTCGCAACTGGACCCGGATATCAACACCACAGCGACCCTGCGTGAGCTGGAGCCGCAGGCCGATGCCACCACGCGCACCCGTCGCGCCCGCCTGACCTTGGTCGATACGCCGAATGCGTTCCGTCTCGGCACGGCTATCAGCGTCACCCTGACCTCGGCGGTTTCGCCACGCACCGAACTGCCGGCGTCGGCCTTGCTCGAAAGCGACGGCAAGACCCGGGTATGGGTGGTCGATCCGCAGCAAAAAACCGTCGCTACACGTGATGTGAAGCTGCTTGAGCGTACCCCCGGCAGCGTAGTGCTGGCCTCGGGCGTACAGCCTGGCGAGCGAGTAGTAACCGCCGGTGTAAACAGTCTCAAACCGGGCCAGAAGGTCATCGTCGACGAGGAAGACCCGCAATGAATGGAAGCTTCAACCTGTCGGAGTGGGCGCTGAAGCACCAATCCTTTGTCTGGTACCTGATGTTCGTCGGCTTGCTGATGGGCGTGTTTTCCTACATGAACCTGGGGCGTGAGGAAGACCCTTCGTTCACCATCAAGACCATGGTCATTCAGACCCGCTGGCCGGGTGCGACCCAGGATGAAACCCTGTACCAGGTCACCGACCGCATCGAAAAGAAGCTCGAAGAGCTGGACTCCCTCGACTATGTGAAAAGCTACACCCGCCCTGGCGAGTCGACCGTTTACGTCAACCTGCGCGACACCACCAAGGCGGCGGACATCCCGCAGATCTGGTATCAGGTGCGCAAGAAGATCCAGGATATTCGCGGCGAGTTTCCACAAGGCATTCAGGGCCCGGGTTTCAACGATGAGTTCGGTGACGTGTTCGGCTCGATCTACGCCTTTACCGCCGATGGCCTGAGCATGCGCCAGCTGCGCGACTACGTCGAACAGGTGCGCGCCGAGATCCGTGAAGTGCCCAACCTGGGCAAGGTGGAAATGATCGGCACCCAGGACGAGGTGCTCTACCTGAACTTCTCGACCCGCAAGCTGGCGTCGTTCGGCATCGACCAGCGCCAGGTATTGCAGGCCCTGCAGAGCCAGAACGCAGTCACCCCGGCGGGGGTTATCGAAGCCGGTCCCGAGCGCATTTCGGTACGCACCACCGGGCAGTTCGCTTCGGAAAAAGACCTGGAAGCGGTCAACCTGCGGATAAACGACCGTTTTTTCCGCCTGGCGGATATCGCCGAGATCCAGCGAGGCTTTGTCGACCCACCCGCGCCGATGTTTCGCTACAACGGCCAGACCGCCATTGGTCTTGCCATCGGCATGAAGGCCGGCGGCAACATCCAGGTGTTCGGTGCCGACCTGCACAAGATGATGGACCGCGTGGTCTCCGAGTTGCCGGTTGGTGTTGGCGTGCATACGGTGTCTGACCAGGCGGTGGTAGTAGAGGAGGCCGTGGGCGGCTTTACCAGCGCCCTGTTCGAGGCGGTGGTGATCGTCCTGGTGGTCAGCTTCATCAGCCTCGGGGTACGCGCCGGTCTGGTGGTGGCCTGTTCGATTCCGCTGGTGCTGGCCATGGTCTTCATCTTCATGGAATACAGCGGCATCACCATGCAGCGGATCTCCCTGGGCGCGCTGATCATTGCCCTGGGCCTGTTGGTGGACGATGCGATGATCACCGTCGAGGTCATGGTCACGCGCCTGGAAATGGGCGAGAGCAAGGAGCAGGCAGCCACCTTCGCCTACACCTCGACCGCCTTTCCGATGCTTACCGGTACCCTGGTGACGGTCGCGGGCTTCGTGCCGATCGGCCTCAATGCCAGCTCGGCAGGGGAGTACACCTACACCCTGTTCGCGGTGATCGCGGCCGCCTTGCTGGTGTCCTGGGTGGTGGCCGTAGTATTTGCCCCGGTACTCGGCGTGCATATCCTCAGCACCAAGGTCAAACCGCACAGCGAAGAGCCGGGGCGTATCGGCAAGGCCTTTGGCAACAGCCTGCTGTGGTGCATGCGTCATCGCTGGCTGACCATCATCGGCACTGTGTTGCTGTTCGTGCTGGCGGTGTTCTGCATGCGATTCGTGCAGAACCAGTTCTTCCCGTCCTCGGACCGCCCGGAAATTCTCGTCGACCTCAACCTGCCGCAAAACGCCTCGATCGAGGAAACCCGCAAGGCGGTGGATCGCCTGGAAGCGACGCTCAAGGGCGACCCGGATATCGTGCGCTGGAGCACTTACATCGGCCAGGGCGCGATCCGTTTCTACCTGCCGCTGGACCAGCAACTGCAGAACCCGTACTACGCCCAGCTGGTGATTGTCAGCAAAGGCCTGGAGTCGCGCGAGGCATTGATGGCGCGCCTGCAAAAGCGTCTGCGTGAAGACTTCGTCGGCATTGGCAGCAACGTCCAGTCACTGGAAATGGGCCCGCCGGTCGGCCGGCCGATCCAGTACCGGGTCAGCGGCAAGGACATCGATGAAGTGCGCAAGCACGCCATTGCCCTGGCCTCGCTGCTCGACCAGAACGAGCACATCGGCGAGATGATTTACGACTGGAACGAGCCGGGCAAGGTGCTGCGGGTCGAGATCGCCCAAGACAAGGCGCGCCAGCTCGGGTTGTCGTCCGAAGACGTGGCCAATGTGATGAACAGCATCGTCAGCGGCGCGCCGGTGACCGAGGTCAACGACAACATCTACCTGATCGACGTCATCGCGCGCGCCGTAGACAGCGAGCGCGGCACGCCGCAGACCCTGCAAAACCTGCAGATCGTCACCCCCAACGGCACCTCGATCCCGCTGCTGGCCTTCGCCACCGTGCGCTATGAGCTGGAACAGCCGCTGGTATGGCGTCGCGACCGCAAACCGACCATCACCATCAAGGCCTCGGTGCGCGGCGAAATCCAGCCGACCGACCTGGTGGCCGAGCTCAAGCCGCAGATCGACAAATTCGCCAGCAAACTGCCGGTGGGTTACGCCGTGGCCACCGGCGGTACCGTAGAAGAAAGCGGCAAGGCCCAGGGCCCGATCGCCAAGGTGGTGCCGCTGATGCTGTTCATGATGGGCACCTTCCTGATGATCCAGCTGCACAGCGTGCAGAAGCTGTTCCTGGTCGCCAGCGTGGCGCCGCTGGGCTTGATCGGCGTGGTCCTGGCGCTGGTGCCGACCGGCACGCCGATGGGCTTTGTGGCGATCCTGGGGATTCTTGCGCTGATCGGCATCATCATCCGCAACTCGGTGATCCTGGTGACCCAGATCGACGAGTACGAAGCCCAGGGCTACTCGCCCTGGGATGCGGTGCTGGAAGCGACCAACCACAGGCGCCGGCCGATTTTGCTGACTGCGGCAGCGGCGAGCCTGGGCATGATCCCGATCGCCCGCGAAGTGTTCTGGGGGCCGATGGCCTACGCCATGATCGGCGGGATCATCGTCGCCACCTTGCTGACCCTGCTGTTTTTGCCGGCGCTGTACGTGGCCTGGTACAAGATCCGCGAGCCGCAGCGCCAGTGATTACGCCATCGCGGGTCCAGCCCGCTCCCACAGTTGCAACGGTGTATTCTGTGGGAGCGGGCTTGACCCGCGATGCTTTTAGATCCAGACCGCATCCCAATGAGGATAGTCACCAATTCGCTGCACCAGCCCTGCACGAATAGGGTTGGCAACAATGTAACGAGCTACTGCCTGGACATCTTCTTCATAGCGCAATGCACGATCATGAAACCCAGGCTGCCAGAGTCTGCTTTTGAGTTTGCACGCCTTGCAAATGGCGCAGCCACTGCGTGACTTGAGCCTGCGCATTAGTGTTTTCAATGTGCAGGACTGCAACTCGATGAGCCAATGAAAGTGATCAGGCATTACTACCCAGGCCAGTGATCGCGCAGCGCCTTCTTGCTCAGCTAGTTTGAATTGGGCAACGACGAGCCGGGCCAAGCCAAACTCTCTGAGTATGGGGGCCCGGTTTTCAGTGATGCTCGTCAGTAGATACAACCTGCCGGGTTCGGAAATTCGCCCCCGTCGCAGGAGCTTGGAGTGTGGACGGTCCATGTCGACTTCCTTGAGTTTGAAACTTCAAGGTAGCTGGACTCGCTGGGGGAGCATGGAGGTCTTGAAAACAGAATGTTTCCCTGTGCCATAGATGTCGGGGTGGTACGACGTCTCGACTTGACCCGTGATAAATTCAGCGCTTGTTCAAGCCCTTCGCCAACCGGTCCCCGCCCAGCTGAATCAACGCCACCAGCACCACCAGCATGACGATCACCGTCAGCATGATCTGGCTGTCGAAGCGCTGGTAGCCATAGCGGTAGGCAATGTCGCCCAGGCCTCCGGCACCGATGGCGCCGGCCATGGCCGAGGAGTTGATCATGGTCACCAGGGTGATGGTAAAGCCGCCAACGATGCCCGGCAGGGCTTCGGGCAGCAGTACATGCCAGACGATATGCCAGCGCCGGCAGCCCATGGCCTGGGCCGCTTCGATCAGGCCGTGGTCGACCTCGCGCAGGCTGACTTCGGCAATGCGCGCAAAGAACGGTGTGGCGGCAATGGTCAGCGGTACCACTGCCGCCCAGACGCCGTAGGTGGTGCCGACGATCAAGCGGGTGAAGGGAATCAAGGCCACCATCAGGATCAGGAACGGAATCGAGCGGAACAGGTTGACGAAGGCGCCGAGCACCCGGTTCAGGGCAGGCGCTTCAAAGATCCCGCCCTTGCCACTGGTGACCAGGATCACCGCCAGCGGCACGCCGGCGAGCAGGGCGATCAGCGATGAGACGCCGACCATCAGCAGGGTGTCGAGCACGCCCTGGAGAAAGCGATCAAACCACATAACCCAATACCTCCACTTGTGCCGCCCATTGCCGGGCGCGCTCAATCACTTGCTCGTGGCGGTGCGGCGAGTTGGCCACCGACACAACAAGTTGCCCCAACGCGCGGCCCTGGATCGGTTCGATGCCGCCTTGCAGCAAGCTGATCCGACCGCCGAGCAAGGCGAATAATGAAGACAATTCCGGCGCCTGCTTGTCTTTGCCACTCACCCGCAAGCTCAACACCAGTGCTGCCTCAGGCCCCGCCGGTTGCGGCTGCAAGCGAGCCTGCAACGCAGCTGGCAGAGCAGGCTGCAAGGGCGCGAGCAGGGTCTTGCTGACCTCATGCTGCGGATCGCCGAACACCTGCCAGACAGCGCCTTGTTCAACGATGCGCCCACGCTCGAGCACCACCACCCGGTGGCAGATATCGCGGATCACCGCCATCTCGTGGGTGATCAACACGATGGTCAAACCCAGGCGCTGGTTGATATCGCGCAGCAGGCCGAGGATCGACTCGGTGGTTTCCGGGTCGAGTGCCGACGTAGCCTCGTCACACAGCAGGATCTCGGGGTCATGCACCAGCGCCCGGGCAATGCCGACGCGCTGCTTCTGCCCGCCGGACAACTGCGCCGGGTAGACGTGATGCTTCTCCTGCAGGCCGACCAGTTCCAGCAATTGGGCAACCTTGCGCTGGCGCTCGGCCTTGGGCACGCCGGCGACCTTGAGCGGTAGCTCGACGTTCTGCCAGACGGTCTTGGCCGACATCAGGTTGAAGTGCTGGAAGATCATGCCGATGCGCCGGCGCAGGCGCACCAGGCGGTCTTCGTCGTACTCGCCGATGTCTACCTGGTCGATCAGCACCCGGCCCTGGCTGGGTTGCTCCAGGCGGTTGATGGTGCGGATCAGCGACGACTTGCCGGCGCCGCTGCGGCCGATGATGCCGAAGATCTCACCGTGCTGGATGTTCAGGTCGATGCCGTCCAGCGCCGGGGCCTGTTGGCCAGGGTACGTCTTGCCGAGGCCAATGAAGCGTACATGGGCGTTGCCCAGCTCCGGGTGCAAGGCCCGTTGCCGGGCCTGTTGCAGGGGCGCGAAAGTGGCCTGCTGCTCCTGCGCCACGCGGGCGCTGATGGCGCTCATTTCAGCTCTCCCAGCCGGCTTGGTAGAGCTTGCCGTGGGCCTGGTCGAGGGCAGCACGCACCACCGGCGAGTGCTGGTAGATGTCGATGAACCTGGCCAGGCGCGGGTCGTCCTTGCTCTGCGGGCGGATGACGAACTGGATCACGTATTCCTTGTGGTCGAGGCCGTCGAACAGCAGCGCCGAAGTGGCGTCGAAGGTCTTGGCCAGGCGGATGTAGGCCGGGTAGCCCTGGACCAGGTCGGCGTCGTCGTAGGCACGCACCAGTTGTACTGCTTCAACCTGGAGGATCTTCAGCTTCTTCGGATTGGCGACAATGTCTTCTTCGGTGGCCTTGTAGCCGACGCCGGCTTTGAGGGTGATCAGGCCGGCCTTGGCCAGCAACTGCAAACCGCGGCCGCTGTTGATCGGGTCGTTGGCGATGGCCACGCTGGCGCCCTCGGGCAGCTCGGCGAAGCTCTTGTACTTTTTCGAATACAGGCCGACGTTGTTGATGATCCCCGGGGCGAAGGGCACCAGGTCGAAACCGGCAGCAGCCTTGGCGTTTTCCAGGAACGGGATGTGCTGGAAGTAGTTCACGTCGATGTCGCCGGCCGCCAGGCTGACATTCGGCGCGATCCAGTCGCTGAACTCGATCAGTTCGACGTCCAGGCCCTGTTTCTTGGCCTCGCTGACGGCGGCTTCAAGCGGGATCGAGAAGGCTGCGGTGGTGCCGACTTTCAGGGCATCGGCGGCCTGGGCGGCGCCGAGCAGGCCGAGGCTCAAGGCCAGGGCTGCGACCGGGCGGGCAATAAAGGTCTTAAGCATGCTGTAGCGCTCCCGTCGGGGTCGTGGTGGTGTGGCGATAGCTGGCGCCAGGATGGTCTGCCGGCAGGTGAGGCTGGTCGCTGGCGAAGAGTTTTTCGCGCAGGCTGCCCTGTTCGTAGGCGGTCTTGTACGAGCCGCGGCGTTGCAACTCGGGGATGACCAGGTCGATGAAGTCGACATAGCTTTCCGGGGTGACCGTGCGCGCCAGGTTGAAACCGTCGAGGCCGGTTTCGGCGATCCAGCTTTCCAGCGCGTCGGCGACCTGGGTCGGCGAGCCGATCAGGGTGATGTAGCGCCCGCCCAGAGCGTGCTGTTCGAGCAGCTTGCGCCGGGTCCAGTCGTTGTTCTGCAGGTTCCTGGTGGCAGACTGGATGGCATTGCTTTTCACGTACTGGATCGGCTCGTCCAGTTCGTACTCGGAAAAATCGATAGCGGTGGAACTGGCAAAGTGCGCAACACCGGCCTCGGGGCTGGCATAGCGCAGGTACTCGGCGTGCTTGGCCCTGGCCTGTTCTTCGGTGCGGGCGACGATCACCGTCAGGCCCATGAACACCTTGATGGCTTGCGGGTCGCGCCCGGCTGCGACGGCGGCAGCGCGGACCTTGTCAACCTGGGCGCGGGTGGCGGCCTTGTTCTGGCCGCTGATGAACACGCATTCGGCATGGTTGCCGGCAAAGCCCAGGCCACGCTCGGAGCTGCCAGCCTGGAACAGCACCGGCGTACGCTGCGGCGACGGCTCGCAGAGGTGATAGCCCTCGACCCGGTAGAACTCGCCTTGATGCTTGACCTTGTGCACCTTGTCCGGCTGGGCGTAGATCCGCTGCTGCTGATCATTGAGCACCGCGCCGTCTTCCCAGCTGCCTTCCCAGAGCTTGTACAGCACCTGCAGGTACTCGTCGGCCTGGTCATAGCGGCGGTCGTGCTCGGGTTGCTGGTCCAGGCCCATGGCCTTGGCAGCGCTGTCGAGGTAGCCGGTGACGATGTTCCAGCCGACCCGGCCACGGCTCAGGTGGTCGAGGGTGGAAAGGCGTCGGGCAAACAGGTACGGCGGCTCGTAGGTGAGGTTGGCGGTCAGGCCGAAACCCAGGTTGCGGGTGACCGCGGCCATGGCCGAGACCAGCAGCAGCGGGTCGTTGACCGGTAGCTGGATCGACTCTTTGAGCGGTACATCGACCGACTGCTGGTAGACGTCGTAGACACCGACGATATCGGCGATGAACAGCCCGTCGAACAGCCCGCGCTCGAGCAACTGGGCAAGCTCGGTCCAGTATTCGAGGGTTTTGTACTGGCTCGAGTTGTCCCGCGGGTGGGTCCACAGGCCGTGGTTGATATGGCCAACGCAGTTCATGTTGAAGGCGTTGAGCAGGATCTTTTTCTTGGCCATCAGATGGTGCCCCGCAACGGTGGGTTTTCATCGTTGAGGTAGTAGTTGCCGATGGCGTGGTACTTCCAGCGCACCGGGTCGTGCAGGGTGTGCACCCGGGCGTTGCGCCAGTGCCGGTCGAGGCCATGCTCGGCCAGGGTGGCCTGGCTGCCCGACAGCTCGAACAGAGTGGTGCCGGCGGCGAGGGAAATCTCGGTGCTGATCGCCCGCGCTTCGGCCACGGCGATGGAGGCGGCGGCGACGGTTGCGGCATTGGGCTCGGCCTGGGCGCGGTCGAGGTATTCGCCGGCGCGTTCGAGCAGCGCTTCAGTGGCGTGCAAACGGATCGCCAGGTGGCCGAAGGATTTCAGCGTCAGTGGATCTTCGCTGGCCTTATCGACCCCGGAGTCGACCCATGGCCGGCTGCGGGTGCGCACGAAGTGCAGGGCATCTTCGTAGGCGGCGCGGGCGATGCCGGTGTCGATGGCGGCGTGGAGGATCTGCGCCAGCGGGCCGACCGTGGTCGGGCGCTCGAAGGCGCTCTGGAACGGCAGCACGTCTTCGGCGCCAACCTGGACGTTATCGAACAGCACCGAACCGCTGCCGGTGGTGCGCTGGCCGAAGCCGCTCCAGTCGTCGATGACCTTCAGCCCGGTACTGTCTGCCGGGACGAAGGCCAGGCGCTGGATGCCGTCCTCATCGACAACCGAGGTGGGAATGCGCTGGGCATAGAGCGCACCGGTGGCGTAGAACTTGCGCCCGTTGATGCGGTAAGCATCGCCGTCGCGGCTAAGGGCGGTGGTGCGGTCGTGGGCGGTCTTGGTGCCCAGCTCGGCCAGGGCATTGCCCAAGCGCTGGCCGGCCAGTACTTCGGCGTACAGGCGCTGCTGTTGCGCCGCGCTGCCGTTGACCCGCAGCACTTCGAGGGCATAGAAGTGGTTCTGCGGAATTTGCCCCAGCGAGGCGTCCGCCTGGGCGATGCGGGCGATGACCTTGGCCAGGGTGACGTTCGATACGCCAGCGCCACCAAAGGCCTTGGGTACGCTGATGCCCCACAGGCCGGAGCGCGAGAACAGTTCAAGTTCAGGGTGCGGCAGGCGTCGTTCGCGGTCGCGCAGGGCGCTGTCGCGGCGCAGCTGGACGGCGACTTCCTCGGCGACTTGCAATGCCTGGGCGTCAGTGTGGATGACCGCGACGTTGGCGTGCGGTTGTGGCAAAAGGCTCATAAACAGGGCTCCAGTGGTCTGGTCAAATCCAGGAGTGCCGGGCAGGCAAGGTACCGTTGAGGTGATAGGCGCCGACGGCGTGGTATTTCCAGCGCACCGGATCGTGCAGGGTGTGCACGCGGGCATTGCGCCAGTGCCGGTCGAGGTTGAACTCGGCCAGGGTGGCGCGGCTGCCGGAGAGCTCGAAGAGCTTCTCGCTGGCCAGCAGCGAAATCTCGGTGGTCAGCACCTTGGCTTCGGCCACGGCAATCGAAGCGCGAGCGGCCGCAGCGGCATCGACCGGCGCGGCGCTGACTTCGTCGAGCACCCGCGCAGCCTTGGAAAGCAGCGCCTGGGCGGCATGCAGCTCAAGCTGCAGGCGGCCGACGTCGGCGATTACATAGAGATCATCGCTGGCACGATCGACCTTGGCGTCGATCCATGGCCGGGCTTTGTCGCGAACGAAGGCGATGGTGTCGGCAATCGCCGCTTCGGCGATACCGGCATCGATGGCCGCCTGGATCAGCTGCGAAGCCGCGCCCTGGATGTTTGCTACTTCGCTCTGTTTCCAGGTGTCGATCACCAGCTCCGCATCGACCTGCACCTTGTCCAGCAGCACGGTGCCGCTGGCGGTGGTGCGCTGGCCGAAACCCGACCAGTCATCGACGATGCGCAGGCCCGGGGTGCCGCGGCGGACAAAGGCCATGACCTGACGGCCGTCATCGTTCAACGCCTTGACCGCGACCCAATGGGCAAACAGGGCGCCGGTGGAATAGAACTTCTGGCCGCTGAGCACATAGTGATCGCCCTCGCGGGTGATCCGTGCCTTGAGGTCCAGGGTGTGTTTGGTGCCGCGTTCCGGCCCGGCATTGCCGATGCGCCAGCCATCGAGCACCGAGGTGAACAGCAGCTCTTTCTGCCGCTGCGTGGCGGTGCCTTTGAGCAGTTGCAGGATGCCGAACTGGTTTTGCGGGATCTGCCCCAGCGCCGGGTCGGCGGCGCTGATGATGCGAAAGACTTCCGCGATGGTGACAAACGACACCTGCGCGCCGCCAAAGGCGCGCGGGATGCTGATGCTGCCCAGGCCGCTGCGGGTGAACTGCTCGATTTCTGCCCAGGGCAGCTTGCGCTGCTGGTCGCGCTTGGCCGCCTGGGTGCGTGCTGCTTCGGCCAGCTCGTGGGCTGCCTGCAGGGCTTGTTCGTCGTTGCTCAGCACCTTGGCCGGCAGCAACAGCGGGGCGCTGTCCAGATCGCTGTGGACTGTGGTTTCTGCCAGATTGGACATCAGTACCGCTCCTTGGCTGCACTCAATGCCCTGGCGTTACGCACTGGGGTGATTGTGTTCCTGACCATACCTACCTCACGAATTGAAAACGTCGGCGCGGGTTGCGACGACAAAATTGCGCTGGTCCGGTGGTCCGGTGCATATACCCTAATAGCGTATAAAAATTAAATAAACTAACTTTTAGGAATAAATATAGAAGTACTTGGCGGTCGCTGGACGAACGCCTGCCGGAGCTGGGCAGGCGCTGGAAGAGGGGCGGGGAAAGGGCGGGGAAAACTCAGTAGCCGGTGTTCTGCGTACCGAGGAACTTGCTCAGGAACTGGCGTGTGCGGTCTTCCTTGGGGTGGGCGAACAGCGCCTTGGCTTCGCCCTGTTCAACGATCACGCCCTTGTCGAAGAAGATCACCCGGTTGGCCACGTCGCGGGCAAAACTCATCTCGTGGGTGACGATGATCATGGTGCGCTTTTCTTCAGCCAGGCCACGAATGGTCGCCAGCACTTCGCCGACCAGCTCGGGGTCGAGCGCCGAGGTCGGCTCGTCGAAGAGGATCACTTCCGGCTCCATCGCCAGGGCCCGGGCAATCGCTACCCGCTGCTGCTGACCGCCGGAGAGCTTGCGCGGGTAGGCGGCTTCCTTGCCGGCCAGGCCGACCTTGGCCAGCAGCTTCATGCCCAGGGCCACGGCTTGTTCGTGCGGAGTTTTCTTGACCACCAGCGGGCCTTCGATGACGTTCTCCAGCGCCGTACGATGGGGGAACAGGTTGAAGTTCTGAAACACGAAGCCGACTTCCTGGCGCAACTGGCGGATCAGCCCGCTTTGCTGGCCCAGCGGGCGGTTGGCGTCGATTTCTACCTTGCCGACCTTGATGCGCCCGCTGCTGGGGGTTTCCAGCAGGTTCAGGCAACGCAGGAAGGTGGTCTTGCCCGAGCCGCTGGGGCCGATGATGGCGATCACCTCGCCGGCCTCGACCTTGAGGCTGATGTCATCGAGCACGGTCTGGCCGTTGAACTGCTTGCTCAGTCGTTGTACCTCGATCATGCCTCAGGACTCCTGGTCGTGCCGGTTGACCCGCGCTTCCAGGCGGTTCTGCAGGTGCGCGAGAACGCTGGCCAGCACCCAGTAGATCAGTGCGGCGGCAAGGTACATGGTGAAGATCTCGAAGGTGCGCGCAGTAATCAGCTGCGCCTGGCGGAACAGCTCCGGCACCTGGATGGTGGCGGCCAGGGCGGTGTCCTTGACCAGCGAAATAAAGCTGTTGCCCAGTGGCGGCAAGGCGGTGCGCGCCGCTTGCGGCAGGATTGCCCGGCGCATGGCCTGGCCACGGGTCATGCCGATGCTGGCGGCAGCCTCCCACTGGCCGCGGTCGATGGAACTGATCGCGGCACGGAGAATTTCACAGGCATAGGCGGCCATGTTCAGCGAGAAGCCGATCAACGCTGCGGGCAGCGGGTCGAGCTCGATGCCCAGTTGTGGCAGGCCGTAGTAGATCATGAACAGCTGCACCAGCAGCGGCGTGCCGCGAAAGAACGACACGTAGACTCGCGCCGTCCAGCTCAGCAGCTTGATCGACGACAGGCGCATCAGCGCCAGGCCAAAGCCCAGCAACAGGCCAAAGAACATCCCGCCGAGGCTGAGAATGACCGTAAAGTACGCGCCCTTGAGCAAAAAGGGCGCGGACTCCAGCGCCAGTTGCAAAGCTGCTTCCATTATTGGGTGACGTCAGCGTTGAAGTACTTTTCCGAAAGCTTTTTCAGTGTGCCGTCGGCGCGTAGCTTGTCGAGAGCTTTGTTCACTGCTGCCAGCAGTTCCGGCTCGCCTTTGCGCAGGGCAATACCGGCTTCCTGGCGGGAGAAGGCGTCACCGGCGGCAGTGGTGTCCTTGGCTTTCTTGGCGTATTCCAGCGCCGCCAGACGGTCGATCAGGATGGCGTCGATCCGGCCGACGCGCAGGTCCTGGAACTTGGTCGGATCGTCTTCGTAGGTGCGCACGTCCGCGGTCGGCACGTTGGCTTTGACCCACTGTTCGTAGTTGGTGCCCAGGCCCACGCCGACTTTCTTGCCGCCCAGGTCGGCAGCGGACTTGATGTTCAGCTCGGCGGCCTTTTTCGTCAGCACCAGCGCCTGAATCCCGGAAACGGTGTAGGGCGCGGAGAAGTCATACTTCTTCTTGCGCTCATCGGAGATGGTCACCTGGTTCACCACCGCGTCCAGGCGCTTGGACTCCAGTGCCGCGAGGATGCCATCCCACTTGGTTGGCTGCAGCTTGACCTTGACCCCCAGCTCCTTGGCCAGGGCTTCGGAAAGCTCCACTTCGAAGCCGGCCAGCTTGCCGTCGGCGTCGACGAAGCTGAACGGTGGATAAGTGCCTTCAAGGCCGATGTTGATCACGCCCTTGTCTTTGATCTGCTGCAGTTGCTCACCAGCGACAGCCTGGCCGAGCAGGCTGGCGCCGAGCAGCAAGCCGAGGCCTGCGGCGACTGCCTGTTTACCGAAAGCGGAAATCTTCATGGTTAGCCCCAATGTTGTTGTGAGTGTGGCGCTGACTATAGGGTGACGCTTTTAGTCTTAAAAATAATATAAATTCATTTTCTTATATTATTTTCAAATAAGTTAGTTAGCCGTTCCAGACCTCAGGGTAGGCGAATAATGCCGGGGCCCCACCGGTATGCAGAAAAATCAGCGGGCCGTCATCGAATCGCTGACGGGCAATACCATCAAGCAGCCCGGCCATGGCCTTGCCGGTGTATACCGGGTCAAGCAGCAAGCCTTCCTGGCTGGCCAGCAGGCGGATGGCGGCGAGGGTACCGGCGTTCGGTTCGCCATAGCGCGGGGCGAAGTACTCATCCCACAATTCGATCTTGAAGGTGGCCGGCAGGCGCAGGCCCAGCAGCTCGGCGGTGCGCTCGGCCAGGCCCTGGACTTTCGGGCGCTGGTCTTCGTCGCTGCGCGACACGGTCACGCCGATCACCGGCAGCTTCGGCAGTTTTTCTGCCAGGGCGATGGCCAGGCCGCTGTGGGTACCGGCACTGCCGGAGGCCAGCAGCACCCCGGCGAACTGTTCGCCGCAATGTTCGATCTGCTCGGCCAGCTCCAGGCCTGCGCGTACATACCCCAGGGCACCGAGGGCGTTGGAGCCGCCAATCGGCACGATGTAGGGCTTACGGCCACTGGCGTGCAGGCGCACAGCCAGGGCTTGCAGTTGTTCGTCGGCATTGTCGAGGTTATCGACCAGCTCGACCTTGGCGTCGAATAGCTCCAGCAACAGGCGGTTGCCGTTGTGCTGGTAGTTGAGTGAATCGGTACCGATCGGGTTTTCCAGCAAGGCTACGCAGGCCAGGCCCAGTTGCGCGGCCAGCGCCGCGGTCTGGCGCACATGGTTGGACTGGATGGCGCCTGCGGTGACCAGGGTGTCGGCGCCCTTGGCCAGGGCATCGGCGGCCAGGTATTCGAGCTTGCGCAGTTTGTTGCCGCCCAGCGCCAACGGCGTGCAGTCGTCGCGTTTGACGTAGATGTCGCGGCCGGCCCAGGCTGACAGCCGATGCAGTTTTTCCAGCGCGGTAGGGGCGCCAAGCAGGTCCAGACGATTGAAGCGGGCAAGCTGTCGGTCGATCATGGGGTCACGTCGGCTAGGTAAAATTCGACTATAGGCAGCCCGGGGCAGGTGGGCAACTCCCGGGCTTATGCCCCCTTTATTGCGTTCTGGAATAAAGGGTTATTTTTTCTGTCGCAGGAAATTGCCGTAAAGTAATCGGCACTTCGGCGGCACCACCATCCACCGACCGCCGCTGCAGCAGGAGAGGTAACCGTGAGCGACAACGCGCAAACAGGGCATTGGCAGTTGCAGACCATCGTCGGCCAGCTGCGTGCCGCCCGCGACCAGTGGCGCAGCAGTAACGGGCGCAGCAGCGGCGAGCAGGGCGGCCGCGAGCTGCCGTCACGCGAGGCCATGCGCCATATTCTCGAGCAGTTGTGTGGTGCCCTGTTCCCCATGCGCCTGGGCCCGGTCGACCTGCGTGAAGAGAGCGAAGACTTCTATGTTGGCCATACCCTCGATGCCGCGCTGACCGCCTTGCTCGCCCAGGCGCGCCTGGAGCTGCGCTATGTGGCGCGCCACGGCAAGCAGGCCACGGCCGAGATCGACGCCACGGCGCTGCGCCTGATCCAGGACTTTGCCGCCGCCCTGCCAAGCCTGCGCAGCATCCTCGATACCGATGTGCTGGCCGCTTTTCATGGCGACCCGGCGGCGCGCAGCGTCGATGAAGTGCTGCTGTGCTACCCGGGCATCCTCGCGGTGATTCACCACCGCCTGGCCCACCATCTGTACCGCGCTGGCCTGCCATTGCTGGCGCGGATCAGCTCGGAGCTGGCGCATTCGGCCACCGGCATCGACATTCACCCGGGGGCGCAGATCGGCCCGAGCTTCTTCATCGACCACGGTACCGGCGTGGTGATCGGCGAAACGGCGATCATCGGCGAGCGGGTACGCATCTACCAGGCCGTGACCCTGGGCGCCAAGCGCTTCCCTGCGGACGAGGACGGGCAGTTGCAGAAGGGCCATCCGCGCCACCCGATTGTCGAGGACGACGTGGTGATTTATGCCGGCGCGACTATTCTGGGACGAATCACCATTGGCAAGGGTTCGACCATCGGCGGTAACGTCTGGCTGACCCGCAGCGTGGCGCCGGGCAGCAACCTGACCCAGGCCAATCTGCAGCATGATGACGGTACCCAGAAGTAGGCGATCCGAGGCTTGGCTTGCGGCAACGGGTCGCATCGCGACCCCCATCCATGTTTAACTTGAACGCTTGTTCAAGTTAAAACGGTGGTCCGCTGCCGGTGTTCAACAGGAGGAAACCCTTTGCTGAACCCGTTCAATCCAAGCTTCTCCCCCCTCGGCGAGGTGCACAACCAATGAGTGCACCCAGCTCCGAATCCAGCGGCAAGATCCGCATGAACCCGCCGGTTTTCTACTTCGCGGCGAGCTTTATCCTGATATTCGGCCTGGTGGTCATCAGCAACCCGCAAGCCGCTGGCGAGTGGCTGCTGGCGGCGCAGAACTGGGCGGCCAACACCGTTGGCTGGTACTACATGCTGGCGATGACCCTGTACCTGGTCTTCGTGGTGGTCACCGCCTTGTCTGGCTACGGCAAGATCAAGCTCGGTGCCGACCACGACGAGCCCGAGTTCAGCTACCTGTCCTGGGCCGGCATGCTGTTCGCCGCCGGCATCAGCATTACCCTGTTCTTCTTCTGCGTCTCCGAACCCCTGACCCACATGCTGCAGCCGCCGCAAGGCGAGGCCGGCACGGTCGAGGCCGGGCGCCAGGCCATGCAGTTGCTGTTCCTGCACTGGGGCCTGCATGGCTGGGGGGTGTTCGCCTTTGTCGGCATGGCCCTGGCCTATTTCGCCTACCGCCATAACCTGCCGCTGGCCCTGCGCTCGGCGCTGTATCCGTTGATCGGCAAGCGCATCAACGGTCCGATTGGTTACGCCGTCGACGGCTTCGGCATCATCGCCACGGTGTTCGGCCTGGGCGCCGACATGGGCTTTGGCGTGCTGCACCTGAACTCCGGCCTGGACTACCTGTTCGGCGTGCCGCACACCCAGTGGGTGCAGGTGATCCTCATCACCCTGATGATGGGCGCGGCGGTCGCGGTGGCGGTTGCCGGGGTCGAGAAGGGCGTGCGGGTGATGTCCGACATCAACATGTTCCTGGCCTGCGCGCTGCTGCTGTTCGTGCTGTTCGCCGGCCCTACCCAGCACCTGTTCAACACCCTGATCCAGAACCTCGGTGACTATCTTGGCGCCTTGCCGCGCAAGAGCTTTGACGTTTACGCCTACAACCAGGCCAATGAGTGGCTGGGCGGCTGGACGGTGTTCTACTGGGCCTGGTGGATTGCCTGGGCGCCGTTTGTCGGCCTGTTCATCGCGCGGATTTCCCGCGGCCGGACCATCCGCGAGTTCGTCTTCGGCGTGTTGCTGATTCCGCTGGGCTTCACTCTGGCGTGGATGTCGATCTTTGGTAACAGCGCGTTGTTCCAGGTGCTCGAGCACGGCATGACCGCGCTGGGCCAGTCTGCCCTCGACAACCCGTCGATGACCCTCTACCTGTTGCTGGAAACCTACCCGTGGAGCAAGGCGGTGATCGCCGTCACGGTGTTCATCAGCTTCGTGTTCTTCGTCACCTCGGCAGACTCCGGCACCGTGGTGCTCTCGACCCTCTCCGCCCGTGGCGGCAATGCCGATGAAGACGGGCCGAACTGGCTGCGGGTGTTCTGGGGCGCGATGACCGCACTGGTGACCAGCGGCTTGCTGTTCGCCGGCAGTATCGATTCGCTGAAATCGGCGGTAGTGCTCACCTCGCTGCCGTTCTCGGTGATCTTGTTGCTGATGATGTGGGGCCTGCACAAGGCGTTTTATCTGGAGTCGCAACGACAGATCGCCCAGTTGCATTCGCTGGCGCCGTTCGCCAATTCGCGGCGCGGCCGCGGTGGCTGGCGTCAGCGCCTGAGCCAGGCCGTGCACTTCCCGTCACGCGACGAGGTGTACCGCTTCATGGACGACGTGGTGCGCCCGGCGATTGCCGAGGTGACCGAGGTGTTTAGCGAGAAGGGCCTGCACGTCATCACCCAGGAAGACCCGAGCCACGACAACGTCAGCTTGAAGATCGGCCATGGCGAAGAGCAGCCGTTCATTTACCAGGTGCAGATGCGCGGTTACTTCACGCCGTCATTTGCCTTGGGCGGCCTGGGTACCCAGGAGCTGAAGAACCGTCGTTACTACCGTGCCGAGGTGCACCTGAGCGAGGGCAGCCAGGACTATGACCTGGTGGGCTACAGCAAGGAGCAGATCATCAACGACATTCTGGATCAGTACGAACGGCATATGCAGTTCTTGCATCTGGTGCGCTAAAAGCATCGCGGTCTTGCCCGCTCCCACAGTGTGGACTGCTGGGAGCGGGCAAGACCGCGATGGATCTTAAAACGGCGCATCCCCGAGAATCGTCGCCCGGTGCATCACCCGCCGCGCCGGCCGGTAATCATCCACCGCGTAATGCTGGGTCACGCGGTTATCCCAGAACGCCACGTCGTTTTCCTGCCAGCGCCAGCGAATGGTGAACTCCGGGCGGGTCGCGTGGGCGAACAGCAGCTTGAGAATCGCCTCGCTTTCAGCCTCGCTCAGTTCGTTGATGCGGGTGGTGAAGCCCTCATTGACGAACAGTGCCTTGCGCTTGCTCACCGGGTGGGTACGGATTACCGGGTGCGACAGCGGCGGGTTGTTACGCCGTGCCGTTTCCCAGCGCGCCAGGTCCTCAGGGGTGGTGCCGAAACGCTCCAGCGGGAACGACTTGGTGAAATCATGGGTGGCGGTGAGGCCAGCCAACAGCTGCTGCAGCGGTGCCGACAGTGCCTCATAGGCAGCAATGCCACTGGCCCACAAGGTATCGCCACCGTAGGCCGGCAGTTGCTTGGCACTGAGCACCGCACCCAGTGCCGGGGTTGGCAGGAAGGTCACATCGGTGTGCCAGATGGCGTTGTCGCGCACGTCGGTGACGGCGGTGTCGAGCACCAGCACCTGCGGGGTTTCCGGTACATTGGGGTAGATCGGGTGGATATGCAGGTCGCCAAAGCGCGCGGCGAAATCGGCCTGCTGCTGCGGGTTGATCGGCTGGTCGCGAAAGAACAGTACCTGGTGCTTGAGCAGCGCCTGTTCGATGGCGTCGCGTTGTTCTTTGTTGATTTCGCGGCTGAGGTCGATGCCGCTGATCTGGGCGCCGAGCGCCGGGCTCAGCGGGGTAATGGTCAGGCTCATGGTTGTTCTCTGTTCGTTTTCAATGGCTCTGGCCGTGCCAGGGCACCAGCTTGCGCTGCAGGGCGCGCAGGCCCATTTCCAGGGCAAAGGCAATCAAGGCGATCACCAGGATGCCCAGCACCACCACGTCGGTGACCAAAAACTGCGCCGCCGACTGCACCATGAAACCCAGGCCGCTGGTGGCGGCGATCAGCTCGGCGGCCACCAGGGTTGACCAGCCAACCCCCAGGCCAATGCGTACGCCGGTAAGAATGTCGGGCAGGGCGCTGGGCAAAATCACGTGGCGAATCAGCTGCCAACGGGTGGCGCCCAGCGACTGCGCCGCGCGCAGCCTGGTCGGGTCGACGGTGCGCACGCCAGTGGCGGTGGCAATGGCGATCGGGGCGAAGATCGCCAGGTAAATCAGCAGCACTTTCGACAGCTCGCCGATACCGCACCAGATCACGATCAGTGGCAGGTAGGCCAGGGGCGGAATCGGCCGGTAGAACTCGATCAGCGGGTCGAGAATGCCGCGGGCTATACGGTTATGGCCGATGGCGATGCCGATCGGGATTGCCGTGACAATCGCCGCTCCAAGGGCCAGGCCGATACGTTGCAGGCTGGCGCCCAGGTGCTGCCACAGGGTGGACTCCATGTAGCCCTGGGTCAGCAGCAACCAGGCCTTGCCCAGCACCGCTTCCGGCGAGGGCAAAAAAAGTGGCTCGATCCATTCGGCGGCGGTCACCGCCCACCACAGCAGCAACAGCGTGGCCAGGGTCAGGCCGCTGATCCAGCGGGTGCTCAGGCTGCGCCGGGGTTTGCTCGGCGCAGTGTGGCTGGCGGTGCGTTTGCTCGCTACCGGGACATCCAGGCTGCTCATGCGGACTCCTGCCGCGTTGCGGCACTGCGTTGGGAGAACACCCGGGCCAGCACGTGCTCGCGGGTTTCGATAAAGCGCGGGTCGGACTTGATCGAACGGGCCGACTCACCAGCGCTGTAGCGCTGGCCAAAATCCAGTTGCAGGCGTTCGACGATCTGCCCGGGGTTCGGCGCCAGCAACACCAGTTCGGTGGCGAGGAACACCGCCTCTTCAATGTCGTGGGTAATCAGGAATACCGGCTTGGCGGTACGCTGCCAGACCTGCAACAGCAACTCCTGCATCTGTTCACGGGTAAAGGCATCCAGCGCGCCGAACGGCTCGTCCATCAGCAGTACCCGCGGATCGGCCGCCAGCGCCCGGGCCAGGCCCACGCGCTGCTTCTGGCCACCGGACAATTGCCAGATGCGCCGGTTGCCGAAGTCCGCCAGGTCGACCAGGGCGAGCATTTCGCGGGCCTTTTTCTCGCGGCTGGCGCGTGGCACGCCGGCCAGTTCCAGGCCGAAGGCGACGTTGGCCAGCACGTCTTGCCAGGGCAGTAGAGCATCATCCTGGAACACCACGCCGCGCTCGGCGCCCGGACCTTGTACCGGCTCGCCGTCGAGGGTGATACGGCCACTGCTGGGCGCCACGAAACCGGCAATCAGGTTGAGCAACGAGGTCTTGCCGCTGCCCGAAGGGCCGAGGGCCACCAGCAATTGCTGCGGGCCCAGGCTCAGGTTGATATCGGCTAGCACCGGCTCGGCCGCGCCGGGGTACTGTGCGCTGATGCGCTCCAGTTGTAACAGGGCCATGGTCTGCTCCGAGTCTCAGTTGGCGATGAATTTGGCGCTGACGTAAGGCGCGTAGTCCGGCAGCACCGCTTCGACCTTGCCTTGCTCCTTGAGGAAGGTGGCGGTGTCGGTGATTGCCTGGGTGGTCGGTGCACCGAGTGCTGCGACCTGGTCGGCGGCCAGCGGGAACACGTTGCCTTGCAGCAGGCCAGGGATGTCAGCCGCCTTGGCGCCGGAGAGCTTGACCAGCTTGTCGACGTTACTCTGGTTTGCCAGCCACGCTTGCGGGTCCTTGCGGTAGTCGGCGTAGGCATCCAGGGTGACCTTGGCGAAGGCCTTGACGATCTCCGGGTGCTTGGCGGCGAAGTCCTTGCGCACGATCCAGGCATCGAAAGTCGGCGCGCCTTTTTCGGCCAACTCAGCGGAGGTGATCAGCACCTTGCCGTTTTCCTTGGCCACGCCCAGGGCCGGGTCCCAGACGTAGGTGGCGTCGATGTCGCCGCGCTTCCAGGCGGCGATGATTGCCGGTGGCGCGAGGTTGAGGATCTGTACCTTGGCCGGGTCGATGTTCCATTGCTTGAGTGCGGCCAGCAGGCTGTAGTGACCGGTGGAGACGAACGGCACGGCAATCTTCTTGCCGATCAGGTCCTGTGGCGAGTTGATGCCGGCGCCGTCGCGGGCGACCAGGGCTTCGGCTGCGCCGATCTGGGTGGCGATCAGGAAGGTTTCCACCGGCAGTTTGCGGGTCGCAGCGGCGGCCAGCGGGCTGGAGCCGAGGTAGCCGATCTGCACGTCGCCGGAGGCCACGGCGGTGATCACGTCGGCGCCGCTGTCGAATTTGCGCCAGTCGATATCGGCCTTGCTGGTTTTCTCGTAGGTGCCGTCGACCTGGGCGACTTTCGCCGGGTCGACGGTGGTCTGGTAGGCCACCGTCAGGTCGGCCGCCTGGGCAAACCAGCTGGTGCCGGCCAGGGTCAGGGCGGCGAACAGGCGCAGGGGAGCATGCAGGGTCATGGTTAACTCCTTGTCAGGCGGGCGATTGTGTTGGTGTGGGATAAGACTAGATGATCTAAGAAAGTTAAAATAAATAACTTTTTAGCATTAGCTTAGGAGCCAATTGATTTAAGGCTTGCGAAAGGGGGGAGTCATCGCGGGGCAAGCCCGCTCCAGCCTATAGGCGCCATCGGCCTGGGCGACAAAAGTGACGCTGGTCAAGGTCAGGGCGCAGAGGAAACGCAATGATGGCCTGGCCATGAGGGCTACTTTGTCGAAGGGGAAGGATCGACGAAGCTAAGCGATCTAAAAAACCGCTTTGAAATATCCTTTAGGAATTAGCTTATGTGCCGATAACGGCAGCGAAGAAAAATCTTGGGTGATATTCCGTAATAATCTGAAAAATTACGAAATAAGTCTTTTTGGATTTATAGGATTGTCATTATCCTTCACCCCCACCGCTGGTGCATTAGACCAAAGTAGTGAAATGAATAGTTACGATTGACTTGACGGTCACCCTTTGGTGCTAATCGCCCATCGACGTCGAGCGGGACACAAAGATCCTGCCGTAAGCGACACACAAGAATTAGAACGTAGAGGAGCAAAACATGTACAAGTCCACCTTGGCACTTGCCGTGGCCGTTGGGGTTCTGGCCCAGCAGGCGGGTGCTGCCGGTTTCGTTGAAGACAGCAAGCTGTCGCTCAGTTCCCGCACCATGTACTTCAATAACGATAACCGCGAAGTTCATACCCCGGCCAACAACCGTGGTGGTGACAACCGCGAAGTAGGTCAGGGCTTCAAGCTCGACTACCTGTCCGGTTTCACCGAAGGCACCGTTGGTTTCGGCGTTGACGTTCAAGCACTGTGGGGCATCCACCTGGATGGCGGCCGCGGTCGTCACCCGGACAACAGCAGCTTCTTCCCAAGCGACACTGATGGTTCGGCTTCCAGCCAGTGGGCGCGTATTGGTGGCAACGCCAAGGCCCGTTTCTCCAAGACTGAAGCACACTTCGGTAGCGCTTTGGCTCCAGCCCTGCCGATCCTGGTATCCAACGACGGTCGTCTGCTGCCTCAAACCTTTGAAGGCGGCACCATTCAGTCGAAGGAAATCGACAACCTGGTCCTGAACGCCGGCCAGCTGACCCACGCCATGGGTCGTGCTTCGAGCAACCGCACCGGCCTGTCCGTTGCCGGTGGCACCCAGGACAGCAACAAGTTCCAGTTCGCTGGCGGCGACTGGAAAGTCACCAAAGACCTGACCCTGCAATACTACTACTCGAACCTGGAAGACTTCTACAAGCAGCACTTCCTGGGCCTGGTTCACGTTTACCCGATCGGCAACGATCAGTCGTTCAAGACCGACCTGCGCTACTTCGATAGCCGCAGCGACGGCAAGAACGGCGAAGCCGGTTATGCGTTCAACAACAACAACGGCTACGCCAAGAATGCCGGTGAAGTTGACAACAAAACCTGGAGTGCAATGTTCACCTATACCCTGGGTGGTCACTCGCTCATGGTCGGTCACCAGCAGATCAGCGATGACGGTGGTTTCGTCTGGCTGAACCAGGGCAACGTAGTTGACGGCAACGGCCGCAACGAAGGTGCCGCTGGTGCCAGCTTCTACCTGTTCACCGACAGTATGATCAACCAGTTCGCCAAAGCGGGTGAGAACACCACGTTCGGTCAGTACGCTTATGACTTCGCGCGACTGGGCGTGCCGGGCCTGAAGGCTTCGGTTGCCTACCTGCGCGGTGACGACATTCGCTACAAATCCGGCAACGGTAGCTACAACGAATGGGAACGCGATGCTCGCATCGACTACGTCATTCAGGAAGGTACTCTCAAAGGCCTGGGCGCCAGCCTGCGCCATGGTGTGTATCGCGGTGCCGGGGACGAAGCCAGTGCCGACCAGGATCAGACCCGCCTGATCTTCAACTACACTTACAGCTTCATGTAAGTCCGGTTGAAACGAGAAGCCTCGCCCTGTGCGAGGCTTTTTTTTACCTGCTTCTTTATATGCTAGATAGTTATAAATAAATCAATATTTATTCTTTTTAATCTTACAAGGAAGCAGGCACAGTGAAGCCATAACGAACCCAGCCAAGGAGCCGCACCATGAGCCTCAGACTCGGCGATATCGCCCCCGACTTCGAACAGGATTCCAGCGCCGGCAAGATCCGCTTCCACGAATGGCTGGGCGAAAGCTGGGGCGTGCTGTTCTCCCACCCGGCCGACTTTACTCCGGTGTGCACCACCGAACTGGGTTTCACCGCCAAGCTCAAGGAGCAGTTCGCCGAGCGCGGAGTCAAGGCCATTGCCCTGTCGGTGGACCCGGTCGATTCGCACCACCGCTGGATCGAAGACATCAACGAAACCCAGAACACTGTCGTCAACTTCCCGATCCTGGCTGATGCCGATCGCAAGGTTTCCGACCTCTACGACCTGATTCATCCCAATGCCAGCGACACCCTGACGGTGCGTTCCCTGTTCGTCATCGACCCGAACAAGAAGATCCGTCTGACCATCACCTATCCGGCCAGCACCGGGCGCAACTTTCACGAGATCTTGCGGGTAATCGATTCGCTGCAACTGACCGACAACCACAAGGTTGCCACCCCGGCCAACTGGCAGGACGGTGACGAAGTGGTGATCGTGCCATCGCTCAAGGATGAAGACGAAATCAAGCGCCGCTTTCCCAAGGGTTACCGGGCGGTCAAGCCATACCTGCGCCTGACCCCGCAACCCAATCGTTGATCTTTAGCCATAGCAGGGAACTCGGGCCGTTTACGGCCCTTTTTTATTCCCCTGGAGGCCGGTAGGAGCGGGCTTGCCCCGCGATGCTCCTATAGTTCCGTAAAGAATAAACAAATGAAAAAATATGATTTATAGATATATGTATCGAGCTGTTAAGGTCACTCCACTCCAGCGAGAACTGCAACTCGCGGCCCTCTAGAACACGATCAAGGATGCGCTCCAATGCTGGTTGTTTCTCTCGGTGGTAGTCCCAGTCTGCGTTCGCGCTCCGGCGTCCTGCTTGAGCGCAGCCGCCAGTGGCTGCAGGGCCAGGGCGTGGAAGTGGTGACATTCCAGGTGCGCGACTTTCCCGCCGAAGACCTGTTGCATGCACGCTTCGACAGCCCCAGGGTGCAGCATTTTCTGCAGTTGGTAGAGCAGGCCGATGGCTTGGTGGTTGCCACTCCGGTGTACAAGGCTTCGTTTGCCGGTGCGCTGAAAACCCTGCTCGACCTGCTGCCCGAGCGCGCCCTGAGCCACAAGGTGGTGCTGCCGATCGCTACCGGCGGCAGCATCGCCCATATGCTTGCCGTGGACTACGCGCTCAAGCCGGTACTGTCTGCACTCAAGGCCCAGGAAACCCTGCAAGGGATCTTCGCCGACGACAGCCAGATCGCCTACGGCGAAGGCAGTGCCGCTGCGCAACTGGCGCCGGCGCTGGAGCAGCGTCTGCTGGAATCGCTGGAACTGTTTCACAGCGCTCTGGCGCGTCGACCCAAACCGGTCGCGCCGGGCGTGTTGAATGAACGTCTGCTCAGTGCTCGCTGGAGCATCTGAGGCTTACCACCCGCTACCTGTAATTCCCACCTTACTCGCCCGCCAACGGGCAAGCAGGTGCAGCCTGAACCCCAACAGCAAAGGAGAGCGCTATGCGCACTGTCATTTTGCGTCGTGGTCTGGTCGCTCTGTTTGCTGCGGCTGTGTCCTTCGGCGCCATTACTCAAGCCCAGGCTGAAAGCCTGCGTATCGGTTACCAGAAGTACGGCACCCTGGTGCTGCTCAAAGCCAAGGGCACGCTGGAAAAACGCCTTGCCGCCCAGGGCGTGCAGGTGCAATGGACTGAATTCCCCGGTGGCCCGCAACTGCTCGAAGGCCTGAATGTCGGCTCGATCGACTTCGGCGTCACCGGCGAAACCCCGCCGGTGTTCGCCCAGGCCGCTGGCGCCGACCTGCTGTATGTCGCCTACGAGCCGCCGGCGCCGCACAGCGAAGCGATCCTGGTGCCCAAGGGCTCGCCGATCCAGTCGGTGAAGGAACTCAAGGGCAAGAAAGTCGCGCTGAACAAAGGCTCCAACGTTCACTACCTGCTGGTCCGCGCCCTGGAAGACGCCGGCCTCAAGTACAGCGACATCCAGCCGGTGTTCCTGCCGCCCGCCGATGCCCGCGCCGCCTTCGAGCGCGGCAGCGTCGATGCCTGGGTGATCTGGGACCCGTACCAGGCGGCGGCCGAGCAGCAGCTGCAGGCGCGCACCCTGCGCGATGGCCAGGGCATCGTCGACAACCACCAGTTCTACCTGGCGACCAAGCCTTATGCGCAAAAGCACCCTGAAGTGATCAGCGCGCTGGTCGATGAAGTGCGCGCGGTGGGCGAGTGGTCCAAGGCCAACCCGCAGGAAGTCACTGACCAGGTCGCGCCGCTGCTCGGCCTGCCGGCCGACATCACCCTGACCTCGGTCAAGCGCCAGGGCTACGGCGCTGCCTTCCTGACCCCGCAAGTGATCGCTGCCCAGCAGAAGATCGCCGACACCTTCAAGACGCTCAAGCTGATTCCCAAGCCCTTGAGCATCAAGGATGTGATCTGGACCCCACCGGCCAAGGTCGCCAGCGCCCCTTGACGATTTGCCCGCGCCGGGGCGCCGCCCCGGTCTGCGCCACCCCTAGGAGACAACTCCAATGAGCCTCAACGTATTCTGGTTTCTTCCCACCCATGGCGACGGCCATTACCTTGGCACCGCCGAGGGCGCGCGCGCCGTCGATCACGGCTACCTGCAGCAGATTGCCCAGGCCGCCGACCGCCTCGGTTTTGGTGGCGTGTTGATTCCGACCGGGCGTTCCTGCGAGGACTCCTGGCTGGTTGCCGCGTCGCTGATCCCGGTAACCCAGCGCCTGAAGTTCCTGGTCGCGCTGCGCCCGGGGATCATCTCGCCGACCGTGGCGGCGCGTCAGGCGGCAACCCTGGATCGTCTTTCCGGTGGCCGTGCCTTGTTCAACCTGGTCACCGGCGGCGATCCGGAAGAGCTGTCCGGTGACGGCCTGTTCCTCAGCCATGAAGAGCGCTACCAGGCCTCGGTGGAATTTACCCGCATCTGGCGTCGGGTGCTGGAAGGCGAAACCGTCGACTACGACGGCCAGCACATCCAGGTCAAAGGCGCCAAGCTGCTCTATCCGCCGATCCAGCAGCCGCGTCCGCCGCTGTACTTTGGCGGCTCTTCAGAAGCGGCCCAGGACCTGGCAGCCGAGCAGGTCGAGCTGTACCTGACCTGGGGCGAGCCGCCTGCGGCGGTGGCCGAGAAGATCGAGCAAGTGCGCGCCAAAGCCGCCAAGCAAGGCCGCACGGTGCGCTTCGGCATCCGCCTGCACGTGATCGTGCGTGAAACCAACGCCGAAGCCTGGCAGGCCGCCGAGCGGCTGATCTCGCACCTGGACGACGACACCATCGCCCGCGCCCAGGCCTCGCTGGCACGCTTCGATTCGGTCGGCCAGCAACGCATGGCCGCGCTGCATGGCGGCAACCGCGACAACCTCGAAGTCAGCCCCAACCTCTGGGCCGGTGTCGGCCTGGTGCGCGGCGGTGCCGGCACGGCGCTGGTCGGCGACGGCCCAACCGTGGCCGAGCGGGTCAAGGAATACGCAGCATTGGGCATCGATACCTTCATCTTCTCCGGTTATCCACACCTGGAAGAGTCGTACCGGGTCGCCGAGCTGCTGTTCCCGCACCTGGACGTGGAGCGCCCGCAACTGCCGCAAAGCGGTGGCTACGTGAGCCCGTTCGGCGAGATGGTCGCCAACGACATCCTGCCTAAATCCTCGGCGCAGCGCTGAGGGCCGGGCCATGAGTCGTAAATCCACTCCCTGGCAGCAACGCCTGGCGCCCTGGGCGTTGCCGCTGCTGTTGTTGGCGGTCTGGCAACTGGCAGTCAGCGTCGGCTGGCTGTCGACGCGGATTTTGCCGGCGCCCAGCGCGGTATTAAGCGCTGGCGTCGAGCTGGTACGCAGCGGCGAGATCTGGACCCATCTGGCAATCAGTGGCTGGCGCGCCGCCGTCGGTTTTGTGATTGGCGGTGCCATCGGCCTGGCGCTGGGCTTTATCACCGGCCTGTCGAAATGGGGCGAACGCCTGCTCGACAGTTCGGTGCAGATGATCCGCAACGTACCTCACCTGGCGCTGATTCCGCTGGTGATCCTGTGGTTCGGCATCGACGAGTCGGCAAAGATTTTTCTGGTGGCCCTGGGCACTTTGTTCCCGATCTACCTGAATACCTACCACGGCATCCGCAACGTCGACCCGGCGCTGGTGGAAATGGCCCGCAGCTATGGTTTGTCCGGCTTCGAGTTGTTTCGCCAGGTGATTCTGCCCGGTGCCTTGCCGTCGATCCTGGTCGGCGTGCGCTTTGCCCTGGGCTTTATGTGGCTGACCCTGATCGTTGCCGAAACCATTTCGGCTAACGCCGGCATCGGCTACCTGGCAATGAACGCCCGCGAGTTCCTGCAGACCGATGTGGTGGTCCTGGCGATCGTTCTCTATGCCGTGCTCGGCAAGCTTGCCGATCTGGCCGCACGCGGCCTCGAGCGGGTCTGGCTGCGCTGGCATCCGGCCTATCAAGCGAGCAGGGGAGAGGGCGCATGACCATCCTCAAGGATCCACCACCACGGCTGCTGCGCGGGATTCCGCTGGCGGCGCAGAACCTGCAGAAGACCTTCGGCCAGCGCCAGGTACTGCGCGATATCGACCTGCACATTCCGGCCGGGCAGTTCGTCGCCATTGTCGGGCGCAGTGGCTGCGGCAAGAGCACCTTGCTGCGCTTGCTCGCCGGCCTCGACCAACCCAGTGGCGGCGAGTTGCTGGCAGGTTCCGCGCCGCTGCGCGAAGCCCAGGAAGACACCCGCCTGATGTTCCAGGAAGCGCGCTTGCTACCGTGGAAGAAGGTTATCGACAACGTTGGCCTGGGCCTCTCGGGCAACTGGCGGCCACGGGCGCTGGAAGCGCTGGCAGCGGTCGGCCTGGCCGAGCGTGCCAATGAATGGCCGGCGGCCTTGTCGGGTGGCCAGAAGCAGCGCGTGGCCCTGGCCCGGGCACTGATTCACCAGCCACGCCTGTTGCTGCTCGATGAGCCGCTGGGGGCACTGGATGCCCTGACCCGGATCGAGATGCAGCAGTTGATCGAACGGCTGTGGCGCCAGCACGGCTTCACCGTGTTGCTGGTTACCCACGACGTCAGCGAGGCGGTGGCGGTAGCCGACCGGGTGATTCTCATCGAAGACGGCGAGGTGGGCCTGGACCTTATCGTCGACCTGCCACGCCCGCGGGTACGCGGCTCACACCGCCTGGCTGCACTGGAAACCGAAGTTCTCAACCGGGTTCTGTCGATTCCGGGCACACCGCCCGAGCCGGAACCTGTCGCACCTTTGCCGACGCAATTGCGTTGGGCTCTCTGACCTGTAAGGAACCAAGCAGATGACTATCAAAGCGATCAACGTACGCAACCAGTTCAAAGGCACCGTCAAAGAAATCCTCGAAGGCCCGGTATTGTCGGAAATCGATGTGCAGACCGCCTCGGGTATCGTCACCTCGGTGATCACCACCCGTTCGGTGCGTGAGCTGGAATTGACTATTGGCAGCGAGGTGATTGCCTTTGTGAAGTCGACCGAAGTGTCGATCGCCAAGCTCTGAAAATCGCGGGTCAAGCCCGCTCCCTGTAGGAGCGGGCTTGACCCGCGATGAGGCCGTCAGCGTTTAGGCAGAAAGGGCGGTAGGTACAAGCCCAGATACGCATCAAACACCCGCATCCCTTCCTCGGCCATGCGCGGCGTAATCTGCCCATGCAACTGCACCGAACGGGCATACACACGGTCTCCCAGCTCCATGGCCAGGGCAAACACATCGACATCTTCCGGTAACACCGGCAACTGGAAATGCGCGGCAAACAGCCTGTGCATCAGGTCGCCCAGCTCGATGTCGTGCTGGCGGTCAGCCTGGGTCACTTCGCTCAGGCCATGCTGGGCGAGAATCAATTGCCGGGCCGCGGCGTCTTCGTTGTAGATCACCAGCATGCGCTGCTCGACCAGGCGCGACAGGTCGTGCCAGGTGTTCAGCGCCGCTGAATCAATCGGTGCTTCAAGGCAGGCGCGAAAGGCGCCGTGCACGTCGGCGGTGAGTGCTTCAAGCAACGCCGGGACACTGGCGAAGAAGTGATACACCGACGACGGCGGAATCTGCGCGCGCTCGGCCACGCTGTAAATCGACAGGCTGGCCACCCCTTCGCTGGCCAGCAGCGTGCGCGCCGCCTCGAGGATCGAATCGATCCTCGCCTGGCTGCGGGCCCGGGGTTTGCGCGGGGTAACGGTGCGGGTCATGTCAGTTGCTGATCGCCAGGATGCTCGCCTGGTAAGCGCTGACGAACAGGTCGAAATCAGCCTTGTCCTCTTCACGCTCAAGCTTGGCCTGGGCTTCCAGGGACTGGCGCGCTGCGCTTTCGAAACCTTGCTGCTGCTCGGCTGAAAGGGCTTGGGCGCGGAAGAACTCGGCATGCACCTGGCTTTGGCGCAAGGCGAAGCGGCTGAAGCTTTCCTTGTGCTCGGTCATGCTCGCCAGCACCTGCGCCGATGGCGTCAGGGCAGGGTCGCTGACCTTGGCTTTCTGCGCCTGCAGGGCCTTGGCGTGTTCGTCGCCGCCCTGGCTGCGGTCAAGCAGTTCGGCCAGTGGCGCGATGCGTTCGAGCAATTCATCGGCCCACTGCTTGAGTTCGACCGGCTGGCCGTCACGCTGCAGTTGCAGGCCCGGGCGGCGACCTTCCTTGACCACGCTGAGGAAGTTGCCGGTGCAGTTACCGCATTCCTGGTTGCCCAGCAGCGGGCTGTCTTCCAGGGCGCAGAACAGCAGGAAGGCGTCGAGGAAACGCGCTTGCGGCAGGTCGATACCGGTGGGCAGGAACGGGTTGATGTCCAGGCAGCGCACTTCGACGTACTGGATGCCACGGGCCATCAGCGCCTGGATCGGCCGCTCGCCGCTGTAGGTGACGCGCTTGGGGCGAATGTTGGAGTAGTACTCGTTTTCGATCTGCAGGATGTTGGTGTTCAGCTGAACCCACTCGCCATCCTTGTGCGTACCGATCTCGACATAGGGCGCGTACGGCGTGGCCACCGCCTTGCGCAGGCTGTCGGTGTAGCTGGCGAGGTTGTTGTAGCACGGCGTCAGGCCGGCCTGGGCGTTGCTCTGGTAACCCAGGTCGCTCATACGCAGGCTGGTGGCGTAGGGCAGGTACAGGGTGTCGGCGTCGAACTGCTCAAGCTGGTGCGGGCGGCCACGCAAGAAGCCGGCATCCAGGGCCGGCGAGGCGCCGAACAGGTACATCAGCAGCCAGCTGTAGCGACGGAAGTTGCGGATCAGGGCGATGTAGGCCGACGACTGATAGTCGCGATCATCCACCGTGCTGTGTTCCGCTTCGCGCAGCAGCGGCCAGAGTTTTTCTGGCAGCGAGAAATTGTAGTGAATCCCGGCGATGCACTGCATGGTGCGGCCGTAGCGCAGGGCCAGGCCCTTGCGGTAGACGTACTTGAGCTGACCGATGTTGGAGGTGCCGTACCAGGCGATCGGAATGTCTTCCTCGGCCGGCAGCGGGCAGGGCATCGACGGGCTCCAGAGGAACTCGTTGCCAAGCTTGGTGTAAGCGAAGCGGTGGATGTTCTCCAGGCTTTCGAGGGTCTGCGCCGGGTCCGCCAGGGCTGGGGTGATGAACTCCAGCAGCGACTCCGAGTAGTCCGTGGTGATCTGCTCGTGGGTCAACGCCGCGCCCAGGGCTTCGGGGTGCGGAGTCTGGGCCAGACGACCTTCCTCGGTCACACGCAGGCATTCACGCTCGATGCCGTGCAGGCACTGCTTGAGCAGGGAGAGGTTGTCGCCTTGGCCGAGCAGGCTCAGGCGGCGGTTGAGAAGTTCGCTCAAGATGGATTCCTTCACGCGTCAGTCGCCCCAATATGGGGGTAGAGATGACGGTCTACAAGGGTGGACAGAGGAACTGGCGTTGTCGCCTGGTTTTGGCCGGCTTTCGGCAGCGCCTGCGCTCTGCCGAAAGTACCGCAGTTTGGCCATTTGCGGCTAGAGGACGACGAAAGTCCCCTGTGCTTTTGCCACCAGTTTGTCGCCCTGGAGTACATCGGCGTCGACCACCAGCGTGCGCCGCCCGGCATGCAGCACCCGGGCGATGCACAGCACGTCACCTTCGCTGACCGCGCGCAGGTAGTTGATCTTGCATTCGAGGGTCACGCTCTGCTGGTCGAAACCATGGGAACTGGAGCAGGCCAGGCCCATGGTGGTGTCGACCAGGCTGAAGATTGCCCCGCCATGCAGCTTGCCGCCGCGGTTGCGCAGGTGCGGCTCCAGGGCCATGGCCACCTCGGCAACGCCGTTTTCCAGGCGTTGCAGACGGCAGCCGAGCAACTGGCTGAAGGCGCTGAAGACGACGTCGTCGGGAACCGTCATCACTTCTTCTTCAGCTGCTTGGCGTTGGCGAACAGCGAGGCCATGGCGTTGTTGGCCGGTGCCGGGGTTTCCTTGGCGCGGGCCGGGGCACTCTGTTGGCGCGGGGCCGAGCCCGGGCGGCTGCCACGGGCGCCGTCGATCTTCTCGCCCGGGGTGTCGCTCATGCGCATCGACAGGCCGACGCGTTTGCGCGGGATGTCGACTTCCATGACCTTGACCTTGACCACGTCGCCGGCCTTGACCGCTTCACGCGGATCCTTGATGAACTTCTCCGACAGCGCCGAGATATGCACCAGGCCATCCTGGTGCACGCCGATGTCGACAAAGGCACCGAAGTTGGTGACGTTGGTCACCACGCCTTCGAGGATCATCCCCAGTTGCAGGTCCTTGAGGTCTTCGACGCCTTCCTGGAACTCGGCGGTCTTGAACTCCGGGCGTGGGTCGCGGCCGGGTTTGTCCAGTTCCTGGAGGATGTCGGTGACCGTCGGCAGGCCGAAGGTTTCGTCGGTGAACTTCTTCGGGTCCAGGCGCTTGAGGAAGCCGCTGTCGCCGATCAGCGAACGGATGTCACGGTCGGTCTCGGCGGCAATGCGTTGCACCAGCGGGTAGGCTTCCGGGTGCACCGCCGAGGCGTCCAGCGGGTTGTCGCCGTTCATGACGCGCAGAAAGCCTGCGGCCTGTTCGAAGGTTTTTTCGCCCAGGCGGCTGACTTTCTTCAGCGCGGCGCGGGTCTTGAAGGCGCCGTTGGCGTCGCGGTGGGCGACGATGTTCTGTGCCAGGGTGCTGTTGAGGCCGGAGATGCGCGCCAGTAGCGCCACCGACGCGGTGTTGACGTCGACGCCGACGGCGTTCACGCAGTCCTCGACCACCGCATCCAGGCCACGGGCCAGCTTCAACTGCGAAACATCGTGCTGGTACTGGCCGACACCGATGGATTTCGGCTCGATCTTCACCAGTTCCGCCAGCGGGTCTTGCAGGCGGCGGGCGATCGACACAGCGCCACGGATCGACACGTCGAGGTCCGGGAACTCCTTGGCCGCCAGCTCCGAGGCCGAGTACACCGAAGCACCGGCTTCGGAGACCATGACCTTGGTCATTTTCAGCGCTGGATATTTTTTGATCAGTTCGGCGGCGAGCTTGTCGGTTTCGCGGCTGGCGGTGCCGTTACCGATGGCGATCAGCTCGACCGAGTGCTTGGCGCACAGCGCGGCGAGCACGGCGATGGTCTGGTCCCACTGGTTTTTTGGTACGTGCGGGTAGACGGTGGCGGTGTCCAGCAGCTTGCCGGTGGCATCGACCACGGCGACCTTGCAACCGGTGCGCAGGCCCGGGTCCAGGCCCAGGGTGGCGCGCGGGCCGGCCGGGGCGGCCAGCAGCAGGTCGTGCAGGTTATGGGCGAAGACGTTGATCGCCTCGCCTTCGGCGTTGTCGCGCAGCTCGCCGAACAGGTCGGTTTCAAGGTGGCTGTAGAGCTTGACCTTCCAGGTCCAGCGCACCACTTCGGCCAGCCATTTGTCGGCAGGACGGTTCTGATTTTGCAGGCCGAAACGCTCGGCGATCATCATTTCGCACGGGTGCAGGGTGCCCGGCAGTTCTTCGCCGACTTTCAGCGAAGCGGACAGCACGCCTTCGTTGCGGCCGCGGAAAATCGCCAGGGCGCGGTGCGACGGTACGCTCTTGAGCACTTCGTCGTGCTCGAAGTAGTCACGGAACTTCGCCCCTTCCTCTTCCTTGCCAGCCACCAGGCGGGCGCTGAGCACCGCTTCCTGCTTGAGAAAGCTGCGCAGCTTGTCGAGCAGGCTGGCGTCTTCGGCAAAGCGCTCCATGAGGATGTACTTGGCGCCTTCGAGGGCGGCTTTGACATCGGCCACGCCTTTTTCGGCGTCGACGAAACGCGCGGCTTCGGTTTCAGGGCTCAGTTGCGGGTCGCTCAGCAGGCCGTCGGCCAGCTCGCCGAGGCCGGCTTCCAGGGCGATCTGGCCCTTGGTGCGGCGCTTTTGCTTGTACGGCAGGTACAGGTCTTCGAGGCGGGTCTTGGTGTCGGCCAATTTGATTTCACGGGCCAGTTCCGGGGTCAGCTTGCCTTGCTCTTCGATGCTGGCAAGGATGCTGACACGCCGTTCGTCCAGCTCGCGCAAGTAGCGCAGGCGCTCTTCAAGGTGACGCAGCTGGGTGTCATCCAGGCTACCGGTGACTTCTTTCCGGTAACGGGCGATAAAAGGCACGGTCGAACCTTCATCAAGTAGAGCCACGGCCGCTTCGACCTGTTGTGGGCGGACACCGAGTTCCTCGGCGATGCGGCTGTTGATGCTGTCCATAAAACCACCTGACAAATTGTGAATACAAAGGCCGCGGGCGGGCGCTGTAGAGCGCTTGTGGTCAATGCGGCGCTGGCTGAAAGCGGCGCATTATACCCAGCGCGTCCGGCTTGCGGTGATAGCAGCAGGCCAGTTGTCGGCCCGGCAATACTGGCACCCGGGGAAAAATCTGCTAACAATGCACACGGCACGGCCATTGATGGCTAAGCCATAATGCGTGCCGAGATTAGAGGAGCTACCCATGAGCAGCACTGCACAAACCGCCGAAGGCGACAAAATTCTCATCGTCGACGATGACCCGGGCCTGAGCAGCCTGCTGGAACGGTTCTTCACCAGCAAGGGTTATCGCGCCCGTGCAGTACCCAATACCGAACAGATGGACCGCCTGCTGGCCCGCGAGGTTTTCAACCTGGTGGTGCTCGACCTGATGCTGCCCGGCGAAGACGGCCTGACCGCCTGTCGCCGCCTGCGCGCCGCCAACAACCAGATCCCGATCATCATGCTTACCGCCAAGGGCGACGAGCTGAGCCGCATCAAAGGCCTGGAGCTGGGTGCCGACGACTACCTGGCCAAGCCGTTCAACCCCGACGAACTGATGGCCCGGGTCAAGGCCGTGCTGCGCCGCCAGGCCCCGGCAGTACCGGGTGCACCGGGCAGCGAGGACGAAACCGTCACCTTCGGCGACTACGCGCTGTCGCTGGCCACCCGCGAACTCAAGCGCGGCGAAGAAGTGCACATGCTCACCACCGGTGAGTTCGCCGTGCTCAAGGCGCTGGTGATGCACGCTCGCGAGCCGCTGACCCGCGACAAGCTGATGAACCTGGCCCGTGGCCGCGAGTGGGACGCCCTCGAGCGCTCCATCGACGTGCAGATCTCGCGCCTGCGCCGGATGATCGAACCCGACCCGTCCAAGCCGCGTTACATCCAGACCGTCTGGGGCGTTGGTTATGTGTTTGTGCCGGATGGTAATGCCAGCAAGTGATGTTTCGTTTGCAGGAGTAGCTCACCGCCAGCAGGGCAGGCCTTCGGGATTGCCCTGTTTTTGCCTGTGCAGCGCTTTGCAAAGCCTGCGAGCCCCGCTCGTTCCCGCATAGTGTGTAGCCGTTGTCGATGAAAACGCCCCTGTGGTTCCCGCAAAGCTTCTTCGCCCGCACCCTCTGGCTGGTGCTGATCGTCGTGCTGTTCTCCAAGGCCCTGACCCTGGTGTACCTGCTGATGAACGAGGACGTGCTGGTCGACCGCCAATACAGCCATGGTGTGGCTCTGACCCTGCGCGCCTACTGGGCTGCCGATGAGTCCGATCGCGACAAGATCGCCGAGGCGGCGGGGCTGATTCGGGTGGTTGGCTCCGGGGTGCCCGAGGGTGAGCAGCACTGGCCGTACAGCGAAATCTACCAGCGCCAGATGCAGGCCGAACTTGGCGCCGACACCGAGGTGCGCCTGCGTGTACATGCGCCGCCGGCCTTGTGGGTACGGGCGCCGAGCCTGGGCGATGGCTGGCTGAAGGTGCCGCTGTATCCGCATCCGCTGCGTGGGCAGAAGATCTGGAGCGTGCTTGGCTGGTTCCTGGCCATCGGCCTGTTGTCGACCGCCTCGGCCTGGATTTTCGTGCGCCAGCTCAACCAGCCGCTCAAGCGTCTGGTGTTCGCCGCCCGGCAATTGGGCCAGGGGCGCAGCGTGCGCTTGCCGATCAGCGATACGCCGAGTGAAATGACCGAGGTGTACCGTGCCTTCAACCAGATGGCCGAGGATGTCGAGCAGGCCGGGCGCGAACGTGAACTGATGCTCGCCGGGGTCTCCCATGACCTGCGCACACCGCTGACGCGCCTGCGCCTGTCGTTGTCGTTGCTGGCCAACGAAAGCGACCTGACCGACGACATGGTCCGCGATATCGAAGACATGGACGCGATTCTCGACCAGTTTTTGGCGTTCATCCGCGATGGTCGCGATGAGCCGGTCGAAGAGGTCGATTTCAGTGAACTGGTGCGTGAGGTGGTGGCGCCGTTCAACCAGCCGGAGGAACAGGTGCGCCTGTGCCTGGAGCCGATCCCGCCGTTCCCGCTGCGCCGGGTGTCGCTCAAGCGCTTGCTCAACAACCTGATCGGCAACGCCCTGTACCACGCCGGCAAGGGCGTTGAAGTGGCGGCCTATGTGTCTGGCGAGAATGGCGCGCCCTACGTGGTATTGAGCGTGCTCGACCGCGGCGCCGGGATCGACCCGGGCGAGCTGGAGGGCATCTTCAACCCGTTCATCCGCGGCGACCGTGCCCGCAGCGGCAAGGGCACCGGGCTGGGCCTGGCGATCGTCAAGCGGATCGCCGCCCAGCACGGTGGCAACGTGCAGTTGCGCAACCGTTCAGGCGGCGGCCTGGAGGCGCGGGTGCGGCTGCCGCTGGGGCTGATGCTGCCGCGCGACGCTGTTTAGCCTTTGCCCTTGGTGCGGGTCAGGTTCGGCCCGCCATTCTTCTCCAGGTGTTCGATGATCATCCCGGCAACGTTCTTGCCGGTGGTGACTTCGATGCCTTCCAGGCCAGGCGAGGAGTTCACCTCCATCACCAGCGGGCCGTGATTGGAGCGCAGGATATCCACACCGGCCACGCTCAGGCCCATGACCTTGGCGGCGCGGATAGCAGTCATGCGCTCTTCCGGGGTGATCTTGATCAGGCTGGCGCTGCCGCCGCGGTGCAGGTTGGAGCGAAACTCACCGGGCTTGGCCTGGCGCTTCATCGAGGCGATGACCTTGTCGCCGACCACGAAACAGCGGATGTCGGCGCCACCGGCTTCCTTGATGTATTCCTGGACCATGATGTTCTGCTTCAGGCCCATGAAGGCTTCGATCACCGACTCGGCTGCCTTGGTGGTTTCGCACAACACCACGCCGATGCCCTGGGTGCCTTCGAGCACCTTGATCACCAGCGGCGCGCCATTGACCATCTGGATCAGGTCGGGGATGTCGTCCGGCGAGTGGGCAAAACCGGTGACCGGCAGGCCGATACCCCGGCGCGACAACAGCTGCAGCGAGCGCAGCTTGTCCCGCGAGCGGGCGATGGCCACCGACTCGTTGAGCGGGAACACCCCCATCATTTCGAACTGGCGCAGCACCGCGCAGCCGTAGAAGGTCACCGAAGCGCCGATTCGTGGGATCACCGCGTCGAAGTTTTCCAGTGGCTTGCCGCGGTAGTGGATCTGCGGTTTATGGCTGGCAATGTTCATATAGGCGCGCAGGGTGTCGATCACAACCACCTCATGGCCTCGTTCGGTACCGGCTTCGACCAGGCGACGAGTGGAATACAGACGCGGGTTTCGCGACAGCACGGCGATCTTCATGCAACACCTGTGGAGGGAGTGATAGTGGCCGGGAATGCCGGCTTGTCCTGAACGTACTTGAGCCCCGGGTTGACCACCAACTGGCCATGGATCAGGGCTTTGGAGCCGAGCAACAGGCGATAGCGCATGGCCTTGCGGCAGGCCAGGGTGAATTCCACCTCCCACACCCGGTCACCCAGCGCCAGGGGCGTGCGGATCACGTAGCGGGTCTGGGCCTGGCCGTTGGAGCTCTTGATGGTTTTCATCGTCACCAGCGGCGCCTCGCAGCGCCGGTGACGCAGTTGTACCACCGAACCCAGATGGGCGTTGAAACGCACCCACTGCTCGCCATCGCGCTCGAAGGGTTCGACTTCGGTGGCGTGCAGGCTCGAGGTGCTGGCGCCGGTGTCGATCTTGGCCCGCAGGCCGGCCAGGCCGAGGTCCGGCAGGGCCACCCACTCGCGCAGGCCGATCACGGTCAAATGGTCAAATGTCTTCAAAATGCTCAACCAGCGTAGTAAGTCGTCAGGCACCAGGGCGGGCATGAACGACAGGTCGGTGAACTGTAAGCACGCCGCGTGTTTTTTGCATCCGCCAGATACGGTAGTACAGTTCCCTTTACGAAAATAAGTGGGGAAATGTCATGGCACAAAAGCCGGAAGAGGATGACAAGGTCCGTCTGGATAAATGGCTATGGGCGGCGCGCTTCTACAAGACCCGGGCGCTGGCCAAGGCGGCCATCGAAAGCGGCAAGGTGCATTGCCGGGGCGAGCGCTGCAAGCCGGGCAAGGAGCCGCGGTTGGGCGATGAGTTCGTCCTGCGTACCGGCTTTGACGAGCGTACGGTGGTGGTCAAGGCGCTGTCGGTAGTGCGTCGCGGCGCGCCTGAAGCTCAGGCGCTATACGAGGAAACTGCGCAGAGCATCGCCCGTCGTGAACAGGCGGTAGCGATGCGCAAGGCCGGTGCCCTGGGGGTCAGCACTGATGGCCGGCCCACCAAGAAACAGCGGCGCCAGCTGCATCAGTTGCATGACAGCGCCGGTTAAGCGCGCGGGTTGACCACATTCAGGCGCCCGAGCAGTGGCAGCCGCGCCATGAGCTCAAACAGCGGTGCGCTCAGGCGCAGCAGGGCAGCGCTGGCCTTGGCGGCAAACGGGGTATAGCAGCTCCAGCCCAAGGCCAGTACCGCCATCAGTACGCCACCGATGTAGTCGTCCTGGCCCCAGTGCGCGCCGGCCACCAGGCGCGGCAACATGAACAGCAGCGCCAGAGCCCAGACAAGCAATTGCTGTAGCAGCTTGCGGCTGAACAGGCTCATGAACATCGCCCAGATCAGCAGCACCGAGGCGTGATCGCCAGGGAAGCTCTGGCTGGAGCGGTCCTTGAGTTCCCAGCGTGCTTCAAGTTGCGGGTAGAAATCGCTGAGGTGAATGGCATCGCTGAACACCATCGACGGGCTGTTGTGCTGCCAGCCCATGGCGTTCATCCATTTCGAGAACAGCGCGCGGATCACCAGCAGCAGGACCAGGGTAGCGAAGAAGCCGAAGAAGGCCTGGCGCACCTGGCTGGCCTTGAATACCCAGTCGCCACGGATCAGCAGGCTGAGGAGGATCAGGCCGACGACAATATCGAACGGGCGCAGGCTGCCGACGGTCCAGATGTAACGCCAGACGCTATTGTCGGCCAGTGGCCGGTTGAGCAGGTGAAACAGCCATTCGTCGAAAGTCAGGCAGATGATCTGGCCAACAGGCCACAACCAGAAACACAGTAGAGCAACGGGCAAAACCGTGCAGAGAATCAAGGGACCCCAAGCCCACCTTGCTTGGAACAGTGAAGAATTGTCCATAAACTACCTCTTTGCTGCGAACCACGAGTGCACCATTCTGGTGCTCTAGACTGGGCTTTATAGGCCCTTGAAATTATTTTGTCATCATTCAGAAAGCCAAAGCCCATGTCCGATTTGCCAGATACCGACTACACACAACGCTTCCTTTTCGACGACCGCGACGTTCGCGGTGAAATGGTCGGGCTGGAGCGCAGCTACGCCGAAGTGCTGGCCAAGCACCCTTACCCGCAGCCTGTGGCACAGCTGCTTGGCGAGCTGATGGCGGCAGCCGCGCTGCTGGTCGGTACGCTGAAGTTCGATGGCCTGCTGATCCTCCAGGCGCAGTCGAGCGGGCCGGTGCCCCTGCTGGCTATCGAGTGCACCAGCGAGCACGAAATTCGTGGCCTGGCCCGTTATGCGGCCGAGCAGATCAAGGATGATGCAACCCTCGCCGACCTGATGCCTGGCGGCCACCTGGTGCTGACCATCATTCCGGTCAACGGCCAGCGCTACCAGGGCACGGTGGAACTGGACGGCAAGGATCTGTCGGAATGCTTCACCAACTATTTCGTCATGTCCCAGCAGGTCAACACCTGCATCACCCTGGCCGCCGACGGCATTCGTGCCCGTGGTCTGCTGGTGCAGCAGCTGCCGGCCGACCGCCAGAAGGACATCGAGGAACGCGAGGAAAGCTGGAACCACGTCAAGGCGCTGGCCAATACCCTGAAGGCTGAGGAATTACTAGGCCTGGACAACGAGACCGTTCTGCATCGCCTGTATCACGAGGATGCCGTGCGCCTGTTCGATATCCAGCCGCTGCATTTTCGCTGCAGCTGCTCCCGTGAGCGCTCCGGCAATGCCCTGGTGAGCCTGGGCAAGCATGACGCGCTGGAGCTGATCAACGAGCATGGCGGCCAGATCGAAGTCGATTGCCAGTTCTGCAATCAGCGCTACCAATTTGATGCCGCCGATATCGAGCAATTGTTCGCCGGTGGCGGTGTAGACACACCGTCAGATACTCGTCACTAAAACGTTTCACCACAGGTAAATCTCCTGTCTAACGCCGGAAACACGCCGTTCTGACAGGAGGGCCCTACTTTTTTTGGGCGTTTCTGGCATAATCCGGCCACTTTTTTCGCTGTAGTAGTTTTCAAAGCTCTACTACAAAACGTTTGGAGCACTCGGCCGCAGGCCGGATGGGGAATCTCATGACGCAAGCCAACAACACCGTCTACACCGACCTGAGCGTCGATGAGCTGGTAAAAGAAGCGCTGAACCGCGGTGAAGGCGAGCTGGCCGATACTGGCGCGCTGGTCGTGAAAACCGGTCACCGTACCGGTCGTTCGCCGGTGGATCGTTTCATCGTCGAAGAGCCGTCCACTCAGGACGCCATCGCCTGGGGCCCGATCAACCGCAAGTTCCCGGCCGACAAGTTCGATGCCCTGTGGGACCGCGTCGAGGCGTTCAACAACGCCCAGGATCACTTCGTTTCCTACGTTCACGTAGGCGCGGCTGCCGATCACTACCTGCCAGTGAAGATGACCACCCAGACTGCCTGGCAGAACCTGTTCGGTCGTTGCCTGTTCATCAATCCTGAACAGTACAACCCTGCTGGCCGTGATCAGTGGCAAGTGCTCAACGTTGCCAACTTCGAGTGCGTGCCTGAGCGTGACGGCACCAACTCCGATGGTTGCGTGATCCTCAACTTCGCCCAGAAGAAAGTCCTGATCGCCGGCATGCGTTACGCCGGTGAAATGAAAAAGGCCATGTTCTCGGTACAGAACTTCCTGCTGCCGGCTGCCGACGTGCTGCCAATGCACTGCGCCGCCAACATCGGCGAAGAGGGCGACGTGACCCTGTTCTTCGGTCTGTCGGGTACCGGCAAGACCACCCTGTCGGCTGACGAAAGCCGCTACCTGATCGGCGACGACGAGCACGGTTGGGGCGAAGGCGTTGTCTTCAACATCGAAGGTGGCTGCTACGCCAAGTGCATCGACTTGTCCGAGAAGAACGAGCCGGTCATCTGGAAAGCCATCAAGCACGGCGCAGTACTGGAAAACGTCGTCATCGACGATGCCAAGCACGCCGACTACACCGATGTCAGCCTGACCCAGAACAGCCGCGCCGCCTACCCGCTGGAGCACGTTGCCAAGCGTTCCGAGAAGAACCTCGGTGGCGAGCCTAACGCGGTCATCTTCCTGACCTGCGACCTGACCGGCGTGCTGCCGCCAGTGTCGATCCTCAACGAAGAACAAGCGGCCTACCACTTCCTGTCCGGCTACACCGCTCTGGTGGGCTCGACCGAAATGGGCTCGGGCAGCGGCATCAAGTCGACCTTCTCCACCTGCTTCGGCGCGCCGTTCTTCCCGCGTCCGGCTGGCGAATACGCAGAGCTGCTGATCAAGCGTATCCGCGGTTTCGGCTCCAAGGTCTACCTGGTCAACACCGGCTGGACCGGCGGTGGCTACGGTGTGGGCAAGCGCTTCAACATCCCGACCACCCGCGCGGTGATCGCAGCGATCCAGAGCGGCGCCCTGATCGGCAGCGAAACCGAGCACCTGGACACCATCAACCTCGACGTGCCACTGGCCGTACCGGGCGTTGAAACCAACCTGCTCAACCCACGCAACACCTGGGCTGACCAGGCTGCTTACGATGAAGCTGCAAAAGCCCTGGCTGGCTTGTTCATCGAAAACTTCAAGAAGTTCGAAGTGTCCGACGCCATCAAGGCTGCTGGCCCACAGCTGTAAGCTGAAGCCTGCGTAAACAAGAAGCCGCCCTCAGGGGCGGCTTTTTGTTTTCCGGCTGTTCAATCATGGCCATTGTTGCCTGGCATGCAGCACCCGGATGATCTCGACGCAGTCTTCCACCACGCGATAGATCATTAAGTAGTTGGGACGAACCACGATTTCATGCGTACCGGGAAATCTTCCCGCTTTGTACATCGTCGGTGAGTATTGCGCTTTCCGGGCTTTGCTTTCAAAAGCCTCGTCCAGCGCGATTGCCGCTTCCGGGTTGTCGGCTGCAATGTGGTCCATGATCAGTTCGCGGTCGCTCAGTGCCATGGCTCGCCACACCAGTCTCATCAATGCGAACGAGCTTTCAGCGCTGCGCGGCGCTCGGCGAACAAGCGGCGAGCTTCATCATCCTCGATTGACGGAGTAGTGTCCTGCAGGCTGGCTTCGACTTGTGCGCTGAACCAGGTTTCGTAGGCCGCCGCTTCATGTGCTGTTTTAAGGGCCTGGGCACGATCAGGTCTTTGATAGGTCTGGAGTGTCTCGGGGTCGTAGCTGGAAGTGTCGACCTTGAAGTAGTCAATGCCTAGCGCCTGGAGATAGCTCACCAGCGTCTCGAGTTTTTTGAACAACCGGACATTGCCACTGCGTTGTGCAGTGAGTATGTGCTCCTGGTCCCTGGCGGAGACTTGAACAGCCCAGCCCCCCGCTTGCGCGACTACATGCGTGGTGTTGATGCAGCCAATCTCGACCATCTTGCTGAGTTCGGCATGGTCCATGTTATGAGTTGGCATGGGTGAATGTCTCTGCTTCATAAGGTCGATCCATGCTATGCAATCTATAGTTGATTGCAACTATAGGGCTTCTGAAGTGTTTGTGGGAAGCTTCGCACTCTTCCACAAGTGTCTCAGGTCCCTCATGTCCGAACTCCCACAACGCCAAGCCTTCCGCCATCTGCACCCGATCCTCAGCCGCTGGCAGGACAGCGACCTCAATGGTCATATCGCCGGTGCCACGGTTTACGCCTACTTCGACACTGCGATCCAGGCCTACCTGCTGCAACAGGCCGGGCTGGATTTGCAGGAAGGCGAGGTGGCCGGGTTCGTGGTCAGTTCGGCGGCGGATTTTTTCGCCTTGCCGGCCTTCCCCGACACCCTTGAAGTCGGCCTGCGGGTGGCACGCCTGGCGGGCAGTTCGGTGGAGTACCAGTTGGCGTTGTTCCGGGTCGAGGACGGGCAGCCTTGCGCGGCCGGCAAGGTGGTGCAGGTGTTCGTCGAGCGCGAGTCAGGGCGGCCGGCGCAGTTGCCGGCCACGCTGCAGGCGGCACTGGAGCGCTTGCAAGGCTGAGACCGCTCAATCGTTGAGGCGGATGATGCCTTCGCGTACGGCAAACAGCACCAGGCCGGGTACATCGTGAATCTGCAGGCGATGCATGATCTGCGAGCGGTGCGCCTCGATAGTCTTCACGCTCAGGCCGAGGCCGTCGGCAATCGAGCGGGTCGACTCGCCGCGGGCAATCAAGCGCAGGATTTCCAGCTGGCGCGCAGTCAACTGCATCGTGGTGCTGCCGTTGGGACGCTTGCGGCTGTGCTTCACCGCCTGGCCAATGACCATCGGCAGCACCGCTGACGACAGGTACTGGCCGCCGTTTTTCAGCGCCTGCAGGGCTTGCTCCAGCTCCAGTACGGTGGCGCTCTTGAGCAGAAACCCGTGAGCACCCAGCTGCAGGCAACGCATGACGAAGTCCAGCTCCGAGCGCGACGAGAGCATCAATACATGGCTTGAGGGCACGCGCAAAAACAGCTCACGCAGGATCTGCTCGCTGTCGAGGGTGTCGGCGGTCATGTCCAGCAGGATGATGTCGGGCTTGAGCTTCTCGGCCAGGGCGACAGCGGTCATGCCGTCGCCTGCGTCACCGACTACGGCGTATTGTTTTTTTTGTTCGAGCAGCGCTCGCAGGCCCGCTCGAAAGAGCGGCGAGTCATCGGCAAGTAGTATTCGGCAAAGCATGGGTTCGAGCCTGTTTCGCAAAAGAAGAGGGGCGGCAGGTTTGCTCGGTCCGGATGAGCGCTGCCGCGCGGTGGCGCGATCAGTATCGGGGGCCTGCCGCAGGTCCCGACAGCGCCGGCCATCATAGGCGTTCGAACACCGAGGGCAGGATCGGCCGCAAGGGCAGGTCGAGGCCGTGGATGCTCTCGCTATGCCCGATCAGCAGCAGGCCACCCGGGCGCAGGCAGGCCAGCAGGCGATGAACCACGCGCTGCTTCTCATCCTGACTGAAATAGGTCAGCAAATTGCGCAGAAAAATCACATCGAACAGGCCCAGGTCGGTGGGCAGCGACTGGATCAGGTTGATCGGGCGAAACCGCAGGCGCTCGCGCAGGGACGCCACCATGCGCATGCGCCCGGCCATTTCGCCGACGCCGCACAAGCAGTAGCGTTGCAGCCAGCCTTCGGGAAAGTAACGGGCCTGGGCGACGTCATAGATGCCTTCGCCTGCCTGCTCGAGCAGGTTGCGGCTGACGTCGCTGGCCAGCACGCTCCAGTCGTCGTTCACGGCGTGTTCGCTGGCGACCATGGCCAGGCTGTAGGCTTCTTCGCCAGAGGCGCAGGCAGCGCTCCAGAGCCTTAACGGGCGGGGCATGTCGCGCAGCCACTGGGCGAGGAATTCGAAATGGCGATGTTCGCGGAAGAAGTAGCTGTCGCGGGCAACCAGCAGGTCGAGCACCCGCTGTTGTTCCTGCTGCTGATCAGGCTGTTCGACCAGATGCAGGTACTGTTCGAAGGAGGCCAGTTGCAGGTGCCGCAGGCGCTTTCCCAGGCGCGCTGCCACGGCGGCGCGGCGGTCGGCGGCGAGGAACACGCCGGTGCGCTGGCTGACCAGGGTGCGAAAGCGCAGGAACTGGGCTTCGCTCAGTAACGGAGGGCGGCTGCCGGCAGGCATCTCACACCCCTCGTGCACAGGGCAATCGGGCCGTCTTTGCGTGATAGCTGCGCATTCCCTGCGTCCATTGGCTGATTGGGAACGGCCGATGATAGCTACTGGCTATAACCGCCAGAATCGGGGTTGCCCCTAGGTCACAGGTGGCTGGCAAGCAGAAGGGAATTCAGGGCCTGCCGGGACTGGCCGGAAGATCGGCCTGCAGGGCTTGATCGGTAACGCGCGGGGTGATGCAGCGATCCCTGCCCATGGGGGCAGGGACTAGGAGTTTGGCTTAAGCCCGACAGGCTTCAGCGGTGACGCCAGTGCTTTTTGTGCTTGCGGTGGCCGTAGTGGTGGCCACGGTCGTAGTAACGACGGTCGTCGTAGCCGCGACGGTAGCGACGGTCATCGCGCTCGTCTTCATCGGCCTTGTTGCCCATGTAGTTACCCAGCGCGCCGCCGGCACCACCGCCTGCGGCCGCACCGATATAGCTACCGGTGGTGCCGCCCATGCTGCGGCCGACCACGTTGCCGCCGGCTGCGCCCAGGGCACCACCGATTGCGGCTTCACCGCGCTGGCGCTTGTCGGCACCGACCGCACTGCCGGCTGCGCCACCCAGGCCCGCACCGATTGCACCGCCGGTGCTGCCGCCGATCGACTGACCGACCACCGAGCCCAGTACCCCACCCAATGCGCCGCCAATACCGGCTTCGGTGGTGCCACCTGCCGAGGCAACGCCGCTGAGCAGGCCAAGAGACAACAACAGAATCGAGGAGTACTTCATCAAGAAAGCCTCATAGGGATGACGAGGCGATCCTGAGGCTGGGGAGGGGGGCTGGCAAACGAAATCCGACGAGTAACACGAGTTGTACACAATTTTCTAAGTTACTGTTTTCACTGTGAAACTTTATCGTTTTTCGCGTGTCTGAGCTTACTTGGAACGCGGCCCTGACAGTGATGTCAGGGCCTTTTTTGTGCCTGTTTGCCGCCGATTCTGTCAGAGGATCCGGGCGTTGTCGCTGGCAGGTTGCAACTGGATCGCGACGAACTTGGAGGTCGGCGTGTGGCTGCCATCGCCCACGCTCTCCAGCGGCACCAGCGGGTTGACCTCCGGATAGTAGGCCGCCGCCTGGCCGGCCGGAATATCGAAGGCCAGCAGGGTGAAGCCCTTGACCCGCCGCTCGCGACCATCGCTCCACAACGAGACGATATCGGCCTTGTCCCCGGGGTGGAAGCCCAGGCGGACGATGTCGGCTTCATTGGCGAACAGCACGTTGCGCTGGCCCTTGACCCCACGGTAGCGGTCATCCAGGCCATAGATGGTGGTGTTGTACTGATCGTGCGAGCGCATCGATTGCATGATCAGGTCCGGCACCTGGCCGCTGGCGCGCACACGCTCGTGCAGCAGGTCGTCCGGCAGGGCGTTGGCCTTGAAGTTGGCCCGGCCGCTGGCGGTCTTCCATTGCCGCTGGCCGGCGCTGTTACCCAGGTAGAAGCCGCCCGGGTTTTGCAGGCGCTGGTTGAAGTTGTCAAAGCCGGGGATGGTCTGGTCAATCAGGTCGCGGATGCGCCCGTAATCGGCGATCAGCCAGTTCCAGTCCACAGGCTTGGCACCGAGGGTGGCGTTGGCAATCCCGGCGATCACTGCAGGCTCTGAGCGCATTTGCCGCGACAGTGGCTGCAACTGGCCGTTGGAGGCGTGGACCATGCTGAACGAGTCTTCCACCGTTACTGCCTGCGGGCCTTGGCCCTGCAGGTCGATATCGGTCCGGCCCAGGCACGGCAGAATCAGCGCCTGCTTGCCATGCAGCAGGTGGCTGCGGTTGAGCTTGGTGCTGATCTGCACGGTCAGCGCGCAGTTGCGCAGGGCCTGGGCGGTGCGTTCGGTGTCCGGGGTGGCCTGGGCGAAGTTGCCGCCCAGGGCGATGAATACCTTGGCCTGGCCGTCGGCCATGGCGCGGATCGCCTCGACGGTGTTGTGGCCATTGTGGCGCGGTACCTTGAAGCCGAAGCGGCGCTCCAGGGAATCGAGCAGGGCCACCGGCGGCCGTTCGTTGATGCCCATGGTGCGGTCGCCTTGCACGTTGCTGTGGCCACGCACCGGGCACAGGCCGGCACCGGGAACGCCGAGGTTACCGCGCAGCAGCATCAGGTTGGCGATTTCCTGGATGGTCGCCACCGAATGGCGATGCTGGGTGATGCCCATGGCCCAGCACATGATGACCTTCTTGGCCTTGCAGTACATGCGCGCGGCTTGCTCGATCTCGGCCAGGGTCAGGCCCGACTGCGCGGTGATCTGCTCCCAGGAGGTGGCGTCGACCGCGGCCAGGTAGCCCAGTACGTCCTGGGTGTGCTGGTTGAGAAAGTCGTGATCGAAGATTGCCGGGGCACCGCTGGCCTGGGCTTCACGCTCCCACTGCAATAGGAACTTGGCCATGCCGCGCAGCACCGCCATGTCGCCGCCCAGGGCTGGGCGGAAGTAGGCGGTGTTGGTCGGGCGGTCGCCGTTGGTGAGCATTTCCAGCGGGTGCTGCGGATGCTGGAAGCGTTCCAGGCCGCGTTCTTTCAGCGGGTTGACGCAGACCACCTGGGCGCCGCGCTTGACCGCTTCGCGCAGCGGTTCGAGCATGCGCGGGTGGTTGGTGCCGGGGTTCTGGCCCCACACGAAGATCGCGTCGGCATGTTCGAAATCGTCGAAAGTCACCGTGCCTTTACCGACCCCGACACTCTGCCCCAGGGCCACGCCGCTGGCCTCGTGGCACATGTTCGAGCAGTCGGGGAAGTTGTTGGTGCCGTAGGCGCGCACAAACAGTTGGTACAGGTAGGCCGCCTCGTTGCTGGCCCGGCCAGAGGTATAGAACTCGGCCTGGTCCGGGCTTTCGAGCTGTTGCAGGTGTTCGGCGATCAGGGCGAAGGCGCCATCCCAGTCGATTGGTTGGTAGCGGTCGGTGCTGGCGTCGTAGACCATCGGTTCGGTCAGCCGGCCCTGGTATTCGAGCCAGTAGTCGCTCTGGGCCAGCAGCGAAGTGACGCTGTGGCGGGCGAAGAACGCGGCATCGACGCGGCGCTTGGTCGCTTCCCAGTTCACTGCCTTGGCGCCGTTTTCGCAGAACTTGACCATGCCGCTTTCCGGCGAGTCGCCCCAGGCGCAGCCAGGGCAGTCGAAGCCGCCGTTCTGGTTGGTCTTGAGCAGCGCGCGGATGTTCTTCAGGGCATTGTCGCTGCCGATCCAGGCCTGGGCCACGCTGCGCAGCGCGCCCCAGCCGCCAGCGGCGCCGTGGTAGGGTTTGTAGCGGGGCACAGGCTTGTGGTCGGCTTGGTGATGCAGGCTCACGTTCGGTTCTCCCGCACGGGGCTGTACACCCGTGGTGCGCTGTGTTTGGGCAGATGAATAAGGTTGAGGTTGTGCCGCCGTGCCCACTGCAGGGCCAGGCCGGTAGGCGAGGACAGGCTGACCAGGGTCTGGATGCCGGCGCGCAGCACCTTCTGGATCAACTCCAGGCTGCAGCGGCTGGTGACGATCGCCAGGCCGCCGTCGAGGCTGATGTGCTGGCGCACCAGGGCACCGATCAACTTGTCGAGGGCGTTGTGCCGGCCGATGTCTTCGCGGCCCAGAAGGATCTCGCCCTGGTTGTTCATGAACAGTGCCGCATGCACCGCGCCGCAGTGCTGGCCCAGGGGCTGGAAGGCATCCATGCGCTGGCGCAGGCCGGCCAGCCATTGCTCGGGTGGCAGCGGCGCACCGGGCAGCACGGCAAGGTCGGGCAGCGCCTGCTCCACCGCCTCTACACCGCACAGGCCACAGCCACTGGTGCCGGCCAGTTGCCGGCGCTGGGTCTTGAGGTTCCAGAAGGCGCGGTTGGCAATCTCGACTTCGGCATGCACGGCAGAACCGTTGCCGGTGAACTTGACGTCGTAGATCTCGTTGGCCGAAGCGATGATGCCGCTGCCGATGCTGAAGCCGACGATAAAGTCTTCAAGGTCCGTGGGGCTGACCAGCATCACGGCCTGGCTGATGCCGTTATAGGCGATCGCCAGCGCGACTTCCTCGGCCAGTGCGGTATGGGCCTGGCTGTCGTCGTCAAGGTGGCAGTAGTCGTAGGTGTTGCTGGCCGCGGGCGCAGTCACAAGCGGGGTGGACGCCGCACAGGCCGGGGGTTTAGTGCTCATCAGCAGAGGTACCGGCGGCTGTTCAGCTTTAAGCCTAGGCTTGCGCTCGGGTATCGTCTAATCGCTAATGCTGATGCTTTGATAGACGGCGTCGATCAAGCCTCGCCGCGCAGCGCTTGATATTCGCCCAGGCACACCTCGGCCAGGGCCGAGCGCGGCGCCGTGCGGCGCATGATCAGGCCCAATGGTGCCAGGGTGCAGGCCTGTTCGATCGGTTGCAGGCGCAGCCGTTCGGTGAGCGCTTCCAGCCCTGCCGCCAACGGCATGATCGCGCAGCACAGGCCGCCGCTGACGGCCTGGGCCAACTGATGGACGGCATCGGTCTGCAGCAACAGCTGCGGGGTCAGGCCGCGGCTGTGGAAGTTATGGTCGATCGACTGGCGAAAATGCATGCCGGCGGTGAGCAAGCCCAGCGGCAGTTCGGTCAGCTGTTGCCAGCTTAGGGGCTGCTCGTCGAAGCGGAAATGATCTGGATCATATAAAAGCCCCATGCGCGTCTCGCCCAGCGGCAGCGCCTGGAAGCGTTCGTGGTCGAGCCGGTCGAGGTATGACACGCCCAGGTCCAGCTGGTTGCTGGTCAGCTGTTCGAGGATCTGCTCGGAGCTCAGGGCGCTGAGTTCGAAGCGCAGTTCCGGGTGCTGCTGGTGCATGCGCCGTAACAATGGCAAGGGGTCGAAGCTCGACAACGGCACCACGCCCAGGCGCAGGGTACCGACCAGGTGGCCACGGCAGGCGGCCGCTTCGGCGTTCAGGCCATCGTAGGCGGCGATCACCGAGCGCGCCCAGGCCAGCACCCGCTCGCCCTGGGCGGTGAAACCCTCGAAGCGCTGGCCACGGTTGACCAGGGCCAGGTCCAGCTCTTGCTCCAGGTTGCGCAAGCGCATCGACAGGGTTGGCTGGGTCACGTGGCAGCGGGCGGCGGCCTGGCCGAAGTGGCGGGTTTCATCCAGGGCGATGAGGAATTTGAGTTGTTTGATGTCCATCGTCGCTCCACGGCGCAAAGCAGGCGAAGCATTCTAACCTGTCCTAGACTCCAGGCTCCGAGATTCATCACCAAGGAGAGCGGTATGAGCATTTTCAGTTTCGTCAAAGAAGCAGGCGAGAAACTTATCGACCTGTTGACCCCGGGTAATGCCAATGCCAGCGAGCAGTTGAAGGAGCATGTCTCCAAGGTAGGCTTGGGCAATCCGAACATTCAGACAACTGTCGAGGGCAGCAAGGTGACCGTCACCGGCGAGGTGGCGACCCAGGAAGAGAAGGAAAAAATCCTCCTGGCCCTGGGCAACATTGCAGGTGTGGAGTCGGTGGATGACCAGATCACCGTTACCGGCCCGGTTGTTGCGGCGGCCCGCTTCGTCGTGGTCAAGAAAGGCGACACCCTGAGCGCCATTTCCCTGGCCGTGTACGGCAATGCCAACCAGTACAACAAGATTTTTGAAGCCAACAAGCCGCTGCTCAGCCACCCGGACAAGATCTACCCGGGCCAGACCCTGCGCATCCCCGAGTAATCACAACCCTTCGAGCAACGCCCGGTAGTCGTCCACCGCGGCGAACTCTTCGGTATCCCGCGGCCCTTTGCGGCTATCGGGCTGGCGCACCGCAAGCAGGTGCGCCACGCCGAAGTCGCGGGCGCTGCGCAGGATCGACAAGGTGTCGTCGATAAACAGGCTGCGTTGCGGGCTGAAGCCGATATCGGCCTGCAGGGCGCTCCAGAACTGCGGGTTCTCCTTGGGGTAGCCGTAGTCATGGGAGCTGATCAGGCGCTCGAAGTAAGGCGCCAGCTCCACCCGCTCCAGTTTCAGCGACAGCGAATCGCGATGGGCGTTGGTGATCAGGATCACCCGCTTGCCGGCCTGTTTGATCGCCTGCAAAAAGGTGTCGGCATCCGGGTGCAGGGCGATCAGGTGGGCGGTCTCAAGCTTCAGCTCGCGCACCGGGAGGTTCAGCTCGCGGCTCCAGAAGTCCAGGCAGTACCAGTTCAGCGAGCCGGCGTGCTGCTCGAACAGCGGCTGCAGCTCGAGCTCGGCCATGGCCCGGCTGATGCCGTGCAGTTCGGCGTAGCGCTGGGGTAGCTGTTCGAGCCAGAAATGGTTGTCGAAGTGCAGGTCGAGCAGGGTGCCGTCCATGTCCAGCAGGACGGTATCGATGGTGGACCAGGCTAAAACGGGCATATGAAATTCTCGAACAGTCATTAGGCAGCGGCCGGGCAAGCCACGGTATAGTAACCCGTTCACGCCAAGGAGCCGCCCCATGCGCCAGAAACCCACCGTCCTCTCTCGCGAGATCGTCGCCAGCAGTCGCCTGTTTCGCGTCGAAGCCGTGCAATTGCGCTTTGCCAACGGCGCCGAGCGCACCTATGAGCGCCTGGTCGGGCGCGGCAACGGTTATGGCGCGGTGATGATCGTGGCGATGCTCGACGCCGAGCACGCGGTGCTGGTGGAGGAGTACTGCGGCGGCACCGACGAGTACGAGCTGTCGTTGCCCAAGGGCCTGATCGAGCCGGGCGAAGACGTGCTGGCGGCGGCCGACCGAGAGCTCAAGGAAGAAGCAGGTTTCGGTGCCCGGCAACTGGAGCACCTGACCGAGCTTTCGCTGTCACCGGGTTACATGAGCCAGAAGATCCAGGTGGTGCTGGCCACCGACCTCTACGAGGAACGCCTGGAAGGCGATGAGCCCGAGCCGATGCGTGTCGACAAGATCAACCTGCGCGAGCTCTCGGCCCTGGCCCAGCATCCGCAGTTTTCCGAAGGCCGGGCCCTGGCGGCGCTGTACCTGGTGCGCGACTTGCTGAGCCAGCGTGGGGTGTTCCCGCTATGAACGATATTGAACTGATGCAGCACGTGGTGGAGCTGGCTCGCCAGGCGGGCAAGGCCATTTTGCCGTTCTGGCGTGCCGATGTGGCGGTGACGGCCAAAGCCGACGAATCGCCGGTCACCGCCGCCGACCTGGCTGCCCATGACGTCATTGCCGAGGGTTTGCGCGCCCTGGCGCCGCAGATCCCGGTGTTGTCGGAAGAGGACTGCGATATTCCCCTGGGCGAACGGCAAGGCTGGCAGCGCTGGTGGCTGGTCGATCCGCTGGATGGCACCAAGGAATTCATTGCCGGCACTGAAGAATTCACCGTCAACATCGCTCTCATCGAGCAAGGCCAGGTGGTGTTTGGCGTGGTGGCGATTCCCACCAACGGGCGTTGCTATTACGGCGGCAAGGGCTTCGGGGCCTGGCTGGCGGAAGCGGGCGGCGTGCCTAAGGCCATCAGCGTGCGCAACGCGCCGACTGCGGGTGAGCGATTTACCGTGGTTGCCAGCCGCCGGCACTCCAGCCCGCAACAGGAAGCCTTGCTGGCCGGCCTGAGCCAGTCGGTAGGGGAGCTGGAGCTGGCCAATATCGGCAGTTCGCTGAAGTTCTGCTTATTGGCTGAGGGCATTGCCGATTGCTACCCGCGCCTGGCACCGACCTCGCAGTGGGACACCGCAGCAGCCCAGGGCGTGCTCGAAGGCGCCGGCGGCGAAGTGCTTGGCCTCGATGGCCAGGCCTTCGTCTACCCTGCGCGCGAGTCCTTGCTCAACCCGTTCTTCCTGGCCTTGCCGGCGGCCGCGCCGTGGCGCGACAAGCTGCTGCAACAAGCCCTAGCGGTGTAGCACGTACTGGCCGCTGAATAGCACGGCAGCCTCGCTGCTGCCGGCATTGCTGACCTGGGTGTGCAGGTTCAGCCGCGCCCGGCCCCGGCGCTGATAGGTGGCGATGAAACGCTCCCAGACCTTCTCCTCCGGTGCCGCGCAGGTGGCGATGGCCGCGCCGGTGACCGGCAGCGGATAACTGATCTGGCCTTCCTGGATGACGATATGCCCGTCATCGACCCCCGCTTCGCGCAGCCTCAGGTGCAGCCAGCCCCAACCGACCAGCACCGCCGCGCAGTACAGGCTGCCGCCGAACATGGTGCTCTTGTGGTTGACGTTGGCCTCCAGCGGTAGCTGCAGGCGCAGGCAATGTTGCTGCCAGTCGAGCACCTGCAGGCCCATTTGCCGGGTCAGCGGGATGTCGCTGTGCAGTACCGATTCGAGGTAGTGGCTGTCCGTGCTCATGGACGGTTGTCCTCCAGGTCATCGCTGTGATGGTTGTCGCCGAAGCTCAGGCCGTGTTTACGCAGCTTGTCGTGCAGGGTCTTGCGCGGGATGCCGAGGGCCTCGGCCAGGCTGCGTAGTGAACTGTGCGAGCGCGCCAGCTCCGCGGCGATCAGCGAGCGTTCGAACTGCTCGACCTGTTCGCTGAGGTTGCCGCTGCCGATGCTGGCCACGGGACCGTCGGCCGCAGGCGGCAGGTCACCGTCCAGGGCCAGTTCCAGGCCCAGGGCGAAGCGCTCGGCAGCGTTTTGCAGCTCACGGACGTTGCCCGGCCATTCATGGCGCAGCAGCAACGCCCGTTGCGCCGGTTGCAATGCCGGCACTGGCAGGCCGTGGCGCTCGCCGGCGGCGTGGGCAAAGTGCTGGAACAGCACCAGGATGTCTTCGCCGCGCTCGCGCAGCGGCGGAATGCGCAGTGGCGCGACGTTCAGGCGGTAATACAGGTCGGCGCGAAAGCGCCCCTGGTCAGCGGCCTGGCGCAGGTCTTCCTTGGTTGCGGCAATGATGCGGATATCCAGCGGGATCAACTGGTTGCCGCCCAGGCGCTCGACTACACGCTCCTGCAGCAGGCGCAGCAGCTTGACCTGGACATCCAGGCTCATGCTTTCGATTTCATCGAGGAACAACGTGCCGCCGTTGGCGAATTCGAATTTGCCGATGCGACGCTTCTGCGCGCCGGTGAAAGCCCCTGGCTCGTGGCCGAACAGCTCGCTCTCGACCACCGATTCGGCCAGGGCGCCGGCGTTGATGGCCACGAACGGGCCGTCGCGGCGGCTCGACAGGTCGTGCAGGGCGCGGGCCACTACCTCTTTGCCGGCGCCGGTTTCGCCAAGGATCAGCACATCGGCGCGGGTGCCGGCCAATGCGCCAATTTGCTCGCGCAGGCGCAGCATCGGCGCCGAGTGACCGACCAGGCGCGTGCTCAACTCCTGGCGATCGCTCAGGGCCAGGCGCAGGCTGCGGTTGTCCAGCACCAGGCGGCGCAGGGCCAGGGCGCGGCGCACACTGTCGAGCAGGGCATCGCTGGCGAAGGGTTTCTCCAGAAAGTCGTAGGCGCCGGCACGCATGGCCTGCACCGCCAGCGGCACGTCGCCGTGGCCGGTGATCAGCAATACCGGCAGTTCCGGGTCCTGGGCGTGCAGTTGCTGCAGCAACTCAAGGCCGTCGATGCCAGGCATGCGGATATCGCTGACCACCACGCCCGGCCAGTCGCGCTCGATGCGCCCGGCCAGGCCCTGGGCGTCGCTCAGGGGCAGGATCTTCAGCCCGGCGAGGTCGAGGGTCTGGCTCAGCGCCTGGCGCAGGTGCGGGTCGTCGTCGACCAGGATCACCTGCGTGCGGCTGTCGATGAGCGGCTCGGTCGTCATGCCGATGGGTCCTCCGAAGTGGGTAGGGTGGCGCCGGGCTTGGCGATGCGCAGTTGCAGGGTAAGCAGGGCGCCGCCTTCCGGGTGGTTGCCCAGCAGCAGCTCGCCGCCCAGCGCCCGCATCAAGGTATCGCAGATTGCCAGGCCCAGGCCAAGGCCCTGGGTGCGCGTCTTGGTGGTGAAAAACGGCTCGCGGGCGCGGGCCAGGGCCTGGCTGCTGAAGCCCGGACCGTTGTCGCGTATGTACAGGTAGACGTTGCCATCGCGCTGTTCGGCACTGAGCCAGAGTTTGCGCGGGTTGGCTTTTTCGGTCAGCGCGTCGAGGGCGTTGGCCAGCAGGTTGCCGAGCACCTGGCGCAAGCGGGTTTCGCCGGCCTGGACCCACAGGGTTGCCTCTGGCAGGTCGCGCACCAGTTCCACGGCCATTGCCCGCCGACGCTTGGCCAGCAGCGCCAGTGCGTCGTCCAGCGCCGGCTGCAGGGCCACGCTTTCCGGGGCGTGGCGGTCGCGGCGGGCGAAGGCGCGCAGATGGGCGATGATCGAGGCCATGCGCCCGGTCAGTTCGCTGATCAGCTTAAGGTTGCTGCGGGCATCGTCGGTGCGCTGATGATCGAGGAGGATCTCGGCGTTCTCGGCATAGCTGCGGATCGCCGCCAGCGGCTGGTTGAGTTCGTGGCTGATGCTTGCCGACATGGTGCCCAGTACCGACAACTTGCCGGCCTGCACCAGCTCGTCCTGGGCGCGCACCAGTTCTTGCTGGGCCTGTTCGCGCTCCAGCACTTCTTCCTTGAGGCGGCTGTTGAGGCCTTCGAGGTCGGCAGTGCGCTCGATCACGCGCTTTTCCAGCTCCTGGCGGCCGTGGGCTTCAAAGTCGATGCGGTCCATGTAGTGGCGGCGCCGCTGCATGATCAGGCCAAGCAGCAGCATCAGCACCAGCAAGGTGGCGCCGCCGATGGCCACCACCGTGCGTACCGAGCGGTCGATCAGCGTGCGCGGGGCGAGGATGCTGACCTGCCAGCCGGTCTCGTCGATAGCCTGGGTCTGGGTCAGCCAGGCCTTGGGGTCGAGGGTCAGCGGCTTGGGTGACTGGGTCGGGTAGGGCTGGATGGCAACGATGGCTTCGCGCTCGGCGTCGCTCAATGGCCGGGTGGCACGGAAGCGCCAGTCGGGGCGCGAGGTCAGGATCACCACGCCATTGTGGTCGGTCAGCAGCAACTGCTCCGGGGTCTTGCCCCAGAGGGTTTCGGTATGGTCCAGATCGACCTTGACCACCAGCGCGCCGATCACCTGATCGCGGTCGCGCACCGCGGCGGCGAAGAAGTAACCACGCTTGGCCGAGGTAGTACCCTGGCCGAAGAAGCGCCCCAGGCGCCCGGCAATGGCTTCGCTGAAATAAGGGCGGAAGGCAAAGTTGCGGCCGATGAAACTGTCGTGCTTGTCCCAGTTGGAGGCCGCCAGGGTGTTGCCGTTGGCGTCCATCAGGTACATGACTTCGGCGCCGGTCTGGGTGGCGATGTCCTTGAGCAGGCGGTTGGCGTTGGTCAGGGTTTCCAGGCGCAGCGGGTCGGCCAGCACTGCGCGCAGGGCCGGCAGGTCGCCGAGGATCTGCGGCAGGGTTTCGTAACGGTGCAGGGTGCCGAGCAGGTTGGCCACGTAGAGGTCGAGGGTCTGGCGGTTCTGTCCGGCCAGTTCGTCCTGGTAGTGGCGCTCGGCGAGGTGCTGCAACGGCCACAGCAAGGGTGCCAGGCACACGGCAAGGATGGCTAGGCTGCGCCAGCGAGGGCGGCGGGGTACGGGTGGAGTTATGTTCATCGCAACTGCGCCAGAATGATCTGGCGCATTATGCGCTACTTCAGGCAGTCGATCAGCGCCTGCTGCCAGTGCGGCTGGCTGACGTGCCACTCGCGTTGCAGGCGGCTGCAATCGAGGCGCGAGTTCAGCGGGCGGCGAGCCGGGGTCGGATAGTCGCTGGAGGCGATTGGCAACAGCTTGGCGCAGGGCAGGCCTTGAACCTTGAGTTGCTCGCCAATGGCCTGGGCAAAACCGAACCACGAGGTCTCCCCTTGCGCGGTCAGGTGATAGACACCCCAGGCACCGGCCTGGCCAGCCTGCCAGCGTTCGACCAGGGCACGGGTGCTGCGGGCGATGGTGCCCGCCCAGGTCGGCGCGCCGATCTGGTCGGCGACGATGCGCAGCTCGGGCTTATCCTGCAGCAGGCGCTGCATGGTCAGCAGGAAGTTGCGTCCGTGGCGTGAGTACACCCAGCTGGTACGCAGGATCAGATGCTGGCCACCTACCGCGGCAATCGCCTGTTCGCCGGCCAGCTTGCTGTGGCCGTAGACGCCGAGCGGGTTGGGCTCGTCGCCCTCCGTGTAAGGGGTGGCCTTGCTGCCATCGAACACGTAGTCGGTGGAGTAGTGGATCAGCGGAATGCCAAGCTTCGCGGCTTCCTCGGCAAAAATGCCAGGGGCCTGGGCGTTGATCGCAAAGGCCAGATCCGGCTCGTTTTCGGCCTGATCCACCGCAGTGTGGGCCGCGGCGTTGATGATCAGGTCGGGCTTGAGCTGCTGCACCTGGCCACGGATGGCTTCGGGGTACGCCAGGTTGAGCTGGTCACTGCCCAGGACGTGCAACTGCGCCAGGTTGCCCAGTTGCTGTTGCAGCGCCTGGGAAACCTGGCCGTTGCGGCCGGCGATAAGGATGCGCGGTTGGCTGTGCTTCACGGGAACAGGTCTGCCTCATGCAGGAACTTGCCGACCTGGTCCTTGGCTGAAAGCACCGGTGCGCTTTCAAGTTCCCAGTCGATCGCCAGGTCCGGGTCATCCCAGCGGATGCAGCGCTCGGCAGACGGCACATAGTAGTCAGTGGTCTTGTAGAGAAACTCGGCGAAGTCGCTCAGCACCAGAAAACCATGGGCAAAGCCCTTGGGAATCCACAACTGGCGATTGTTCTGGGCCGAAAGCCTGACACTGACCCAACGGCCAAAGGTCGGTGAGTGGCGGCGGATATCGACGGCCACATCCAGCACTTCGCCTGCAGTTACCCGCACAAGCTTGTCCTGGGTATGTTCAACCTGGTAATGCAAACCGCGCAGCACATTTTTTTGTGAGCCGGAATGATTGTCCTGAACAAAGTGGGCATCAATGCCTGTTGCTTCCTGGAACGAGCGCTCATTGAAGCTCTCGAAGAAAAAGCCTCGTTCATCACCGAAGACCTTCGGCTCGATCACAAGAACATCAGGCAGCGCGCTGGCTGTTACTTTCATTAACGTTTCCCTACGAGACCGAACAGGTACTGACCGTAGCCGGTCTTGCCGAACATCTTGCCTCGCTCCAGCAGATGCGCTTCATCGATCCAGCCCTGCTGGTACGCGATTTCTTCAAGGCAGGCGACCTTGAGGCCCTGACGGTGTTCGATGGTCTGCACGTATTGCGATGCTTCCAGGAGACTGTCGTGGGTGCCGGTGTCCAGCCAGGCGAAACCGCGCCCGAGCAACTGGACATTGAGGTCGCCGCGCTTGAGATAGGCGTTGTTGATGTCGGTGATCTCCAGCTCGCCGCGTGGCGAAGGTTTGACCGCCTTGGCGATCTCGACCACGTCGTTATCGTAGAAATACAGGCCTGTCACTGCGTAACTGGACTTGGGTTGTGCCGGTTTCTCTTCGATGGAAAGGGCGCGGCCTTCATCGTCGAATTCGACGACGCCGAAACGCTCCGGGTCCTTGACCCAGTAGCCGAACACGGTGGCACCGGCACCCTGCTGGGCTGCCTTGCGCAACTGCGGAGTGAAGCCCTGACCGTGGAAAATGTTGTCGCCCAGGATCAGGCACACCGAATCATCACCAATGAATTCTTCGCCGATCAGGAAGGCCTGTGCCAGGCCGTCCGGAGAGGGCTGCTCGGCATAGCTCATTTCGATACCGAACTGGCTGCCATCACCCAGCAGTTGCTTGTAGTGCGGAAGATCCTGCGGGGTGGAGATCAGCAGGATTTCGCGAATACCGGCCAGCATCAGTACCGAGATCGGGTAGTAGATCATCGGTTTGTCGTAGATCGGCAGCAGTTGCTTGGAAACACCCAGGGTGATGGGGTGCAGGCGGGTGCCGGAGCCGCCCGCCAGGACGATACCTTTGGTCATGCAATCAGATCCTTGAATTCGCTGGCGCCCAGGCGCTGGCCTTGATAACTGCCGTCTTGTACCCGCTGGCACCATTGCAGGTTGTCCAGGTACCACTGTACGGTCTTGCGCAGCCCGGTCTCGAAGGTTTCTTCGGGAACCCAGCCCAGTTCACGCTCGATCTTGCTGGCATCGATCGCGTAGCGCTGGTCGTGGCCAGGGCGATCCTGAACGTAGGTGATCAGGTCGGCGTAGTTGGCAATGCCAGCCGGACGTTGTGGCGCCAGCTCTTCGAGCAGGGCACAGATGCCGCGTACGACGTCGATGTTCTTCTGCTCGTTGTGGCCGCCAATGTTGTAGGTCTCGCCAACTTTGCCTTCGGTTACCACCTTGAGCAGGGCGCGGGCATGGTCTTCGACGAACAGCCAGTCACGCACCTGCAGGCCGTTGCCATACACAGGCAACGGCTTGCCCGCCAGGGCATTGAGGATCACCAGCGGAATGAGTTTTTCCGGGAAGTGGAACGGCCCGTAGTTGTTCGAGCAGTTGGTGATCAGCACCGGCAGGCCATAGGTGCGCTGCCAGGCGCGGACCAGGTGGTCGGACGCAGCCTTGCTGGCGGAGTAGGGCGAGCTTGGTGCGTAAGGCGTGGTTTCGGTGAACAGGTCATCGACGCCATGCAGGTCGCCATACACTTCGTCGGTGGAAATGTGATGGAAACGGAACGCCGTGCGCTCATCGGCCGGCAGGCTCAGCCAGTAGGCGCGAGTTGCCTCGAGCAGGCTGTAGGTGCCGACGATATTGGTCTGGATGAAGTCCGAAGGGCCGTCGATCGAGCGGTCGACATGCGACTCTGCCGCCAGGTGCATGATCGCATGTGGCTTGAAGCGCTCAAGCACAGCGCTAACGGTGGCCTGATCGACGATATCCGCCTGGACGAACTCATAGCGGGTGTCGGTCGCGATACTGGTCAGCGATTCCAGATTGCCTGCATAGGTCAGTTTGTCGAGGTTGAGCACTTCGTGCTCGGTATTGGTGATCAGGTGACGCACCAGCGCCGAGCCGATAAAGCCGGCCCCGCCGGTGATAAGAATTCGCATGTCGGACTGCCTTTCTTCCGTAACTGACATTGAACTTAGGGTGCACAGCTTGTGGCCGGGTGCAGGCAGGCGCAAGCAAAAAGCGCCGAACAGTCCTTCTTACCCGGGGTGCTCGATAAAACTGAGCAAATGTTGCGCAATTTTAGCCGTTATTCTTGCCAACCGGCACAAGCAGTGGCGATATAGGCAACAAAAAAATGAGGTCCCCCTGCCCATGTCGCTCAGTACCCTGATCCATCGCTCCAGCCAGCCATGCCCTGAAGTCAGTGAACAGCAGGCCGCAACCCTGTTGCAGGAACACTTTGGCTTGAGCGGCTCATTGCAGGCATTGGGCAGCCAGCAAGACCTGAATTTTCTTATCGATTCGGACCATGGGCGCTACGTGCTGAAGGTTTGCCATGGCGCCTATGCCGAGCAGGAACTGCAAGCCCAGCATGCCGCCCTCGGCTTCCTGCGCGATCAGCGGCTGCCAGTGCCTGCGGTGCAGGCTGCCCGATCCGGTGAGCAACTGTTGACGGTGACTGTCGACGGCCAACCGCTACGCGTGCGCTTGCTCGACTATATAGAAGGCCAGTCACTGACCCGCATCAAGCACATGGAGCCGCGCCTGGTAGCTGAGCTCGGCCGCCTGTGCGCGCGGGTCGACCAGGCTCTGGCCAGTTTCACTCACCCGGGCCTTGAGCGCACATTGCAGTGGGATCCGCGTCATGCCCAGGCGTTGATCAATCACCTGTTGCCGATACTGGATAACAACCCGCAGCAAGCCAGGGTAAAAGCCGCCGCAGATCAGGCCTGGGAACATCTGCAGCCGTTGATCAAGGATCTGCCATCGCAAGCCGTGCACCTGGACATCACCGATGACAACGCCGTATGGGCGCGTGATGAGCAGCGCCAGTGGCAACTGCAGGGGGTCATCGATTTCGGCGACCTGATGCACACCTGGCGCATTGCCGACCTCTCGGTCACCTGCGCGGCCTTGCTGCACCACGCCGAAGGCGATCCCCTGCGCATCTTGCCGGCGATCGAGGCTTATCATGCGCTCAACCCGCTGAGCGCCGCCGAACTCAACGCCTTGTGGCCATTGGTGGTGGCCCGCGCTGCGGTGCTGGTATTGAGCAGCGAGCAACAACTGAGCGTCGACCCCGGCAACAGCTATAGCCGGGACAATCTGGCCCATGAGTGGGAAATTTTCGACGTCGCTACCAGCGTGCCTTCCGAACTGATGCAGGCGGCGATTCTGCAGGCGAGCGGGCATGAGCTGCCTGCGCTGGCGCTGGAAGACTCGGCGCCACTCCTGCCTGCCTCGGTGGCCGCCCGGGTGATTGGCGTGGATCTTGGTGTGCTCAGTGAGCATTACCAGGCCGGCAACTGGGAGCAAGCCGGCATTGATCAGCGCGTGCTGGCGCAGCAGGCCAGTGCTTCAGGCGCTGCCAGCAGCCTGTATGGGCAGTACCGCCTGTCGCAGACCCACATCGACAATCCCGCTGAACCTGCGACGTGCGCCCTGCATGTCGAACTGCATCTGCCTTGCGCCACGGTGCTCCAGGCTCCTTGGGCCGGGACCTGGCACCAATATGGCGAAGACAGCGGCTGCCTTGAGGGTAATGAATGCAGCCTGTGGTTGCACGGGCTGGATCAGACGCCGGCCGACGGGGAGGCATTGGCCATCGGACAGTCTCTGGGCACCACTGGCGCAGTGTTGACGGTCCAGTTATGCCGGGTGGCCGGCTTGTATCCGCCAGCTTTTGTCGTGCCTTCGCGGGCCCAGGCCTGGCAGGCACTGTGCCCCTCGCCGCAAGCCATCCTCGGCTTTGCCTGCGACGCCGAACCGCTGGTCGATGCCCAGGCTTTGCTGGCTCGGCGCGATGCCAGTTTCGCCCGCTCGCAAAAACACTATTACCAGCAGCCGCCGCATATCGAGCGCGGCTGGCGCAACTACTTGTTCGACATGCAGGGGCGGGCCTACCTGGACATGCTCAACAACGTTGCGGTGCTCGGCCACGGGCACCCGCGCATGGTCGCCGAGTCGGCGCGGCAATGGTCGTTGCTCAATACCAACTCGCGTTTTCATTATGCCGCCATCGCCGAATTCTCCGAGCGCTTGCTGGCCCTGGCACCGAGCGGCATGGACCGGGTGTTTCTGGTCAACAGTGGCACCGAGGCCAACGACCTGGCGATCCGCCTGGCCTGGGCCTACAGCGGTGGGCGTGACCTGCTGAGCGTACTTGAGGCCTATCACGGCTGGTCGGTGGCCACCGATGCGATTTCCACCTCCATCGCCGACAACCCCCAGGCCTTGAGCACCCGGCCGGACTGGGTTCACCCGGTGATCGCGCCCAACACCTATCGCGGCGCCTACCGTGGCGCCGAGAGCGCCGCCGACTATCTGCGCGACGTCGATGCCAAGCTCGATGCGCTGGCTGCCGAGCAGCGGCAACTGGCCGGGTTCATCTGCGAGCCGGTGTACGGCAATGCCGGCGGCATCTCGTTGCCTGCGGGTTACCTGCAGCAAGCCTATGCCAAGGTGCGGGCGGCGGGCGGGGTATGCATCGCCGACGAAGTGCAGGTCGGCTATGGCCGGCTGGGCACCTGGTTCTGGGGTTTTGAAGAGCAGGGCGTGGTGCCGGACATCATCACCATGGCCAAGGGCATGGGCAACGGCCAGCCACTGGGCGCGGTCATCACCCGCCGGGAGATTGCCGAGGCGCTGGAAGCCGAGGGCTATTTCTTCTCCTCCGCCGGCGGCAGCCCGGTCAGTTGCCGAATCGGCATGGCCGTGCTTGATGTCATGGAAGAAGAAGGGCTGTGGGACAACGCCCGGGAAGTCGGCGGCTACTTCAAGTCACGGCTGCAACAATTGGTCGATAAACATCCGCTGGCGGGTGCCGTGCACGGCTCCGGCTTCTACCTGGGGCTGGAACTGGTGCGTGACCGCCAGAGCCTGGAGCCGGCCAGTGCCGAGACTACCCTTCTGTGCAACCGCCTGCGTGACCTGGGTATCTTCATGCAGCCCACTGGCGATTACCTGAACATTCTCAAGATCAAGCCGCCGATGTGCACCACCCGCGCGAGCGTGGACTTCTTCGTCGACAGCATCGACCGGGTACTGTTGGAAGACCTGTAACCCTTGAGCTAAAGCCGGTTAATCCGATTGTTATCGAATTAACCGGCTTTTTTACGCCTGATATTTTCTATTTGACACTTTTAAAGCCGATATTTATCGGATATAAATGCCTCCATTATCACCAGGGTGGCCTGGCCTTGTTGGCCCGAGCACCTGCCGAGGAGGAATGCATGAGCCGCACTGTCACTGTTGCCGCCACCCAGATGGCCTGCTCCTGGGACCGCCAGGGCAACCTGGAAACCGCCGAGCGGCTGGTCCGCGAAGCGGCTGCCAAGGGCGCGCAGATCATCCTGATCCAGGAACTGTTCGAAACCCCGTACTTCTGCCAGAAGCCCAATCCGGACTACCTGCAACTGGCCACAGCGGTTGAAACCAACGCCGCCATCGGTCATTTCCAGAAGCTCGCCAAAGAGCTGCAGGTGGTGCTGCCGATCAGCTTCTACGAGCTGGCCGGGCGTGCGCGTTTCAACAGCATCGCGATCATCGATGCCGACGGCAGCAACCTCGGTGTGTACCGCAAGACCCACATTCCGGATGGCCCCGGCTACCACGAAAAGTACTACTTCAACCCGGGCGACACCGGCTTCAAGGTCTGGCAGACCCGCTACGCGAAAATCGGCGTCGGCATCTGCTGGGACCAGTGGTTCCCCGAGTGCGCACGCAGCATGGCCCTGCTCGGCGCCGAGGTGCTGTTCTACCCGACCGCCATCGGTAGCGAGCCGCACGACCAGAGCATCTGCTCGCGCGACCACTGGCAGCGTGTGCAGCAAGGTCATGCCGGTGCCAACCTGATGCCGCTGGTGGCCAGTAACCGTATCGGCCGCGAACAACAGGACGGCTACGACATCACCTTCTACGGCTCCTCCTTCATCGCCGACCAGTACGGCGAGAAGGTCCAGGCGCTGAACGAGACCGAGGAGGGTGTGCTGGTGCATACTTTCGACCTCGATAAACTTGAGCACACCCGCAGTGCCTGGGGTACTTTCCGCGACCGTCGTCCGAATCTGTACGGCCCGCTGAAGACCCTCGACGGCGCGCTGCAATCCTGAAAGTTCAGCAAGGATCCTCTATGAAAACGCTTACCAGTACCCCGCGCGCCGACGGCTTCCACATGCCTGCCGAATGGGCGCCACAAACCCAGGTCTGGATGGTCTGGCCCGAGCGCCCGGACAACTGGCGCCTGGGTGGCAAGCCGGTACAGGCTGCCCACGTGACCCTGGCCAAGGCCATCGCCCGTTTCGAGCCGGTGACCGTTGCCGTCTCGGCCGCGCAGTACGACAACGCCCGGGCGCGCCTGGACCTGCCGAACATCCGCGTGGTGGAAATCAGCAACGACGACGCCTGGGTCCGTGATACCGGCCCGACCTTCGTCATCAACGACAGCGGTGAAGTACGCGGCGTCGACTGGGGTTTCAATGCCTGGGGCGGCTTCGAGGGTGGCCTGTACGCGCCGTGGAACCGTGACGAGCAACTGGCCAGCAAGGTGCTGGAGATGGAGCGCTGCCAGCGCTACCACACCGAAGGCTTCGTGCTCGAAGGCGGCTCGATCCATGTCGACGGTGAAGGCACCCTGATCACCACTGAAGAATGCCTGCTCAACCACAACCGCAACCCGCACCTGAACCGCGAGCAGATCGAAGCCATCCTGCGTGACCACCTGGCGGTGGACAGCATCATCTGGCTGCCCGATGGTCTGTACAACGACGAAACCGACGGCCACGTCGACAACTTCTGTTGTTACGTCCGCCCAGGAGAAGTGTTACTGGCCTGGACCGATGATCCGCAAGACCCCAACTATGCACGCTGCCATAGCGCACTTGAGGTGCTGGAAAACAGCCGTGACGCCAAAGGTCGCGCCTTCACCGTGCACAAGATGCCGATTCCGGGGCCGCTGTTCGCCACTGAAGAAGAGTGCGCCGGGGTCGATCCGGTGGCCGGCAGCCAGGAGCGCAACCCGTCGGTGCGCCTGGCTGGCTCCTACGTCAACTTCCTGATCGTCAACGGCGGCATCATCGCCCCGAGCTTCGACGACCCGGCAGATGCCGAGGCTAGAGCGATTCTGGCGCGGGTGTTCCCTGACCATGAAGTGGTCATGATCCCCGGGCGCGAGATGCTCCTGGGCGGCGGCAACATCCATTGCCTGACCCAGCAACAACCGGCGCCAGCCAAAGGCTGAAGTGCAGTAAGAAAACAGCCCGTCGATTGACGGGCTTTTTTATGCGTGGACGACGACCGGCATAGTCTTCTGGCACACCTCTTGTATTTGTTTTGCATTGTATTTCAAACAGATAGACCAGCATGGTTCTGTCACAAAGTTTGAGTAGGTTAGCCGCTCACGGCCCCAGGGAGTACGTGTCGAAATGAATGCAGCAAGTGAGCCGGCTTCGCCCCCATCAGCGGTGAATCACGAGTCCCTCCAGCGCGTGGCGCAATGGTTGAAACACCATGGAGCAAACCGGGTCAGGAAGGCCGATCAGCGTCGCTCGTTACTGGCGCGTTATCCGGCAGGCCTGCTGAGCGAGGCAGAGCTGGAAGCGCTGCTGGGTGATGGCAGCCGCTAGAGGGTTCGGCAACAACAATGAAAAGGGCGGCATTGCCTGAACAATGCCGCCCTTTTTTATTGCCTGGTGTTTAGAAGCTGTAGGTGCCGGTCACGATCAGGCTGCGCGGGTCGCCAAACTGGATCTGCGCGGCGCTGGTGGCCGAGCTGTAGTAGGTTTTGTCGGTAATGTTGTTGAGCGCCGCGCGCAGGTCCCAGTCCTTGGTACGAAAGCCTGCCAGCGCGTCCCAACGGCCATAGCCGGGCAGCACGGCGGTGTTCTGGTTGTCGGCATAGCGCTCGCCGACCAGGGTCAGGCCGGTTTCGCCGTACCAGCCCATTTCCGGTTTCCAGGTAACGAACAGGCTGGCGTTGCGCTTGGCAACGTTGCTCACGCGGTTGCCTTCCTGGCCGTTGTTGTCCTCGACGATGGTTGCATCCTGGATACCGATACCGCCGCGTACGTACCAGTTGCCAACGATGTTGCCGGTGGCGGTCAGCTCGACGCCGCGTGAGCGCTGCAGGCCGCTGAGCAAGGTGATGCCCGGGTTGTTCGGGTCGCTGGTGCGGCGGTTGTAGAGCTCCAGCTCATAAACCGCCAGGGTGGTGCTCAGGCGTTCGTCGAACCAGTCGCTCTTGACCCCGACTTCTTTCTGCCGGGTCTGTTCCGGGCTGGTTTCGTTGGTATTGCCGGCCGCGCCCGGGGTAATGCCGATCAGGCCGCCGCCGACTGGCGAGAAGGTCTTGCTCCAGGAGGCATAGAAGGAGTGCTCCTTCCACGGCGAATAGACCACGCCCAGACGCGGGCTGGTGCTGTTGCTGTCCTGCTTCTCGGAGATACCGCGGACCTTGTTGGTGGTTTGCACTTCGAACTGGTCGAAACGCACCCCGGCCAGCACTTGCCACTGATCATTCAGGCGCAGTTGGTCCTGGAGGTACAGGCCACGGCTGTCGACCACGGTGTGGTTGTTGCTGGAGACCACCATGGTGCCGTTGTGCTGCAGGTTACGGTTGGGGTTGTTCAGGTCCAGGCCCGGCACCGGGCGAGCGCCTGCGCCGGAAGTCGCCGCAGTGTAGAGGATCGGATCGCGGCGCTGGTTACCGAACTCAAGACCGGTGAGCAGGGTGTGCTGCAGGCCGAAGGTGTCGAAATTGCCTTCCAGTTCCAGGTTGTTGAACAGGTTGCGGGTGTTCAGGTCCTGCTGCCAGCGCTGGCGGGTAACCTGGTTGGTGGTGGCGTTGTAGCCGGTCAGGTAAGTATTGTCGAAATCGCTGTTGAGCTTGAACAGGCCCAGGGTGTGGCGCACTTGCCAGGTGTCGTTGAGCTGGTAGTTCAGGCGCGAGCGCAGCGATTGCGCCTTGTCGTCGATGAAGTCGCGCTGGGTATCGCCGTAGGTGGTGTCGCGACCAACGTCGGCCGGGCGGCCGTTGACGCTGGGGATGCCGCGATCGGGGGTACGGTTGTAGCGGCTGTACTCGTATTGCACCAGCCAGTTCAACTGTGGGGTGAGCTGCCAGCTCATCGAGGGTGCGAACAGCTGGCGGCTGCCGTCGATGCCGTCGCGGAAACTGTTGTTGTCCTGGTTGCCCATGTTCAGGCGCAGGCTGATGTTGTCGCTCGGGTCGGCGCTGAGGTCGGCATACAGGCTGCGCAGGTCCTCGCTGCCGCCCTGGGCCTCGATGCTGGAACGGCGGCCGGCTTCCGGCATCTTGCTCACCCGGTTGACGATCCCGCCCTGGCTGCCACGGCCATAGAGCACCGCGGCAGGGCCCTTGAGCACCTCGACCCGCTCGATATTGTGCAGGTCGCGCACGTATTGGCTGTCGTCGCGGATACCGTCGAGGTAGAAGTCGTTGCTGGCATCGAAGCCACGGATGCGCACGCTGTCAAAGCGCGTATCGGCGCCGCTGCTGACGTTGGGGATGCCGCTCAGGGCTTTGCCAAGGTCGTTGCTGCCGTAATCCAGCACGTTGCTGGTCTTCACCGAATCGATAGCCTGCGGCACGTAGCGGGCGGGCGTGGCGGTACGGGTTGCGGTGCTGACTTCACGTACCCGCGGGTCATCGCGTTCACGGTCAGACTCGGCGGTAACCGAGACTTCGGGCAACGTGGTGGTGGCAGCAGTGACCAACCCTGAGCTGAAAAACAGCGACAGGCCCAGGGTCAGGGGAGAGAGGCGGCAAGGGGCAAGCATGACGGACATCCGGGCATTTATTAGAGTGAAGAAATTTTGCGCGAATGATAATGCTTGCCATTTACTAACGTTAATTGTTTCTGGATCTATCGACGAGCTGTTTGTTTCAAAATATTTCTGTCTATCAGCCTTTAGTTTTAGCGGTGAATTTGTACTGTTTTTCGCAACAAAGCTGTAACCCGTGCAGCGTTTTTCGCAACCTTCATCCGGCCTAACCTGACGTCATCATTTTTTCAGGAGGCGCCCATGCCGGTACAAACCACCCTTCACTATGTGTTCGATCCGCTGTGCGGCTGGTGCTACGGCGCCGAGCCGTTGATCAATGCGGCCAGCGGGTTGATGCCGGTTGTGCTGCACGGTGGCGGGATGATGGCCGGAGCCAATCGCCAGAGGGTCTCGGCGCAGTTGCGCGACTTCGTCATGCCCCATGACCGGCGTATTGCCGAGTACACCGGGCAGCCCTTCGGCCAGGACTACTTCGAGGGCCTGTTGCGTGACAACGACGCCGTCTTCGATTCACAGCCACCCATAGCCGCGATCCTGGCAGCAGAGCAGCTCGCCGGGCGTGGCCTGGAGTTGCTGGCGCGCTTGCAGCGTGCGCACTACGTGGAAGGCCGGCGGATTGCCGATGATGGCGTGCTCAAGGCCATCGCCACCGAGATGGGCCTGCCTGCACCCGACTTTGCCAGTGCATTGCGCGATGTGGATACCCAGAGCCATATGCGCACCAGTCGTGCGTTCATGGCCAGCGTCGGTGGCCAGGGCTATCCAACCCTGGTGCTGGAACGCGAAGGGCGGCTGCAGGTCATCGACATCGGTCCTTTCCTCGGCAAGCCTGAGGCCTTCGTGCATTGGCTGGACAGGGAGTTCTATCTGAGCGCGGAGAAAGATGCCGCAAACGCGGCGTTCTGTGCCGCGGATGGCTGCCTTCTGTAAGCAGAAACACTTACTTTTCACGAATTTTTGACATGCTGATCCGCACACGGATAGGATTCGGTCAACGCCTGTAGGCCCATCGGCCAAGAGTCCAGAAAAAAGGCCCGCTGCGAACACTCGCAGGCGGGCTTTTTATTTTCAGACCCGTGAGCGTCAACCCACGCAGGGGGCGTGGTTTTTGGCGTTTGGTCGCAGAGCGTCTTTGACTAAGTAATAAGGAAAATAAAATGTTGAAAACCAGGATCAGTCTGGTCGCGCTGGGGCTTATGGCCGCGACTCAGGCTATGGCCAATGACCAGGCCGAGGCCAAGGGCTTCGTAGAAGACAGCAAAGCCAGCGTTCTGCTGCGCAATGCCTTCATCAATCGTGACAAGAAGCACCATACCAACGACCAGAGCGAGTGGGGCCAGGCCTTCATCGGCAAGTTCTCCTCCGGCTACACCCAGGGCACCGTTGGTGTCGGTGTCGACGCCTTCGGCCTGTACGCAGTGCGTCTGGACGGTGGTAAAGGCCGCAACGGCGGTGGCGGTATCGACTTCTTCAAGCCGGCGGACGGCGACTCGCCGACCAACCAGCAGAACTCCCCGCACAACCTGGCCCGTGGTGGCGCAGCAATCAAGTTCCGCATCTCCAACACTGTACTGAAGTACGGTGACCAGATGCCTGAGCTGCCAGTGCTGCAGTACGACGACGGTCGCCTGCTGCCAGAAAGCTACACCGGTACCCTGATCACCTCCAAGGAGATCAAGGGCCTGGAACTGAACGCCGGTCGTTTCACCCAGGAAGCCCGTAAAAGTGCTGAAGGCCGTGACAGCGGTGGCCTGAAGTCGATCAACGTATTCGGCGGCAGCTACAAGTTCAGCGAAAACCTCTCGGCTTCGCTGTACACCTCCGACGTCGAAGACGTGCTGAAGAAGCACTACCTGGGCGTGAACTACGTTCACCCGATCGCCGACGACCAGTCGCTGACCCTGGACTTCAACGGCTACAAGTCGGACATCGACAAGAAGTACGTCGCTGCCGCCGACCTGACCGGTGACTCCAACACCATCTGGAGCCTGGCGGCTACCTACGCCTTCGGCCCGCACTCGATCACCATCGCCCACCAGCGCAGCACTGGCGACACCGGTTATCAGTACGGCTTCTACCAGAACGCCGGTGGCGTGGGTGACGGTGGCTCGACCATCTACCTGGCCAACTCCTACTGGTCCGACTTCAACGCTGAAGACGAGCGTTCCTGGCAGCTGGGCTACGGCCTGGACTTCGGCGCCTTTGGCGTACCGGGCCTGACCTACAAAGTGGCCTACGTGCGTGGTGACAACATCAACACCCACGGCTTCGGCGAAGGTAAAGAGCGCGAAATCTTCAACCAGTTCAAGTACGTGGTTCAGGAAGGCCCGGCCAAGGACCTGTCCGTCAAACTGCGTAGCTCGTTCCTGCGTACCTCCGAAAGCGTTCGTCAGAACGGCTACAACGACGACGGCAACGAAGTTCGCGTGTTCGTCGAGTACCCGATCAGCATCCTCTGATAGCTGTCTGGTGTCTCCAGCAACCCCGGCCTAGGCCGGGGTTGTTTGTTTTCGCCGCACAGCAGGTTTGATCGCCTGCACCTCGCCGCTCTCCGGCTCGAAGCTGTCGCTGCGGGCCATGCGCCACATCCGTGCATAGAATTCACTGTCGATCGAGCCGCTGAGCAACTCACCGGGCTTGAGGAACACATGCAACTGCGAAAACAGGCGGATCTCGCTGGCGCTGATGCGCCGAACCAGGTGCTTGGGCTTGAGCTCGGCCGGGTGATCCAGGCCGGCAGCAGCCAGCATTTCGGCCAGGGCATGCAGGGTGTTGCGATGGAAGCTGTAAACCCTGTCGGCCTTTTCCGGCACCACCAGGGCGCGTTGGCGTAACGGATCCTGGGTCGCCACGCCGGTCGGGCATTTGTTGGTGTGGCAGCTTTGCGACTGGATGCAGCCGATGGCGAACATGAAGCCGCGGGCCGAGTTGACCCAGTCGGCGCCAATGGCCAGCACGCTGGCAATGTCGAAGGCGCTGACGATCTTGCCGCCGGCACCAATGCGAATCTTGTCGCGCAGGTTCAGGCCCACCAGGGTGTTGTGCACGAACATCAGCCCTTCGCGCATCGGCACGCCGATGTTGTCGCTGAACTCCCGTGGCGCGGCGCCGGTGCCGCCTTCCTTGCCGTCGACGACAATGAAGTCCGGGACGATGCCGGTAGCCAGCATGGCCTTGGCGATACCCATGAATTCCCACGGGTGGCCAAGGCAGAACTTGAAGCCCACCGGTTTACCGCCAGACAGCTCGCGCAACTGGCCAATGAACTGCAGCAGTTGCACGGGGCTGCGGAAGGCGCTGTGCGCCGCCGGTGAGATGCAGTCCTGGCCCATCAGCACGCCACGGGTGGCGGCGATTTCGGCGCTGACCTTGTGCCCAGGCAGGATCCCGCCGTGGCCGGGTTTGGCGCCCTGGCTGAGCTTGACCTCGATCATTTTCACCTGTGGGTCGCCGGCCTGTTCGGCGAAACGCTGCGGATCGAAACGACCCTCCGGGGTGCGGCAGCCAAAATAGCCGCTGCCGATTTCCCAGATCAGGTCGCCACCGTGCTCGCGGTGATGGGGGCTGATGCTGCCTTCGCCGGTGTCATGGGCGAAGCGGCCACGTTTTGCGCCCTTGTTCAGCGCGGCAATGGCATTTGCACTGAGTGCCCCAAAGCTCATCGCCGAGATATTGAAGATCGACGCCGAGTAAGGCTGGCGGCACTGCGGGCCGCCGATGTTGATGCGAAATGAGGCAGGGTCGGGGGTTTCGACTGGCAGCATGGAATGGCTGATGAACTCGAAGCCTGGCCGGTAGACATCGTTGAGCGTACCAAAGGCCTTCTCGGCGCTCTCGTTCTTGGCCCGTGCATACACCAGCGAGCGCTGGGCCCGGGAGAACGGCAGCTTGTCATCGTCGCCTTCCAGCAAGTACTGGCGGATCTCCGGGCGGATGGTTTCGATCAGGTAGCGAATGTTGCCCAGGATCGGGTAGTTGCGCCGCACCGCGTGGTGGCTCTGGCGCAGGTCATTGAGGCCGACCAGGCTGAGCAAGGCGCTGATCAGGGTGAACGGCCACAACCAGGAATGGGCAGAAACAAACGGCAGGCTGGCAAAACTGAAAACGAGACAGCCGACAAGGCAGGCGTAGCGGCTGGGAAGCGAAGCTTTCATGGATCTTCCGCTGATATGAGAGATCCTTCCTAGGATAGGCAAAGCGTCCCGCCAGAAAACCAGTGGTTTCGGTAAAACACTTTTATCCCGGGCGTGCTTGCCAGAGGGCCGTGCTCATGCGCAGGGTGTGGTTGCCCGGGCAAGTATTTGCAGAAACGCCTCGGCTGCCCGCGAGCGCCGCTGGCGGTGGCTGATGGCGAGCAGGTCGATGCTGGCGGCTGCTTCCTTCAGAGGCCGGTAGCACACGCCGCGCTGGTTCAGGGCACGGGTGCAGGCAGGCACCAGGGCAATGCCCTGGCCGGCGGCTACCAGGGCAATGATCGAAGTGATCTGCCGTCCGCGCGGGCCCCGCAGCAAGGGCAATTGGCAATGCTGGAACAAGCGCTCGATGGCATCGTTGAGCCCGGTGCCTTGCTCGTCGGTGTACAGCACCACAGGATGCGCTTGCAGCTGGGTGAGGCTGATGGTGTCGAGTGCCGCCAGCGGATCGTTCGTGGCCAGTGCCACCAGCAGCGGCTCCTGGTCGAGTGGCTGGACGTGCAGCTCCGTGAACTCCTGGGGTGGCAACAGCCGACTGAGGCCGATTTCCAGGGTGCCTTCGACGATGTTGCGCCATTGCGCGCTGGAGGCTTCTTCAACCAGGGTCAGGCGAACCTGCGGGTAGGCGTGGGAAAACTGCTGGATTGCCTGGGTGAAGTGGTCACTCAAGGCCACCGAGCTGGCATAGCCGATGCTCAACTGCCCGGCTGTGCCGGCGGCCAGCTTGGCGGCGAAGCTTTCGCTGCGTGTCAGTTGCTCCAGTACCCCGCGGGCGTAAGGCAGGAACTGCTGGCCTTCGCCGGTCAGACTGACTGCACGGCTGCTGCGCTCGAACAGGCGAAAACCCAGCTGGCTTTCCAGGGCCGAGATCTGCCGGGTCAGCGCCGGTTGCGCCAGGTGCAGGCGCTGCGCGGCGCGGCCGAAATGCAGGTCGTCGGCGACGGCAATGAAATAGCGCAGCTTTCGCACATCGAGCATGTTGCACCTTGAGGTATCAATCGGTCGGAAATCGGTATTGGCCAGTGCCAATGACCGCACCTTATAAACAATACTCGTCACTGTAACGAGTTTTCCCATGCAATCGCGCCTGTCTGCCGCACGAATCGCGATGTTCCTCTGCGGATGCGCCGCGTTTCTGCCGCTCTACGCTACCCAGGGCATCCTCGCCGAGCTGGCGCAGAGCTTCGCCGTGGATGCGCGGCACGTCAGCTGGAGCATCACCGCCACGACCCTGGCCGTGGCCCTGGTCGCGCCCTTCGTCGGCGTGCTGACCCGGCGCTGGAGCCAGAAGACCGTGCTGGTGGCGGCAACCCTGTTGCTCAGCGTGCCGGGCTTGATGCTGGCAGGGGCCAGTGACCTGAACAGCCTGCTGTTCTGGCGCTTTGTCCAGGGCATGCTGATCCCGGTGATCTTCGCCACCAGCGTGGCTTACGTCGGCGAGCGCTGGCAGGGGGCGAAAGTCACCGAAGTTACCAGCCTGTACGTCTCCGGGACCATTCTCGGCGGTTTCGCCGGGCGTTTTCTGACCGGGGTCATGACCCAATACCTGGGCTGGCGCGAAGCGTTCATCCTGCTGGCGTTGCTGACCGTGCTGATCGGCCTGAGCATTCACCGGCTGCTGCCCAGCGGCGCGCGCCTGATCGAAATCACCATCGCCAACAGTCGTATCAGCATGCTGCGCAACCGACCGTTGCTGGCGGCCTATCTGGTTGGTTTCTGTGTGCTGTTTTCGCAGATCGCCACCTTCACCTATGTCGGCCTGCACCTGCTGGCCGCGCCGTTCAACCTTGGCGTTGCCGCGCTGGGTTCGGTTTATGCGGTGTTTTTGCTGGCGCTGGTGGTCACGCCGATTGCCGGCAAGCTGGCCAGCGCCAGGCCGCCGGCGCACTTGGTGGTATTCGCCGGGGTACTGGGGCTGCTGGGCTCGATGCTGACCTTGCTCAGCAGCCTGTGGTGGATCGTGCTGGGGCTGGCGCTCAGTTCCACCGGCGTGTTCCTGGCCCAGGCGGCGGCCAATGCCTTTGTTACGTCCACTGCCAGGCACAACAAGGCCGGCGCGGTGGGCTGCTATCTGACGTTCTATTACCTGGGCGGCAGCGTCGGTGCGCTGTTGCCGGCGCTGCTGTGGCAGCGCTGGGGCTGGTCAGGCTGTGTGCCGCTGATCATGGCCGCGCAGTTGCTGGTGATGCTGATCGCCTGGTTCGGCTGGCAGCCCACCGATTCCACCGACAAGAACGCGTTCAAAGAAACCGCTGACCCCTCCATTACAAGGACGTAAATACGCCAATGAACACCGTGATAGCCCTGCACAGCAAGCTGCTTTCGATCGTCGAGCCGGTCCTCAATGACATGCCGGCCAGCACCCTCAAGCACGCGTTGTTCGAAGCCTTCTGGGCGGTAGAAGAAGAGCTGATGGAGATTGAAAAGGCCTTTGCCCTGTTGACTGAGCGCAAGCATTCACCGGCAGTGCTGCGCAAGTTCTTCGCCAGCTGGTCGAAAACCAACAACTCCGCGGCCAGTGTCTCGGGCCTTGCCAACCGCCTGACCCTGCTGGCCCGCTCCGACGCCGGCTCCATGGCTGCCGACCAGCTGTATCGGGCCTGCGGCAGCCTGCAGCGGATCACCGATGAAGACCTCGGGGCCCTGGGCAATACCCTGCACGCCGATTTGTTCTACAACATGGCGACGCCCCTCTGCGGTGATGATCAGTGGATGCTCAAGGCCAACTGCCTGCCTTCGGCCCAGTCCTTCAAGGACTGGACCGATCGCCAGCGCCTGCGCGAGCGCGACCTGCTGCAAGGCCTGCTGACCACCCTGGTGCATGAGGTTTATACCCACGGCGAGGTCGAGTTCATCCATCCGTTGTTCAAGCAGTGGTTCGTCCGTGACATGGGCATACCGGCAGAGCGCGCGCGGGCAACGGTGGCCTGGGTCACCGTGCACACTGGCGGCACCGAGAGCAATCATTTTGCCCACGCGGTGGCGGCGGTCGAGCAGTTTGTCGAAGCCATGCAGATCAATATCGACCAGGCGGCGGCGCGAGAGATTTTCGAGCACTACCTGCGGTTGAAGGCTGGCGTGATGAAGGAATGCGCCGAGCTGTTGCACTGACCGCTGGATAGGCCGCGCGCAGGCACAGTTCGCTGCCGGCTGAACCCAACTCCGGCAGTTTTATAACGGTCGTGGAGCTAGGCCATGCTACAAGGCAGCTCCACTTCGCCGAGTGACGTCCGAGCATGTCCGCCATCCGTACCGAACAAGCTGCCCCTGGCTTTGGCCTGCTGTGCCTGGCCAGCTACCTGCTGTCGTTGTCCTATGGCTCGACCTTCCTGTTGTCGCTGTTGGTCAGCAGCCGTGGCGGCAACGAGCAGGATGCCGGGCAGATCATTTCAGTTGCCATGCTTAGCACCATCGTCGCCGTACTTGGCAGTGGCCATCTGGCCGACCGCTTGGGTTCGGCACGAGCCATCGCCCTGTCGGCGCTGAGCCTGGTGGCGGCTTGCCTGGGCTTCGCCCTGGTGCCTGGCACCGGCGCGGGCTTGATGCTCTGCGGCCTGATGCTGGGCCTGGGTTGGGGGGCTTTTTACACCCTGGGCCCGATCCTGGTGGCCGAGCGGGTCGAAGCCCAGCGGCGTACCCACTGCTTCGCTTTGCTCTCGGGCAGCATGATGAGCGGCATCGGTTCCGGGCCGCTGGCGGGCAAGCTGGCAGCGCTGTTGCAACTGCCGGTGCAGACGGCGTTCTACACCGCCGCGGGTGCCGCAGTCGCGGGCCTGCTGATCTTCAACCATCTGGCCCGCCAGCCACGGCACGCCACTCAGCCGGTTGGCATCAGCCGCCGCGCTGGCGCAACCGTACTGGCCTCGCCCGCTCGCTGGCCGGTTCTCATGGTCGGCCTGGGCGGCGCGATCTTCGGTGGTCTGGGCAGCTTCCAGACCTCTTATGCCGCCGGGCGCGGCCTGGATTATTCGCTGTTCTTCATCGGCTTCATGAGTGCGGCCATCAGTTGCCGTTTGCTGATCGCCGGCTGGGTGGTCAAGCGTGATGCCTACCGTGCCTCGTGCCTGCTCTCGGGCTTTATCGTGCTCGCCGTGCTGGCGCTGGGCTGGTGGGTACAGGGCAACCTTGGCTATCTGCTGGCCGCAGCGCTGCTGGGGGTTGGATACGGTCTGAACTATTCGGTAATCAACGGCCTGGCCGCCAACCAGGCACCGCCCGGGCATACCCCGCAGGCCTTGCTGCTATTCAGCCTGGCGTACTTTCTCGGGGTGTTCGGCTTTCCCTGGCTGGCCGGGCAGCTGATCGTCAGCGGCGGCACCGAGGCGATGATGCTGTGCCTGCTGCTGGTGGCGTTGCTCAACTGGGCGGTCAGCCTTGGCCGCCTGTTCGGGCGCAGGCGCGCCCGTAGCGTTGCGCAGGCGTTACTGGTCCGGGGCGATGGCAAACATTAACTGGTCGGCTTCCAGGTAAACGATCGCCTCGCGGCCGATGACATCCACCGGGCGAGCGGCAACTGCCTCATGCTCGGGGACGATCTTCTCCAGGCGCTTGGTCACCAGGTCGACCCTCCAGATGCAGGCGAAGCCGCCGTTGTTGTCGAAGTACAGGACCGGCCGGGTCGGGCTCCAGGTCGGGTTGACCAGGCTCCAGCCGCCGGCATCCTTGTCCATCACCCGGTCGTAGGGGTTGCTGTCGCCGGTAAGGTGCGGGTAATAGATCAGCAGGCCGGAGTTATCGTGGTTGAGGTCGCCGCTGATCTGCGCCTTGGCGAAACGCTTGCTGTTGGACTCGGCCGCGTACAGTTGCGTTGAAGGCTGCGGCGTGGCCTTGGAACCCAGTGTGTAGGCCATGCTTTGCTGCGCCTCGCCGCTCATTTTCTGCCGGTAGTAGAACACCCCGTCAATGATCCCGGCATAGCGCCGGCCCTGATCGTTGGCGGTGATACTGTTCCAGCCATCAAAGCGCACATTGCGCGCGAACGGGTGCAGGCCAGGGCGTGCGTCGGAGTATTCGTAGAGGGTGCCGATCGGGCGGCTGTCATAGATATTGCCGGGGTTGCTGCCTTCGTCATCCTGCTTTTCGGCAACGAACAGCACCACGTTCAGCACGCCATCGAGGGTGGCAACGTCCACCAGATAGGCAAAACTGTCTTCGCTCATGTCGGCAACGGTGGCCAGGGGAAAGCGCTGCCACGGCTCATCCTCGACCTGGGTATAACGCTGGTCGCGGGGCAGGGGCTGCAGGCTTTTGGGGTCAACCTGGGAGAGTGCCGGTACTGGCGTCAGCAGTTTGATCTGCTGGTCGTAGGCGACTTCCAGGCAGGCGGCAGTCTCGCAGCGGTTACGCACCTCGCGCAGCCAGAAGTTTTCCAGCTCGCGGAAGATCTTGCGGTCCTTGAGCGGCTTGTAGCGCTCGTTGAGCGTGTCGTCCTTGGCCGACAGCGACGGTGTGGTGCAGATCGCGGTTTCCAGCAGGGTGCTGGCCTTGCTGCAGTCAAAGCCTGCGGCAAGGGTCGCGGGGCTGTGCAGGCAGGCAGCGAACAGGGCAGCAGGAAGCAAGCGCGCGGCGGCTTTCATCGGACATCCATGTGAGGTTGAGCAGGGTGCGGATGATACGTCAGCAAGGGCCATTGCGGAATCTGCCGCAGCAATGTGCCTGGGGTTCATTGGCCGTTGAGTTGTGCGCTCAGGTAGCAATGCAGCTGCTCTGCAATGATCTCTGCGTGTGCAGATTTGACGATCAGGTTAAAAAAATAATATTGCTCGAACAGAGGCTCGATATCGATCTGAGGCACAAGGTAGAACGCAACATAACTTGTGTAGATCGCTTTCACTGCTTCGGAAATTTCTTCGAGGTCCCCTGACAGATTGGTAATGTCGTAGAAAACATTCTTGTACGTTTCATTGATGTCGCTGATCTCTATGTAGGGCGCCTGCTGCCGCTCGCACTGTTCCCAGTGGCTCTTCTGATTTTTGCTGTTTCGATGGGTGTAGTTCATCTTCAGTCCTTTATCTTGAAGTCAGTGACGTGGGTCATTTTCCCTTTAGGATCGAGCTTGGCCATGTAGTGGACGTTGACCCCGTTTACTTTACGCTCCATTTTTGACCAGCCCTTGCCTTTGAAGTGAGGGTCTCCGATCTGGTCGGGCTTGATGATCTCTATCCCGTTTTCCGGATGTTTCTTGACATGATCCAGAGCGAACTCTTCGTTGCGGTTCCGGGGTCTGGTGCGCCCCGTTGATTTGCTTTTTACCCGTCGGGGTTTTCGGAAGCTGCATTTCTTCTTCCAACCCAGCGGGTCGATCCAACCGAGCGGATTCGGTGCGTATTGATAAAGGTTGATGCCCCCCAGCAGGCCGATGGGATCGGGTGTGGTGAAGCGTCCGATATCAGGATCATAGAAGCGAAACGTGTTGTAGTGCAGTCCGCTTTCACGATCCAGGTACTGCCCTTGGAACCTGAGATTCTGCTCTTCGAGGTAATATCCTTCGCGGGTTTCCTGCAGGGTGTTGCCCCATACCAGATAGCTCGCCTGCCAGAGAACGTCACCCTTGAATTCGGTCAATTGCTCTGGCAAGCCGTTAAGGTCGTTGTGGTAGTAGCGCACGTGTTGTTGTGCGCCAGCGCCGTCGACCCGCGCCAGAGGCTCATGGCTGTCCTGATCATAGAGATAGAGACTGGTTCGGCCATGCTGCTGCTCCAGCAAAAGGCGCAGTCCATCCCAGGTAAAACGGGTCTTTTCCAGCAGATTGCCAGCATCGTCGTGCTGGCTTTTTTCGACGCGTCGACCCAATGGGTCATAACGCATGTTCAGCACCCGTTCTCGGCCGCCGATATGGCTGCGGACCTGGATCAAGCGGTGTTCTGCGTCGTAGCTGAACCGTTGCACGCCGTGGCGGCTGCTACGTTTTTCGATCATCCGACCAAAGGCGTCGTAGCGATACCGCTTGTCTTGGTAAGAAAGCAAACGATTATGGCGGACAAGGCCCTTTCCGAGCTCTGAACCGTCGAGCAGATTAGCCGCAGCATCATAGGCAAAGACTTCGCTCTGGCCCTGACCTGTGTTCTGGCTGGCCATGATGCGAGCGCTGGCATCGTAATGCAGCAGTTGCTGGTGCTGGCCTGCAAGATCCTGATTGAAACGACCGATCAAATTGTCGGCAGGATCGAAGTCAAAGCGTTGTTGAACGGGCGCTGGTAGCTGTGGCGGCTGCTGGAGTGAACGACGCAGCCGGGAGCGCAGGCGGCCGCTACGGTCGTACTCGCTGCGGGTGCAGAGCTGTCCCTGGGAGCGAAACACTTCTCGATGCAGGCGGTCGCGCTCGAAGTCACAGATCACCTGGCCATCGAGATTGAGCTGGTGCAGATGGCCACTGCCATAGTAAAGACGATTTAGCCAGCGGCCGTCGCCCAGTCGGGTCTGGGTCAAGTTGCCAAGTTCATCGTAGTAGTGCTGCAGTAAGCCGGCCTGACTGCAGTCCTCAACAAGCTGTCCGAGTTCGTCGTAGCCGAATTCCAATTGTTCGCTGTTGCCGCTGGTATCGGTGAAACAGATGGCGATCAGGTGATCAAGTGCGTCGTAGCTGTACTCGGTTAATCCATCGTCAGTGCGTTTTTGGATTACCCGGCCGGCTGCATCCAGTTGGTAGTGGTGACAGATCGGTTTGAGTGTCGGCTCGTTGTCGTCGGGCGCCGGGACATACGTCTGAGCCGTAACGTTGTTCAGCGCATCATAGTGATAACAGCGGGTGCTTGAATCCAGATACTGTTGCTGGGTCAAGCGATCTCCTTGATCCCAGGCGAAGCGATAACGCTCACCATTTTCGTTGGTCAGCGTGAGCAAACGGCCGTAGGCGTCATAGCCGTACTGAACTTTGCGCCCGTGCGGATCGATGCGCAGGTGCAGCTGACCGCGACGGGTATAGAGGAACTGGGTGGTGTGCCCGGCCGGGTCGGTATGGGTACTGAGCTGACCGTTGCAGTGATACTGGTAAAGGTCGCTGCGCCCATCCGGTAACCGTCGCAGTTGCAAGCGGCCTCGTGCGTCGTATTCATATTCGGTACGTTCGCCGAGGGCGTCGGTGACAGATTGTAGATGGCCACGACGGTCATAGTTCATACGGGTGGGATAGCCCGAACAGTCAACCTGCTCACTGAGCAGGCCGTAATCATTCCAGCGCAAGTGTTGGCGCTTGCCTGTAGCGTCGATCACCTCTACCACTTGGCCTCGTTCGTCGTAGCGATAGCGAGTTATGTTGCCTTGTGGGTCGGTTTCACTGCTGCAGTTGCCGCGCTGATCGTAGCGATAGCTTCGCCGATTGCCTGCGTAGTCGGTCTCTACTCGGGGTAGAGACCAATGCTCCAGCCATAGGGTTGACTCGCTGCGCCCGAGTGGGTCGATGCTTTCGCACAGGTTGCCGGACTCATCGTACAGGTATTGCCATTGCCCACCTTGCGGGTCGGTGGCAGCGAGCAACTGGCGCTCGTCGTTCCACTCGAAGCACCAGGTGTGGCCGAGGGCGTCGGTGTATTGGGTGATCTGGTACTGCGGGTTCCAGTGGCGACTGCTGACCCGTTGCAGGCTGTCGGTGATCCGGGTGATGCCGGCCTCGATGTCGTAGTCGAAACGATACTCGTCGCCATCATCGGTCCAGTGCCGAGCGACGCGCCAGTCGTCCGCAGTGCGAGTCCATTCGTAGAAGCAGCGCAGGCCGCTGGGCAACTGGTGCTCGACCATGCGTCGGCCCTGGTCGTAGCTGAAGCTGCGTTGCAACTGGCCATTGGCGTCGCGCACCTGGGCCAGGTCGCCGTTGTCGTCATAACCATAACTGACCAACAGTTCGGTTGCGCCGTCGCTATACAGGCGCTCGAGAGAACTGATCCGCCCTGGCCATTGAGTGCTGTAATGCAGTTGTACCTGGATCAAGTCGAAGGTATCGCGCAGACCGGTCAAACGACCACTGGCGTCGTAATCAAGATAGATGCGGTTATCGTTGCGGTCACCCAATTGCGCCAGGCGCAGGTGCAGTGGGTCGTTCGGAGTCGGCTGGAACAGGCGATACAATCCGTCGGTACGCTCGATCAGCAGTTCACCGTTGTGCTCGCGGCGTACACTCAGGCCTTCACCTGCGCTGAAGACGGCATCGCCCCGGGGTATGTGGCCCATGTCGATAATACGCGCCTGATCGTCGGTAAACAGCACTCGCTCGCCGCCTTGCGGGTGTAGTTCGATCCTGACAAATACCTCGTAATCGACGCTCCAGCCCGCACCGAAAAGGCCATCGTGGCGGGTGTCACGGCTGCTGTAGAAGCGCTGCCACTCCAGCGGGATCAAGCCGGGCAAGCTGAAGTCCAGATCATCGTCGTCAGCAAGTACCTTGGCCCCGGTGGGGCTATGGACCGGATGCGCAGAGCCGGCTACAGCGGATGTCAACGCACCTGCTACCTGCTCGGTGAGGTAGGTAGCAACGCCGCCAATTACCATACAGCCCAGTTCGCTGTAGAACTTGCCGCCACGCCCGCGCAGCAGCATCAAAGCGGTTATCGCCAGGCCGATGCCCGGGGTCTTGCCACTGCGAATCTCGCGGACCACGATCGAGCCGCCGCCAATGCGCACGTTACTGGAGATCAGCCCGGCGTCGACGATCACCGCCTCGCAGGTGCTGCGATCGCCGCTGCGGCAAGCCGGATGGCCGTTGATGGTGACCTTGCTCGAACCTTCGGCCAGGTACTGCGGCGGCATTGGCGGGTGCTTGCTGCAGAGGATCTTGTCGTCGTCGGCAGGCTCGGTGTTTGGTGCGGGGCTGGCGACCGTGGGCCGCCACATCTGCGAGAAAAAGCCCTTGGCCATGTCGAGGAAGCTTTCTTCTTCCTCTTCGGCAGGTGGCTGGGCGGCATCACTGCCAGCGGGCGCCGCCGCGGCGACGATGACGCCAGCAGCGCGGGCGGCCGGTTTGCCATTGGTGTGGGTGTTCTTCGAGCCAGTGAGGATGTTGGCCTGCACCGAAGGCGGGAACAGAAAATTGCCGATACCCTCGCATAAACTGCTTAAACCCTTGTCGGCCCCGGTCTTGCTCATGGCCACGCCGACCACGATACCGACCACCGCGCCGAGTACGAAGCAGCCGAGGCCGCCGGTGACCACGGTAAGCCCAAGCGCCGCAGTCACCGCCGCGGTGGCCAACATGCCGATGGCGACGTTGGCGGCCACTTCCAGCACACCGCCGACGATGTCGGCCATCATCGAGGTGTGCATCAGCGCATCGCCCTGGCGGGCGGCCCAAAGAGCGTCAGACATGCAAGGTGCTCATCAGGCCAGGGTGTCGAAGTTCAGTGATTGCTTGATCGCTGCCCAGTGCGCAGCCTCGGCATCACCCAGCGGTTGGGCTTTGACGTAACTCAGGGCGAACATCTTGCGCGTGCCGGGCAGTACCAGGGCCAGTTGGTACTGGAAGACCTTTTCGTTACCCTTGCTGAACTGGCTGCGCAGCTCGATGCCTTCCTCCGTCTGCTCGGCGCCCAAGCGCACGGCCTGGCGCGGCTGGAAGCGCAGGTCCTTGACCTGTTGTTGCAGGCGCTCGAGCTGGCCGTCGAAGTTGCTTTGCAGGGTTTCGCCGTCGGCCAGCAAGCTGCGGCTGATGATCAGCGAGGTGCCGAGCTTGGCAAAGCGCAGGATGTTGATGCTGGTGTCCTGCATTTCGGCATCGGGCAGGGCGAGCTGGAATTCGTTGAGGCGATAAGTCATGACGCACAAATCTCTTTATTGGCTGGCTTTGGGCTTGGGGAAGATCGCTTCCACGGCGCCATCGATGGTGCCTTTGACGCCTTGCCCGTCCGCAGTGGCGCCGGGGGCGCCGCCGATGTTCAGGTCCAGGGTGCCGCCGGTGTTGAACTGGGCATTGCCTTGGGCGTTGAAGTTGAACTGCACGCCGGTGAGGTTGATCTGGCCGCTGGCGTTGAGTTCGAGCACGCTCTTGCCGCACACCAGGCGCAGGTTTTCGCCAACCTCGATCAGGTAGCTGCGGCTGATGCTGTCGGTCTTGGTCGAGCCCACCAGCAAAATGTCATCGCGCTTGACCGCGCGAATGCGGTCTTCGCCGATGGTCGCCACTTCGCTGAAGTCCACCACCTTGTTGCGGTTGTGGCCCACCCAGTGGCTCTCGTCGTTCTCGACTTCGATGTCCTGGTTGCGCTCGGCGTGGATGTACAGCTGTTCGGCGCCCTTCTTGTCCTCCATGCGGATTTCGTTGAAGTTCGCCGGCGTGCCGCCTTTGCTCGAACGGCTTTTCATCCCGCTCTGGGTCGCATTGGCCGGCAGGTCGTAGGGCACCGTCTGCTCGGCGTTGTAGACCCGGCCGGTGATGATCGGCCGGTCGGGGTCGCCTTCAAGAAAGCTGACGATCACTTCCTGACCGATCCGCGGGATCTGCATCGAACCCCAGTTCTTGCCGGCCCAGGCCTGGGACACGCGAATCCAGCACGAGCTGTTCTCGTTGGACTGGTCATGGCGGTCCCAGTAGAAGTGCACCTTGACCCGGCCATACTGGTCGGTCCAGATCTCTTCCCCGGCCGGGCCAACCACGATGGCGGTCTGCGGGCCCTTGACCTGCGGGCGCAGGGTGCTGGCCAGGGGGCGGAAGCTCTGCTGCGCATCGATGCAGCTGAGGTTGCTTTCGAACTGTGCATTGCCGCCGCCGGCGCCGGTTTCCAGGCGCTCCTGGACGATGTAATAGCGGGCACCGACGATCAGGTATTCGCGATTCTGGTCCTGGCGGCTGAAGCCGCTCATGCTGAACAGGTTGCCTGCCGCCAGGCCGCGGGCATTGCCGCGCAGTTCGATGCGTTCATGCAGGCTTTGCAGCGCTTCGATACGGGTACGGGCGTAATGCTCGCCGTCCTCACTCTGCACATAGGTGCCGGGGTAGTCGTACAGCGGGTAGTCGCCGGCGCTGTGCGGGCGCGGCATTTGCGAGCGCACGTCGATGCGCGCGCTGGGGCGCTGGAAGTCGTAGTCGTTAAGCTCCAGCGAGCCGGACTGCACCTCCTGGGCCAGGTGCCAGTCGTTGAGGTGGTCACGCTCGCGGTGCTGACCATCAGGTGGAAAGTACGGCACCGACTCGTAGCCCGGCACCACCTGGTGGGCGCCATAGGCATCGGCCAGCACCAGCACGTGGCGGTCCTTTTCGTGGCGGAAGTAGTAGTAGATACCTTCCTGTTCCATCAAGCGGCTGACGAAGTCGAAGCTGGTCTCGCGGTACTGCACGCAGTACTCCCACTCGCGATAGGGGCGGCTCAAGCTGTCTTCGAAGTCGGAAAACCCCAGGTCGCGAAATACCTGCTTGATGATCTGCGGGATGCTCTGGTTCTGGAAAATGCGGCAATCGGAGGTCTTGCTCAGCAGCCACAGCCAAGGCCGCAGGGTTACGCGGTAACTGGCGAACTGGCCGCGGTCGATGCTCTGGCTGCAGCGCGAAACAATGCCGTGAAAATACCGCGAGCGGCCCAGCTCCAGTTGCAGGCTGAGGCTCATGGGCTTGCCGAGCAACTGGTTGAGGTCGATGGCCGAGTTGTCCGAGGTCAGTTGCAACTCGTAGTCGAACAGCCGCCCCAGCTCTTCGCCGCCGCCCATTTCCGCCAGGATCAGCGCATCCGGGCCCAGCGGGCTGTTGATCTGCGCCAGTCGGGTGAATTGCTTGAATAGCATCGCTTATCTCGTCAAACGCGCCATCACGGCGCGTCGCTGAAGTGGTAGTGCAGGTCGTTGTCGCGGCGGCTGATGCGCACCCCGGCCAGGGCCTTGCCTTCGAGCATGCGGGTGAGGAACTCGCGGCTCATGTCCGGCAGCAGGCTGTTGGTCAGGATCGCGTCGATCATCCGCCCGCCGCTCTCGGTCTCGCTGCAGCGCGAAACGATCAAGTCGACCACTTCGTCGTCGTAGTCGAAGGCCACTTTGTGGGTGCCTTGCACGCGCTTGCGGATGCGCTCGAGCTGCAGGCGGGTGATGGCCTTGAGCATCTCGTCGCTGAGCGGGTAGTAGGGGATGGTCACCAGGCGGCCGAGCAGCGCCGGCGGGAAGATTTCCAGCAGCGGTTGGCGCAGGGCGCTGGCGATGGCCTCGGGTTCAGGGGTGTTCTGCGGGTCTTTGCACACCCGGGAAATCAGCTCGGTACCGGCGTTGGTGGTGAGCAGGATCAAGGTGTTCTTGAAGTCGATCACCCGGCCTTCGCCGTCTTCCATCACGCCCTTGTCGAACACCTGGAAGAAAATTTCGTGCACGTCCGGGTGGGCTTTTTCCACCTCGTCGAGCAGCACCACGCTGTAGGGCTTGCGCCGCACCGCTTCGGTCAGCACGCCGCCTTCGCCATAACCGACATAGCCGGGCGGGGCGCCCTTGAGGGTCGAGACGGTATGGGCTTCCTGGAACTCGCTCATGTTGATGGTGATGACGTTCTGCTCACCGCCGTACATGGCTTCGGCCAGGGCCAGGGCGGTTTCGGTCTTGCCTACCCCGGAGGTGCCGGCGAGCATGAACACGCCGATTGGTTTGTTGGGGTTGTCGAGGCCGGCGCGGGAGGTCTGGATACGCTTGGCGATCATCTGCAGCGCATGGTCCTGGCCAATGATGCGCTTGGCCAGGTGCTGGTCGAGCTTGAGCACGGTCTCGAGCTCGTTGCGGGCCATGCGTCCGACCGGGATGCCGGTCCAGTCGGCAACCACCGAGGCCACCGCCTGATAGTCGACGGTTGGCAGGATCAGCGGGGTTTCACCTTGCAGGGCGCTCAGGCGCTGCTGCAGCTCGATGAGTTTTTCGCGCAGCTCATGGCTCTGTTCGCTGCCGGTGTCGCGGTCGACCACCCCAACGTTTTCGCGCAGCTGCGCGCGGGTGGCCAGCAGCTCGTCGACCAGGGCCTTCTCTTCGGCCCAACGGCTTTCCAGTTCGGCCAGGCGCTCGCGCTCGGTAGCCAGCAAGGTTTCAGACTGTTGCTGGCGGTTGCCGATGGCGATACCGATGGCCTGCTCGCGGGCGATGATCTGCAGCTCGGTTTGCAGTGCCTCGATGCGTCGACGGCTGTCGTCGACCTCGGCCGGTACCGCATGCAGGCTGATGGCGACACGGGCGCAGGCGGTGTCGAGCAGGCTGACGGACTTGTCTGGCAACTGGCGCGCCGGGATGTAGCGGTGGGAGAGCTTGACCGAGGCTTCCAGGGCTTCATCGAGGATCTGCACCTGATGGTGCTGCTCCATGGTCGAGGCCACGCCGCGCATCATCAGCAGTGCCTTGTCTTCGCTCGGCTCGGCGACCTGCACCACCTGAAAACGCCGGGTCAGGGCCGGGTCTTTCTCGATGTGCTTCTTGTACTCGGCCCAGGTGGTGGCGGCCACGGTGCGCAAGCTGCCACGGGCCAGCGCGGGCTTGAGCAGGTTGGCAGCATCGCCGGTGCCGGCGGCACCACCGGCACCGACCAGGGTGTGGGCTTCGTCGATGAACAGGATGATCGGTCTGGGCGAGGCCTGCACGTCCTCGATGACCTGGCGCAGGCGCTGTTCGAACTCGCCTTTCATGCTCGCCCCGGCCTGTAGCAGGCCGACATCCAGGCTGCGCAATTCGACGTCCTTGAGCGATGGCGGAACATCGCCGGCAACGATGCGCAGGGCAAAGCCTTCAACCACCGCGGTTTTGCCCACCCCGGCTTCACCGGTGAGGATCGGGTTGTTCTGCCGGCGACGCATGAGGATATCCACCAGTTGGCGAATCTCTTCGTCGCGACCAACGATCGGGTCGAGCTTGCCGCTGCGCGCCTGCTCGGTGAGGTCGACGGTAAAGCGCTTGAGCGCTTCCTGCTTGCCCAGGGCGCTGGGGGCCATGGCGCCGCTGGCTTCGCCCGGCACGGCGCCGGCATTGAAACCGTCGCTGGCGCTCAGGGCGTTTTCCGGCGAGTCGCCGACGTACTCGTCAAAGCGCTCGCTGAGGGCTTCGACCTTGATCTTGGCAAACTCCGACGACAGGCCGAGCAGGGCATTGCGCAGGCTCGGAGTCTTGAGGATGCCGAGCACCAGGTAACCGGTGCGCACCTGGCTTTCGCCGAACATCAGGCTGCCATACACCCAGCCACGCTCCACCGCCTCTTCGACGTGGGACGACAGGTCGGTGATCGAGGTCGAGCCGCGCGGCAGACGGTCCAGGGCCTCGGTCAGTTCGCGGGCCAGGCGCGCTGGCTCCAGGTTGAACTGGCGAATGATGCGGTGCAGGTCCGAGTCCTGCAGTTGCAGCAACTGATGAAACCAGTGGGCCAGTTCTACATAGGGGTTGCCCCGCAGTTTGCAGAACACCGTAGCGGCCTCGATGGCCTTGTAAGCGACGCTGTTGAGCTTGCCGAACAGCGCGGCGCGACTGATTTCACCCATGTTCCGGACTCCTTGTGGATTGCGATGCGCGCGTCTCGGCGTAGTACCGAGCCAGTGTCAGGTCGCTGGCATCGTGTTGCGGGCGGCCGAGCCAGGTATCGAAACCCAGGCGTCGGCCAGTGTTGAGTTGCAGGGGGGGTATTTCGTCCTGCTGCAGAATCAGTTGCAGGTCCCAGTCCAGCTCGTGCCCCTGGTGCTCGGCGACCCAGGCCACCAGCGCGGCGAAGGCACTGCCATCGGGCAATAGCGACAGGTATTGCTCCAGGCTCAGCGGCCCCAGGCAGATGCGGAACTTGTGCTGGCGGTCCCAGACATGGCTGCCCAGGCACACATCCATGCCCAGCTGATTGGCGCTCGCGCCCAGGCGGCTGCGTTCAGGCAGTTGCAGCCACTGGCCAACGTATTCCTCGATGCTTACCGGCACACCGAAGTAGGCCCCGAGAATGCCGCGCAGGCCATCCGGATAGCGGGTCTGGGCGGCGAGGTGGCCGCTGTAGTGCAACTTGGCGGTATCCGGCAACGGGCCCTGATCACGCAGCGCCGGGGTGCCGCGCCCGCTCAGGGCGGCCAGGCGGGCGGCCCAGTAGTCGTCATCGGGCCGGTCATGGCTGACCGTCGGCCGCGCTTCGGCCCAGGCCCGGTAGAACAGGCTCAACAGACGGTGATGAAAGACATCGAGAAAGCGCTTGCTGGTGCTGTCGGCATTGTTGCGCTGGCGCTCGCGCATGTACTCGGTCAGGTGTAGCGGCAAGGGGCCGTTGGGGCCGCCGAGGCCAAAGAAGAACTGCTCCAGGCGCGCCGGGCCCTGATCACTGGCAGGCGTCAGCGCCGCCAGGGTGGCCGGCGCAAACGCACAGTCGAGCTGCTGGCCAAGGCGCACCGGATCATCGGCCAGGCGCAGCGAATGGCCGAAGCGTGGCAGCTGCGGCGACTCGCATTGCAGCCGGCGCAGGGCCTGGAAGAAATCGTAGTTCCAGGGTTCGGCCTGCATTTCGCTGAGGATGTTCACAGGGTCGGACGGCGTCCGGGCTTGGCTTTCCATCGCATGATCTCGCCGCGTTCGGTGGTACGGAGCACCGTCTCGGTAAAGCTGTTGATCGACACGTAACGTGCCAGGAAGCGCTCGAACACCGCACCGAGCAGGAACACGCCAGTGCCGCGAAAGGCGTTTTCGTCGAATTCCAGGGTGATCTCCAGGCCACGGCCAAAGACGATCGGCCCCGGCATCGGCAGGCGTCGCGTGCAGGCCTTGCTGCTGACCTCGCGCAGGCCGTCGATCTGCAGCTGCAGGGCGGCGTCGTGGCTGTCGCCGTACAGGCGCAGCAACTCGCGCAGGGCGGCGGCGCCCTGGCCTTGCTCGGTCAGCGACAGGTAGTTCAGCGACAACTGGCTGATCAGACGCCAGGCCTTGTTGTCATGGGCATGGCTGGCCCGTGGCCGGCTTGGCCCGGCCAGGCAGCGAATGGCGGCCACCGGCGCGCTGTCGGCCAGGGTGAAATCACTGCGGCCATCGCCGACGTTCATGAACAGCGCCAGGTCGCGATTGGTACACAGGGCACTGACCCCCAGTTGTCGCAGGTCGTGGCGGTAAGGCGCCTGTTGGCCATCGACCAGGCTGATGAAGGTTTCGCTGCCCATGTAGGTCGAGCGGGTACCGTTGCGGCGCTGCTCGCTGGAAAGCATGCGCGGCTCGCGGCGGACGATGTAATAGGCCTGGTCACGGCCGTAGCGCGACGGGTCGCGTACGGCATAGAAGGGCAGGAAAGCCTGGTCGGGGCCGGTGCCGTGGCCGGTAACGCTGCTCAACGAGTGGATCTCGAAATCCGTTGGCCGGGTGCGGTCGGCAATCACATGATGTTCGTTGACCCGGTCATTGAGGTGGATGCGGTCGACCCGGCGCGGGAACAGGTTGATCGCCGGTGTGCAGAAGGGCACGAACTGCTCGGCGCCGACGCTGCCTTCCAGGCTCTGGTCGTAGCGCTCGAACAGCACGATCAGCTCCAGCTCCTGACCATCGCAACGCTTTACTGCGCGATCCAGTTCGGCAAATTCGACGAACAGAAAACGCTGCGGCAGGGCGAAGTACTCCTGCAGCAGGCGGTAACCCTGGAATGCCTGCGGCACCACCGGTAGCGCCGCCTCGCGGTCATCGAAGCCGCAAGGGCGCAGGGCCGAGGTCGGGATGCGCTCGACCCAGTCGCTGCCAGGCTGGCGCGCGAACACCGCACAGGCGTTGCCCAGCAGCTGTTCGTACAGGCGAAACGGCAGTTCGTCGGCGCCGTTCAGGTACAGCGGCAGGCTGCTGAGGTCGAGGGCGTTGAACGGCAGGTCGGCGCCGGTACGCAAGGTAATGCGCAAGCCGGCGCGGGCTTTCGGTTCGCTGGCGGCCAGGCGCCCGAGGCGGGCTGCCGGGTTGCCGAAGTATTCCGCCTGGGCGACTTGCAGCGGCCACAGGGTAACGGGATGGGCACTACGAAACTCGCAAGGCGTTTGCGAATCGCGACCAAGGGTGGCGCGCAGCACGCTGCCACGCGGCAGGGTGAAGCCGGCACTGAGCGAACCTTCATCTGGATCGGCCTGCATCTGCACCACCGTCATCGACGGCGTCGGCGCCAGGTAGTGCGGGTAGGCGATCTCCAGCAGGTTGTGGGTGAAGGTCGGGTACTCGGCATCGAGCTTGAGTTGCACCCGTGCGGTCAGGTAGGCAAAACCTTCGAGCAGGCGCTCGACATAGGGGTCGGCGCAGTCAATGCCGGACAGGGTCAGGCGCCCGGCGATCTTCGGGTATTCCCGGGAAAATTCTGCCGCGCTTTCGCGGATGTGTTGCAGTTCCTGGTTGTACAGCTCGAGCAGGCGCGGGTTCATGGACGTCTCCGGCGCTCGGCGGGGGCCACCCGGACATGCCCGGATTCCAGGTCAAGGCCGGTGCGCAGCAGCAACGGTAGTGCCGCCGGCTGGGCCCACAGGTCGCCTTCGATCTCGAAACTCAGGGCGTTGTTGTTCATTTCCCCCGGTGCGACCTGGGCGCGAACCCTCAGGCTGCTGCGCAGGATGCGCGGTTCGAAGGTGGCGATGGCCTGGTAAATGATGCTCTCCAGTGCGCTGATATCAATGTTCGAGGCGCTGTTACCGGCCAGTGCCGGCAGGCCGTAGTTGACCACCGAAGTGCCGGCCGGGGTGTTGAGGGTGGCGGCCGCATCGAGCAGTGAAGTGGTGTTGAGCAGCCAGGTGAGGTCGCGCAGTACCGAGGCCTTGAGCTGGCTCAGCGAAAGCACGCGCTTGTCGTTGGCTTCTTGCAGGTTGCCGGGCTCGTCGTCGGTCAGACGATCGAGCAGCGAAGGCTGCAGACGGTCACGTGCAGCGATTTCGGCTACCAAGGGGCGGCTCCGGTGGTGATATGCGTGAGTGCGTTATCCCTATCGCGGGGCAAGCCCGCTCCTACAGGGTGGGAGCGGGTTTGCCCCGCGAAGAGGGCGAAACGCATCAGATCTTGACGTTCTGGCGCACGTTCCAGCCGTACTTGACCGGGCCGCCGTCTTTGGTGCCGTCAGCTTTCTGCGGCTGGTAATCGACCGTGACTTTGCCGAAGTTCAGGGTGACGTTTTCGGTCAGGCGGTCATCGCCGCCCGAGCCACCGGTGCTCAGCGAGCTGATCAGCACTTCTTCGAGGTTGATGATCAGGTACTCGACCTGGCTCTCGCCACCGGCCTTGCGCACGGTCAGCTTGACCTTGTCGATGTGCTTGCCGCTGGAGCAGTGCATCATCAGGTTGGGGCTGGATTTGTCGACGTACTTGGTCAGCGACAGGTCCTGGATGTTGACCTTGCCGGCGCCGCCGCCACCACCCATGTGCATGTTGCCGGACTGGGCCATGCCCCAGCTCCAGTTCAGCACATCGATTTCGTCCTTGTGGGCCTTGTCCATGGACTCGCCCTTGATGTCGCCAATCTTGATGAAAATATCAACTGCCATGTTGTCTCCAGAGTGTGGCATCTACCACATTATTTTTTCAGTGCACGCCCCGCAGCACGGGGCGTTCTAGCGAGCCTGGGCTCAGGCGCCCTTGGCCGACGGCAACTTCGATACCAGGCGCAGCGACACAGTCAGCCCTTCGAGCTGGTAGTGCGGGCGCAGGTAGAAACGCGAGTTGTAGTAACCCGGGTTGCCTTCGACTTCTTCGACCACCACTTCGGCAGCTGCCAGTGGGTGCTGGGCCTTGGTGGTTTCGGTGGAGTGGGCCGGATCGCCATCGACGTAGTTGAGGATCCAGTCCTGCAGCCAGCGCTGCATCTCGTCCTTCTCTTTGAACGAGCCGATCTTGTCGCGCACGATGCACTTCAGGTAGTGAGCGAAGCGGCAGGTGGCGAACAGGTACGGCAGGCGCGCGGCCAGGTTGGCGTTGGCGGTGGCGTCCGGGTCGTCGTACTCGGCAGGTTTTTGCAGCGACTGGGCGCCAATGAAGGCGGCGAAGTCGGTGTTCTTCTTGTGCAACAGCGGCATGAAACCGTTCTTCGCCAGTTCCGCTTCACGGCGGTCGGAGATGGCGATTTCAGTCGGGCACTTCATGTCCACGCCACCGTCATCGGTAGGGAAGGTGTGCGCCGGCAGGTTCTGCACTTCGCCACCGGACTCGACGCCGCGAATCCGCGAGCACCAGCCGTAGTACTTGAACGAGCGGTTGATGTTCACCGCCATCGCGTAGGCGGCGTTGGCCCAGGTGTACTTGGCGCTGTCGGCGCCATCGGTGTCTTCTTCGAAGGCGAAGGCTTCTACCGGGTCGGTCTTGGCGCCATACGGCAGGCGCGCCAGGAAGCGCGGCATGGTCAGGCCGATGTAGCGCGAGTCTTCCGATTCACGCAGCGAGCGCCAGCCGGCGTACTCGGGGGTGGTGAAGATTTTGGTCAGGTCGCGCGGGTTCGACAGCTCCTGCCACGAGCCCATGCCCATCACGGTCGGCGAGGCCGCAGCGATGAACGGCGAGTGCATGGCGGCACACACCTTGGACAGCTCGCCGAGCAGCTCGACGTCCGGTGGCGACTGGTCGAAGTAGTAGTCGCCGACCAGGCAACCATACGGCTCGCCGCCGAACTGGCCGTACTCTTCTTCGTACATCTTCTTGAACAGCGGGCTCTGGTCCCAGGCCGTGCCCTTGAATTTCTTCAGGGTCTTGTGCAGGTCGGGCTTGGAGATGTTGAGCACGCGGATTTTCAGCTGCTCGTCGCTCTCGGTGTTGTTGACCAGGTAGTGCAGGCCCCGCCAGGCGCTTTCCAGCTTCTGGAACTCGGGGTGGTGGATCACCTGGTTGACCTGGGCGGTGAGCTTGGCGTCGATGGCGGCAATGATCGATTCGATCGACTTGATCGCGTCATTGGACACCAGGTCGGTTTGCGCCAGGGCCTGTTCGGCCAGGGTGCGCACCGCAGTTTCGACGGCCTCGCGGGCGCGCTCGGTCTTGGGTTTGAATTCTTGCAGCAGCAGCGAAGCGAACTCGCTGGCTTGCTCGGTGGCCGCTGGCTGGGCCTGGGTATCACGCATCGGATCGGTCATGAGGCTTTGTCCTGATTAAGCGTTCGGCTCGGCATCCTGGGGCTTTGGCGCGCTGGCCAAGGCCTGGAGCAGGGCCGGATCCTTGATGGCTTTCATGATGATTTCTTCGGCGCCGGTCTTGCCGTCCATGTAGGTCAGCAGGTTGGCCAGCTGGGTCCGCGCTTCGAGCAGCTGGTTCAGCGAATCGACCTTGCGCGCCACGGCGGCAGGGCTGAAGTCGTCCATGCTCTCGAAGGTGATATCCAGGCTCAGGTTGCCTTCGCCGGTCAGCTCGTTGGGTACGTGGAACGCCACCCGTGGCTGCATGGCCTTGAGGCGCGAGTCGAAGTTGTCGACGTCGATTTCCAGGAACTTGCGCTCGGCGACCGGGGCCAGCGGCTCGGCAGGCTTGCCCGCGAGGTCGGCCATGACGCCCATGACGAAAGGCAGCTGGACCTTTTTTTCGGCGCCGTAGAGCTCGACGTCATACTCGATCTGCACCCGCGGCGCGCGATTGCGCGCAATGAATTTCTGAGAACTGGGGTTCGCCACGTTGTTCCTCCTGGTCGCAGGTGCGACGGTATTGGCGTCATCGATCGTTGCCGGTAACGGTGTTGCGTATGTGCGTTGGGTCAGGCCCGCAGGCCTCAGTCAGCTTCGGGTCCGCGCAGGGTTTCGAACTGCGACAGCCCATCGGGGATCAAGTCGCGGACGATCGCGGCAAAATCGGCGTTGACCAGATTTTTCGCGCGGTTGAGCAGCACCGGCAGCGGGCTCGAGGGCTCGTGGCGGGCGTAGTACTTGAGAATTCGGTCAAGGCTGCGCAGCACTTCGTCGCGGCTGGCGATATCGGCCGAAGCGCGGGCGATGGCGGGCGCGGGGGCGGCCTCGGCAACCGGCGTCGAGCTGTTGGCAGCGCTGCTGATTTCGCTGGCGTCGTTGGCGGCCTGCTCGCTGGCCGGCGCATGTTCGGCAAGAATCTGTGCGGCCTGGCGCAGTGGCTGCTTGAGCGCGCTCAGATCAACTCCGCTGGCCGATCCGACCTGCTCGTTGACGTATTGCTCGATTGCCTCGGCGGCCTCGCGGGCTTGCTGTAGCGCCTCGCGGGTGGCCTGCAGTTGCTCGCCATCGCTGTCGCGCAGGGCGCCGCCGAGTTCGTCGGCGTTGAGCGTCTCGCTGGCAAAGTGCTGCAAACCGCTGGCGTGCAGGGCTGCGCGCAGGCTGACCGGGCCGAAGGCGCGGGAGCGGGTCAGCAGGCTTTCGCGCAGCAGGGCGATGTTGGTCTCGCAGACCAGACCGGCGAGGGCGTTGATACGCACTGTCGGGTCGTTGTCGTCATCGGCGTCGAGCTGCGGATGGACCTGCGGCCAGTACTGGCGCAACAGCTCGTTGATCAGTTGCAGAGTGTTGGCCAGGCCGGCAATGCCGTGCAGGGCGAGGGCACTTTGCAAGAGGAAATGAGTGACGCGAAGGTCTTTGCTGCGTTGCAGCAGGGCGGTGCAGGACTGTTCGATCTGCCGCCACTGCGGAGCTTCGGCAGGCTGGATGGCATCGCCCATGACACGCTCGGGCCGGCCTTGGGCATCACGCTCCAATTGCAGGAAGTCCGGGTCGTATTCAAGGTCGTCGCCGCAAGGAAAGTTTTCCGAAACGGCAGCGAGCAAATGCGCTGAGTTCACCAGATATCGATCTCCGTATCGTCCCGTGGTGGGGGTGGCTAATGTGTGCTAGTTGGTTTTGTGACATAGCGCACATAATTTGCTGAGTTGTCCTTAGTTGATATCAAAGTGATATCACGCCTGTTCAGCAAGTTGCGCATTTTTGGTTTATTTCCAATTGGCTGTCAAGGTAAGCTAGCGGCCCATCGTGACCTGCATACTGGGCCGTACAGGTTTATTGACTTGTTGGTCAGGGTAGCGGTGGATGTCATTTGAAACTGATAAACATCAGCGAAAAGTGAACGAAATTCGGACATTCAGTAGACTTTTTCAGGGATTGGAAGCGAATCGTGGCAAGTGTGGCAGGCCTCCAGCGGGCCCACAGGCGATTCGGGATGTTGCTAAGGAGGCGTGATGTCGCTGAGTCTTACTATTACCAGTTATCACAAGATTACCCCTGGCCAATGTCCTGAAAAGTTCATCGAGTCAGGTGCCATCAGTATTGGTCGCGGCCCCGATAATGATTGGGTGCTGCCCGATCCGGAGCGTCTGGTTTCTTCGCAACATTGTGTAATTCAATATAAAGACGGCCGTTATTACCTGACCGATAACAGCACTAATGGTGTCGAATTAATTCACGCCGGTATTCGCTTGCGTCGCGGTAACAGTGAGCCGTTGATGGATGGCGAAGTCATCCGTATCGGCGAGTACGAAATCCAGGCACGGATCGATTCAAGCTTCAAGATTGCCGATGGCAACCCGCACGGTGCTGACGCCGCCAATAGCTTCGAGGCGCTGATGGCCAACCAGGCCGGTGCCGCTGCGACCCCCCAAAATGCTGTTGCGCCAGCGTTGATCCAGGGCGCGTCGAGCAATGCCACCTTGCCGGACCTGTTCGATTTTCTTGCACCGGCGAGCATTGCGCCGGTGACCCGCGCCGATCACGTGCCTGCCCAGCAGCATGATTTTCGCCCGCCAACGCCCGTAGCGTCGACGCCTGAGCCGGTACCGGCAAGCCCTGGAGTGATTCCCGAAGACTGGGACCTGTTCGCCGAACCGGTGCCGGCGGCGCCCGCGCCTGTCGTTGTAGCTGTCGAACCAGCCATGCCCGCACCCATGCCCGCGCCTGTCGAGGCCTCGGCGCAGGCTGGCGACTCCAGTGTGCTGGCCCAGGCGTTCCTGCGCGGTGCGGGCCTTGAACATCTGCGTATCGACAGCGCCCAGGTCGAGGCGCAGATGGAAGCCCTTGGCCGCAGTTATCGCTTGATGGTCGAGGGCCTGATCGATGTGTTACGTGCGCGCAGCAGCCTCAAGGGCGAGTTCCGCATGCAGCAGACGATGATCCGCCCGGCAGAAAACAACCCGCTCAAGTTCGCGCCCAATGCCGATGAAGCGCTGCTGTTGCTGCTGCGCCATGGCAACCACGCGTTCATGGCGCCGGACCAGGCGGTACGCGACAGTTTCGACGACTTGCGCGCGCATCAGCTGGCAGTGATGGCCGGTGTTGAAGCGGCGATCAAGCACCTGCTCGGGCGCTTCGAGCCGGCGCAGCTGGAATCGCGGCTCGGCGAACCGGCAGGGCTGTCGAAGCTGTTCGCAGGTTCGCGCCAGGCGCAGTACTGGCAGCAGTTCACCGAGCTGTACAGCAAGATTTCCCGGGAAGCCGAAGACGACTTCCAGGACCTGTTCGGGCGCGAATTCAGTCGCGCCTACGAGGAGCACAGCGCGCGTCTGCAGCGCTCCTGAAACAAACGGAAAGTGCCACGTCATTGAGGACGCAGGATGATTCGAACAATGCTGATGGCAGCGGTAACCACACTGCTGCTCAGTGGTTGTAGCAAGGATGAAGTCGCAGCACCGGTCCAGCCCGAGGTGGCGGGGCCTACCAGCGTCACCTTGTATTTCAGTGCCGCCGCCGGGCTCAACCCGGGCGCCAACGGCCAGGCCGCGCCTGTGCGCGTGCGCATTCTCGAACTGAAGAACAGCGCAGGTTTCAGCCGCGCCGATTATTTTGCCCTGGCCGAACGCGGCCCGGCGACCCTGGGCGCCGACCTGCTAGATCAGGACGAAGTGCTGGTGCAGCCCGGTGAGCAAGTGCGCATCGACCGGCCGTTGAACCCGCTGACGCGCCAGATCGGCCTGGTGGTCGGCTACCGCGAAATCGACCAGGCGCAATGGCGCAGCCTGCTGCCAGTGCCGCCGCTGGACTACCAGATCAGCCTCGATGTTCGCGCTGTGCGCAGCGTTGCCCATACCTCCCCAACCAGCACCGCCCAATAGGCGATCGGAGAAGCCATGTCCTGGAACAATCGTGTGGTCTGGTCGGAAGGCATGTTCCTCGGAACCCAGCACTTTCAACAACATGACCGTTATCTCGAGAACCTTATCGATGCCCGCAGCCGGCCGCTGTCGGCGGGCGCCTGGGGCTTCTCCGAGCTGCTGGTCGACCAGGGCCTGCTGGCCCAGGGCAAGCTGGCCATCGTTTCTGCCCGCGGGCTGCTGCCCGATGGCACGCCGTTCAACATCCCCCACGATGACCTGGCGCCCAGCCCGCTGAACATCGACGACAACCTGCGTGATGGCCTGGTGTACCTGGCCTTGCCGCTCAAGCGCGCCGGTGCCCGCGATACCGTGGACGAAGGCGAAGCCGCAGGTGGCGCGCGTTATGTCAGCCGGGTGGCCGAAGTGCGTGACGACAACGCGCCGTTCGAGAACCGCGCCCCGGTCGCCCTTGGCTCCCGTGCGCTGCGCTTGATCACCGCCGAAGAAGGCCTGAGCGACTATGCCGCGCTGGGCCTGGTACGTATCAAGGAAAAACGCGCTGACCGCGCCCTGGTGCTGGATGACAGCTATATCGCGCCGGTGCTGGATGTATCGGCGAGCAAAAGCCTGTCGGCATTTCGCAGCGAACTGCTGGGCCTTTTGCATCAACGCGGTGAAGCACTGGCCGGGCGGGTGGTGGCCTCCGGTGCCGGTGGTGCTTCGGAGATCGCCGACTTCATGCTCCTGCAACTGGTCAATCGCGCGCAACCGCTGGTCGAGCACCTGAGCCAGTTGAGCCCGTTGCACCCGGAGCGGCTGTACAGCGAGCTGGTCAGCCTGGCCGGTGAGTTTGCCACCTTCTGTGCCAGCAACCGCCGCCCGGGTGAGTTCCCGGTGTACCAGCATGACGACCTGGCGGCGAGCTTCGCCCCGGTCATGCAGGCGCTGCGCGAAGCCCTGTCGATGCTGATCGACAGCAAGGCCACGCCGATCCCGATTGTCGAGAAGGCCTATGGCATTCATGTCGCCATGCTTGCCGACCGCAGCCTGCTCGACAATGCCAGTTTCATTCTCGTGGTGCGTGCCGACGTACCGAGCGAAACCCTGCGCGGGCGCTTCGCCCAGCAAAGCAAGATCGGCGCGGTCGAGCACATCCGTGACCTGGTCAACCTGCAACTGCCGGGCATCGGTCTGTTGCCGCTGCCGGTGGCACCACGGCAGATCCCGTTCCATGCCGGCTCCACCTACTACGAGCTCGATCGCGGCAGCGAGCACTGGCAGCAACTGCAGAACGCCGGCGGCTTTGCCTTCTACGTCGCAGGCGAGTTCCCGGGGCTGAACCTGGCCTTCTGGGCCATCCGAGGATAAGCCGCAATGCAGCCTAACGACCCGTCGGCGCCACCGGCCAACGACCGCACCCAGTTCATGCCGCGCCCCGGTGGCCGCGGCCCGCAGGCCGGTACGCCGGAGCCTGTGGCGGCGCCGTCGATGCCGGCGCAGCCGCTGCCCGCCGGCCAGGCGCTGGGCCTCAACCCGCTGGAAAGCGCCGCCGGGCCATTGTTGGCCTTGCTGACCCGCTTGCGCAGCACCATCGCCCATCCGGCCCCGGCCAGCCTGCGTGCGCAGTTGCTGGCTTATCTGCGTCAGTTCGAAGAGCGCGCCGAAGCCGCCGGTGTGGCCCGTAACGAAGTCATGCTGGCCCGTTACGCGCTGTGCACTGCGCTCGATGAAGCGGTGCTCAGCACGCCGTGGGGCAGCAGCAGTGACTGGGGCAAGCAGAGCCTGCTGATCACTGTGCACAACGAAGCCTGGGGGGGCGAGAAGGTCTTCCAGCTGCTCGAGCACTGCCTGCAGAGCCCGCGCGAACGCCTGTACCTGCTGGAGTTGCTGTACCTGTGCATGTGCCTGGGCTTCGAGGGCCGTTACCGGGTTATCAACGGTGGCCGCGCCCAGCTCGAAGCCTTGCGCGAACGCACTGCTGCCGCTATCCGCAGCGCCCGGGGTGAGTTCGAGCGCGAACTGTCGCCGCACTGGCGCGGGGTCAGCGTCAGCCGAGATCGGCTGTCGCAGTTCATCCCGCCCTGGGTGGGCCTGGCCATCGCCCTGGCGTTGCTTGTGGCTCTGCTGTTTGCCCTGCGCATGATGCTCGCCGCCGACGCGGAGCCTGTGTTCAAGAACATTCATGCCCTGGGCGAAATCCCGGTGCAGGCCATCGACCGTCCGGTGACCCAGCCCAAGCCGGTGGAACGCCCACGCCTGGCGGGTTTTCTGGCCAGCGATATCAAGGCCGGGCGGGTCAGCGTCGAAGACGCCGTCGACCGCTCGGTGGTGACCATCCGTGGCGACGAATTGTTCGCCTCGGCCAGCACCAGCATCAACGACAGCCTGCAGCCACTGATGCTGCGCATTGCTGACGCCATCGGCCAGGTCAAGGGCCAGGTGCGCATCACCGGCCACAGCGACAACCGGCCGATCGCGACCTTGCGCTTCCCGTCCAACTGGGCGCTGTCCCAGGCCCGCGCCGAGCAGGTGCTGCAGATCCTGGCCGCCAAGACCGGCCAGCCCGCGCGCTTTACCGCGCAGGGCCTGAGCGACACCGAACCACTGGCAGCGAACAACACGACCGAAGGCCGGGCAAAGAACCGCCGGGTTGAAATCACTGTATTGGCGGAGGGGGTCGAGTGAAGGCGTTTTTCGGATTTGTCATTCGCTGGGTCATTCCGCTGCTGGGCCTGATCGCCCTGAGTCTGATCATCTGGTTCGTCGGCCCGCTGTGGGACATGCTGATCCCGGCAGGGCGGCGCTGGGCGCTGATTGCCCTGCTGTTTGCAGTGTGGCTCGGCTATCGCCTGTGGCGCTTCATCGAGGCCCGCCGCCAGGCGGCAGAAGTCATGCGCAGCCTGGCTGCAGAAACAGCTCCTGACCCTGCCAGCGTGGCCACCGCCGAAGAACTGGCAACCCTGCGCCAGCGCATGGACGAGGCCCTGGCCCTGCTGAAAAAGGCGCGCCTGGGTGGCGATGAGCGGCGCAACCTGTACGAGCTGCCGTGGTACGTGATCATCGGCCCGCCGGGCTCGGGCAAGACCACGGCGCTGGTCAATTCCGGCCTGCACTTTCCGCTGGCGGCGCAGCTTGGCGCCGGGGCGATTCGCGGCGTCGGCGGCACGCGCAACTGCGACTGGTGGTTTACCGACCAGGCCGTGTTGCTCGACACCGCTGGCCGCTATACCACCCAGGACAGCCACGCCCAGGTTGACAAGGCGGCCTGGCTGGGCTTTCTCGATCTGCTGAAAAAGCAGCGCGCGCGCCGGCCGATCGATGGCGCTTTCATTGCCATCAGCCTGTCCGACCTGTTGCTGGGCAGCGACGCCGAACGTGCTGCCCATGCTGCGGCCATCCGCTCGCGTATCCAGGAGTTGTACAGCCAGCTGGGCGTGCGTTTTCCGATTTACCTGATGCTGACCAAGCTCGACCTGGTGCCGGGTTTCATGGAGTTCTTCGACACCCTGAGCAAGGAAGAGCGCGCTCAAGTGTGGGGTATGACCTTTGCCCTGGACGACGACAAGTCGGTCGAAGGGCCGCTGGCGCAGTTCCACAGCGAGTTCGCCGGCCTTGAGCAACGCCTCAACGAGCGCCTGGTCGAGCGCCTGCAGCAGGAGCGCGACCCGGCGCGGCGCGATCTGGTTTACGGCTTTGTCCAGCAGTTCGCTGCCTTGCGCTCCAACCTGCAGGGCTTTCTCGACGGCGTGTTCAAGCCCAATGCCTATGAAGAACGCGCCCTGTTGCGCGGCGTGTACTTCACCAGCGGCACCCAGGAAGGCAGCCCGATCGATCGCCTGATCGGCGCCATGGCCCAGAGCATGGGCCTGGACCGTCAGCATCTGGCACGCCAGAGCGGCACCGGGCGCAGCTACTTCATTGAAAAACTGTTCAGCGCCGTGGCGTTTGCCGAGCGCGGGCTGGTCGGGGTCAACCCGCAAGTCGAGCGCCGGCGCAAATGGTTGGCCCGTGCTGCACTCGCCGCCAGCGTTGCCCTGGTAGTGCTGGTCGGCAGCGTGTGGGCGCTGAGCTATCGCGCAAACCAGGCTTACATCGCCCAGGTCGAGCGTAAGCTCGCGCCGCTGGGGCCAGTCCTGCAAACCTTGAGCCCGGCCCAGCGCGATGTACTGGCGGTACTGCCGTTACTCAATGCCGTGCGCCATCTGGCCGAGGATCCGCCCAGTTGGGCCGAGGGGTTGGGGCTGTACCAGGGCGACATGCTCGAAGCCGAGTCGGCCAGCGTCTACCGCAAGTTGCTGATTGCCGTGTTCGCTCCGCGCCTGGTCACCCGTATCGAAGAGCAACTGCACAGCGGCGGTGGTTCGGACTTTCTCTACGAAGGCCTCAAGGCCTACCTGATGCTGGCTGACGGCGAGCATTACGACCCGGACTTCATCAAGGCCTGGGTCAGCCTCGACTGGGAGCAGAGCCTGCCTCGCGACCTGGCCCCGGAGCAGCGTGCGGCATTGGGCGAGCATCTGCAGGCGCTGTTTGAAAAGCGTCCGCCGAATGCGCGCCTGGATGCCAACCTGATCCAAGACCTGCGTCGCCAATTGCAGCAGTTGCCGGTGGCCCAGCGCGTCTATGACCGGGTCAAACGCCAGCAGTTGCCCAAGGGCGTCAGCGATTTTCGCCTGAGCGAAGCGGCTGGCCGCGACGCCGCGCTGGTGTTCAGCCGCAAGAGCGGCAAGCCTTTGGGTGAACCCTTGAGCGGGCTGTTTACCCTCGATGGCTATCGCAAGGCGTTTCTTGCCACCAGCCTGCAACACAGCAATACCCTGGCTGAAGAGCGTTGGGTGCTGGGCCGCGAGCAAGCCGATGAAGGTGATGTGACTAGCCTGGCCGCCGACGTGCGCCGTTTGTATTTCGCCGACTACATCCGCCACTGGGACGCGCTGCTGGCCGATATCGACTTTGTGCCGATCACCAGCGTGGCCCAGGCCGCCGATGTTCTGCGGGTGATTTCCGGGCCGACCTCGCCGCTGAAAAAGCTGCTGAGCGCCGTGGCCAAGGAAACTAACCTGCAACAGCAGGACCCGCTTGCCGCGGCCCAGGCCAAAGCCAGCGAGGCTGGTGTCGACCAGCTCAAGCAGCGCCTGGGTAACTTGCTGGGCCAGGATGCTCCGGCCGATAGCCGCCAGGCGCAGCAAGACCAGGACCCGGTCACCGTGCACTTTGCCGACCTCGCCAGCCTGGTCAGCAAGGGCGAGGGCGAGCCGGCCGCCATCGACGGCCTGCTCACCGACATGAACGCCTTGTACGTGCAGGTCAGTGCCATGGTCGGTGCCAGTGGCGACGCCCTGCTCGGCGAGGCCAAGAACCAGGCCACGGCCGCCGCCAACCGCGTCAGCCTCACCGCGCAGCGCCAGCCGCCGATGGTTCAGGGCCTGGTCAAGTCGGTGGTCAACTCGACCACCAACACCATGATGGGCGGCGTGCGCAATCAACTGAACGCCGCCTGGACCAGCGAAGTGGTCAACGTTTATCGCCAGTCGCTGAGCGGTCGTTATCCGCTGGCAGCGGGCAGCTCGCGGGATGCCACGCTGGACGATTTCGGCCAGTTCTTCGGCGTCGGCGGGGTGATGGACAGTTATTTTCGCAAGTACCTGCAGCCTTATGTCGATACCTCGGCCAACCCTTGGCGCTGGCAGCCGGGCGCGGCGCAGAAGCTCGGCATTGGCTCTGGCGTGTTGCACACCTTTCAGCGTTCGGCGGCGATTCGCGATGCGTTCTTCCGCTCGGGCGGCATGCAGCCGACCGTGCGCTTCGAGCTCAAGCCGGTGGCCATGGACGCCTCGGTCACCCAGTTCTTGCTCGACCTCGATGGCCAGCAGATCAGCTATGACCACGGCCCGAGCCGCCCGGTTGCGATGCAGTGGCCAAACCCCAACAGCATCGGCGTGGTGCGCCTGTCGATCATGCCGCCATCGGCCAGCGGTCGTTCCGGGCTGACCCTGGAAGGGCCGTGGGCCTGGTTCCGCTTGCTCGATCAATCCGACCTGGTGGCCGGCAACGGCCCGGATCGCTTCAGCCTGCGCCTGCGCGTCGATGGCGCCAGCGTGTCGTACGAGCTGCGCGCCAACAGCGCCTTCAACCCGTTCAAGAGCCGCGTGCTCAGCGGCTTCAGCCTGCCGGAGCGGTTGTGATGGCGGGCGTCGGCTTCTACGGCAAGCTGGCCAGCCGCGGCGACTTTGTCAGTCGCGGTTTGCCGCAGAGTTTTATCCAGCCCTGGGACCAGTGGCTGGCGGCCGGGCTTGTGGCCAGCCAGCAGCAACTGGCCGAGCGCTGGTTGCCGGCCTATCTGGTCAGCCCCTTGTGGCGCTTCGCCCTGGCCCCGGGAGTATGCGGGCCCGACGCTGTAGTGGGGGTGTTGATGCCCAGCATTGACCGGGTAGGGCGCTATTTCCCTCTTATCCTGGCCCAGGTTCTGGCGCCGGATGAGTCGCTGGCGGCAGTGGTGAGTGGCCCGGATAACTGGTTCGAGCAGTGTGAAGCCCAGTTACTGGAAACCCTCGAGCCGCAAGCCGCTTTTGAGGCGTTCGATGCAGCAGTGCAGGGCATTGATGCTCCTCGTAGTGCTGTTGTTTCAAGCCCGGTTGTGGGCGGCTTGCAACGCTTTGCAGCGGTGACCCCGCAGGCTCGCAACGCAGCCTTGGCCGAAAGCGCCTGCGCCGGCATGAGCCTGTGGTGGGGGCGCGGCTCGGAGCATATCGAGGCGGGAATGCTGCGCTGTGCGGGCCTGCCGCACAGCGAGGATTTCGCCAGTTTTCTTTTGGGTAGTGAGGCGGCGCGCTAGATGACGGCTTTGCATTACACCGCAGCCAGCTACAGCCATGTCGGCCTGGTGCGCAGCATCAATGAAGACGCTTGCCTGGACCTTGCCAGCGAAGGCCTGTGGGCAGTTGCCGATGGCATGGGCGGGCATGCGGCGGGCGACTACGTCAGTTGCCTGATCGTCGATACTTTGCGCCAGTTGCCGACCACGGCGTCCCTCAATGACTTCGCCCAAGTGCTGCGCCAGCGGCTGTCGGCGGTCAACGCGGCAGTGCGCGAAGAAAGCGCCCGGCGTGGCGTGGCGATGATGGGCAGCACCCTGGTGCTGCTGGCGGTGCGCGCTGACCAGGGTATCTGCCTGTGGGCCGGGGACAGCCGCCTGTATCGCCTGCGCGACGGGCGCCTGGAAGGTATCTCGCGCGATCACAGCTACGTGCAGGAACTGCAGGACAGCGGCCTGCTCAGCGAGGCCGAAGCGCGGGTGCACCCGCGGGCCAACATCGTCACCCGGGCAATTGGCGTCGAGCCCGAGCTCGAACTTGAGGCCGTGCACCTGCAGGTGCTCCCAGGCGATACCTATCTGCTGTGCAGCGATGGTCTGAACAAGACCGCCGAAGACCATGAAATTCGCGAAGTGCTGGGCCACAGCGACCCCTACCAGGTGGTCCGCAGCCTGGTGCACCTCGGCCTGACCCGGGGCGCCCCCGATAACATTACCGCCGTCGTCATCAAGGCCGGTTGAAGACCAAGCACATGGACAAAGTGATCCCCGGATACGACATCGACGGCGAGATTGGCGAAGGCGCCATGGCCACCGTCTACCTCGCCACCCAGCGCTCGCTGGAGCGCAAGGTGGCCTTGAAGGTCATGGCGGCGGCGCTGGCTGCCGACCCGACCTTCTGCGAGCGCTTCCTGCGTGAAGGCCGCACACTGGCGCGCTTGTCGCACCCGCACACGGTGACCATCCACGACATCGGCAATGTCGGCGAGCTGTACTACATGGCCATGGAGTACCTGCCCAACGGTACGCTCAAGGAGCGTATCGCCGCCGGGGTCACGCCGGAGCAGGGCCTGCTGTACATCCGCCAGATCGCTTCGGCGCTGGGTTATGCCCATGCCCAGGGCCTGGTGCACCGGGATGTGAAACCGGCCAACATTCTTTTTCGCGCTGACGGCACTGCGGTGCTGTCGGACTTCGGCATCGCCAAGTCGCTGGATGACCGCACCCAGTTCACCCAGGCCGGGTTTGCCGTCGGCACCCCCAGCTACATGAGCCCGGAGCAGGCGCGCGGCCAGGAAATCGACGGCCGCGCCGACCTCTATGCCCTGGGCGTGGTGTTTTACGAGATGCTGGTTGGCAAACTGCCCTACAGCGGCAACGACGCGCTGTCGACGGCCTTGGCGCATTTGACCGAGCCGTTGCCGGAGCTGCCGATCGAGCACGGCCGCTATCAGGACATTCTCCGTGGCCTGCTGGCCAAGGACCCGGCCGAGCGCTTTGCCGATGCCGAGACCTTGCTGGCGGCGCTCGACCGGCTACCCGTGCAAGACACCGAAAGCACCCTGATCCAGCCGCTGCCGATTGCAGCGCCGGTGCCACCCGTAACCGTAGAGCCTGCACCGCCAGCGCCGAAACCAGAACCGGTCACCAAGGCCTCGCCACCTGCAGCTGCGCGCAAGCGCCCGACACCGGCCTTGCTCGCCATCGCCGTTGCTGCCGCGCTGGGCCTGTGCGGGATTGGCTACTGGGCCATCAGTGGCGACGAACAGGTAGTGGAGGCGCAGCCGGTACAAGCCCGCGAGCCAGTAGCGCCGACCGTTGCGACTGCGAGCAACGACAGTGACCGACCACTGCTGATGGCCGGCAAGCGAACTCTGTTCCAGCGCGTGCTGAGCCGGCCGGGCGCGCAGGTCGTCAAGCAGCCGGGCGCCACGCCCAGTGATACCTTGCCGGCCTTTACCGTGCTCTATGTCTACCAGCGCCAAGACGTCAACGGCAGCCCTTGGCTTGAGGTCGGCACCGCCAGTGACGGTCGCCGCGACGGCTGGTTGCCAGCCTCCCAGGTCAGCGACTGGAAGCAGAGCCTGGTATTGAAGTTCACCGAACGCTCGGGGCGTGCGCCGGTAATGTTCCTGCGCCAGGCCGATGAGCTTGAGCGTTTGCTTGGCGACACTTCGGCCGCCCGTGCCGAGCTGCTCAAGGCGCAGAACAACCCCGACGAAGTGCCGCAAGTGATGGCCCTGGAACCCAGCGCCAGCGCCGTGCCCCAAGAGCAGTTCTACCTGATGCCGATCTTCGAGGCGCGCGAGAGCTTCGACGAAAACGGCCAGCCGCTGCAGCTGCTCAATGTCGCCTCCATCGACCCGGGCAACAGCGCACCCGCCGGCGAAGCGAAAGCCGCCGGCATGGCCACCTCAGGCGACGCCTTCCGTACCGCCGTGGTGCTGGTGGTGGATACCTCGGTATCGATGCAGCCTTATATCGATCAGGTCCGCCAGGTGGTGCACGAGCTGCACGGGCAGATTTCGCGCCGTGGCGAGCTGGGCAACGTCAGCTTCGGCCTTGTCGGCTTTCGCAACAACACCACGCGCACGCCTGCCCTGGAGTACCTGACCAAGACCCTGGTAACACTCGATGAAGGCCGCGATCCCGAGCGTTTTTTGAAGCTGGCCGAGCAGGTGAAAGCCACCAACGTCTCCAGCCATTCGTTCAACGAAGACGCTTTTGCCGGGATCATGCAGGCGGTCGACGGCATGGACTGGTCCGGCTACGGCGGGCGCCTGATCCTGCTGGTCAGTGACGCCGGCTCCCTGCGCAAGAACGACCGCTACAGCAGCACCCAGATGAACGAAGCCGAAGTGCGCCAGGCGGCCTTGAGCAAGCAGATCAAGATCTACGCCCTGCACCTGCGCACCGAGGCTGGCAAGAAGAACCACGCCTACGCCGAGCAGCAGTATCGGGTGCTTACGGCCGATGCCAACCCGCAGATCGGCGACCTGTATGTATCGGTACCCGGTGGCGATGTGCACAAGTTTGGCGAGCGGGTGCGCGAGATCGGTTCGACCTTCGCCGATCTGGTCCACCAGGTGCGCAGCAACACCGCGCAACCGGCGCCGCTGCTGGCGGCTTCGCCGAGCATCGCCGACAAATCCGCCGCCATCGGCTATGCCATGCACATGGATTTTCTTGGCCGCAAGAGTGCCAGCCAGGCGCCGCAACTGGTCAGCGCCTGGACCTCAGATCGTGACCTGACCAACCCGGCGCTGCCGACCCTGCAGGTCTGCGTGATGCTCACCAAGCTGCAACTCAACGACCTGCAGCAGTCGCTGAAGCTGATCGTCGATGCCGCGCGCAAGACCCGCACTTCGCCCAAGGATTTCTTCCAGGAAATCGCTAGCGCCAGTGCCTACATGAGCCGCGACCCGGCCGCCCTGCGCAAGGGCGCCAACCTCGCCGAAGGCGGTGTGCTGGGCGAATACCTGGAGGGCCTGCCGTACCGCAGCAAGTCCCTGAGCATGACCCAGGACCTGTGGTTGTCGCTCAGCGTTGGCGAACAGGAAGACTTCATCGACGAGCTCGATTCGAAGATCCGCCTGTACGAAACCTTCCACAACGACATGGCCAACTGGGTGCGCTTCGGCAATGCCGAGCCCGGTGACGCCTTGTACCGTGTGCCGTTGTCGACGCTGCCATGATGATCAACCTGCACGCGCTGCGCAAAACCCGCGGCCTCGGCAACCAGCGCTACAGCCTGGAGATCGAGCGCCTGGAGCTGCGTGCCGGTCAGCAACTGGCGCTGGTCGGCCCCAGTGGCTGCGGCAAGAGCACCTTGCTCGACCTGCTGGCCTTGGTGCTGCAGCCCGATCAGGCCGAGCGCTTTGTGTTCAGCACCGACTCGCACACCTACGACGTTCAGCAGCTGTGGCGTGAACAACGCCAGGAGCACCTGGCGCACCTGCGCCGCCGGCATCTGGGCTATGTGCTGCAAGCGGGCGGCTTGCTCGGCTTTCTCGATGTGCGCAGCAACATCGCCCTGCCGCGCCAGGTGCTTGGCCTGGGCAATGACGGCAGCGTGCAGCGCCTGGCCGAGCAACTGGAGATTGACGATCAGCTCGACAAGCAGCCAGGCGCCTTGTCGGTCGGCCAGCGCCAGCGGGTCAGCTGCGCCCGTGCCCTGGCGCACAACCCTGATTTGCTCCTGGCCGATGAGCCGACCGCGGCCCTGGACCCACTCAATGCCCAACGGGTAATGCAACTGCTGCTGCGCCAGGCGCAAGCACGGCAGGTGACCTGCCTGGTCGCCACCCACGACGAGGCGCTGGCCCGTGATGCCGGCTTGCAGGTGTTGCGCATGGTCTGCCGCCGCGATGCCGACGGTGGTGTCACCGCCACGTTGGAGGGCCAGCCGTAATGCGCCCGATGCTGATCGCAAGCCTGGCCTGGCGGGACTATCGCAACGATGCGCGCCTGTCCGTTTGCAGCGTGCTGGCCCTGGTGGCGGTGATCGCGCCGTTGCTGGTGCTGTTCGGTCTGAAATTCGGCCTGGTCAGCAGCCTTACCGAGCGTTTGCAGCGCGACCCGGCCGTGCGGGAAGTCATCCCCTTGGGTGGCGGTCGTTTCAGTGCCGACTTCGTCGCTGAACTGGCGGCGCGTAACGACGTCGCCTTCGCCTTGCCGCGTACCCGGCAGATTGCCGCGACCGCCGACCTGGTGCTGGCTGCGCGCAAGGTCGTGGTCAATGTCGAGATGATCCCCACTGCGCTTAACGATCCGTTGCTGCAAGGGCTGGCCGTCCCCGGTGCGGTCGACCAGATCGTCCTCAGCCGTACGGCGGCAGAAAAGCTTGGCGCGAAGGCGGGTGATCAGCTTGATGCTTCGTTCAGCCGCCAGCTTGCCGGGCAGATCCAGGCCCAGCGCACCACCTTGAAGGTCGTCGCCGTGCTGCCGCTGGAAGCCTTCGAGCGCGATGCCTTGTTTGCGCCGCTGGCGCTGCTGGAAGCCGCCGAAGACTACCGTGATGGTCGCGCCGTGCCCGCTTTCGGCTGGGAAGGTGAGCGCCATACCGGTGAGGTGCAACGGGTTTATCCGGCCTTCCGGCTGTACGCGCGCAACCTCACCGATGTCGAGCCGCTGCGGCGCTTTTTTGCCGATCGCCAGTTGCTGGTCTCGACCCAGGCCCCGGCGATTGCCCAGGTGCAGTCGCTGAGCCGCAACCTGACCCTGGTGTTCTGGATCATTGCCGCGCTGGCGGTTGCTGGCGCGTTTGCGGCGATCTGCGCCGGCGCCCTGGCGGCGGTCGAGCGCAAGCGCCGCGAGCTGTCGGTGTTGCGCCTGCTCGGTTTCAGCACCGCTGCCTTGCTTGCATTTGTCGTGCTGCAGGCGTTGTACAGCGGGGTGTTTGCCGCTGTCATCGGCGCGGCGCTGTACGCCCTGGCCGAAAGTGGCCTCAACCAGTTGTTCATGCAGATGCCCGGCGAGTACGCCAGCCATCTGCTCCCGTCGCATTACCTCGTTGCCTTGCTCGCTGTGCTGCTGGCCAGCGCGGCCGCTGCCGCCCTGGGGGGCTGGCGCGTGGCGCGAATAGACGCTTGTGAAGGAATTCGAGATGTTTGACCGCCGCTTACCCGTCCTGGCGCTGATCGTCGCCGCCCTGAGCCTGGTGTCCTGCGCCCAGGCCGAGGACGACAGCAAGCCTGCCAGCAATAAACTGGACAACCCCAAGCCACTGGCCGACGACATCAGCCTGCCGCTGCCGTGCGACGGCGAGATGGTCTTCCGCCACGTCTACGTGCTGGCCCAGGGCAGCCTGGACGACCGTGAGGTGAACCTTGGCTACCCCTTCAGCGAAGGCGAAGCGGGCTACAAGCAGTCGTTCATTTCCGGCTATCGCCGTGACTTTATCAACGGCCAGTTCAGCCTCCAGGACCTGTCTGCCGACTGGAAAAAACGCATTAGCCCGAGTCTGCCGAGGACCGACGCCGGCAGCCCGCTGAAGCCGATGATGTACTTCATCGGCAAGTACGAAGTCACCGCCCGCCAGTACGCTCAGGTGATGGCCCAGGCCCAGTCGCTGGCCAGCGGCGAACCGGCGCCGGCCTGTGAAGCACCGAGTGGCATGGCCGGGCGTTTGCCCAAGGTCAAACTGTCGCGCTTTGAGGCCGAGCGTTTTTCCGCGGTGTACAGCGCCTGGTTGATGAAGAACCATCGTGACCTGCTGCCGGTCAGTGGCCGTGGCAACAAGGCCGAAGACGGCGGTGTAGGCTTTGTGCGCCTGCCCACCGAAGTGGAGTGGGAGTTCGCTGCCCGTGGCGGCTCCGCCGTCAGCCGCCAGGAGCTGGAAGGGCGGCTGTTCCCGCGCCGCCTCGAGGGCAGCGAAAGCGACGGCCCGCTGGCCGACTGGGCGGTGTTCAACCAGGTCGCCGGCGGCACCGGCCAGGCCGCGCGCCTGACCCCGATCGGCACCAAGCTGCCCAACCCGCTGGGTATGTTCGACGTACTCGGCAACGCCGCAGAGATGGTCCAGGAATCGTTCCAGCTGGTGCACGCCGGGCGGCGCCAGGGTGCTTATGGCGGGTTTGTGGTCAAGGGCGGTAACTACCTTGAAGGCGAGGGCACGCTGTTTACCGGCATGCGCCGCGAGTACCCGCTGTTCGGCGCCGATGGTACCGAGCAAAGCAACGAGACCACAGGTTTTCGTGTCGCCATCGGCGCGCTGTCGGCGCCGCGTTCGCGTTATGAGGAACTGTTCGAACAATGGCAGAAAGAGGGCCGCCTGGCCGCGCTGACCGACGCCATCGACGACGCCCAGGACCCGACCAAACGCCTGGACAGCATCATCGCCGCCAGCGCCGACCCGCGCCTGCAAGCCGAGCTTGGCCTGGTCAACGAAGAGCTCAAGCGCAACGTCTCGCTGATCGCCCAGCAGCGCGAAGAAGCCGCCGGCAACCTGATCCAGTCGGCGGCCCTGGTGGCCGAAACCATCAATAACTACAACATCCGCCTGACCAACCTGCAGAAAACCCAGCAGCAGGCCAAGGCTTCTGGTGACGAGACCAGCGCCAAGCTGTTTGCCGCTGCCATCAACAACGGCCGCAGCGCCCTCGACGGCGCCGTGGCGATCTACATCGACAACCTTGCCACTGGCACGCGCTACACCGACGCGGTGATCCAGGCGCAGTTCCAGCGGGTCAAGGAAGAGCTCAATCGCAAGCCGGTGCTGGGCAAGAGCCTGCTCAGCCGCGCGACCCTGTTCGTCCGTCATGTCGGGGACTATCGCCAGCAACGGCGCGCCGACCCGGCGACGATTTTGAAAGAACTGCTCGCATCAGCCGCCCCGCAACCTTGAGCGGCTGTCGAGCGAGCATCGTAGTGACCGGGGCGACATGAGGTTGTCCCGGGCGTGTTTAAACAAAGAGAGAACCTGACCATGCTTTCAACTCGCAAGCCCTTCTTCACTGCTTCCAACGGCCGGGCCGCGCTGCTGCTGGCGGCCGGTTTCAGCACCGTCCTGCTGACTGGCTGCGCCAGCTCGCCGGCGTCCAAGGTCGGTGCGACGACCAAGGTCGAGTACTACCCGAGCTGCTACGAGCCGGTGCAGCACCTGCGCGCCACCGATTCGGACATGACCAAGTCGGTCGCCACCGGTGCCCTGATCGGTGCCGTCGGCGGCGCGCTGACCGGCGCCCTGACCGGCAACTCCGACAACCGTGGCCGCAATGCTGCCATCGGTGCTGCCGGTGGTGCTCTGGTCGGCGGTGCAGCCGGTTACTACACCGAGCGCCAGAAGCAGATCAGCGACGACAACCAGCGCATCGGCTCCTACGCCACCGACATCAACAAAAGCGCGGCCGACATGGATCGCAGCACCGCTTACGCCAAAGCCTCCCAGGCGTGCTACCAGCGTGAGTTCGCCAACCTGATGGACGGCCGCAAGAGCAACAAGATCAGCGATGGCGAAGGCCGCAAGCGCCTGGCGGAAATCATCGCCGGCCTGCAGGAGTCGAACAACCTGATCACCGCGGTCAACGGCCGTCTGGGTGAGAACCTCAACAACTACACCCAGGCTTACGAGCAAGACCTCAAGCAGGTCGGCGTACCGCGCAACGATGTGGTGATCGTCGCCGAAGCCCAGGCGCCGGTGCTGGCCACCGGTAACGCCAAGAAGACCAATACCGGCAAGACCAAGACCCCGCCACCGGCGAAGAAAAAGCTGCCAGAGGTACCGAAGGAAGCCGTCGCCACCGAGAAGACCCTGCAGGACGCCAACGCCAAGAAGGCTGAAAGCCAGAAGGTTGCCAGCGCCGGCCAGAGCCAGGTCAACAACATGTGCAAGAACCCGGACATGGGTGACTGGGCACCGGTGCCTTGCCCTAACGTGTAAGGCTTGAGCCACAGCGTCGCCCGGCTCGGTGCCATAAGGCCGGGCGACCTGTGCGCCGTTTCAAGGAAGACCGTTCATGAGTGAGTTACTCAACCGACTGGATAACAATCCGTCGCAGTTTTTCGCAAGGCAGCGCATCGAAAGCAGCATCAACCTGCCGAAACTCTTTGCCGCCATCGATGCCGATCCGGGCATTGTCGGTGCTGGGGTGGTGTATATCGATGCGGATTACAACGTGGTGACGCTGCGTGAGTTTCAGCCGATATGCAGTGTGCTACCCAAGCGGGTGATTTTGCGTGAGGCGAAGAAGTATCTGGCGCCTGCGCAGTTTGCCGATCAACTGCAGAACAACCCCCGTGAAGCGCGAGTGGTGAAAGAAGCGGTCAATACCACGCTTGCCTGTGCCAGTGCGATTCTTGGGTGGTTCGTCATGGTCAGCGGCACCATCGCTGTCCCGTTCAGTGGTGGGTTGGGCGCTGTGGTGGCGATTGCGGGCAAGGCCGCAATTGCAGCAGGTGCGATGCAATGCATGATCGGCGTCGCCAGAACCGGCCAGGAAATTATCGATCCATCGTTGAACGACGAACTGGATGCGCAGGAGTGGTTTCGTCACACCTCGAACGTCCTGGATGCCGTGTCACTGATGGGAGTGGGTGCTTCCGGCCTGACCACGGTCAAGTTTCTACAGATGCGCAAGGCTGCAACAGGCAGCAGTTGGTATGAACTGTCCCGAAGTCTGAGCAGGCAGCAACGCAAGGCCCTGACGACAGAGTTGCTGTCGATCAAGCATCCGTCACTAACGGCCAAACAGTTGAAGTTGCAACAGAGCTCTGGCGCATTGCCCAAACGGTACACCCCGACACAGCTGCAACATGCGACCAAAACCCTGATCAAAGACTCCATTGCCGCAACGTTCGGCTTTGCGGGAAGTAACACCGTCCAGACCATTGCGGTGGGCTTGTATGAGGAGTTGGAGTGATGAATTCGTATGAGCGCTGGAAGCACTTCATGACGCATTTCTTTCCAACCTTTCTGGGTGGATTCTTCCTGGCGTGCTTCTCTGCGTCGCTTGCGGTGGTGCTGGCCGCTGCCGCCTACCTGAACCACAATCCGGACCGGGCCAATTACACGCTGGTGTCGCTCATGGTTCTGGCCCTGGTCATCAGTGGTAGTCATATGTTGCTGGTTCGAGGCCGTGCCTGGAGCCTCTGGCCGATCCTGGCAGTAATGCTGGTGGCGATGCTGGTTTCCCTATCCACCTACAGCCATCACATACACGCGGGTGTATTTACCTTTGCGCTGCTGTTTCCTTTGTTGGGCTTTCTTTTGTTCAACAGCAAACGTCATCGGGAGCTGCGCAGCTTCCTGGTTGACCTGCGCAAGGTGCGGTTCGAAGAGACGCAGCAAAGCAAGGCACGTCGTTGACGAAGAGAGCACTATTCCATGGTTCATCTGCATGACGTACCAGGGTTTTTACGGCGTTACTTTCCAAGCTTTATCGGCGCCTTCTTCCTCGTCGCATTTTCATGCGTAATCACCGCAATACTGGTGATTGATCAACGCTTCGGCAGCCGCTCCGATCAGGTAAAAGTTGCCTACTTCCTTATGCTGGTATCGTCCTTGGTGTTGTGCCTGGGCAATTTTCTGGTAGTGCGAGGGCGGCCCTGGGGGGTATGGGTGGTGGTGGCTTTGCTGGCGTTCAACCTGCTGGCGCTACTTTTCAGTTACGCACCGCGCTCAAGTAACTTCGGATTTTTGCTAGCGACAATGTCGCCATTGTTGGCAATGTTGATGTTCAACAGCCAACGCCAGCGAGAAATGCGCAGTCGTCTGGTGGCGATCCGCAAATCGCGTAACAAGTTGTTCAAGGCCGTGCGTGCGGCCAAAGTTCGAGCTCGGAGTCGAGCCTGCCGTTGAGCAAGCGCTTGGTTAACCTATTGCTCTAGAGTCATGGATACATCAAGAAACCAAAGTGCACTGAGGTTGCTGGCTGGAGCTGCTATGAATAGGGCTTCTTTGCCCGGGTGACCCAATCTGCTTCGTCAGCTTTGGAGTACGGGTGTTAGGTTCAAGGAGACCCCATGACCGACTCAAGGATGAGTGGGCTGGGCGCCAGCCCCTCGAGGTACTTTGCGCGCCAACGTGTCGAAAGCCAAACTAATCTGCCCAAGCTGTTTGCCGCCATTGATGCCGACCCCGGTATTGTCGGGGCAGGAGTGGTCTATATCGATGCAGATTACAACATCATCATTCTGCGTGAATTTCAGCCACTGTGTAGTGTGTCGCCCAAACGGGTGATTCTTCGCGAAACCAAGAAATATCTGACCCCTGTACAGTTCTTGGATCAGTTGCGGAATAATCCGCGTGAATCCCGCGTTATTGCAGAAGCATTGAGTGCTTCGGTTGCCTGTGTGAGTGCCTGGTTGGGCTGGAGTGTGGTGTTCAGCGGTACGGTAGCAGTCCCCTTTACTGCTGGCGTCAGCGCAGTGCTGGTACCAATAGGTGCGGCCGCTGCTGCTGCCAGCTCCGCCCAGTGCTTAATAGGTGTGCAGAGAGTTTTCAACGAGGTGCTGGATCCTGCCGAGAATGATCGCCTCGATTCTCTGGAATGGTACCGAAATATGTCATCGATGCTTGAGGCTGTTTCGCTACTCGGTGCAGGTGTTTCTGGAGCCACTACCATCAAGTATCTGCAACTTCGCAAAGCCACTACAGGGCGCAGCTGGAACGACTTGTCGCAACGTTTGAGTCGACAGCAACGTAAGGCGCTCACCGACGAGTTGTTGAAGCTTAAACATCCATCATTGACAGCCAAACAGCTGCGGCTAAAGCAAAGCTTGGGCGAATTGCCGAAACGATACACACCCACCGAATTCAGGCATGGAACGATCAACCTGATCAAAGACTCGTTGGGTGCCACGCTCAGCGTTGCGGGCAGCAGCTACTCGAAAAGCATTGCAATTGGTTTGTATGAGGAGTTTTCGGAATGAATCCAAATCACAGCCCGGAAGGCTTCAAAGCGCGCTACTTCCCCTACTTCATGGCGGCATTCTTCATGGCGTGCCTGTCAATTGGGTGTGCGGTGTCCTTGGCTTCGGCTACCTATTTTGCGGGCTACGCGGATCGGAGTGATTACAGTACCTTTTCCTTGCTGGTGCTTGCCGTATTGGTTTTTATTGGTCACTTCTTGATGGTCCGAGGGCGTCGCTGGGCAGTTTGGATTATTGCCTTTCTGTACTGTGCGAGCTTGATTACGGTAGTACCTACTTACTCGTTTCAACCCCATCGCGGCGTGTATATGCTGGGGTTGCTGTTCCCCCTTATTGGTCTGCTCCTGCTGAACAGCACCGGCCATCGTCAAATGCGCGAGTCTCTCGAGAAGCTTCACCACGAACGCCGGCAAAAACGCCAACATCATTGACCCTGGTTAATATTTGCACAATCACCACCCCCTAAACTGAGGACTCTGCACCCTCAAAGGGGGACATGGCATGACCATTATCGTCACCGGCGCCGCCGGTTTTATCGGTAGCAACCTGGTTCAGGCCCTCAACCAACGCGGCGAAACCGAGATCATCGCGGTCGATGACTTGAGCGATGGCGACAAGTTTCGCAACCTGGCTGACAGCGAAATCGCCGACTACCTGGACAAGGACGACTTTCTTCAGCGCTTTGGCCGCGGCCAGTTTGGCAAGGTGCGCGCCGTGCTGCACCAAGGCGCTTGCTCGAGCACCGTCGAAGGCGACGGGCGCTTGATGATGGACAACAACTACCGCTACAGCCGCGACCTGCTCGACGCCGCTCAAGGCCTGCAGGTGCCGCTGCTGTATGCCTCGTCGGCGGCGGTGTATGGCGCCGGGCGCGACTTTCGCGAACAGCGCGAGTGCGAGCGGCCATTGAACGTATATGGCTACTCGAAATTCCTCTTCGACCAGCGCGTGCGCCGGCAACTGCCCCAGGCGCGCAGCCAGATCGTCGGCCTGCGTTACTTCAACGTCTACGGCCCCCACGAGCAGCACAAGGGCGCCATGGCCTCGGTGGCCCTGCACTGCTTCAACCAGTACCAGGCCAACGGCAAGGTCAGCCTGTTCGGCAGCTATGGCGACTACCCCAGCGGCGGCCACCTGCGCGATTTCGTGGCGGTCGAGGATGTGGTCAAGGTCAACCTGTTCTTCCTCGACCGGCCGCAGCTGAGCGGCCTCTTCAACGTCGGCAGCGGCCGCGCCCAGCCTTTCAATGACGTGGCCTTGGCAGTGATCAACCGCCTGCGCGAGCAGCAGGACCAGCCGCCGCTGTCGCTGGAGATGGCCCTGCTGGAGGGCATTCTGGAATACAGCGAATTCCCCGAGCACCTGCGCGGCAAGTACCAGTGCTACACCTGCGCCGACCTTGAGCGCTTGCGCAGCGTTGGCTATGAGCAGCCAACGCTGACGGTGGAGCAGGGTGTGGCGCGTTACTGCGACTGGTTGCAGCGCACGCCGTAGTCAGTGCTGGCGCAAGGTCTTCAGGTCGCCCTTGCCCGAGGTCTCGCGCAGGTACTCCTGCAGTGAGTCATCCAGCGCGTTGAGCCAGCGGGTATGGTGCGGCACGGCAGCGGTACCGGTGATCACCGAGCGGTAGGACTTGTCGCGGTAACCCATGATGTCCTGCTTTTTGTCCGACTTCCATTTGAGGAAAATCCGGTTCACCGCGTCGATATCGAAGCTCGGGTAATCGGTCTGCTCGATCAGGTGCTGAATATAGCGGCCCTGGAACTCGTACATCGAGGCGGTCGACTCCAGCGCCAGTTCCTCGGCCCGCCACTGTGCGCTGTCGGCAGCCATTGCCGCCGGCTGCGGCAGCTTGATGCGCCCGAGCATGTAGTCGCGGGCAAACCAGGCCTGAGCGTCGAACAGGTTGAAGCTGTACCAGAGGTCTTGCATGCCGAGGTAGATCAGCTGCGGGTTGTGTTCCCAGACAACCCCTTGGTACAGCCCGGCAGGCCACAGGCGGTTGCTGGTCTTGAGCGTCAGCTCGTCGGGCAGGAACGGGAAGTGATGCTGGTAGCCGGTGCAGAGGATGATCGCATCTACGCGCTTGCTCGAACCGTCGGCAAAGAACGCCATCTCGCCCTCGACCCGCAGCAACTGCGGGCGTTCTTCCCAGCCTTTGGGCCATTTGTAGCCCATGGGCTGGGTGCGGTAGGCACTGGTGATCGAGCGCGCGCCGTACTTGAAGCACTGCGAGCCGATGTCCTCGGCCGAATAGCTGCTGCCGACAATCAGCACATCCTTGCCCTTGAACTCCACCGCCTCACGAAAATCGTGAGCGTGAAGGATGCGCCCGGAGAAGCGCTCGAAGCCGTCGAATTGCGGCACATGCGGGGTAGAAAAATGCCCGCTGGCGACCACCACGAAGTCGAACACCTGCTCGATGCCCTGGCCGGTGCCGTAGTCATAGGCACTGACGGTAAAGGTGCGGCTGGCCTGATCAAAGCGTACCGCCTTGACGGCGGTATTGAAGCGAATGTAATCCCGCACACCGGCCTTTTTTACCCGGCCCTGGATGTAATCCCAGAGCACCTCGCGCGGTGGATAAGATGAAATCGGCCGCCCGAAATGTTCATCAAAGCTGTAGTCGGCGAACTCCAGGCATTCCTTCGGCCCGTTCGACCACAGGTAGCGGTACATACTGCCGTGCACCGGCTCGCCATGCTCGTCCAGGCCGGTGCGCCAGGTGTAGTTCCACATCCCGCCCCAGTCGGCCTGCTTCTCGAAGCACACCACCTCGGGCATCTCGGCACCCTGGGCATGAGCGGATTGAAAGGCACGCAACTGCGCCAGGCCGGACGGGCCTGCGCCGATAATGGCAACACGAATAGTCATAAGATTTCCTGACAGAAAACACTGAAAAAAATGCAAAGCGACTCCAGCCCTGAACGGCAGAACCGAGGGCGAGAGGAAGCGAAAACTTCAGGTGTCAGCTGGCAGGCGGAGGGACAGGGCGCTTGCGCTTGTGCGCGAGCAAGACGTCGCGAGGTGGAATCGACAAGGTGTGGAACAGCGTCGAGAGGGGGGAGCTGGTCAGCGAAGGGCTAGCGACAGCGTTGGGCCCGTAAGGCTTGCCGAACAGCGCGGCAAACGGGCCTGAAGGGCGAAAGATACGTGTGGTCTCGTACATGGCGGGCTGATTCTGCCTCTTTTTGGTTATGGATGCCTTTTTAGCTATAACGGATGGGGGAGAGGATTACAAGGTGGGGCTTGGCAGAATCTCATACTCGACCGCTGACGGACTTGCGCTTCACCCTCGCGCAGTGGTTCTGCTTTGCATTGCAAGGCGCAGTGCACGTCGGATGTCTGCATTAATATCATCGCTATCTTCCAGGCCAACAGAGATTCGCACCAAGCCGTCCGGCACGCCTATTTTTTCCAGGCCGGTGCTGCCCTCCCTGCTAAAACTACCGTAGTGATAACATAAGGACTCAATATTGCCGAAGGTTGTACCTATTCGGATAAGCTGCAGATGACGAACAAAGCTTGTAGCCGTTTCTCGCGATGGAAAAACAATGGCGATAAGGCCTGTATGCAATGACGGAGAAATTCCGTTGGTTTGCGCACTTTTAGTCGACCAGACTGCACGCCACTCCAGCTTCGGGAACTCCTCACGCAGCATGGCGATCACCGCATGTGCATTATCGGTATGTTTTTTTAATCGCAGTGGCAGTGTCCTTAGTCCTCGTATAGTGAGCCAGGCCGAGAACGGATCTACGATGAGCCCTGCACTGTCCCTGTGATACTTCAATGCCTTGAACAGGTCCGGTTCATTGGTGCTGACCATGCCGCCCATCACATCGCCGTGGCCGTTGATGTGTTTGGTGATGGAATATAATGTTACTGCAGCTCCCAAGGAAAGTGGCTTTTGGCAGGCAGGTGTAAGAAAGGTGTTATCAACAACAAGAAGAATGCCACGCTTGTTGCAAAGCTCTGCCAAGTCAGGAATGTTGATATCTAAAAATGCCGGGTTGGTGGGGGCTTCGATAAAGATCATTTTCGTGTTGGCTTGGATCGCGCGCTCAAATGCCGCTGCCGGGTATTCGTCGATAAGCGACATTTCAATCCCGCGATGGTTTACTTCATAATTAAGCTGCTCAATGATTTCGTAAAATACACTGTGGGGTACGATGACATGATCGCCTGCGCTCAACAGGGCGCGAAAAGCAAGCAGGCAGGCGGTCATCCCGCTATTGACCGCGAGGCTATAGGAGCAGTGTTCAATGGCACGAAATTTCGCTTCTAAAACTGAAACGGTAGGATTTGCATAACGTTGGTAGGCAAAGTTTTCCTGCTTTGCATTACCTAGCATCTCTCTGCCTTCTTCAATTGAATTCAGGAGTGTTGCAGAGTTACAAATGAGCGCTGGAACTGGAAACTGACCCAGTCCATTCTCATGTTGCCCTAAATGGATCGCCTGGGTAGCGATACCTAAAGAAGGAGAAAGAAAATAGTCACGGCATGGTAATTCGCGTGGGCTCTTTTTTTCTGCTGGGCTCATGAAAGGCCTGGTTCCGAAAGATAATGAGAGACGCTTTGACGGCAATGGTTACGTCAGCCGGGCGTATGGCGAGATTTAAAGCTCGTTTGACAATGACCAGGTCATCATGGCCACGACGGCTTTGCTGTTTACTCGTATTGATAGCAGGGGACAACTTTTCCGCCCAGTGAGACAATCGAAAATCTTTCCATTTTTGGCATGACCGCACAGGCCAGGCTAACCTGGTTGGGGCTGGAATGTAGTTCTTTTAGCCAAAGGGGATGATTGGCTTTAAAACACTCATTTTTTAAATGGGACAAGTGTAGCGCCAGTGGCATTTTTTCCGGGTCTTGAGGCATCGGGTAAGGTACTGTTTTGGCACGCTGGGTGGCCCCAAACGCCATGCGCAAGCAGCGCAGCAACTTTGGGTTTTTGCCCAGGTTGTTTTTTGAATTGGTCCACTCTTGTGTGACGTGCTGCACGCCTTCAGCAACTTTGTATTGCTGCACCAGCTCCTTGATCGCACGTGCTGCGGCATGGCTCGGGTAAAGTGAACAGCCGCCACCAACGACATGAATATCAGCGATCGTCTTCTTCGGGCAGTAGGCAATAAAAACGGGATAGTCTATTTGACTAGAAGCGTCAAATACCTCGATTGAAGCACCTATGGCAGTTTCTGCATCACGCAAGGTGTTTAACAGATGCTCTGGCATTGAATTGTCAATAATCTTTCTTATCGGCTCTTTTGAATCATAAAAGAAATGTTGTGCAATAAAGCGCCCAATGCCATGGCGCTCTATGACTTCGCTCGCGGCATGAATTGCCGCCTCCGTAAATCCCACACCCGCCGCCACACCGGTACCGCAGGAGTATCGGCGCGCAGCGCTATAGTCGGTATCATCGCCGGGAAGCGACTCGTTGGCATACTGATGGTTAATCAGAAATGACGGATAGAGTAACTCAACGCCTGCGGATGCTTCATGCGCCTCGAAGGAAAGTACAGCCATCTGTGATGCGCCGGCGTGGCGAAGCATTTGCATCGGCAGTATGTTTTGCAAGGACGGTTGAGAAACAACCGAATCAAAACAATGCAGTGCGCTATGCTTTCGTAGTTGAAAGGGGCCCATGTAATGTTCATAAGCCTCGAACTTCGCACCCACACGAGCCTCTGCTTCATAGCCTTTGCCACAACCGACACATTCTATGCCGCTACTGTCATAGGGGAGGTGAAGGGTGGCAACAGTGCTGGACAGCGGACTACCGTAACGGCGTAGGGTTAAATGAATTCCTTCGCTGGAAAAGTGCTGATCGATTGCGCTTTCTGCATCGTCCAGTGACAACGTACGCTCTGGGGCAATTGTTTTCATAGACAGGAAGTTTCCATATAAGCCAAAAAATGAGGCGAAAAAATCGCCTCATTTATTTTCGTTACTCAGCCAGTATGGAGAGCTCTTCCGGGGTGAAATCTTCTTCTGCTATGACAGACTCTACTTCGTCGTCAGTGGGTTGGTCGACTTTGAATTCGTTGATATACATGCAGCACCACATACCCATGGGAATATCCTTTTTTTATTTGATTTAAGTGTGCACTTTTTAACAGGTGCAATGAGAGATTAGTTCGTATGGCTTTGGCTGCACATAGGAAAAATCCCGATTCTATGAGTGATTATGTTTTTTTGAGGGTGCTATTTATTTCTGCACTGCTCAGAAATAAGACACTGGCTTGGGGCATCGGCGTTGACACCGGATCGGGCCAAATTCTTAGGGGGCAGGCGCAGAGGCAAATGTGACGTACTGGGTCGATCAGCGGAGGTGATCAAGCGCACAGCGGTTGCGATTCAGACGCCGCCTTCAGCAGCTCATTGCGGGCAAGCCTGCTCCCAACCGGCGGGTGTGCCCACGCAAACAAAAAAGGCCCACCTTGCGGTGAGCCTTTTTTTACTGTGTATGGTGCCGGCACCAGGAATCGAACCCGGGACCTACTGATTACAAGTCAGTTGCTCTACCATCTGAGCTATACCGGCACAGGGGCGTCATTATAGCGATCAGTTTGCGTCTGTAAACCACTTCTGCAACATTCCTCGCGATACCCGGTTTCAGCGGGCATCGCGGGGTGTTTTGTTACCAGCCGCGGTGCATTGTGGTGGCGCTGGGTTCGGCTTTGGTGGGGTCGAATATCAGCGGTTTGTAGCGGCAATCATGCTTTTTACAGTGCTCTCGGCAGCCGTGCTTTTTCTTGCAGCTGTAGGCCGGGCCGGTGTAGCCCTTGTCGCCGTATATCTGCATCTGCGGGATTTCCCAGCCAGACATCGGGGTGTAGTCGCCGCTGGTGCAGCCGCTCAGGTAGAGCGCGCACGCCAGCAGGAGGAAGGATCTGATAATGGCCACAGGCAATTCCGTTTGGTCGAAGTGTCAGTGTTTGTGTGTGTCGAGGTAGTGCTGGATGGCGTGGCGGTCTCTGCTGAAGTCCGGCCCGGGGAAGCTCTGGTTGCCGTACATCTGCATGGGCGGCACTTGCCAGTCGGACCGGGGTGGCGGGACTTGCCAGTCGGACATGAAGGCGCAGCCGCTGAGGTAAAACGCGAACGCAAGCAGGGCGATGGATCTGATGATATCCACAGTCAATTCCGTTTATTCGAGGCGTCAGTCTTTGTTGAGGATGCGCTGGATGGTGCCGCCGCAAGATTGGTAGCAGCTGTCGTAGTCGCTGCCGCACGAGTAGCTGGAGCCGCTGTTGAACGGGTAGCTGGGGTAGTAGCAGCTTTTGCGCGCTTCTTTTTTGCTCTTGCCGGCCTGGCACAGCTGGTAGTTTCTGTAGTTGGCCTGGTACAGGGCGTGGTCGCTGTTTTCCTGCAGGCGCGCCATCTGTTTGCAGTGGTTGCGTTCCATCGAGCAGGAGTTGATGCAGTTCATGCCCGCCATGCTGGGCGGTGGGGAGTATCTATAGGTATAGCTGGGGCCGCAGCCGCCGAGCAGGCCGACGGCCAGCACTAGCGCAGCGCGCCATTTGAGTGAATTGCTCACGAGTTGCCAGTTCCTTGTTCATTCCTCGCTGAACTCCAGCAGGTCACCTGGCTGGCAGTTCAACGCGCGACAGAGCTTCTCGAGGGTTTCCATCTTGAAACCCTTGATCTTGCCGTTTTTCAGCAACGACAGGTTCGCCTCCGTAATACCGATAATCTCGGCCAGATCCTTGGAGCGGATCTTGTTCTTGGCCATGACTACATCGAGTCGAATAATTATCGGCATAGGGGCAGGCTAGACATAACAGTTGTGTTCATCGCTGATGGTTTTGGCGTCACGCATGAGGAGTGAGAAGGCGCAGAGGAAAATGCCTTTCATGATCTCGTAAACCGCCTGGGATGATACACCGATCGATACGCTGAAGCTTCTCTCGCCTTTGGGCAGGTCGATGGAGAACGCCAGGCCCTGCAAGGTGCCGATCATCGGCCAGACCATCGGCAAGCCGATGCACAGCAAGCCCACCCACCAGAGCATCTTGATGTTTTGCGTCGTCCAGGTTTCACCCCGGGACAGGCGCAGGAAGAACAAGCCGGTCAGGTACAAGGCAAAGGCCGAGAGGCTGGCGGGGATCAGTTCCAGGCCGATCACCAGGCCCAGGGCCAGGTGCGAAGGCTGGTAATCCGGGGCCAGCAGCAGCGGCATGTTTTCACCGAAGCTTTGCAGGTAGGCGCCTTGCACCTGGGCTTTTTCGAACACCCACAATAGTACGTTGCCGCCGAACTCGACGATCCCTGTACCCCAGGCGAGTACCGCGGCGAATGCACCGATCACTCGCAGACGCGATCTCGCGTAAGCCACTGTCTTACTGTTCATGGTTTCCCTCCGTGCTAGTTGAGCGGGGTGCATTATTTGTGAAAAATTATCGTATTACAATAATTAATTGTGATTTTGCCGAAGGTGCGGCGTTTTGACACGAGGGTGAGGTGGGATCTTACGGGGGATCGCGGGGCAAGCCCGCTCCTACAGGGTGGGAGCGGGCTTGCCCCGCGATGCCTTTATCAGGCCGGGTAATATAATTTACGAACCTTTCTGCAACCTTTAAGGGCTTTCACCTAAATACGGACTGAAAGACGCGAAAATTAATTAGTCATTTTCTATCGATTTGACTTTAGCGATGCCTTGAGCTAATTTGTTGTTCATTATGTTGAACACTAAAGCGTTTCCGCTCCTCACCTCCCGCCTGGTTTCCCGTGAACGTCACTGGACCGGCGACCTCTAGCGCCTCCCCCGACAAACAGCCTTTTTCTTCTCTTTGTCTGTAGCCGTCAGCGCGATTTCGCTCGGTTTGTGTCGCCCGTGGGAGGGCATCATGCGTTCCTGGATCTATCTGTTTATCGCCATCACCGCCGAGGTGATCGGCACCGCGTCGATGAAATTCGCCGCCAGTCATTTCCCCATTCTTGGTCACGGGTTGATGTACCTGATGATCGGCCTGTCGTACTTTTTCCTGGCACTGGCGGTAAAACGCGTGCCGGTGGGCGTGGCCTACGCCCTGTGGGAAGGCATCGGCATCGTGTTGATCACCCTGATCAGCGTCACCTGGCTGGGCGAGAGCCTGGGCCTGCTCAAGGCCGCCGGCCTGGGCGTGATGATCGCCGGTATCCTGCTGATCAAGTCGGGTACCCGCGCCGCACCTGCCCCGCGCAATATGGAGGCCCTGCCATGCTGAGCATGAACTGGATTCCCTTCGCCTGGCTGGGCCTGGCGATCGTGCTGGAAGTGATCGCCAACCTGCTGCTCAAGTATTCCGACGGTTTTAAAAAGCGCGGCCTGGGCATTGCTTCGATTCTCTGTGTGCTGGCCGCCTTTACCGCACTGGCCCAGGCTGTGCGAGATATCGAACTGTCGCTGGCTTACGCCATCTGGGGTGGCTTCGGCATCCTCGCCACCGTGGCCATGGGTTGGGCACTGTTCGGTCAGCGCCTGGTAGGCCGCGGCTGGTTGGGCCTGGCGCTGTTGCTGGTGGGCATGAGCCTGCTGAAACTGGCCTGATTCAACCTGCTTAGTGCTATTCGCGCGAAGGCTTATGCACAAGCCGCATGCCAAACAGGTGCGCATTGCATCGGAGCAACGCCCGCCGTTGGTCTTTGCGCAAATGGCTGTTTTTGCTGGCGATTAATCAGTGAACAAAAAATGACCAGCCTGTGAAAGCGCTTGGATCCACGAATTTGCTGGGGTTCGGCGCAAGGTTGCGCACAGACTTATCCACAGGCTGAGCGCCGTTACCGGCGTTCGGCCAACAGCAGCAGGTTGCGCGGGGTGAGAGGCTGTTCGCAAAACACCCCGAGCTGTACCTGGTAGGACTGTTCCTCCAGGAACAGTGCGCGATCCAGCACCAGCCATAATTCCAGCGGGCGGCGGAACAGATTGCGCAGCAATTCCAGGTTGCGCACCTGGGCCAGGCGCTGCCAGCCGGCCGCTTCCAATGCTGGCCAATCAGGCTCGGCACCTGGCTGCAATTCCTTGAGTTCGGCAAGGCCCCGGCAGTAGTCGGCGAACGGCTTGTGCAGCCAACTGACCGGCAGCGAAGGCGTCGGCAGGTACTCATCTACCCCACGCAACTGCCGTTGCCACAGATCGAAACCCAGGCGCCTGGCCATGGACTCGTCACGCTGGCGGCGTACCCGCGCACCTGCGGTAACGGTTTCGCTGAGCGGCAAGCCAAGATCATCAATCGACAACTGCAGGCCAGATGCCTTGGCGGCTGTGGATAACGGCTGGTACTGCGGCGCCTGGATGCGGTTGTAGCAGCACGGCGCGATGGCCAGTTGGCGGCAACCCTTGAGGCTTGCCAGTTGCATCAGGCGTACATGCAGGTCGCCACAGGCGTGCAGGGCCACTGCGGTGTGCTCGGCGCTCAGTTGCTGGGCGGCGCTATCGGCCAGTACATCCTGCAGGCGGTGCTCGGCGGGCAGTTGGTGATGCTGGCTGAGGGCGCTGCCGGCTTCGACCAGCGCCGGGTCGTATTCCAGGCAGGTCAGTTGCTGACTATGAGGCTGCAGCAAGCGCCGGCCCAGATGACCTTTGCCGGCGCACCAGTCCAGCCAGTGCCGTGGGCTGTGGATAAAACCCAGGTGGCTGGCGAAGGCTTCGATCTGCTGCCATTTGCGCCCCGGCACGTCGACATTCAGGCGAGGGCCAGCAGGGGGCAGGGCAACGGTGGATAACTCGCCGATGGCAGACAGCGCTGCCGCCCGGCGTGCCAGCTGAGGAAAAGGCGCCGGTGCAGCGAGTTGCTCGGGGTGATTGTGCGCCGCTTCCGCCTCGCTCAACGAGCGCTGGCGCAACCAGTCGGCCAGGGCGCGGTATTCGGTTTCCCACGGCAGTTGCAACTGGGTGAAAGGCCGTGGCCGCCACAGCGCCTGATGCTCGCGCAGAAAGTCGTCCAGCGCCTGGAAGCGGCTGAGCAGTTGGTCGGCGCAGAGGGGGAGGGCAGTGGTCATGAGCGGATACGAAAACGGGGCTGAGATCAGCCCCGTTATACAGGTTTATCGACCCTGGCAGGCGTCGACGCGCAGCCAGCGTTCCAGCTGCTTGAAGGCTTGCACCAGCAAGAAGGAGATCAGCAGGTAGAACAGTCCCGCCGCGAAGAAGATCTCCACCGGCAGGTAGGTCCGGGCGATGATCGTCCGCGCCATGCCGGTCAGTTCCAGCAGGGTAACGGTACTCGCCAGGGCACTGGCCTTGAGCATCAGGATCACTTCGTTGCTGTAGGCCGGCAGGCCGATGCGGGCGGCACGCGGCAGCATGATGTAGAGCATTGCTTTGGCCCGGGACATGCCCAGGGCCCGCGCCGCTTCGATCTCGCCACGGGGGATGGCCTGCAGCGCGCCACGCAGGATTTCTGCGATGTAGGCGGCGGTGTGCAGGGTCATGGTCAGCACCGTGCACCAGAACGGATCGCGCAGGTACGGCCACAAGGCGCTGTTGCGCACGGCATCGAACTGGGCCAGCCCGTAATACACCAAAAACAGCTGCACCAGCAGCGGCGTACCGCGGAAGAAGAAAATGTAGCCGTAAGGCAGGGCCCGTACGTACCAGAGCCGCGAAGAGCGGGCGATACCCAGTGGTATGGCGAGGATCAGCCCGGCGATGACCGCGATGGCGACCAGCTCGAGCGTCAGCGTGGCGCCCTGGGCCAGGCGTGGCAGCCACTTGATGATGACTTCCCAGTTCATTGGTTGGCCCTCGCGAAGCCGCGACCGGCGCGTTTTTCCATGAAGTGCATGCCGGTCATGGCCAGGACGGTAAGGCCCAGGTAAATGATGGCGGCGACCATGTAGAAGGTGAAGGGTTGCTTGCTCACGGTCACGGCGATTTGCGAATGACGCATGATTTCTTCCAGGCCGATTACCGAGACCAGCGCGGTGTCTTTCATCAGGATCATGAACAGATTGCCCAGCCCTGGCAGGGCGATGCGCCACATTTGCGGCAGCACCAGCCTGGAGAAGATCCGCCCCTTGGACAGGCCCAGCGCCAGGCCGGCTTCACGGTGGCCCTTGGGGATCGCCAGCAGCGCACCACGGAACACTTCCGTGGCATAGGCGCCGAAGCACAGGCCCAGGGCAATTACGCCTGCGGCAAAGGCATTGAGCTCAAGGCCGGGAATATTCAGAAGCTCGCCCAGCCGGTTCATCAGGCTGACGGTGCCAAAATAGATCAACAGCACCCAGAGCAGCTCGGGCACGCCGCGAACCAGTGTGGAGTAGAAACCACCCAGCCATTGCAGGGGTTTGTAGGGTGAGGTCTTGGCCAGGGCGCCAAGCAGTCCCAGTACCAGCCCCAGGAGCAGGGCCGACAATGCGAGTTTGACGGTCATCAGCGTCCCGGCCATCAGGGCCGGACCGAATCCGTAAAGATCAATATTCATGGGCAGGTTTGTTCAAGGGACCGGCATTGCCTGCAGGGCAATGCCGGTCGGGGCGAATCAATAGATGCTGAACGGGAAGTACTTGTTGTTGATCTTCTCGTAGGTGCCGTCGGCAACGATTTCTTTCAGGGCGGCGTTGAGCTTGTTGCGCAGTTCGTTGTCACCTTTGCGCACAGCGATACCAACCTTGTCGCTTTCGTTCACCGGATCGCCTTTGAACTCGTAGTTTTTACCGGCGTCGGACTTGAGCCAGTCGTAGTTGGCGTATTTGTCAGCCAGCAGGGCGTCGACGCGGCCCGAGGTCAGGTCCAGGTAGGCGTTTTCCTGGGTGTCGTACAGGCTGACCTTGAACTTGTTGTCCATGCCGCCGTTATCGTCCAGCCAGATAGCTGCCTGGGTGGCGCGCTGAGTGCCGAGGGTCTTGCCTTCGAGCGACTTGGGATCAGTCTTGAAGTCGACGTTTTTCGGGGCGATGAACTGCTGCTTGTTCGAGTAGTACGGGTCGGTGAAGTCCACCGCCTGCTTGCGCTCGTCGGTGATCGACAGCGAGGAGATGATGAAGTCGGACTTCTTCGCGTTCAGGGCGGGAATGATGCCGTCCCAGTCAGAAACCACCACTTCACACTCGACCTTCATCTTCGCGCACAGGGCGTCGCCGATGTCTTTGTCGAAACCGACGACCTGGCCACTGGCGTCCTTGTTGTTGAACGGCGGGTAGGCCGCCTCGATGCCCATCTTCAGTTTCTCGGCAGCCATGGCATTGGCCGAGAACACCAGCGTGGCGGCAGCGGCCAGGAGGAATTTCTTATAGGTCTGCATGCGTGTTGCTCCGTTAGCGGTTGCTGGACATGAATTGTTTACAACGCGCCGAGGTCGGGTTTTCGAAAACCTGCTGCGGCGTTCCTTGCTCTTCGACCAGCCCCTGGTGCAGGAAGACGACTTCGCTGGACACCTGGCGGGCAAAGCCCATTTCGTGGGTAACCAGTAGCATGGTACGGCCTTCTTCGGCGAGGGCACGGATAACGTTGAGCACTTCCTGGACCATTTCCGGGTCCAGGGCCGAGGTCGGCTCGTCGAACAGGATAACCTTGGGCTTCATTGCCAGGGTGCGGGCAATGGCCGCACGCTGTTGCTGGCCACCGGACAGCTCGGCCGGGTAGCTGTGACGCTTGTTGTGGATGCCAACCTTGTTCAGCAGCGCTTCGGCATGCTCGGTGGCCTCGGCCTTGCTCTGGCCGAGCACCCGGCGCGGCGCCTCGATGATGTTGTCGAGGATGCTCATGTGCGGCCACAGGTTGAAATTCTGGAAGACAAAGCCGATCTCGCTGCGCAGGCGATTGATCTGCTTGTTGTCGGCGGCCACCAGTTCACCGTTTTTTGCCGCCTTGAGCCGCAGCTCTTCGCCGGCCACCAGGATCTGGCCCTGGTGCGGGTTTTCCAGCAGGTTGATGCAGCGCAGCAGAGTGGACTTGCCGGAGCCGGAGGATCCCAGGATCGAGATCACGTCGCCATCACGCGCGGTCAGCGAAATTCCCTTGAGGATTTCCTGGTCGCCGTAGCGTTTGTGCAGGTTGCGGATTTCCAGCGCGGGCGTGGCCTCAGCCATGTGCGGTCCTCATGTGTTCTGGTGCGCTCCTGCTGTTAGCGGCCTTCCTGGCGAGGCGCCAAGCTAGCATAGCGGTCCGAAGACAGCCAATAACGTCGGGAGAGGCAATCGGTTGGTGGGAGGGCGGGTGTCGCATCGCTGCAGTGGACTGTCGCGCAGATGTCCGCCTACCCTCGTTTCCAGGGCCGGAGCCTTGATGAAAAAAGGCGCGATGTTGCCAGTTTTGGCCGTTTCTGGGAAGTCGTTTCTGACCTTGTGCACAGGTTCGGGCCTTTATCTACGGCTTTGGTTGTACCTTTGGGTTGTACCTTTTTGGTCGTAGGAAGTGCATGAGGTGTTACCGGTGACGAAGTGTGGTGCACCCGGGGCATTTGTAAGTGGGTATTTCAGTAATTGGTCTATTCCGCCGGTTTTTCAGGGTCTTTCGGTCAAGTCTTGGCCGAAAGACCTGTAAGCCTTGTTAAGCGGGGCTGTGAGAATTTTCGAACGAACGGTCATCGGCCTGGCGCGGTAATTGCGTTATCGATCGGCAACAGGATGTAGCACTCTTTTTGAAGAGCGCGACTCGAGTAGCAGGATCAAAACGCCATTTCTCGCAAAGGTAGTTTTATGAGCGGTACGCACAATTCCAATGACCTCGCTCAGGGGCTCAAGCAGCGGCATGTGACCATGCTGTCGATTGCCGGTGTCATCGGCGCCGGGCTGTTCGTCGGCTCCGGCCACGCCATCGCCGAAGCCGGCCCTGCGGTCTTGCTGGCCTATGCCGCGGCCGGGACCCTGGTGGTGCTGGTGATGCGCATGCTGGCCGAAATGGCCGTTGCCTCGCCGGATACCGGTTCGTTTTCGACGTATGCCGACAAAGCCATCGGCCACTGGGCCGGTTTTACTATCGGCTGGCTGTACTGGTGGTTCTGGGTTCTGGTGATTCCGCTGGAGGCCAACGCCGCCGCAACCATTCTGCATGCCTGGTTCCCCGATATCGGCATCTGGGTGTTTACCCTGGTGATCACCTTGCTGCTGACCGCGACCAACCTGTTCAGTGTGAAGAACTACGGTGAATTCGAGTTCTGGTTCGCGTTGCTCAAGGTAGTGGCGATCATTGGCTTCATCATCCTTGGTGTGGCTGCGATTTTCGGCCTGCTGCCCAACAGCCAGGTCAGCGGCGTCAGCCACCTGTTCGACACCCAGGGCTTCATGCCCAACGGCATGGGCGCGGTGCTGGCGGCGATGCTGACCACCATGTTCTCGTTCATGGGGACTGAAATCGTCACCATCGCTGCCGCCGAGTCGAAAGACCCGGGCAAGCAGATCACCAAGGCCACCAACTCGGTGATCTGGCGGATCTTCCTGTTCTACCTGGTGTCGATCTTTGTGGTCGTGGCCCTGGTGCCGTGGACCAACAGTGACCTGGCCGAAGTCGGTTCGTACCAGACCGTGCTCAACCTGATGGGCATCCCCAACGCCAAGCTGATCGTCGACATCGTTGTGCTGATCGCCGTGACCAGTTGCCTGAACTCGGCGCTGTACACCTCCTCGCGCATGCTCTTCTCCCTGAGCAAGCGTGGCGATGCGCCGGCCATGGCCCAGCGCACCACCTCCAGCGGCACACCGTACGTGGCGGTGGTGCTGTCGACTGCGGCGGCGTTCCTCACCGTGATCGCCAACTACCTGGCACCTGCCCAGGTATTCGAGTTCCTGCTGGCGAGCTCCGGCGCCATTGCCTTGCTGGTGTACCTGGTGATCGCCGTGTCGCAACTGCGCATGCGTCGTCAGCGTATGCAGCGCGGCGAGAAGATCGCCTTCAAGATGTGGCTGTTCCCGGGCCTGACCTGGGCGACCATTGCCTTCATCGTCGGCATCCTGACGGTGATGCTGATCCGTCCGGACCATCGTATTGAAATCGTCGCGACCGGCTTGTTGTCGATTGCCGTGGTCGCCGCCGGCTTGCTGGTGGCGCGCAAGCGCAGGGCCGAGGCGGCCGGGCGGGCGGTGCTGAACAACTGATGTGATGCGGATGCAATGACAAAGGCCGCGATCTGTGAGGATCGCGGCCTTTTTGTTTTGGCCGTGGCGGGCTCATCGCGGCTCACGCGGTGGGCTTTACCAGTGCTCAGGTCGCTCACTGCGCCGATGCAGAAATCGCAATACCTGGACCCGTCCGTCGAGCAAGCGGTACGGGGCAATAAAGGGGATGTGGGCGAGCACCAGCTCACGCACATCCGGCACTGGCGAGGGGCGGCCTGCACCTGGGAAGTGTTCGAGTATTTCCAGGCTGCTCAATATGCCCTGAACCATTGCAAAGGCCGTTTTGCTGCCTGCCTTGAGCTGATGGTGCTCGAAAATCGAATCCAGGTCGCTTTCAGCCTTCGCCGTCAGTGCAATCATCTTCGCGTTTCACCCACTTTGCCTTGACCTCAGAGAGGTCGGTCAGGTTGCCAGTGTCGGCATCGCTGATGCCGGCAGCAATCGCCTGCACGTGCCATGACTCGGCTTCGACATAGCGCAGCAAAGCGCGCTTGAGGTGATATTGGCGATCTCGATCGGTGGCGGCTGCCAGTTGATCGAGCTTTTCGGCGAGGGATGCTTCGACGCGAAACGACAGAACCGGGGAAGCCATGTCTACGCTCCTGACTTTGTATACGTTGTAAACGGTCAACAAAGGTTAGGTGGCGTCGAGGCGATGGTCAATCGGCCAGGGACCTGTGGTCGATGTAGGATTTTTCTTTGAGAGGATCTGGCCCCCGAGGAATCAGGAGCCAGGCAAGCTGTCAGCCAAACTTCTTCTGCTGCTTGGCCACCGCCTCGGACGCGCTGATGTAGGCTTCCTGGAACTCGTCGCTCTCGAGCCAGGCCATGGTTGTGGCTTCGTCGGCGCCGTCCAGCCACTTGCGGTAGGCAGTGAAGACCATGACGATGTAGTCGGTGGCGTGTTCTTCCTTGTGGCCCTTGAGCACCAGGGTCAGCAGCGGGTCGACCAGGAACACCGAAATCAGCGCGACCAGGCCGGTTTCCTGGGCTTGCTTCATTTTTTCGAACAGGGCGGTATAGCTGCCCGATTCCATGGCCTTGTTGAAGACCTGCTCGACGCTGGCGCTGGAGCTTTCGCCCGAGCTCTTGACCGCTTGGCCGCTACGCACCATGCGGTTTTCGCGGGCCTTGTTGGCGGCGCGCTTGGCGCGTTTCTGTTGTTTGCTGCTGGAGGCCATCGGTGAACCCTTGTGCTGAGCCGGATAAATTCTGCGTATTGAATCGCAGTTGGCCGGGAAACCCAAGTGCCGCCGACGGCCTGGAGCAAGCTCAGGCTGGTTGCGCCAGCTCGCCGCGGTCTTCCTCTTCGAGCACGCGCGCGGCGCGGTCCACCAGCAGCGGGTCAGGCTGGTGGGCGACACTCAAATCCTTGCCGGGGTAGTCCAGCGAGTGCAGGAAGTGGCGGATGCAGTTGATCCGCGCGCGTTTTTTGTCGTCGGATTTGATTACCGTCCACGGTGCATCGGCGGTGTCGGTGTGGAAGAACATTGCCTCCTTGGCAGCGGTGTATTCGTCCCACTTGTCCAGCGACTTGATGTCGATCGGCGACAGCTTCCAGTGCTTGAGCGGGTCGTCACGGCGGGAGATGAAGCGGCGCAGCTGCTCTTCGCGGTTCACCGAGAACCAGTACTTGAACAGCAGGATGCCGCTGTTGCACAGCATGCGTTCGAGCTCCGGCGCCTGGCGCATGAACTCCAGGTATTGCAGCGGCGAGCAAAAATCCATGACCCGCTCGACCCCGGCGCGGTTGTACCAGGAGCGGTCGAAGAAGACCATTTCACCGGACGTGGGCAGGTGCTGGACGTAGCGCTGAAAGTACCACTGGCCCTTCTCCTGCTCGGAAGGCTTCTCCAGGGCGACAATCCGCGCACCACGCGGGTTGAGGTGCTCCATGAAGCGCTTGATGGTGCCACCCTTGCCGGCGGCGTCGCGGCCTTCGAACAGCACGACGATGCGCTGACCGGTTTCCTTGACCCAGCTTTGCACCTTGAGCAGTTCGATCTGCAGTTCGTGCTTGGCCTTTTCGTACTCGGCGCGGCGCATGCGGTTGCTGTACGGGTAGCTGGCCGGCAGCTTGGCCGAGGCGCTGTCCTCGTTGGAGCCGCGCGGCGCCGAGGCGACTTTCAGGGCCGCCGGTTGCTGGCTGATGGCGCTGATTTCGCTTTCGGCAGCGGCGCTGACAGCAGGCTTGCGCGGCGTGCGTGGACGCCGTGGACGGGGGGTGGCAGCTTTGCGTGCCGGGCTTGGGCTGGGGCTCGCAGGTGTTTCAGCGGCAGGCGAGGGCAGGGGCAGGGCAGTGGATTCTTCGCTCATGGGGAGGCCTGTTGGTTCCTTCTAATATCCTCAGAGCATTTTATCGACGCCGGCCAAGGGCATATTGACGGTGGTCAACAGCCCTTGGCATAGCGCCATCAGTACCAGTATTTCGGGTAGCTGTTGGCCTGGCGCGCATTGTTCAGGCACCAGGCCACGGCGACGATCACCAGCGAGCCGGCCAGTACCGGGGTAATCACGAAGCTCAGTGGTGCGTGGCTGGCGATCACCACCAGCGGGTTGGCCCCGGCTGGTGCGTGCAGGGTGCGGGTTTGCTGCATGGCAGCCAGGGCCAGGCCGACGGCCAGGGCTGCGCTCCACCAACTGTCGCCGAGGGTATGCAGCACTGCCAGGCCCACCAGGGTGGCAATTACGTGGCCGCCGATGATGTTGCGCGGCTGCGCCAGCGGCGAGTCGGGCATGCCGAAGGCCAGCACGCAGCTGGCGCCAAACGGGGCCATCAGCCACAGCGCGCCGGACACCTGGCTGAGCCAGCCGGTGGCGCCGATCGCCAGGGCCGCGCCGATCAGTGACAGCAGGCTGAAATGCAGGGAAGGGGCGGCGGGCGCCTTGGATTTGAATGGCATGGGTACAGTTCTCCGGGTGGGCGATTTGCGCCGAGGATACCGATCGGTTTACCTGCAGGTCAACCGATCGGTATACACTGTTGGCAAATGTCCTGATCGAAGGTGTGGCATGAGCACGTCCGAGAAAATCGCCGAGTCGGCGCTGCAGTTGTTCTACCGCCAGGGTTACCACGGCACCGGCGTCGAGCAATTGAGCCAGGAGGCCGGGGTGACCAAGAAAACCCTGTACCGGCATTTCCCCAGCAAGGAGCTGTTGATCGAGGCGGCGCTGGAACGTCGCGATCACGATTTCATGGCGCGCCTGCAAAGCGCTCTGGCGGCCGTTGAGGCAAAAGCGCGGCCGCTGGCCTATATCGATTTCATCGAGGCCTGGGCGCGCTCTGAAGACTTCTACGGCTGCGCCTTCATCAACGCCTCGGCCGAGTATGCCGGGCCGGCCGAGCCACCCCATGTGCTGGCCAGGTTGCACAAGGACAAGGTCATGGCCGCACTTGAGCAGGCCTGCCAGCAGGCGGGGTGCAAGCAGGGCGCTGCGCAGCAGCTGTTTTTGCTGGGCGAGGGGTTGATTGTTGCGTCGCAGGTCGGCGGGGTGCAGGTGCCGCTGTTCGAAGCGGCGCGGTTGATAGTGGCTGCGCTGGCCTATCGCAGCATCCCGCAGATCTGATTGCCTTCGTAACCATGGATGATCGGCGCCAGGATCATCATCGGGCCACAGGCGTACATGGGCGAGCTGATGGTCTGCCTGGCGTTGAACAGCACGACCTGGTCGCCATCGATGTCCGGGCCATAGGCCACTTCACTGTAGGTCCTGCACACCGGCAGTAGCAAAGGCACCGGCACGACCACAGCCCAGAGGGTGACGCCGCACCATTCGCGGGGTGACGTCGGATTTCTCCGATTTGCTGACCTTGGGGGTGATGTTCTTCAGGCGCAGGATGCGATGGGCCGCGGTGGGGTAGGTGTCTTTGTGCGGCAGCACCACGGTGGCGCCGACACAGCCGGTCAGGCTCAGCAGCATGGCGACGGCGACGGCAATCGATTTCATCCCTGGCTCCGACAAGCTCGCGGCATTTCCGTGCGCGAGCAGGCCTGCGTTCGTTGATAAATCGCAGGCATGAAAAAAGCCCCAAGGAATCACTTCGCTTGGGGCTTTTCGGTATTAGTGGTGCCCAGAGACGGAATCGAACCGCCGACACGGGGATTTTCAATCCCCTGCTCTACCGACTGAGCTATCTGGGCAACGGGGCGCATTAAAAGGGTTTTTCGGATTTACGTCAACGACTTTTTGAAAATTTTTTAAATTAATTCCGTCGCTTACGATTTTCCGGGGTTATTCGCTAGGTGGAACGTAGCCTTCGGCCTTCTCGTAATCCTGGCCGGAGAAGAACTTGTCCATCTCGCCCTGGAGAAATTTGCGGTCCTCGGCGTTCATCATGTTCAGGCGCTTCTCGTTGATCAGCATGGTCTGCTCTTTCTGCCAGTCGGCCCAGGCTTGCTGCGAGATGTTCTCGAAGATGTCCTGGCCCTTGGCGCCCGGGTAGGGTGGACGCTCGAGGCCTGGCAATTGTTCTTTGTACTTGCGGCACATTACGGTGCGTGTCATCGCGACTCTCCTGTAAGCAATACGTCGGCCGCGCGTTTAAGCAGTTTTTTCACCGGGGCGGCAAGGCCCAGGCGCGGCGGGGTGGCGAGGTTATACCAGAGCCAGTCGGCCTCGGCCACGTGGTCGCTGGTGGCATTGACGCGCACCAGCCAGGGCTCGATGGCCAGCTGGAAGTGGCTGAAGGTGTGGGTCAGGCCGTCCAGCGCCTGGCTGCCGGCCAGGCTCAGGCCGTGCTGGTCGGCCAGCTCGTCGATCTGCGCGAGGTTGTCCAGTTCCGGCAGGCTCCACAACCCGCCCCACAGGCCCGTGGAAGGCCGCCGGTAAAGCAGGATGGCGCCTTGGTGGTTGGCCAGCAGTGGCATCAGCGTGCGCTTTTGTGGCAGCTCCTTGCGCGGCTTGGGCACCGGGTAGCGGATTTCCTGGCCGAGCATGTGCGCCTCGCAACCGACCTTGAGCGGGCACAGCAGGCAACTGGGCTTGCTGCGGGTACACAAGGTCGCGCCCAGGTCCATCATCGCCTGGGTGTAGTGGTTCACCCGGCTGTGCGGGGTATAGCGCTCGGCATTGGCCCACAGCGCCTTGGCCACTTTCGGCTCGCCGGGGTAGCCCTCTTGCGCGGTGTAGCGGGCCAGCACGCGCTTGACGTTGCCGTCGAGGATCGGCGCACGCAGGCCCATGCTGATGCTGGCAATAGCGCCGGCAGTGGACAGGCCAATGCCGGGCAGGTCGGTGAGTTTCTCGACATCGCGGGGGAATTCTCCGCCATATTGCTCGACAACGATCTTCGCGGTCTTTTGCAGGTTGCGCGCCCGGGTGTAGTAACCCAGGCCCGTCCACAGGTGCAGCACCTCATCCTCGGGCGCTTCGGCCAGGGCCTGGACCGTCGGCAGCGCCTGCATGAAGCGGTCGAAGTAGTTGAGCACGGTGCTCACCTGGGTCTGCTGCAACATGATCTCCGAGACCCACACCCGGTACGGAGTGATGCCCTGTTGCCAGGGCAGGTCGTGGCGGCCGTTACGGTCGTACCAATCCAGCACGGCGCTGGAAAACTGCTCGGGGCTCATCGCTTGAACAACCCCTTGAGCGCGTCCTTGAGTTCCGGGCTGACCTTGTCACCGAGCTTCTCGTCGATCTTCTCGCTGAGCTTTTCGCTGACCTTGTCGCCAGCCAGCTTGGCCGCGACCTTGCCCAGGCCGTCTTTATCCAGGCGGCAAGCCTTGGCGCCCAGCTCCAGCGGGCCACGGCAGCGCAGCGGCAGTTCGAGGCCGACATAGCGCTCGCCGACCTGGCAGGCTGGGTCGGGCATATCGCGCTTGTCGCCCTCGACGATCACGCCAATGCGGTAGTCCATGCCCAGCACGCGCAGGTCGAGGTCGCCATGGCCGTTGACGGTCAGGCCGGGAATGCGTGCCTTGAGGTCAGGGTTGCTGGCCACGCCGTTACGCATTACCAGGCTGCCCTTGAGCTCCTGGAACGGCGTGTCCTTGCCGCGTGGCTCGCCACTCAGGGCCTTGCGGTTGAGGGTGGCGATGGCCTGGCACAGTTGCTGTTCGAGGTTGGCGTTGACCAGGATACCGTCGTTGATGACGAAGCTGGCGTTGCCGTTGAGGGTGTCGACCAGGGCTTTCTGGCTGTTGCCGGTGGCGGTCAGGTCGCTGTTGAGGGTCAACAGACCCTTGACCGGTGGCGTGCCGGTTTCGCTCTTGATGAAGTGCTCGACCGGCACCCGGTTGATGCGGGTGTTAAGACCAATCTGCGGCACGGCTGGGCGTACGTCGAGGGTGCCCTTGCTTTCGAAGTCACCGTTGTACAGGCCGCCGCGCAGGGTTTCCAGGGTGATCAGGCCGCCTTGGCCCTGGGCCTTGAGGTGGGCGTTTTCGATCGGCAGCTTGTCCAGGGTCAGCTGGCCGAACGTCAGGTCGGCTTGCAGGTCGACTTTGCGCAGGCGGTCAACCGGCAGCAGCTTGTCGTTGCTCCAGGCCACCTGGGTCGGCGCGTCGGGCAGCGGCGTGGTACCGGCACCGGCGAGGGCACCGGCCTCTTTGCTCTGCACTTCGGCCTGGCGTGCGGCCTTGGCGCCCTGGGCTGCCTCGCTCTTGGCCAGCAGGTAGCGGTCGGCGTCGAACTTGTCGGCCTTGAGCTGCACGCGCAGGGCCTGCTTGGCGAAGTCTTCAATGGCCAGGCGGCCGCTGAAGGTGCTGTCGTCGAGCTTGATCGCCAGGTCTTCCAGGGCCAGGCTGTTCGGCGTGCCTTGCAGGCGGGTGACCAGCTCGACCTTGCCCAGGGTGCTGGCGTCGGCCGAGGCCGGCAGCGGGTGGCCGATGCTGTCGAGGAAGTTGCGCAGGTCGAATTGGGCAATCGACAGGCCGCCGCTCAGTTGCGGGGTTTTGTCGAGGTCGCGCAGGTTCAGCTCGCCGAGGGCGCGCAGCTGGTTGGCCGAGAGCTTGAGGCCGTTCCATTCGGCGACGTTGGCCGCCAGATCGACCAGCAACTGGCCCTGGGCGGCGAAGGTCATGGTCTTGCCTTGCAGCGGCTCGCCCGAGGCTTCGCCGCTGAGTTTCATGTCTTCGAACTGGTAGCGCTTGAGCCGGCGATCGAAGCGCAGCTCGCCGTTAAGCTCGGTGCGCGCTTTGACCACTGGCTGGCCGGAACTGAGGAAGGCGGTCATCTTCAGCGGGATGTTCACCCCTTCATGCACCGCGCCGGTGCTCAGCTGGATGCTTTCGGCGCCGAAGCTCTGGCCGCTGCGGGCATCGTTGTACTGCACGCGGGCGTTGTTGACGGTCAGGCTGTCGATATCGAGCTTGACCGGGCGCTCGCTGGCGCTGTCGCTGCTAGCCTGGGCCGGGGCAGTGCCGGCGCTTTCGGCCGGGGCCGGGGCCGGGGTGGCAGCGGGCAGTGGCTTGCCGATGTCTTCCCAGTTGCCGTGGCCATTTTCGTCACGGCTCAGGGTCAGGTTCAGGCCCTCGACGCGCACATCGCTCATTTGCACTTCACGGCGCAGCAACGGCAGCACGCGTACCGACAGGCCAAGCATCTGCAGGTCGGCAAACGGCACTTTCGGGTTGTTCAGGGTGGCGATGCTGGCTTCATGCAGCTCAAGGCCCAGCCACGGGAACAGGCTCCAGCCAATGTCGCCATTGAGCGTCAGCTCGACGTGGGCCTTGTCGCGTGCCAGCTGGCGAATCTCGTCTTTGTAGTCGTTGGGATCGAAGAGGTGGGTCAGGGCGAAGCCCAGAGCCACAATGATCAGCAACAACCCGAGAAGCACCAGCCCCAGGATTTTGCCGAACGCTTTCATGGGCGAGTCCTTGTAGTCCGATTTCTAAATTCAGCCGCAGAGTATAGCGCTGCGGTTATCACCGCTGGGTGATATGGGGCGAAGGTTTAGTCCTGCATAAGTGTCGGATTCGACAACACATGGCATGACAGTTCCTTGCCGGGGGGATCAGTTGCAGAACAAACGACGGTATCAGTTAGCGCTAAGTGACCACGGCAAATGCTACTCTCTCGCCGCTCTCAGGCCCTGCTGCGGCCATTTGTCGCGCAAACGGGGCCGTTCGCCAATAACAACGACCAGTTGCCAAAGCGCCAAGGTCGCGGGCGGTGAGCGCTTCATTCCTACGAGGGGAACACAACAATGAGCAGCAGCATCACGGCCGGAACCGTCGCCAGCGCGCCCGGCTTCCTGTCCAAGGAGCGGATCATCGCCCGTCCGGGCTTCAACCGCTGGCTGGTACCGCCAGCGGCCCTGGCCATCCACCTGTGCATCGGCATGGCCTACGGTTTTTCGGTGTTCTGGTTGCCGCTGTCGCAGGCCATCGGCATCAGTGCGCCGGTTGTCTGCTCGGAACAGACCCACTTCCTGATGCGCATGTTCACCACCGAGTGCGACTGGCCGATCTCGATGCTCAGCTGGATCTACACGCTGTTCTTTGTCTTCCTGGGGTGCTCGGCGGCCATCTGGGGCGGCTGGCTGGAGCACGCCGGGCCGCGCAAGGCCGGGGTGGTCTCGACCCTGTGCTGGTGCGGCGGCCTGCTGATTTCCGCCTTCGGCGTCTATACCCACCAACTGTGGCTGATGTGGCTGGGCTCCGGGGTGATCGGCGGTATTGGCCTGGGGCTTGGCTATATTTCCCCGGTCTCGACCCTGATCAAGTGGTTCCCGGACAAACGCGGCATGGCCACCGGCATGGCGATCATGGGTTTTGGCGGCGGCGCCATGGTCGGCGCGCCGCTGGCGGCAGCGCTGATGAACCACTTCGCTACGCCCGGCGACGTTGGGGTCTGGCAGAGCTTCGTGGTCATGGCGGTGATCTACTTCGTGTTCATGCTCGGCGGCGCCCTGGCCTATCGCGTACCGCCTACCGGCTGGAAGCCTGAAGGCTGGACTGCGCCGCTGAAAAAAGTCGGCAACGCGATGATCACCCATCGCCATGTGCATGTCAGTGTGGCGTGGAAAACCCCGCAGTTTGTGTTGATCTGGCTGGTTTTGTGCCTGAACGTTTCGGCAGGTATCGGCATTCTCGGCATGGCTTCGCCGCTGCTGCAGGAGGTTTTTGCCGGCAAGCTGCTGGGCAATGACCTGAGCTTCAGCCAGCTCAACGCCGCGCAATTGGGCCAGATCGCCGCGATTGCCGCCGGTTTTACCGGTTTGCTCAGCCTGTTCAATATCGGCGGGCGCTTCTTCTGGGCGTCGTTCTCCGACTATATCGGGCGCAAAAACACCTATTTCGCCTTCTTCGCCCTGGGCGTGGCTCTGTATGCGCTGGTGCCGAACATGGGCCACCTGGGCAACATCGCCCTGTTCGTGGCGGCGTTCTGCATCATCCTGTCGATGTACGGCGGCGGTTTTGCCACGGTGCCGGCGTACCTGGCCGACCTGTTCGGCACGCAGATGGTCGGTGCCATTCACGGTCGCCTGCTGACCGCCTGGGCCGCAGCCGGGGTGCTGGGCCCGGTGCTGATCACCTACCTGCGAGAGTACCAGCTGGCGCTGGGCGTGCCGCGGGCGGCGGCCTATGACATCACTCTGTACATCCTCGCCGGGCTGCTGGTGCTGGGCTTTGTCTGCAATGCGCTGGTGCGGCCGGTGGCCGACAAGTACTTCATGACCGATGCCGAGCTTGCCGCCGAGCGGGCCCTGAGCCACGACCAGGGCAGCGCCAGCGAGCGCGTACTGGAGTGGAAGGCCGACCCGGCCAGCAAGCCTTTGGTGCTGGCGGCCTGGCTGGTGGTCGGGGTGCCGCTGGCCTGGGGGATCTGGGTGACGTTGCAGAAGACTGCGGTGTTGTTCAACTAGGTCTGCCCTGTAGGAGCGGGCTTGCCCCGCGATGAACCCGCATTCGATCGCGGGGCAAGCCCGCTCCTACAGAAGTAGCTGAAAATTGCCGGATCGCAGGTAAATTCCCTGCCACGCGTCATCTGCGTTTCAAGCCGCGTGCTTCTGGGCCTATAATGGTCACCTTTTTCGCCCAATGATTTTGCGGAGCTGGTGATGGTCGAACGTAAGGCTTCCGTCGAGCGCAATACTCTGGAGACCCAGATCAAGGCCTCGATCAACCTGGATGGCAGCGGCAAGGCCCGATTCGATATCGGTGTGCCTTTCCTTGAACATATGCTCGACCAGATCGCCCGACATGGGCTGATCGACCTCGATATCGAGTGCAAGGGCGACCTGCATATCGATGATCACCATACTGTCGAAGACGTCGGTATCACCCTCGGCCAGGCCTTCAACCAGGCCATCGGCGACAAAAAGGGCATCCGCCGCTACGGCCATGCCTACGTGCCGCTGGACGAAGCGCTGTCGCGGGTGGTCATCGACTTCTCCGGCCGCCCCGGCCTGCAGATGCACGTACCGTATACCCGCGCTTCGGTGGGCGGCTTTGATGTCGACCTGTTCCAGGAGTTCTTCCAGGGCTTCGTCAACCACGCCAACGTCACCCTGCACATCGACAACCTGCGTGGGCACAACACCCACCACCAGATCGAGACCGTGTTCAAGGCCTTCGGCCGCGCGCTGCGCATGGCCATCGAGCTGGACGAGCGCATGGCCGGGCAGATGCCATCGACCAAGGGTTGCCTGTAATGCAGACGGTTGCCGTTATCGACTATGGCATGGGTAACCTGCACTCGGTGGCCAAGGCCCTCGAGCACGTGGGCGCCGGCAAGGTTCTGATCACCAGCGACGCCGAGGTGATTCGCGAAGCCGACCGCGTGGTGTTCCCCGGTGTTGGCGCGATCCGCGACTGCATGGCCGAAATCCGCCGCCTGGGCTTCGACAGCCTGGTGCGCGAAGTCAGCCAGGACAGGCCGTTCCTCGGCATCTGTGTGGGCATGCAAGCCTTGCTCGATCACAGCGAAGAGAACGACGGCGTCGATTGTATCGGCCTGTTCCCGGGCAATGTGCGCTTTTTCGGCAAAGACCTGCACGAAGACGGCGAGCACCTCAAGGTGCCGCACATGGGCTGGAACGAAGTTGCCCAGAGCATCGACCACCCGCTGTGGCACAACATCCCCGAGCGTGCGCGCTTCTACTTCGTGCACAGCTACTACATCACCGCCGGCAAGCCGGGCCAGGTGGTCGGTAGCGGCCATTACGGCGTCGACTTCGCCGCAGCGCTGGCCGAAGGCTCGCGCTTTGCCGTGCAGTTCCATCCGGAGAAGAGCCATACCCATGGCCTGCAGCTGCTGCAGAACTTCGCCGCCTGGGACGGGCGCTGGTAATGGGCAAGTCCAGGGCCAAGCCGCCGATCCTCACGCTGGCGCCGGAACAGGAACGCGAAGCGCTCGATACCCTCAAGCGCTTTCTCGAAGACCGTTTCGAGCTGCAGCTGGGGTCGTTCGAGGTGGCCGAGGTCCTGGAGCTGTTCACCAAAGAGATTGCCCCGCACTACTACAACAGGGCGATTTTCGATGTGCAGAACCACCTCAAGGAACGGTTCGAGAGTATCGAGAGCGACCTCTGGTCGCTAGAGAAAGGCAGCTGAAAGCGACAAGCTGCAAGAGAACAGACGCGCATGCTTGCAGCTTGTAGCTAGCAACTTGCAGCTCTTTTTTACGAAGGAAAAAAGCATGCTGATTATCCCCGCTATCGATCTCAAGGACGGTGCTTGCGTACGCCTGCGCCAGGGCCGCATGGAAGACTCCACGGTATTCTCCGACGACCCGGTGAGCATGGCCGCCAAATGGGTTGAAGGGGGCTGCCGCCGCCTGCATCTGGTTGACCTCAATGGCGCCTTCGAAGGCCAGCCGGTCAACGGTGAAGTAGTCACCGCGATTGCCAAGCGCTACCCGAACCTGCCGATCCAGATCGGTGGCGGTATCCGTTCGCTGGAAACCATCGAGCACTACGTCAAGGCCGGCGTCAGCTACGTGATCATCGGCACCAAGGCGGTGAAAGAGCCGGAGTTCGTCGCCGAAGCCTGCCGCGCCTTCCCGGGCAAAGTGATCGTCGGCCTGGATGCCAAGGACGGTTTCGTCGCCACCGACGGCTGGGCAGAAGTCAGCTCGGTGCAGGTCATTGACCTGGCCAAGCGTTTCGAAGCCGACGGCGTCTCGGCCATCGTCTACACCGACATCGCCAAAGACGGCATGATGCAGGGCTGCAACGTGCCCTTCACCGCCGCCCTGGCCGCTGCCACCAAGATCCCGGTGATCGCCTCCGGCGGTATCCACAACCTCGGTGACATCAAGGCCCTGCTCGACGCCAAGGCGCCAGGCATCATCGGTGCGATCACCGGCCGCGCCATCTACGAAGGCACCCTGGATGTCGCCGAGGCGCAAGCCTTCTGTGACGCCTATTCGGCTAGCTCCAAGTCGTAAGCTGCAAGCTGCAAGTCAAAAGCGCGACCGAGTCGCTCTTTCTTGCAGCTTGAAGCTTGAAGCTTGCAACTCGAGGTCTACCTATGGCTTTAGCCAAACGCATAATTCCCTGCCTCGACGTCGACAACGGCCGGGTGGTCAAGGGCGTCAAGTTCGAGAACATCCGCGATGCCGGCGACCCGGTGGAAATCGCCCGGCGCTACGATGAACAGGGCGCTGACGAGATCACCTTCCTCGACATCACCGCCAGCGTCGATGGCCGTGACACCACCCTGCATACCGTCGAGCGTATGGCCAGCCAGGTGTTCATCCCGCTGACCGTGGGCGGCGGCGTGCGCACCGTGCAGGACATCCGCAACCTGCTCAACGCCGGTGCCGACAAGGTGTCGATCAACACCGCCGCGGTGTTCAACCCGGAGTTCGTCGGCGAAGCTGCCGCGCACTTCGGCTCGCAGTGCATTGTGGTGGCCATCGATGCCAAGAAGGTCTCGGGCCCGGGCGAAACCCCGCGCTGGGAGATCTTCACCCACGGTGGGCGCAAGCCGACCGGCCTGGACGCGGTGGAGTGGGCGAAGAAGATGGAAGGCCTGGGGGCCGGCGAGATCCTCCTGACCAGCATGGACCAGGACGGCATGAAGAACGGCTTTGACCTGGGCGTGACCCGCGCCATCAGCGATGCCCTGGGCATTCCGGTGATCGCTTCCGGTGGTGTCGGCAACCTGCAGCACCTGGCCGACGGGATCATCGAAGGTCATGCCAGTGCGGTGCTGGCGGCGAGCATCTTCCACTTCGGTGAGTACACCGTACCCGAGGCCAAGGCGTTCATGGCCAAGCAGGGTATCGTCGTTCGCTGAACTTGAAAGCTGATCGCGGGGCAAGCCCGCTCCTACCGTAGGAGCGGGCTTGCCCCGCGATGCTTTTACCCCAGGTTCTTGCCCAGCAGCGCGTGGTACAGCTCGCTGTCACCAAGAATCCCCACCACTTTATTACCTTCCTGAAGCACCAGTTTGTTGCCGGTCTGGTAGCGGATCTGCAGGGCTTCGCGCATGCCGATGTTGGCATTCACCAGGGTCGGTTTGCGCCCCAGGCCTTCCACCGCTTCGCCCGGTGCCCAGTTTTGCAGGTCCATGCCGTTGGCGCCCTGGCGCGCACCCTTGATGGTGTTGCCTTCGGCCAGGTCCAGCCAGGAGTCGCCACCCGGGTCGAGGCACACCGAGCCGTTGATGCGTTTGCACTTGTCCAGGGTGCGCATCAGGCTGCGGCCGCACAGCACGTTGAGCGGGTTGGTGTGGGCGACGAAGGTGCGCACGTAGTCGTCGGCGGGGTTGAGGACGATTTCTTCCGGCTTGCTGTACTGGATGATCCGCCCGTCTTTCATGATCGCAATACGGCTGCCCAGCTTCAGGGCTTCGTCCAGGTCGTGGCTGACGAAGACGATGGTCTTGTTCAGCTTGCGTTGCAGCTCCAGCAGCTCGTCCTGCAGGCCCTGGCGGATCAGCGGGTCGAGGGCCGAGAAGGGTTCGTCCATCAGCAGGATGTCGGCGTCCATTGCCAGTGCCCGGGCCAGGCCGACGCGCTGCTGCATGCCGCCCGAGAGTTCATCGGGCTTCTTGTTGCGCCATTGGGTCAGGCCCACCAGTTCGAGTTTTTCATCGACCAGCTTGCGCCGTTCCTTCTCCGGGCGGCCCTGCATTTCCAGGCCGAAGCTGATGTTCTCGCGCACCGTCAGCCAGGGCATCAGGGCGAACTTCTGGAACACCATGGCGATGCGCTTGGTGCGCATCATCTTCAGTTCCGCCGGGGTGCAGTGGGCGATGTCGATATGCGAGCCTTCGTGCTCGACGAACAGCTTGCCGCGGCTGACGGTGTTGAGGCCGTTGATACAGCGCAGCAGGCTCGACTTGCCTGAGCCGGACAAGCCCATCAACACGCAGATCTCGCCCTTGTTGATGTCCAGGTTGGCTTTCTCGACACCGACCACCAGGCCGGTCTTCTTCAGGATCTGTTCGCGGGTCATGCCCTGGTCGAGCAGGCTCAGGGCCTCGCGCGGTCGGCTGGAGAAGATAACGTCTACGTCTTCGAAGCGAATAATGCTCATGCTTCACTCCTTACCGGCGCGTCGGGTTGTTTGCAGATACGGTCGAGCATGATCGCCAGCAACACGATCGCCAGGCCCGCTTCAAAACCCAGGGCGATATCGGCGGTGTTCAATGCGTTGACCACAGGTTTGCCCAGGCCGTCGGCACCCACCAGCGCGGCAATCACCACCATCGACAGCGACAGCATGATGCATTGGGTAACGCCGGCGGCGATGCTCGGCATGGCGTGGGGCAGCTCGATGCGCGACAGCAGCTGGCGGCGTGAGCAGCCGAAGGCCTTGCCGGCGTCGAGCAGTTCCTGGGGCACGTCACAGATACCCAGGTAGGTCAGGCGGATCGGTGCGGCGATGGCGAACACCACCGTCGAGATCAACCCGGGGACCACCCCCAGGCCGAACAGGGTCAGGGTCGGGATCAGGTAAACGAAGGTAGGTACCGTCTGCATCAGGTCGAGGACCGGGCGCATGGCGGTGTAGAACATCGGCTTGTGTGCGGCGAGGATGCCCAGCGGCACGCCGATGGCCACGCAGACCAGGGTGGCGAACAGCACCTGGGCTAGGGTCTCCATGGTCTCCTGCCAGTAACCGAGGTTGAGGATCAGCAAAAATGACAGTACGCAGAATGCGGTCAGCGCCCATTTGCGCTGGATCAGGTGCGCGATTACTGCAATCAGGCCGATCAGGACGAAAGGATTGAACCAGGTCAGTGCCCCGGTCACGCCATGAATCATGTATTCCAGTGCTGCCGCGAAGGCATCGAAGTAGTTGGCGCCGTGTTGCGTCAACCATTCAACGAAGCCTGCGATGTACTGGCCCAAAGGGAGTTTTTCATCGATCAGCATGATAGCGAGCGTCCACCTGCAAAAGTTTGAAGACAGCCTGCGGCGGGGCCAGCCCGCCGCAGGCAGTGCTTACTGCGTGAGTTTGGCTTTGGCTGCCTCCAGGCCAGGCTTGCCGTCAACGGTGGTGACCCCGGCCAGCCAGGTGTCGAGCACCTGCGGGTTGTTTTTCAGCCAGGCCTTGGCTGCGGCGTCGGGTTTCATCTTGTCGTCCAGGACGTTGCCCATCAGCTTGCTTTCCATGTCGAGGGTAAAGGACAGGTTCTTCAGCAACTGGCCGACGTTGCTACATTCCTGAACATAGCCCTTGCGGGTGTTGGTGAGGACGGTGGCCTTGCCGTAGTCGGGGCCGAAGAAGTCATCGCCGCCGTCCAGGTATTTCATCTTGAAGCGGGTGTTCATCGGGTGCGGTTCCCAGCCCAGGAACACCACGGCGGTGTCACGGCGCTGGGCACGTTCGACTTGCGAGAGCATGCCGGCCTCGCTGGACTCGACCACCTTGAAACCGGCGTCCTTGAGGCCGAAGGCGTTCTTGTCGATCATGCTCTGGATGGTGCGGTTGCCGTCGTTGCCCGGCTCGATGCCGTAGATCTTGCCGTCCAGCTCCTTCTTGAACTTGGCAATGTCGGCGAAGTTTTTCAGGCCCTTGTCGTACAGCGCCTGGGGCACCGCCAGGGTGTACTTGGCGTTCTCAAGGTTGGCCCGAACGGTTTCCACGGTGCCGGCATCGCGGTACTGCTTGATGTCGTTTTCCATGGTCGGCATCCAGTTGCCGAGGAACACGTCCATGTTCTTGCCATCGGCCAGCGACTTGTAGGTCACCGGTACCGAAATCATCGTGGTCTTGGTCTTGTAGCCCAGCGACTGGAGCACGACGCTGGTGACCGCGGTGGTCACGGTGATGTCGGTCCAGCCGACATCGGAGAAGTTGACGGTGTGACATTGCTCGGGCTCTGCGGCCTGGGCCAGCACCGGCAGACTCAGCACTGCGGCCAGCAATAGCGAGGGTGAACCTTTCATTCGATGGACTCCTGGGTTTTTTTCTCGGATGTCCCACGGGACCGCCGTGCTTTATGGTTTGCATTCGGTCGGGCCTGACTATCGGGCGATAGCGGGACGGCTGCCGTGCAATCGAGTCGATACCGATCATCTAACAGCGAAAATCAAACGCCTACAGGGTGCGTCGTATCCAGTACAGACAGGGTCGCATCCAGTGTCGATGAGGTCGTTTACAGATTTATCCGGCCCTGTAAACGCAGTTTCGGCACTTGTGCACCGCAAAAAAACGGCGCACAAGCGCGGCTGACAGCTGGCGGCGTTGCTGGGCAAGAACGCGTCGGTTGCAGACGTCAGAGGTCCTGGCAAAAGCCTGATGATGCGCGGAATCGGCGGATTGCCGCCTATTCAGCGTAGCAGTTGCGACGCCCTTGGCTTGGGCTGCGGGGCTGCACATTCAGGCTGTACATTCAGGAGGTAGGTGGCATGGCCATCAGTGTGTTCGACCTGTTCAAGATCGGCGTTGGCCCATCCAGCTCCCATACCGTCGGGCCCATGCGCGCCGCAGCATTGTTCGTCCAGGGCCTGCGCGAGCGCGGCGAGCTTGAACAGGTGCGGCGCGTCGAAGTGCGCCTGTACGGCTCGCTGTCGGCCACCGGTATCGGCCACGGCAGCGACAACGCGGTGATCATGGGCCTGATGGGCGAATGGCCGGACGCCATCGACCCCGCGCAAATCGGTCCGCGCATCGCTGCACTGCGCGAAACAGACACCTTGCTGCTCGATGGCCGGCTGCACGTCGGCTTCGTCTGGGCCCGCGACATGCTGCTGCTCGACGAGAACCTGCCGTACCACCCCAACGCCATGACCCTCATCGCTGAAGGCGCCGCAGGCGAGCTGCACCGCGACACCTATTACTCGGTGGGCGGCGGCTTTGTCGTTGATGCGGCACAGGCTGCCAGCGGCGTGCTGGACGCCGACAACACGGTGCTGCCCTACGATTTCGACAGTGCCGTGGAGTTGCTCGAACTGTGCAAGCAAAACGACCTGCGCGTGTCGCAATTGATGATGGAAAACGAAAAGGTCTGGCGCAGTGAAGCAGAAATTCGTGCCGGGCTGCTGAAGTTGTGGCACGCCATGCAGGCCTGTGTCGAAAACGGCCTCAAATACGAAGGCATCCTGCCTGGCGGGCTCAATGTCAAACGTCGCGCAGCCAAGCTGCACCGCAGCCTGCAGGAACTGAACAAGCCCAATGTCATCGGCTCGACCCTGAGCGCCATGGAATGGGTCAACCTTTATGCCCTGGCGGTCAACGAAGAGAATGCCGCCGGCGGGCGCATGGTCACCGCACCGACCAATGGCGCGGCGGGGATCATCCCTGCGGTGCTGCACTACTACATGCGCTTTAGCGACGAAGTCAGCGAAGCCAACGTCGTCGACTTCTTCCTCGGCGCCGCCGCGGTGGGCATTTTGTGCAAGAAGAATGCTTCGATCTCCGGTGCCGAAGTCGGTTGCCAGGGTGAAGTCGGTTCGGCCTGCGCCATGGCCGCCGCCGGCCTTGCCGAGGTGCTCGGGGCTACCCCCGGGCAACTGGAAAACGCTGCCGAGATCGGCCTTGAGCACAACCTGGGGCTGACCTGCGACCCGGTTGGCGGGCTGGTCCAGGTGCCCTGCATCGAGCGCAACGCGATTGCCGCGGTCAAGGCCATCAATGCCGCGCAGATGGCCTTGCGCGGCGACGGCGAGCACTTCATCTCCCTCGACCGGGTGATCCGCACCATGCGTGACACCGGCGCCGACATGCACGACAAGTACAAGGAAACCTCGCGCGGTGGCCTGGCGGTCAGCGCCATCGAATGTTGAAACGCTGACGCGCCCTGCGCCGTTTTCGCCCACCTTCGGCCTGCGCGCCGCCTTTTGGCGCGCAGGCCTTTCCCGCCTCGAACAATCCGCTGTCACCCCCGTGCCTGGCGCCTTGGGTGACAGTTGCCGATGTCGTTTCTGGGCATCCTTCACACAAGTGCTACCGAATTGCTCACGCGTCCTACAGACCGGCGCTAGGCCGCTGGTTTGCGTTTATAACCGCGCCCGGCAACAAGGGCCATATAGACGCTGCGCGACGTCGTTTTTGGGTTTTGTTGAATGGCCATTCAATTTCAGGCATGGCATTTGCGTTGTGATTGGCAAAGCCCCTGCATCCGAATCGGGGCCGTGACAAAAAAGCCCGTGCCTGCCTGAGGCACAACCTGCATTGTGTGAGGAGATACCGCGATGACGTCGTACAACTCCGGGACCCCAACCCAGAACCGCACGCCCCAATCCATCGGCTTCCTGCTGCTGGACAATTTCACGCTGATTTCCCTGGCTTCCGCTGTTGAGCCGCTGCGCATGGCCAACCAGCTGTCCGGTCGCGAGCTGTATCGCTGGAGCACCCTGAGCGTGGATGGCGGCCAGGTGTGGGCCAGCGACGGCTTGCAGATCACTCCCGATGCGGCAATGCACAAGGCACCGGCTATGGACACCGTGATTGTCTGTGGCGGTATTGGTATCCAGCGCACCGTTACCCGCGAGCACGTCACCTGGCTGCAGAGTCAGGCGCGCCAGTCGCGACGCCTGGGGGCGGTGTGCACCGGCAGCTGGGCCCTGGCCTGTGCCGGCCTGCTCGATGGTTTTGACTGCAGCGTGCACTGGGAATGCCTGGCGGCGATGCAGGAAGCCTTCCCGCGGGTGAGCATGAGCACCCGTTTATTCACCCTCGACCGCAACCGCTTCACCAGCTCCGGCGGCACGGCGCCGCTGGACATGATGCTGCACCTGATCAGCCGTGATCATGGTCGCGAGCTGTCGGCGGCGATTTCGGAGATGTTTGTCTACGAGCGCATCCGCAACGAACAGGACCACCAGCGCGTGCCGCTCAAGCACATGCTCGGCACCAACCAGCCGAAACTGCAGGAAATCGTCGCGTTGATGGAAGCCAACCTCGAAGAGCCGATCGACCTGGATGAACTGGCCGTTTATGTGTCGGTGTCGCGGCGCCAGCTTGAGCGCCTGTTCCAGAAGTACCTGCACTGCTCGCCGTCACGCTACTACCTGAAGCTGCGCCTGATCCGCGCCCGGCAACTGCTCAAGCAGACGCCGATGTCGATCATCGAAGTGGCTTCGGTGTGCGGCTTTGTCTCGACCCCGCATTTCTCCAAGTGCTATCGCGAGTACTTTGGCATTCCGCCGCGTGACGAGCGCGTGGGCTCTAATACTGCCCAGCAGGTGGCGATGATGCCGATCCCGCAGGCGCTGGTGCTGTCGCCGCTGGCCGGGCCGATGTCGGCGTTGAGCCAGGCGCGCAATGAGTCGACTTTTGCCAGTGTGAGGCTCTGATTCCGAGCTGAATTCATCGCGGGTCAAGCCCGCTCCCACAGGAGTTAGGTGATCTCTGTGAGAGCGGGCTTGACCCGCGATGCTTTTAGCGATTCTGGAATTGTGCCAATGCCGGCAACAGCTGTTTGTCGATGGCTTTACGAACGTCCGGCAGAATAGTCGCACTGCTGGTGTACATCTGCTCGACCATGACCTTCAAGGCTTTGGCCCGCGGCTCACTCAAACCGCGTACCGCACACTCGCAGGCCTGTTCGGCACTGGCCCCGGCCGGCGTCTCGAAACCCAGCGCGCGCAGCTGGCCCAGCAGGTCGTCCTGATCAATCAAATCCGCATGCATCATGGTTGTTGTCCTTGTTTGCAGGTGTGATCGTCAGTCGATTCTGTGGGCCCGGGCGCACTGCGGCAAGGGCAGATTGTCGCAATGGCCGCTTTACCTAAGCACAGGTCGTTTTCGGGTAAATCGGCGGGGGAGGGAGGCTGCACACTGGGGCCATGCACAGCAACGGAAGGTTTGGTCACCGTCCGCTTCAGCCCCGTTTGCGTCACCGCTGCGGGGCTGTTTTTTGTCACTGCGCGCGGGGCAACCCGATCACCCGGCCAACAAACTCGGCCGCCGGCAGATCAACCTGCTCATTCACGACCCCCTGCAAGCGCTCAAGCACCGCTGGTGCAAACGGTGCTGACCTCGGTCCGGCAAGGTCGACATGCAACAGCATCTGTTCACTGGCCGCCAGCGCTTCATCAAACCCCTCGCGATGCAGGCTGTGGTACAGGTGCAGGCGCTTGTGGTCAAAACCGATAACCTGGCTCTGCACCCACACCTGGGTGCCGAGCTTTACCTCATGCAGGTAGTTCAGGTGGCACTCCAGGGTGAACAGCGAGTGGCCGCTGGCGCTGCGGTTGTCGCTGTCCAGGCCGATGCGGTCCATAAAGGCATCGGTGGCATAGCTGAAGATCAGCAGGTAGAAGGCATCGCGCAGATGCCCGTTGTAGTCGACCCAGTCTGCCGGAACCTGGGTCTGGTAGGTGATCAATGCGGGCATCGCTGCACTCCGGTCAGTCGCTGAAGGCCATGCCGTGCTTGGCCTTGGTGGTTTTTACCGCAGCCAGCACGGCCAGCAGGCAATCATCACGATAGCGCTCCAGCGCGCTGATGCTGCGCTCGCCCAGTTGTTCGCCGGTGCCTTCGACCACGGCGTCGATCAGGCCGTCGGTCAGCTCGGGCGCGGGCAGGTAGGTCCAGGGCAGTTGCAACGCCGGGCCGAACTGGGCCATGAAGTGGCGCATGCCGGCGTCGCCTCCGGCCAGGGTATAGGTGAGGAAGGTGCCCATGAACGACCAGCGCAAACCGGCGCCAAAGCGGATTGCGTCGTCGATCTCACCGGTGGTCGCCACGCCATCGTTGACCAGGTGCAGAGCCTCGCGCCACAGCGCTTCGAGCAGGCGGTCGGCGATAAAACCGGGCACTTCCTTGCGCACATGCAGCGGGCGCATGCCGAGGTTGGTGTAGACGGTTTTTGCCGCTTCGATGGCCTCGGGCGCGGTTTTGTTGCTGCCGACGATTTCTACCAGCGGCAGCAGGTACACCGGGTTGAACGGATGGCCGACCACGCAGCGTTCGGGGTGGGTCGAAGACTCGTAGAACTCGCTGGGCAATAGCCCTGAAGTACTGGAGCCGATCAGCGCATTGGGCTTGGCTGCGGCGCTGATCTTGCTGTGCAGGTCGAGCTTGAGGTCGAGGCGCTCGGGGGCGCTTTCCTGGATGAAATCGGCATCGCGCACGCATTCCTCGATAGTCGCCACAAAGCGCAGGCGCTGCTGCGAGGCGCCGGGCGTCAGGCCTTGTTGCTCCAGGGCCGGCCAGGCATTGGCGATGCGCTTGCGCAAGGCCGCCTCTGCTCCCGGCGCCGGGTCCCAGGCGACTACATCGAGGCCATGGGCCAGGGCGCGGGCCACCCAGCCGCTGCCGATTACGCCGCTGCCCAGGGCTGCAAAAGTCTTGATCTCGGTGATAAAGCTCATCGGTTTCTCCAGCAATCAGCGACGGGTCAGGTTCATTTTGGCGCGGCCCTCGGCAGGGCTGAGTACCCGTGCGCCAAGGCGGCTGAGAATCTCGCTGGCGCGTTCCACCAGTTGGCCGTTGCTGGCCAGCACGCCTTTGTCCAGGTACAGGTTGTCTTCCAGGCCGACCCGCACGTTGCCGCCCAGCAGCACCGCCTGCGCCGCCATCGGCATCTGCATGCGGCCGATGCCGAAGCCGGCCCAGGTCACGCCTGGCGGCAGGTTGTCGACCATGGCTTTCATGGTGGCGGTGTCGGCCGGCGCGCCCCAGGGGATGCCCAGGCACAGCTGGAACAACGGGTCGTCGAGCAGGCCTTCCTTGATCATCTGCTTGGCGAACCACAGGTGGCCGGTGTCGAAGATTTCCAGCTCCGCTTTGACGCCCAGTTCAGTGATGCGCCTGGCCCCAGCGCGCAGTTGCGCCGGGGTCGAGACGTAGATGCTGTTGCCGTCGCCAAAGTTGAGGGTGCCGCAGTCCAGGGTGCAGATTTCCGGCAGCAGCGCCTCGACGTGGGCCAGGCGCTCCAGCGGGCCGATCAGGTCGGTGCCGGCGCCGAACTCCAGCGGAGTTTCGCCCGGGCCGATCTCCAGGTCGCCACCCATGCCGGCGGTGAGGTTGACGATGATGTCGACGTCGGATTCGCGGATGCGCTCCATCACCTCGCGGTACAAGTTGACGTCGCGGCTGAAACGGCCGGTTTGCGGATCGCGAACGTGGCAGTGGACCACCGTGGCACCGGCTTTGGCGGCTTCTACGGCGGCTGCGGCGATCTGTTTCGGGGTGACCGGGACCAGGTGGCTTTTGCTGGCGGTGTCGCCGGCGCCGGTCAGGGCGCAGGTGATGATGACGTCGTGGTTCATGTGCGGTTTCCTTCGGGCGAGTTGGGGCCATCGCGGGTCAAGCCCGCTCCCACAGGGTCTGTCAGTTAGCGGTCAGTTGCAGGTTTTCGGCGGCCGGTTTGCCGTCAAACGTGGTCACCCCTTCAAGCCAGCGCTTCTGGTCTTGCGGGTGATCCTTGAGCCACTGGCGGGCGGACTCCAGCGCATCCTTGTGCTCGAGCAGCGGCTGCATCATGCGGCTCTCGTCTTCGGCGGTGAATTTCAGGTTGCTCAGCAGGCGATGGGCGTTCGGGCAGCGCTGGGCGTAGTCGGGGGCGGTAACGGTCCACACCGTGGCGCGGCCTTCGTCCGGGCCCAGGGCGTCTTCGCTGCCGCTGAGGTAGGCCATGTCGATGTTGACGTTCATCGGGTGCGGCGCCCAGCCGAAGAACACCACCGCCTCTTTGCGCCGTACCGCGCGGTCGACGGCGGCGAGCATGCCGGCCTCGCTGGACTCGACCAGTTGGAACTTGCCCAGGCCGAACTGGTTCTTGCTGATCATCGCCTTGATCTGGGTGTTGGCGCCGGAGCCCGGCTCGATGCCGTAGATCTTGCCGCCCAGCTCCTTCTCGAACCTGGCAATGTCGGCGAAGGTTTTCAGGCCCTTGTCGGCCAGGTAGCTGGGCACCGCGAGGGTGGCGCGGGCGTCGTCGAGGCTCGGCTGGTCGAGGACCTTGACCTGCTTGGCGTCGATGAACGGGGTGATGGTCTGGGTCATGATCGGGTTCCAGTAGCCAAGGAACATGTCCAGGCGCTGGTCGCGAATGCCGGCGAAAATGATCTGTTGCGAGGCGCTGGTCTGCTTGGTCTTGTAGCCCAGGCCATCGAGCAGCACCTGGGTCATGGCGCTGGTGGCCATCACGTCGGTCCAGTTCACCACGCCAAGGCGCACGTTCTTGCAGGCGGCCGGTTCTGCGGCCATCACGTTGGTGCTGAGGATTGCGGTACCGACGAGCATCAGCAGGCTACGGCTGATCATTCTGTTCATGGTGGCTCCTCCAACGGCAGTTCTAATTGTTATAGGGGGCGGCCTCTGCGTGCCGTGTGATCAAACTACGCGGCTGCCGTGGGTAAAAATCGCACTGTGGCGACCGGCACTTGCACAGTGGCGACCAGCGCGCTATTAACCCTGGATCCGTGGCCGTCGAGTCATCGCTATGCCCCAGGATTTCCATTTCTTGCTGTTGCCGGGTTTCTCCGCGATCGGTTTTATATCTGCGGTAGAGCCGCTGCGGGTGGCCAACCGCTTTCGCGGCGAGCTGTACCGCTGGCAGGTGCTGAGCATAGATGGCGGCGCGGTGCAGGCCAGCAACGGCATGTCGGTGAATGCCGACGCCGCGCTGCAGCCGTTGGGCAAGGGCGCTACCCTGCTGGTGGTGGCCGGTTTCGAGCCGCTGCGCAGTTTCGGCCCGGCCCTGCAGCACTGGTTGCGCAAGCTTGATCACGAAGGCGTGGTATTGGGCGGCATCGATACCGGCAGCGTGGTGCTGGCCGAGGCCGGTTTGCTTGAGGGTTACCGGGTGACCCTGCACTGGGAAGCGCTGGAGGCCTTCAAGGAAAGTTACCCGCAGTTGCAGGCGACCCAGGAGCTGTTCGAAGTCGATCGCCGGCGCATTACCTCTGCGGGAGGCACCGCTTCGATCGACCTGATGCTCGACCTGATCGCCCAGGCTCATGGCCCGGAGCTGGCGATCCAGGTGTCGGAGCAGTTCGTGCTCGGCCGGATTCGCCCGCGCCAGGATCACCAGCGCATGCAGATCGCCTCACGCTACGGCATCAGCAACAAGAAGCTGGTGCAGGTGATCGGTGAGATGGAGCGCAACACCGAGCAACCGCTCAACACCTTGGTGCTCGCCGAGTCGGTGCAGGTCACCCGACGCCAGCTGGAGCGCCTGTTCAAGCTTTACCTGCACGACACCCCCAGCGGCTTCTACCTGCGCCTGCGCCTGGACAAGGCCCGGCAATTGCTGCGCCAGACCGAGCTCAGCGTGCTGGAGGTGGGCATCGCTTGCGGGTTCGAGTCGGCGTCGTATTTCACCCGTTGTTACCGCGGGCGCTTCCAGCGTTGCCCGCGCGAAGACCGCAAGGCCGCGGCGGTCAGCCTCAGCGGCGCTTGAGCAACAGCGCGCAGGCGCTCTTGTAGGCTTCGTGCTGGTACTTGTTCAGCGACGCCGGCAGTTCAAGGTCGTGTTTCTTCGCTTGGGCGCTGACGGTCTGCGGTGACACCAGCTCCACCTCGCAGTTGTCCAGCAACTGCAGCACGCCCTCGATCTTGAAGGTGGTCGGGCCGCCGGCGAAATCGCCTTTCTTGCTGCGCTTTTTGATCGCCAGGTGGCTGATGCCCTGCTCGGCGATAAAGGCCCGGGCCTGGCGGGCAAAGGCTTTGACGCTATCTGCCAGTTCGTCGTCTTCCAGGGCGATTTTTTTCGTCGCCACGGCAAGGTGCACAGGGCTGGCGCCGTCCAGGGTGGCAACGGCAAGCAGCGCTTCGCTGCCTTTGATTTCAATTCCGCAGATTTTCATGCTGGTCTCAATCGGAGTTCTGCAGCCCCAGGGACTGCAAATATTCGGAGCGATCATCGCTACGTTGGGCAATGCAGGTGTTCAAGGCCGCATCGAAAGCCTTGCCGAGTTGCTGGTCATAGGTCTCGACCTTGCAATCGGCGTCGCGCAGTTGCTTCCAGATGGCTTGGGCGTCACGCAGGCGCTTGCTCAGCTCGTCGACCTTGGCTTGCTGGCCGCCGTACTGCTCGCCAATGCGCTGCAGCAGGTCATCGAAAGCGGCATTGAGTTCGCGTTCGGCGGTAGTGCGGCTGTATTGGGCGCACGCATAGCTTTGCTGGTCGGTGTCGACGTTGTCGCACGGGGTGCTTTCGTCGTCCTCGGCATGGGCGCCGAATGCCAGCAATACCAGGGCCAGGCCTACCATTGTTCTCATCTGCGACATCCTCCGAAAGTTTGCGCGAACATGGGCGCCGATTCTCGCTCAGCGCCGCAGCAAAGAACAGGGTAGCCGTTGCGCCTGTAAACTCACCAGGCCCAGACCAAAACCGCCTGAGGCGTGAAGTATCGAGCCCTCTATCCAGGGCAGTTCAGATCATCAGGCCGACGATGAATGTTTCGGCCATCTGGCCAAGACGCTCCTGGATCATTTGCTGTATGGCGTGATTTCCCGGGGGATGAAACTGCACCTGGTGAATTTCCAGTTTTACCATGGCTCTGGATTCAAGCCGCTGACGGTCAAGGAGGCTTGTCACTGGCACAGCAGACGAAAGCTCCAGCCTGTGCAACTGGACATCCAATAGACCGTTGGCCCGCTCGTTGACAGGGATGAACTGAAAGCTGTTGAACGCGTGGTTGTCATTGCCGATTCTGAACACTTCCCGGGCAGCTGTGGATTGCAGGAGCGCCCTGAACGTTCTGTTGACCTGTTGAACTTGCGCGAGGTCCAGCACGGGCGAGTTCTGTGCAACGGTAGAGAACGCCAATTCGAGCAATGTCCAATGCAGGTGATACAGCTCGAGCTGTTTTTTCCAGACGCCGGTGAAGCGCCAGCCCAGGGTTGCCAGGATCGCACAGTAGCTGGCAAACCAGTCCTGACCCGGGGGCGTTTGTTGTTGAGCCAACAGTTGCGCAAAAAGTGTGCTGTTCAACACGCTCTTGCGCCGCGTATCTGTCAGTCGGTCACTGAAACTGAGGACACTATCCGCTGCCACCGCAGCATTCACTGCACCCGATAGAGTGTTATTGTGATAGTTGACCAGGCTGCGAGTTGCCGGCGTTAGTGCCGGTGGAATAGCTATCGGGTTTGAATCCATAGAGGTGTTCATGGCGAGGGGCTCGGATACTGCCGCATTGCCAGGATTGACCAGTGCGACAGTATCAGTGGAATAGCCAGCGATTCACGGGTGGGGAAGTTCGAAGGTGAGTTGCTGAATGTGACTACCCAGTTTGGTGGTCACGGTGCTCCTCAGGCTGCTGTAGCTTGCTTTGAGACTGGCATCACTGTGGCGGATCTGGATTGGGCACAGAATGTCCTGACAGGCAAACGAATGCTTTAGCCAGTCATCGGTGACGTTAAAGGGTTTAGTCTCCAGGGCCAGACTGATCTTCTTGATCGCCGTTGACGAACGCGCAATCAGCACTTCAATAGTGATCAACAGGCGGTCCTGGCCAGGCAGCGGTTTAAAAGCAGATTGGCGCAGAACAGTTTTTTTTTGGTCGGGCTGACCCGGCTCGTTCAATGCAGTCCACACCTGCGCTGGAATCGCATAGGGATGGGCAACCTGCTGAAGCAGTTCCATTAGCGTGATTGTGCTTCCCAGGCTTGAGGTGTATTCGGTCAACTGCTCGGTGGTGAAAACCCAGCCTAACTTACCGAGCGCCTTACTGTAGTGCGAGTGCCACGCCTGGATAGAATGATACGGCTGTTTGTCGGCAGACATTTGCGCGAGCAGGCTCGATCTCAATATGTCTTCCTTGGTGCTCACAGGCAGGTGCGTGGATAAACAGGCAATCTGCGCAGCGTTGATATAATTCTCGAAAGCATTGGGCATGTTGGCACTCCTTGCGATGGGCAGTGCCGATGCCGGGCATCGGCACGCGAAGTATCAAATCTCGAATTGCTCAAGAAAGTTTTCTGCACCACCGGCCAGTTTGTCTTCTACCGCAGAACGGATGCGGGCATACAGATTGGTGTTCAACTGAACCTGGCTAGCAGCCCGATAGATGGTCACATTGGTTTTCTTGAATTTGAAAAACAGCACGCGCTTGGTCCTGACCTGTTTCTTGAACTCCAGGCAATTGAGCACCATCGCTACCTGACCCTTGCTGGACTCGAGGCACGGAAGAATCTGGAAGGTGCCGAAGGATTCCGAGGCGCTGTTGTTTTCCAGCAGGTTCAGTGCGCCCTGGTCTTTTTGCAGGCCATTCAGGGTTTTTTCCGCAATGCTCCTGAATGCACCGCCCCCGGACACCGCGCCAATGATTTCCAGGGCAATCTGGTCCATGGAAAACTCACTGGCGCGTGGGGTGTAAAGCTGAGAGGCGTTGTTGGTGGTGTTCCATCCCAATGTCGCCAGGCCTTTGGTGTAGAACTCATACCACTGCTTGCGCTGGGTTTCCTTGTCGAACTTCTTGTCTGCCCCTTGTTGCATGAGGGAGATGCAGTTCATTACATCAATACTGTTTTGTTCCGACAGCGAGTCAGTGAGGCCGATGGCACTTTCACCGACGACGACGCCATTGTCGGTGTTTTCGTCGAAGGCGACTCCCGGGAGGGTGGGTGCTGCCGCAAACGCCGCGCGAGTGGCGATGACGGGTTTGCGGGCAGGCAACTCAAGGGAACTGATGAAGTCAAGTTGATCCGATTGCAGCATGTCGTTACTCCTGTAAAGGGCGCCAGCCTCCTGGCTGGTCGAGCAATGATAGAGCGACCACTGCTGCAACCCAGAGGGACGCGCTTCTATTCCCAGGGTTCGCCGCGGCACAAACTGCCCCCCTTCAGCAGGCGTTGACGCTTTCGGCAATTCCCCTGTCGTTTTTGCATCTGGGCGACATTCCCCCTAGGCATATGCTGGCTCCAAAGCGCCGGCAGACGATTCGGCGCAGGTTTTACCAATAAAGGGGACAGCCTGATGAGCCCAGCCGAATTACACGCAGACAGCATCGTTATCGACGGGCTGATCATTGCCAAATGGAACCGCGAGCTGTTCGAGGACATGCGCAAGGGCGGCCTGACCGCAGCCAACTGCACAGTGTCGGTCTGGGAAGGCTTCCAGGCCACGGTCAACAACATCGCCGCCAGCCAGAAGCTGATTCGCGACAACAGCGACCTGGTGATGCCGGTGCGCACCACCGCCGACATCCGCAAGGCCAAGGAACTGGGCAAGACCGGCATCCTCTTCGGCTTCCAGAACGCCCATGCCTTCGAAGACCAGATCGGCTACGTGGAGGTGTTCAAGCAGTTGGGCGTGGGTATCGTGCAGATGTGCTACAACACCCAGAACCTGGTCGGTACCGGTTGCTATGAGCGTGACGGCGGGCTATCGGGCTTTGGCCGCGAGATTGTCGCCGAGATGAACCGCGTCGGGGTCATGTGCGACCTCTCCCATGTCGGTTCCAAGACCTCCGAAGAAGTCATCCTCGAATCGAAAAAGCCGGTGTGCTACTCCCACTGCCTGCCTTCCGGGCTCAAGGAACACCCGCGCAACAAGTCCGATGAAGAGCTCAAGTTCATTGCCGATCACGGCGGTTTCGTCGGCGTTACCATGTTCGCGCCGTTCTTGGCCAAGGGTATCGATTCGACCATCGACGACTACGCCGAAGCCATCGAATACACCATGAACATTGTTGGTGAAGACTCCATCGGCATCGGTACCGACTTCACCCAAGGCCACGGCCAGGATTTTTTCGAGTACCTGACCCACGACAAGGGCTACGCCCGGCGCCTGACCAACTTCGGCAAGATCATCAACCCGCTGGGCATCCGCACCGTGGGCGAGTTCCCCAACCTCACCGAGACCCTGCTCAAACGCGGCCACTCCGAGCGCGTGGTGCGCAAGATCATGGGCGAGAACTGGGTCAACGTTCTAAAGGACGTCTGGGGCGAGTGAATACCTCTGGAGCCTACTCCGCTCGCCGATAGCTGCGTCAGGTCCTCGCGAAAAGCTCGCCGTACCTCGGTACTGTCTCGCCTTTCGCTCCGGTCCTTCCTTGCTCTCGACGTGCTCGCTACGGCTCCAAAGGCATTCACAGCGGCTGTTTATTGAAGAGCAAAGCCAAAGCGGCTTTGCATCGTGAATACCACATTTCTGGAGTTCAGTTTCCATGGCCAAGATTGCCCCGCAATTGCCTATCGAAGTCGACAGCGAAACCGGTGTCTGGACCAGCGACGCCCTGCCGATGCTGTACGTGCCGCGGCATTTCTTCGTCAACAACCACATGGGCATCGAGGAAGTACTGGGCGCCGAGGCCTATGCCGAGATCCTCTACAAGGCCGGCTACAAGTCTGCCTGGCACTGGTGCGAGAAAGAGGCCGAATGCCACGGCCTGCAAGGCGTGGCGGTGTTCGAGCACTACATGAAGCGCCTGTCCCAGCGCGGCTGGGGCCTGTTCAAGATCCAGGACATCGACCTCGACAAGGGCACCGCCAGCGTCAAGCTCGAGCATTCGGCGTTCGTGTATGTGTACGGCAAGGTCGGGCGCAAGGTCGACTACATGTTCACCGGCTGGTTCGCCGGGGCCATGGACCAGATCCTGGCCGCCCGCGGCAGCAACATTCGCACGGTCGCCGAGCAGGTCTACGGCGGTTCGCAAGAAGGCCACGACGACGGCCTGTTCATCGTCAAGCCGTTGTAAGTCGAGGATCCCGCCATGGCTTTCGAAGCAATGTTCCAGCCGATCCAGATCGGCAAACTGACCATCCGCAACCGGGTACTGAGCACTGCGCACGCCGAGGTCTACGCTACCGATGGCGGCATGACCACCGAGCGCTACGTGAAGTACTACGAAGAGAAAGCCAAGGGCGGCATCGGCCTGGCGATTTGCGGCGGCTCCTCGGTGGTGGCCATCGACAGCCCGCAGGAATGGTGGGCGTCGGTGAACCTCTCGACCGACCGCATCATCCCGCACTTCCAGAACCTGGCCGACGCCATGCACAAGCATGGCGCCAAGATCATGATCCAGATTACCCACATGGGCCGTCGCTCGCGCTGGGACGGCTTCAACTGGCCGACCCTGATGTCGCCATCGGGGGTGCGCGAGCCGGTGCACCGGGCCACCTGCAAGACCATCGAGCCAGAAGAAATCTGGCGGGTGATCGGCAACTACGCGCAGGCCGCGCGCCGGGCCAAGGAAGGTGGCCTGGACGGCGTCGAGCTGTCGGCGGTGCACCAGCACATGATCGACCAGTTCTGGAGCCCGCGGGTCAACAAGCGCACCGACGAATGGGGCGGCACCTTTGAAGGGCGGATGAAGTTCGGCCTGGAAGTGCTCAAGGCCGTGCGTGCCGAAGTGGGCCCGGACTTTTGCGTGGGCATGCGCATCTGCGGTGACGAGTTCCACCCCGATGGCCTCAGTCATGAGGACATGAAGGAAATCGCCAAGTACTACGACGCCACCGGCATGCTGGATTTTTTCGGCGTGATCGGTTCGGGCTGCGACACCCACAACACCCTGGCCAACGTCATTCCCAACATGAGCTTCCCGCCCGAGCCGTTCCTGCACCTGGCAGCCGGCATCAAGGAAGTGGTCAAGGTGCCGGTGCTGCACGCGCAGAACATCAAGGACCCGAACCAGGCTACGCGCATTCTCGAAGGCGGTTATGTCGACATGGTCGGCATGACCCGTGCGCACATCGCCGACCCGCACCTGATCGCCAAGATCAAGATGGGCCAGATCGACCAGATCAAGCAGTGCGTGGGTGCCAACTACTGCATCGACCGCCAGTACCAGGGCCTGGACGTGCTGTGCATCCAGAACGCCGCGACCTCCCGTGAATACATGGGCGTGCCGCACATCATCGAGAAAAGCACCGGACCCAAGCGCAAGGTGGTGGTGGTTGGCGCCGGGCCTGCGGGCATGGAAGCCGCGCGCGTGGCAGCAGAGCGCGGCCATGACGTCACCCTGTTCGAGAAGAAGGACGCCATCGGCGGGCAGATCAGCATTGCCGCCAAGGCGCCGCAGCGCGACCAGATCGCCGGTATCACCCGCTGGTACCAGCTGGAGCTGGCGCGCCTGAAGGTCGACTTGCGCCTGGGTACTGCCGCCGATATCGACACCATTCAAGACCTGCGCCCGGACATCATCGTGCTGGCGGTGGGCGGCCATCCATTCATCGAGCAGAACGAACACTGGGGCGCCGCCGAAGGGCTGGTGGTCAGCAGCTGGGACGTGCTCGACGGCAAGGTGGCGCCGGGCAAGAACGTGCTGGTGTACGACACCATCTGCGAATTCACCGGCATGTCGGTGGCCGACTACATCGCTGACAAGGGCAGCCAGGTCGAGATCGTCACCGACGACATCAAGCCGGGCGTGGCCATTGGTGGCACGTCGTTCCCGACCTACTACCGCAGCATGTACCCCAAAGAAGTGATCATGACTGGCGACCTGATGCTGGAAAAGGTCTACCGCGAGGGTGACAAACTGGTGGCGGTGCTGGAGAACGAATACACCGGCGCCAAAGAGGAGCGGGTGGTCGACCAGGTGGTGATCGAGAACGGCGTACGGCCGGACGAGGCGCTGTACTACGGCCTCAAGGAAGGCTCGCGCAACAAGGGCCAGATCGACATCGAAGCGCTGTTCGCGATCAAGCCGCAGCCGATTCTCAGCCAGCCGGGCGAAGGCTACTTGCTGTATCGCATCGGCGACTGCGTGGCGCAGCGCAATACCCATGCCGCTATCTACGATGCACTCCGGCTTTGTAAGGATTTCTAAGGCAGCTGCAAGCGGCAAGCTTCAAGCGGTAAGCAAGAGCAGCGCGGTGTTGCCCTGGCTTGCGGCTTGAGGCTTGAGGCTTGCACCTGAAAGGTGCCTCTAAATGTTGAACACCCTTATCCCCATCCTCCTGTTCGCCGCCCTGGGCCTTGCTGTCCTGGGCGCGCTGCGGCGCGTGCGGATGTGGCGCCAGGGTCGGCCTTCGAAGGTCGATCTGCTCGGCGGCCTGCTGGCCATGCCCCGGCGCTATATGGTTGACCTGCACCACGTGGTCGCCCGCGACAAGTACATGGCCAACACCCACGTGGCCACCGCTGGCGGCTTTGTCCTGGCGGCGGTGCTGGCGATCCTGGTGCATGGCTTCGGCCTGCATAACAAGATTCTCGGCTACGCCTTGCTGTTCGCTACTGTGCTGATGTTTGCCGGTGCGCTGTTCGTTTACAAACGCCGGCTCAATCCGCCGTCGCGGCTGTCCAAAGGCCCATGGATGCGCTTGCCGAAAAGCCTGCTGGTGTTCGCCGCAAGCTTCTTCATCGCCACCTTGCCGGTCGCCGGGATCCTCCCCGAAGGCTTCGGCGGCTGGCTGCTGGTGGCGCTGCTGGGGCTTGGCGTGTTGTGGGGCGTGTCCGAGCTGTTCTTCGGCATGACCTGGGGCGGGCCGATGAAGCATGCCTTCGCCGGTGCCCTGCACCTGGCCTGGCACCGGCGTGCCGAGCGCTTTGGCGGTGGCCGTTCGACCGGGCTCAAGCCCATCGACCTGGAAGACCCGCAAGCGTTGCTGGGGGTAGAAAAGCCCAAGGATTTCACCTGGAACCAATTGCTCGGTTTTGACGCCTGCGTGCAGTGCGGCAAGTGCGAGGCCGTGTGCCCGGCGTTTGCCGCCGGCCAGCCGCTGAACCCGAAAAAACTCATCCAGGACATGGTCGTTGGCCTGGCCGGTGGTACCGATGCCAAGTTTGCCGGCAGCCCCTATCCTGGCAAAGCCATTGGCGAGCATGGCGGCAACCCGCACCAGCCGATCGTCAACGGCCTGGTCGATGCCCAGACCCTGTGGTCGTGCACCACCTGCCGCGCCTGCGTCGAGGAATGCCCAATGATGATCGAGCACGTCGATGCCATCGTCGACATGCGCCGCCACCTGACCCTGGAAAAAGGCGCGACACCGAACAAGGGCGCCGAGGTGCTGGACAACCTGATCGCCACCGACAACCCCGGCGGCTTCGCCCCGGGCGGGCGGATGAACTGGGCGGCGGACCTCAACCTCAACCTGCTCGGCGACATCAAGACCGCCGAGGTGCTGTTCTGGGTCGGCGATGGTGCCTTCGACATGCGCAACCAGCGCACCCTGCGCGCTTTCGTCAAAGTGCTCAAAGCCGCGCAAGTGGACTTCGCCGTGCTCGGCCTGGAAGAGCGCGACAGCGGTGACGTGGCCCGGCGCCTGGGCGATGAAGCGACCTTCCAGCAACTGGCCCGGCGCAATATCCAGACCCTGGCCAAGTACAGCTTCAAGCGCATCGTCACCTGCGATCCGCACAGCTTCCACGTGCTCAAGAACGAATACGGGGCCTTCGGCGGCAACTACCTGGTGCAGCACCACAGCACTTACATCGCCGAGCTGATTGGCGCAGGCGCGCTCAACCTGGGCCAGCACAAGGGCGGCAGCGTGACCTACCACGACCCGTGCTACCTGGGCCGCTACAACGGTGAGTACGAGGCGCCGCGCGAGGTATTGCGCGCTCTCGGCATCGAGGTCAGGGAGATGCAGCGGTCGGGCTTGCGTTCGCGCTGCTGCGGCGGTGGCGGCGGAGCGCCGATTACCGATATTCCGGGCAAACAACGGATCCCCGACATGCGTATGGATGACATCCGCGAAACCGCCGCCGAGCTGGTGGCCGTGGGTTGTCCACAGTGCACGGCGATGCTTGAGGGCGTAGTCGAACCGCGTCCGCTGATCAAGGACCTGGCGGAACTGGTTGCCGACGCCATTCTCGAAGAACCGGCGGCGCCGAGCAAACCCGCTCCGGCACAGCGTGAACCTGCGGAGGTGCACTGATGAGCGACATTATTCGCCGTGATCCGCGCGCCGAGTGGATCGCCCGCAACCGCTTGCACCCGCTGCATGCGGCCATGCAGCAGGGCCAGCAACACAGCTGGATGGGGCCCAACGGCATCATTCGCAAGAACCCGCACGGGGTTGGCTTCATCGGCCCCAATGGCCTCAAGCGCATCGACCGCAGCGGCGCCCAGCAGGGTGGCAGCAGCAAGCGCACGGCTGCGGCCGTGGTGCAATTGCTGCTGCACCAGGTGGCACAGCCGGCGTTCTACATCGCCGTGGTTCCAGACATGGTCGGCGGTCGCCTGGGCAGTCACGACCGCGACCTGCTGGGCCTGGCCCACAGCCTGGCCGGTAGCGACGGCGCGGTGCTGGCAGTGGTGTTTGGCGAACACAAGGAAAGCAACTTTTCCACAGCCGGCGTCGATCGCCTGCTGGTCATCGAAGGTGACGAGTTCGCAGGTTACGCACCGGAGCAGTTGGTGCAGGGCCTGCGCGCTGTGGATAACCAGTACAGCCCACGCCATTGGTTGCTGCCAGACAGCCGCACGGGTGGCGGCGAGCTGGGCCGGCGCTTTGCTGCGGCCATTGGCGAACGCCCGGCGACTCGGGTCTGGCAGGTCAAGGACGGGCAGTGCAGCGGCCGCGCCGGCGCTGGCCAGCAAGACCTGGTCCGCGGCTTGCCGCGCTTGATCCTGGCAGCCGCCGAATGTGCGGAACCGGTCAGTGAAACCCGTCATGAAGCCTTGCCGGTGCAGTTATCCACAAGTGCTGTGCGCAGCTTGTCACGCATTGAAGACCTCGGCCCGGTGGCCGTCGATCCGGCGGCCATCGCCATGGCCGAGGCCGAATTCATTGTCTCGGGCGGTAATGGCGTCAAGGATTGGGAACTGTTCCACCGCGCCACCGTGGCCCTCGGCGCGACCGAAGGCGCCTCGCGGGTAGCGGTGGACGACGGCTTTATGCCACGCAATCGCCAGGTCGGTGCCACCGGTACCTGGGTGACCGCGCGGGTATACCTGGCTGTGGGTATTTCCGGGGCGATCCAGCACCTGCAGGGCATCGGCGCCTGCGACAAAGTGGTGGCGATCAACATGGACCCGGGCTGCGACATGATCAAGCGTGCCGACCTGTCGGTGATCGGCGACAGCGCGGCGATTCTCCAGGCGCTGATCGAGGCTGTGGAAAACTACCGCAACGACGTCAAGCGCGATGCGGCCTGAGGGCAGGGGATAACTATGCACACCAAGGTCATCAGTCTGGTTTCAATCGGTGCCCACCCAAGCTCTGGCCGCACTCGACGTGCCGAGCAGGATGCCCGGGCGGTAGAGCTGGGCCTGCAGCTGGCTGGGGATAACTTGCAGGTGCTGCACGCCGGCGACCCGCAGGAGCCGGCCTTGCGCGCTTACCTGGGTATGGGCCTGGAGCACATCGACGTGCTCGAACAGCCACATGGCGCCGATGCCCTGGGCGTACTCGGCGATTACCTGCGCGACGCTGGCGCTCAATTGGTGCTGACCGGCAGCCAGGCGGAAACCGGCGAAGGTTCGGGGATGCTGCCGTTCCTGCTGGCCGAGCGTCTGGGCTGGCCGCTGGTGGTGGGCCTGGCCGAAGTTGAATCTATCCACAATGGTGTCGCCCAAGTGCTGCAGGCCCTGCCACGGGGCCAGCGGCGGCGTCTGAAGGTACGCCTGCCGCTGCTGGCGACTGTGGATAACGCCGCGCCCAAGCCGCGCCAGAGCGCCTTTGGCCCGGCCCGGCGCGGGGTGTTGGCAGCGCGCCAGGTGGATGTTGTCGAAGACGAGTTATTCACAAGCGCCGAGCTGCAGCCGGCCAAGCCACGGCCCAAGCGCCTGAAAGTGATCAAGGCCAAGAGCGGCGCCGACCGCATGAAAGCTGCTACCGCCAAGGCCAGTGGCGGTGGTGGGCAAGTACTCAAGGACCTCTGCCCCGCAGACGGCGCGCAAGCCATCCTCAAGCTGCTGGTGGAAGAGGGCGTATTACGCTGACAGTTGCTCACAAAGTCTGTTGGCCGATCTGTGGATAAAGTGTTCGTGTATGGCTGCAGGGCACGCATTGCGTGCCCTTCGGCGTTATGGTCAAAAAATGATCAAGCTAAGTTGTGGATTTTTCGAGGTTTTCTCCCTCTGGCTCGGCTGAGTTTGCCCACAATCGCTGTTGGCGGGTCTGTGGATAATATGTTCGCCCATGGCTGAGAGGCCCGTGTGGCAAGGGCTGCGCACGGTTGATCAAAAACTAGCCAATTGCCGTGTTTATGCCTGCCCACGCCCGTTTTTTCGGTTGTTCAGGGCGTTATCCACAACGCTTTTTCACCGCTGCGACTTTTGCACACAAAGTCTGTTGGCGTCTCTGTGGATAAGGTGTTCGCCTTCCGCTGTGAGCCTTGTATTTAAAGGCGCGCAGAGATTTGATCAAATATTGATCAATAAAATTTAGTGGGAAAAACAACGACTTGCCCACATTAGCTGTGGGCTGTCCTGTGGATAAAGTGTTTGTTCTATCGAGGGCCCCAGTAAGGCCGGGGTTTTGCGGGGTATGGTCAAAATTTGATCAGCTCCCACAGGATTTACAGGTACCTACAAATCCGGTGGGAGCAACTGTCTTAAGCAGCTTGCAAGTATTGGGGCAGCCAGGCTGTGTTTGAGCTGATCCATTTGATGATGAGGCGCTACCGGCGCCTTCCGCCCTTACGGCGGGTCACTTTTGCTTGGCGGCAAAAGTAACCAAAAACGCCCTGTCCCTTCATCGGCCCTGCGCTGCGCTCCGGGTTCCCTCCTTCCACCCTTGCTCCCGTGGGGGCGCGCCGAAGGGCCGTCCCTGGCCCTGCGGCGCTCGCCGGCCATCCATGGCCGTCGCCCCACTACGCAAGGGTTCCACTCGGCCTTCTGCAAGGGACGATCGGTGGCGTCTGCAATTACGTACATCTAGAAGCAGAGCGCTTTTTTTGCTTTCGCTTCTCGTGCATCGCCGGTCCATTCGCCGACAAGGCGCAAAGGTGAAGTGTGAGCAGCATCGCCAATGGATCAGCTCGCGCCTCTAAAGGCCTACGCTACCTGTGGGAGCGGCGGTGCGACGCCTCGACTTGCCCCGCGATAAGGTTACTGCGCAGCCACACCCTTCAGATAAGGCGCCGGCGCCGCCCCCAGGTTGCTCAGCATCCGCTCGCTGTACCAATCGACGAAATTAACCACGCCAAACTCATAGGTCTTCGAATAAGGCCCGGGCTGATACGCCGTGGAGTTGATCCCACGCTGGTTCTCTTCAGCCAGGCGCCGGTCCTGGTCGTTGGTGGCGTCCCACACCTGGCGCATGCGCGCCGGGTCGTAGTCCACACCTTCAACCGCATCCTTGTGCACCAGCCACTTGGTGGTGACCATGGTCTCCTGGGCGCTGATCGGCCATACGGTGAAGACGATGATGTGATCGCCCATGCAGTGGTTCCACGAGTGCGGCAGGTGCAGGATGCGCATCGAGCCGAGATCCGGGTTCTTGATCCGGCCCATGAGCTTCTGGCAGCCCTGCTTGCCATCCAGGGTCATCGACACCGTGCCCTTGAGCAGCGGCATGCGCACGATACGGTTACGCAGGCCGAAGCTTGCGTGGGCGTAGGGGATCTTCTCGGCATCCCAGGCGGCAGCCGAGGCGGCGACGTGGTCCTTGAACGCCTGGTCGGCGCGTGGGTCGGTGACGTCGTCCCATTCCAGCAGGGTTTTCAGCAGTTCAGGGTGCGAGCCGCTGCAGTGGTAGCACTCGCGGTTGTTTTCCAGCACCAGCTTCCAGTTGGCCTTCTCCATCAAGGTGGTTTGCACCGCCACCTTGGTGTTCTCCATGTCGTAGGGTTCCATGTAGTGGGTCAGGGTGGCGAGGAAGTCGTCAATCGCCGGCGGGTTCTCGGCCAGGCTGATGAAGATGTAGCCACCGGCGGTCTTGACGTTCACAGGCTTGAGGCCGTACTGCTTCATGTCGAAATCGGCGCCCATTTCGGTGCCGGCAAACAGCAGGCGGCCGTCCAGCTCGTAGGTCCACTGGTGGTAATGGCAGACCAACTTGGCAACCTTGCCCTTGTCGCTGGTGCACAGGCGTGAACCGCGATGGCGGCAGACGTTGTGGAAGGCGTGCACCTGGCCTTCGGCACCGCGCACCACCAGGATCGGGTTCTTGCCGATCTGCAGGGTGATGAAGTTGCCCTTGGTCGGGATTTCACAGGTCATCCCGGCGATCAGCCATTCCTTCTGGAAGATTTCTTCCATGTCGATCTGGAACAGGCGCTCGTCGCAGTAGAACGGCTGTGGCAGCGAGAAGGTCCGCTCGCGGCTCTGCAGCATCTCGGCGGTGGCCTTGCGTGCAGGTTCCAGTGGATCGCCCAGACTCAAAGTTGCGGTGACGTCCATCGTGTAGGTCCTCATGGCCAGTGCTTGTGGCCGGTGAAAGTGGCTAATCGTTGTTATGGCGACGCAAGGCTCAAGTACAGCAGGATCATGTGCGATGGAGTGTGCGTTCGAAGGGCGCAGGAACCATATCCATGGACGACATGATCAGATCCGTTTCCGACGCGTAAGCCCCCGTGGCCGGGGGCTGGTCGCGATAAGCACGCCAATGTCGCGGATAGGTAAGTGTCGCCTGCGCGGCTTAAGCAGAATCGCAGCCATCAGGCCGCAGTCGGCCGTGGAGACGAGCATGTCCAACAGCTTCCTCAATCCGGTCAGCACCCAGACCTGGGCCAACGGCCGCCACATCGTCCGTTGCGTCAAGGTGATCCAGGAAACCTGGGACGTGCGCACCTTCTGTTTCATGGCCGATCAGCCGATCATGTTCTTCTTCAAGCCCGGGCAGTTCGTCACCCTGGAGCTTGAGATCGATGGCGAGCCGATCATGCGCTCGTACACCATCTCAAGCTCGCCGTCGGTGCCCTACAGTTTCTCGGTGACCATCAAGCGCGTGCCCGGCGGCAAGGTCTCCAACTGGCTGCACGATACATTGCACGAAGGCCAGGAGCTGGCGGTACACGGCCCGGTCGGGCTGTTCAATGCCATGGATTTCCCCAGCCCCAAGGTCCTGTACCTCAGCGGCGGCGTCGGCATCACCCCGGTGATGTCCATGGCCCGCTGGTTCTATGACACCAACGGCAATGTCGACATGGTTTTCGTTCATAGCGCGCGCTCGCCGAAAGACATCATCTATCACCGCGAGCTGGAGCACATGGCCTCGCGGATCGACAACTTCAGCCTTCATATCATTTGCGAGAAGCACGGCTTGGGCGAGCCCTGGGCGGGCTATCGCGGCTACCTGAACCAGAAGCTGATGGAGTTGATCGCCCCGGACTACCTGGAACGGGAGATTTTCTGCTGCGGCCCGACGCCCTACATGAACGCGGTCAAGCGCCTGCTGGAAAGTAGCGGCTACGACATGAGCCGCTACCATGAAGAGTCGTTCGGCGCGACCCCGGCCGAGGTCAAGGCCGATGCCGTGGAACACGCCGAACAAGCCGCCGAAGCTGCCGAGGTGGACGCCGGCGACCTGCACCAAGTCGAATTCACCGCCACCGGCAAGAGCATCCGCGTCGCCCCGGGCGAGACCGTGCACGCGGCGGCGGCCAAGCTCGGGCTGATGATCCCCAAGGCCTGCGGCATGGGCATCTGCGGCACCTGCAAGGTGCTCAAGCTGGGCGGCGAAGTGGAGATGGAACACAACGGTGGCATCACTGATGACGATGTGGCGGAGGGTTATATTTTGTCCTGCTGCAGTGTGCCGAAGGGTGACGTACGGATTGAGTACTAGTGTTGCAGACACCGCCGTAAAGCTGCGGCTGGCGATCTTCATGGACATGGTTGTGGTCGCTGATCCACTTGTAGTCGGCGTCGCTCAGGTCCAGGTCGGCCAGCAGCAGTTGCGCTTCGGGCAGGCTGCTGGCGCCAGCCAGGGGAAAGCCGTCGGCATCGACAATGGTTGAACCGCCCACCCAGTCGACCCCGCGTTCGCTGCCATGGCGATCACAAACCGCGATGAACATGCGATTCACTGCTGCCCCCGCCTGAACCCGGACGATTTCTGCCGGGCGCTCCTCGGGAGGGCGGGGGAATTCTGGCCAGTTGGCGGGCGCACACAACAACTGTGCACCATTCAGCGCAGCCAGGCGTACCCACTCCGGGAGCTCCAGGTCATAACAGATCATCAGTGCTATTCGCCCTTTGGCCGTTCGCACAACGGGTGGCGGTTGTTCGCCCGGTGTGAAGATGAGTTTTTCCCGGTCCCACAGGTGCACCTTGCGATAGCAGGTGATCCAGCCCTGAGGCTCGATCAGCACTACGCTGTTGGCGACTTCGGTTGCCGACAGGCGTTCGCACAGGCCGGCCACCACCATGATCTCGTGTTGCCGGGCGAGGGCGAACCAACCCTTGACCGTGGCGTCGTATAAACCCTCGGCAACGCTCAAGGCTTCGTCGCGGTCTTCAAACACGTAGCCGCTCTGCATAAGCTCCGGCAGCACGACCAGTTCCGCGCCTTCCCGGGCGGCCTCGATGATCGCTGCATTGGAAACTTCGCGGTTATGGATTACATCGGCAACTTTCGGTGCAACTTGGGCGCAAGCAATGCGCAGCGGCAGTGATGATGTGTTCATGTGTGCTCTCCTGAAAATAATGATCAGGCGATATAAAATAGTTAGCGTCAACTGGCATTTTTGCTAGTTCAAGTTCCGTGTTTTTGATTGCCAATCAATATAACTATTGAAGACCCCCGGCTCTATGCTGTGAGTTCATCACTGCCTTCAGGCGGAGCCTGATATGTCCTCGATCCCTTCACGAATTCTTTCCGCCAAGCGTGTGCTGGATAATCAGGTTCGGGCGCTGATTCCAGACTTTCCTTTTGACTATGGGCAGTACCTGGCGGACAAGGGGCCGGCACCGCTTGGCCGAATCCAGCCACAGCATCATGGCCAGCAAGTGCTGGTGGTGGGGGCCGGCGTGGCCGGGCTGGTTGCCGCCTATGAAGCAATGCGCATGGGCCTGCATCCGGTTTTGGTGGAGGCCAGCGGACGCATAGGCGGGCGCCTGTATTCGACCGCGGTCAACGATAGCGTGCCGTTTGAGCGCGGTGCCATGCGCTTTCCGTTGTCGGGCCAGGCGCTGATGCATTACTTCAGCAAAGTGCGCATGCGGGATAACACTGAAGACTTTCCCAATCCCGGAAGTGCCGCCGCCGTTAGTACTGTCGTTGATTATGCCGACGAAAAATATTACTACGAAGTCGGCAATGACAACTTTCCCCGGCCGCCGGCGTTCGAGAACATTGAAATCAAGTTCTTCGATGAGTTTCTCGAGCAGGCGCCTATCCATTTCAAGGAAATGGAACACGCCATGTCTGCCGGGACAATAGACCAGGCGAAAATCAAACTGTTGTGGAATGCAATTTTGCGCGAAGGCTGGGACAACCTCAGCTTTCATGCCGCGATGGTCGAGCAGGCGCGTTGGCCTGCCGACGAGATTAACCTGTTCGGCCAGATCGGCTTTGGTACGGGTGGCTGGAACACCGACTTTCCCAATTGCTTTCTGGAAGTACTGCGGGTGCTGTATACCGGGCTGGATATCAACCACCTGTTGATGCGCGACGGTGCCGACCAGTTGCCCCTACGGCTTTGGCAGCAACCTGCAGCGGCCTTTGGTGATGACAGCGTGTTCTGGCCGCAGAACATGACCCTGGAAGAACTGGCGAGCGCGTTTCCGGGCGACCCGCTGCGCCAGGAAGTTCGGCAGATCAAGCGCCTGACAGCGGGCGAAGGTGGCGGTTTCGAAGTGCTCTGCCATGACCTGCAGAGCGGACGCGACCAACGCCTGCGCTACGCCAGTGTGGTCTACACCCCGCATGTGCGGATACTCGACAAATTCCGCTACATGAACGGCGCCGAAGGCATTGAAGCCAGCCGTTCGCTGCTGACGCAGCAGCAATGGGAAGCGGTGATGTATACCCACTACATGCAGTCGGCCAAGATTTTTGCCGCTACCCGCGAGCCGTTCTGGACCCAGCGTGGGCAGGACGGCAAGCAACTGATGAGTATTACCCTGTCTGACCGTCTGACCCGCGGTACCTACCTGGTGGACTACAGCCGAAACCCGGGAGCCCACAAAGGCAGCGGGATTTTCCTGATGTACACCTGGAACGACGACAGCCTGAAGTTTCTTGGCGATCGCCAGGGCAGCCTGCCGCAACATGGCGAGTTGTGCACAGCCTTGCTCGATCAGGTTTATCCCGGCCTTGACCTGGCTTCGCATTTCCCCACGACGGACCCCTTTGTCGAGATCAACTGGGAGAACGAACCCTTCTACCTTGGGGCTTTCAAGATGAACTTGCCGGGTCAGTATGAGTACCAGCGGCTGTTGTTCAGCCAGTTCAAGGAGGGCAGTGACGGTAGCGCGGTGGATGGCTTCATCCTGGCCGGCGACGATGTGTCCTGGACTGGCGGTTGGGCCGAAGGGGCGGTGACCACGGCACTCAATGCCGTGGACAAACTGGCCACGCGCTACAACAACGGCTTCAGCCCCGAGGGCGGCCCCATTGCGCAGTGGGACCCCCTCAAGCCGGCTGCGCTGGCCGATCTGCAGGTCAAACGCTAAAGCGCGACACCAGCCCGCTCAGGTCCACCGCCAGGCGCGACAGCTCGGCACTGGCGGCGCTGGTCTGGTGGGCGCCGGTGGCCGACTGCACCGAAAGATCGTTGATGTTGACCAGGTTGCGGTCGACTTCGCGGGCAACCTGGGCCTGCTCTTCGGCGGCGCTGGCGATCACCAGGTTGCGTTCGTTGATCTCGGCCACCGCGCCGGTGATGGTTTCCAGCGCCAGGCCGGCGCCACGGGCGATGTTCAGGGTCGACTCGGCGCGTTCGGTGCTGTTGCGCATGGAGTTGACCGCCTGCTCGGTGCCGCCCTGGATACTGCCGATCATCCGTTCGATTTCGCTGGTCGACTGCTGGGTGCGGTGGGCCAGGGCGCGCACTTCATCAGCCACTACGGCAAAGCCGCGGCCGGCTTCCCCGGCACGCGCCGCTTCGATGGCGGCGTTGAGTGCCAGCAGGTTGGTCTGGTCGGCCAGGCCGCGAATCACATCGAGCACCTTGCCAATATCACGCGACTCTTCCGCCAGGTTGCCGATCAGTTCGGCAGTGCCTTGCACGTCGGTGCTCATGCGCTCGATGGCGCTGACGGTTTCCATGACCAGGTCACGGCCGTCACCGGCCGAACGGGTGGCTTCCTTGGAGGCTTCCGAGGTGCTCACGGCATTGCGCGCGACTTCTTCGACGGCGCTGGTCATCTCGGTGACGGCCGTGGCGGCCTGTTCGATTTCGTTGTTCTGTTGCTGCAGGCCACGGGCGCTTTCGTCGGTGACGCTGTTGAGCTCTTCGGCCGCCGATGCCAGCTGGGTGGCCGAGCCGGAAATCTGCTGCAGGGTGTCGCGCAGCTTGTTCTGCATCTTGGCCATGGCCTTGAGCAGACGCGCTGCTTCGTCCTGGCCTTCGGCGTGGATGCTGCGGGTCAGGTCGCCTTCGGCAATCCGCTCGGCGGCCTGCAGGGCTTCGTCGATCGGCTTGACGATGCTGCGGGTCAGCAGCAGGGCGCAGATCAGGGTCAGGGCGGTGGCGGCCAGCAGCAGGCCGATCACCAGAGTCACGGCATTGGAATATTGTTCGGCGGCGGTGCGGTTGATCTCGCTGGTTTGTTCGGTGTTGATGCTGACCAGTTGATCCATGACGCTGTTGATCTGCTCGGAGCTGTCGAGCATGTCGCGGTTGATCAGGTTGCGCAGGGTGTCCAGGTCATTGTTCTGCGAGGCCAGGCGCATGCGGTTTTCCAGTTGGCGGTACTGGCCCAGCAACTGCACGTACTGGTTGTAGGCCGAGCGTTCCTGGTTGCCGAAGATCAACGGTTCGTAGTTGCGGCGCGCGTCGTCGATCTGCTGGTTGCGCTGGTCGATCAGCTTGAGGGTGGCCTGCAGGGTGTCGGCTTCGCGGTTGAGCAGCAGGCGGTACGACAGAGTGCGCAGGCGCAGGGTCAGCTGGGTCAGTTGGTCGAGGTTGGTCAGGCTTGGCACCGTCGAGGTCTCGATGGTTTCGCCGGCCTGGCGAATCTTGCTCATCTGGTTCAGGGCGAACAGACCCAGGGCCAGCATCAGCGCACCGATCAGAGCAAAGCCCAGAAGCGCGCGCGGGGCGATATTCATGTTGCGTAGGGACATGGTGGTATCCAGGAGGGAAAAGGGCACGCGAACCGTGCGCAGGAGTCAGGACTGCCATGCCTATCGGTCGGCGGGGTAAAGACTTGAGCGGGCGAAGATGAAATTGTGAGGCAGCTATCTTTTTTCCTGACCGGTGGTAGGCAAAACGGGGAACCGGACCCGGATCGGCGGGTCAATCTGCACCAGGCCGAAGCGTCTAAACCCGATATCCCTGGCTAGCACGCGGACTTTTCTTTATCGTGTGCGCCCCCTGAAACACCCCGAGAAGGCAATCATGTTGGAAACTTCCCTTAGTCAACTGGAGCAACTGGTCAGCGACCTGGTGCAGAAGAATCAGGAACTGACCGAGCGCAACGCGCAAATCAGTGCCGAACTGGCCCAGGCCAAAGATGAAAACGACAGCTTGCAATTGAGCCTGCTGGAGCAGGAAGAAAAGCAGGGCGCTACCGCCGCACGCATCCAGGCCCTGGTTGAGCGTGCCAGCGTTGGTGCCGTGAACGCATGAAAACCTCAGCGCAGCCGATCAATGTCGTGTCGATCCTCGGCAGCGATTATTCGATCAAGGCCCCCGAAGGCCAGGAGCAGGCGCTGGCGCAAGCGGTGCAGATGCTCAATGCCTCATTGGCCGATACCAAGCGTAAATACCCGACCCTGATCGGTGACAAGCTGCTGGTACTGGCAGCCCTCAACCTGTGCTCGCAGCAGATCGAACTGCAACAGCAGCACCAGCAGGCCCTCGACCGTTACCAAGAGCAAGTCAACGCCACGGTCGATGTGATTGCGCGGACCATCAGCAACAGCTGATCGCCTCCAAAGCCCCAAGCTAAACCTTTTTGCCAGCTCACCGCCTTCGGGAGGGTGGGCCGGCATTGCTGTGGATCACTGTCATTATTGTATTTCCTGTTGTATACAATTGGCCTGTCTCTTGCACTACAGGGCTTATTTACCCAGGGGAAATACATGCAGTTCTGGCGGCGCAGTATCCAGTGGCAATTGATCGCAAGCATGGGCGCAGCGCTGTTGCTGAGCATTCTGGTGGTGGTCGGCATCTACAGCGTGGCGGTCAATCGGCTGACCGAGCGTTACCTGGTCGACACTGCCTTGCCGGCGAGCATTGAGGCGATTCGTAACGACATCGAGCGCATGCTTGGCCGGCCGCTGACGGCGGCGGCGGACATCGCCAACAACACCCTGCTGCGCGACTGGCTGGCGGCGGGCGAAGACAGTGCCCAGGCGCCGCAATTCATCGAGTACCTCGAAGCCCTGCGCAAGCACAACCAGGCCTTTACCGCGCTGTTTGCCGCGACCGCGAGCAACCACTACTACAACGAGAAAGGCCTGGACCGCACCCTCAGCCGCAGCAACCCGGCGGACAAATGGTTCTTCGGCTTCATCGACAGCGGCAACCCGCGGCTGCTGAACATCGACACCGATGGCAGCACCGGCGAACTGGCGCTGTTCATCGATTATCGGGTGGAAAAAGCCGGGCAACTGGTGGGCATCGCCGGGCTTGGCCTGCGCATGACCGAACTGTCCGAGCTGATTCACAACTTCAGTTTTGGCGAGCACGGGCGAGTCATGCTGGTGCGTGGCGACGGTTTGATCCAGGTGCATCCGCAGGCGCAGTTCAGCGGCAAGCGGCAGTTGGCCGAACAGATTGGTGGCGAGGCTGCCAAAGTTGTCTTGAGCCGTGAGCAGGGCCTGCACAGCAGCCGCTTCGAGCGCGATGGCGAGGGCTACCTGGCCCTCAGCCTGCCGCTGCGTGACCTCAACTGGACGCTGGTCGCCGAAGTGCCAGAAGCGCAGATCTACGCCCAGGTACGCGAGACCGTCTGGCTGACCAGCCTGATTGGCGGCGCAGTGGCGTTGGTGTCGCTGTTGCTGGTGGTACTGCTGGCACGCGGTATCGTCCGGCCGATCCGCCGCGTGACCGCTGCCCTGATGGCCATCGGCAATGGCGGCGGCGACCTGACCCAGCGCCTGGACGAGAACCGTGCAGACGAACTCGGCGACCTGGCCCGTGGCTTCAACCGCTTTCTCGACAGCCAGCGTGACCTGATCGGCGAGGTGCTGAGCACCAGCGAGCGCCTGCGGGCGTCGGTGGCGCAAGTCACGCAAGTGGTGGACAACACCGCCGAGCGTTCCGGCCGCCAACAGGAAATGACCGAGATGGTCGCCACCGCCGTGCATGAGATGGGCCTGACCGTGCAGGACATTGCCCAGAATGCCGGCAATGCCGCGCACGCCTCGCAAACCGCGCGCAGCGAAGCGCTACAGGCCCGCGACGTAGTGCGCCGCTCGATTGCCCATATCGAGGGCATGTCCGAGGAGATTGGCCAGGCGGCCAGTGCAGTGGGGGAGCTGGCTACGGAGGTGGCGTCGATCGACGAAGTGCTGGCGGTGATCCGCAGCATCTCCGAGCAAACCAACCTGCTGGCGCTCAACGCTGCCATCGAAGCGGCGAGAGCCGGCGAGATGGGCCGCGGCTTTGCCGTGGTCGCCGATGAAGTACGAACCCTGGCGCGGCGCACCCAGGTGTCCACCGATGAAGTGCAGCAAATGATCCTGCGCCTCAAGCAGGGTGCCGGCAGTGCGGTGGCGTCGATGCAGGCCGGGCAGGCGGCAACCGGTACGGGCGTGGAGTCGAGCCAGCAGACCGGTGCTTCGCTGGGGACCATCACCGAGCAGGTCGAGCACATCAGTGACATGAACCATCAGGTGGCGACAGCGACTGAAGAGCAGTCGGCGGTGACCGAGGAGATCAACCGCACGGTGCAGGGGATTTCCGACCTGGCGCGGGAAACGGCGGTGGATGTGCAGGGGTGCCGGGAGGAGTGCCAGGCGCTGCGCGGGCTGGCCGATGACCTGGCGCGGCAGATGGGTGGGTTTCGCCTTTGAAATTATCGCGGGGCAAGCCCGCTCCCACCGGATTTCATTGATCTTCGGTGGGAGCGGGCTTGCCCCGCGATAAGGCCCTCAAGCCCCCATCACCGCCCGGATATCCGCCGCCAGCTCACGCACCCGCGCCTCTTCGGTATCCCACGAGCACATGAAGCGTGCGCCGCCGCTGCCGATGAAGGTGTAAAAGCGCCAGCCCTTGTTGCGCAAGGCTTCCAGCGCCGGTTCCGACATCTGCAGGAACACCCCGTTGGCCTCCACCGGGAACATCAGCTCAACCCCCGGCACATCGCGAACCAGTTCGCTGAGCAACTGCGCGCAGTGGTTGGCATGCACAGCGTGGCGCTGCCAGGCGCCGTCTTCCAGCAAACCGACCCAGGGTGCCGACAAAAAGCGCATCTTCGACGCCAGTTGCCCGGCCTGCTTGCAGCGGTAGTCGAAGTCTTCGGCCAGCTCGCGGTTGAAGAACAGGATCGCTTCACCCACCGCCATGCCGTTCTTGGTGCCGCCAAAGCACAGCACATCGACACCGGCCTTCCAGGTCAGCTCCGCCGGGCTGCAGCCGAGGAACGCGCAGGCGTTGCTGAAGCGGGCGCCGTCCATGTGCAGGTTCAGGCCCAGCTCCTTGCAGGTAGCGCTGATGGCCTTGAGTTCGTCCGGGCGGTAAACGCTGCCGACCTCGGTGGCCTGGGTGATGGTCACCACCCGTGGCTTGGGGTAGTGGATGTCCTGGCGCTTGAGCGCCACTTCGCGGATCGACTCGGGGGTCAGTTTGCCGGCTTCGCTGCGCGCGGTGAGCAGCTTGGAGCCGTTGGAGAAGAACTCCGGGGCGCCGCATTCGTCGGTCTCGACGTGGGCGGTCTCCGAGCAGATCACGCTGTGATAGCTCTGGCACAGCGACGACAGCGCCAGCGAGTTGGCGGCGGTGCCGTTGAAGGCGAAGAACACTTCGCAGTCGGTTTCGAACAATTTGCGGAAGTATTCCGAGGCACGTGCCGTCCATTGGTCGTCGCCGTAGGCGCGCTCGTGGCCCTGGTTGGCCTTTTCCATGGCGGCCCAGGCTTCGGGGCAGATACCTGAGTAGTTGTCGCTGGCGAATTGCTGGCTTTTATCTGGCATGACACTGTCCTGTGAACGACGCAGACGAGCACTCTAAACCAAGAATTGCGGCGTCGCCTATACAAAGCATTGCCCCCGTGGAAGCGGGCTTGCCCCGCGATGAGGCTACATGTCGTAAACGCACCTTTGCGTGGCGTCCGTAGGCATCTGGGCTGTCTGCGTCGGTCATACCATCGCTGCAAAAGGGCAATTGCCCGACAAGAACCGATGCCGCTGCCGGGAGAGACTGCGATGTTCAGCAAGCAAGACCAGATCCAGGGTTATGACGATGCACTGCTGGCGGCGATCAATGCCGAAGAGCAACGCCAGGAAGATCACATCGAGCTGATCGCCTCGGAAAACTACACCAGCAAGCGTGTCATGCAGGCCCAGGGCAGCGGCCTGACCAACAAATACGCCGAAGGCTACCCGGGCAAGCGCTATTACGGCGGTTGCGAGCATGTGGATAAAGTCGAGCAACTGGCCATCGACCGCGCCAAGCAGCTGTTCGGCGCCGATTACGCCAACGTTCAGCCGCACTCCGGCTCCTCGGCCAACAGCGCCGTATACCTGGCCCTGCTGCAGGCCGGCGATACCATCCTGGGCATGAGCCTGGCCCACGGCGGTCACCTGACCCACGGCGCCAAGGTGTCGTCCTCGGGCAAGCTGTACAACGCCGTGCAGTACGGCATCGACACCAACACCGGGCTGATCGACTACGACGAAGTCGAGCGCCTGGCGCTGGAGAACAAGCCGAAAATGATCGTCGCCGGGTTCTCGGCCTACTCAAAAACCCTCGATTTCCCACGCTTTCGTCAGATCGCCGACAAGGTCGGTGCTTATCTGTTCGTCGACATGGCCCACGTTGCCGGCCTGGTCGCCGCTGGCCTGTACCCGAACCCGCTGCCTTACGCTGACGTGGTCACCACCACCACCCACAAGACCCTGCGCGGCCCGCGTGGCGGCCTGATTTTGGCGCGCAGCAACGAAGAGATCGAGAAGAAGCTCAACGCCGCGGTATTCCCCGGTGCCCAGGGCGGCCCGCTGATGCACGTGATCGCCGCCAAGGCGGTGTGCTTCAAGGAGGCGCTGGAGCCTGGCTTCAAGACCTATCAACAGCAGGTGATCGACAACGCCCAGGCCATGGCCGAAGTGTTCATCAAACGCGGTTATGACGTGGTTTCCGGCGGCACCGACAACCACCTGTTCCTGGTCAGCCTGATCCGCCAGGGCCTGACCGGCAAAGAGGCCGACGCCGCCCTGGGCCGTGCGCACATCACCGTCAACAAGAACGCCGTGCCCAACGACCCGCAGTCGCCGTTCGTCACCTCCGGCCTGCGCATCGGCACCCCGGCGGTCACCAGCCGCGGCTTCAAGGTCAGCCAGTGCGTGGAGCTGGCCGGCTGGATCTGCGACATCCTCGATAACCTCGGTGATGCCGACGTCGAGGCCGATGTTGCGAAGAACGTGTCGGCACTCTGTGCAGATTTTCCGGTTTATCGCTGAGTGGTCCAGGAGTAAAGACTATGCAACGTTACTCAGGCTTCGGCCTCTTCAAGCACTCGCTCAGCCACCACGAAAACTGGCAGCGCATGTGGCGCACGCCCACCCCGAAAAAAGTCTACGACGTGGTCATCGTCGGTGGTGGCGGGCATGGCCTGGCCACCGCCTACTACCTGGCCAAGGAACACGGCATCACCAACGTGGCAGTGGTCGAGAAGGGCTGGCTGGGAGGCGGCAACACCGCGCGCAACACCACCATCGTCCGCTCCAACTACCTGTGGGACGAGTCGGCGCACCTGTATGAACACGCGATGAAGCTCTGGGAAGGGCTGTCACAAGACATCAACTACAACGTGATGTTCTCCCAGCGCGGCGTCTACAACCTTTGCCACACCCTGCAGGACATGCGCGACTCCGAGCGTCGGGTCAGTGCCAACCGCCTCAATGGCGTCGACGGCGAGCTGCTCAATGCTCAACAAGTAGCTGAAGAAATCCCTTACCTGGACTGCTCGAAGAACACCCGCTACCCGATCATCGGCGCCACCGTGCAGCGCCGCGGTGGTGTTGCCCGCCACGACGCCGTTGCCTGGGGCTTTGCCCGCGCCGCCGACGCCCTGGGCGTCGACCTGATCCAGCAAACCGAAGTGATCGGTTTTCGCAAGGAAAACGGCGTGGTCATCGGCGTCGAGACCAACAAAGGCTTTATCGGCGCCAAGCGCGTCGGCGTGGTCACCGCCGGTAACTCCGGGCACATGGCCAAGCTCGCAGGTTTCCGCCTGCCGATCGAATCGCATCCGCTGCAAGCACTGGTGTCCGAGCCGCTCAAGCCGATCATCGACAGCGTGATCATGTCCAACGCCGTGCACGGCTACATCAGCCAGTCGGACAAGGGCGACCTGGTCATCGGCGCCGGCATCGACGGCTGGGTCGGTTACGGCCAGCGCGGTTCGTACCCGGTGATCGAGCACACCCTGCAGGCCATCGTCGAAATGTTCCCGATCCTCTCGCGGGTGCGCATGAACCGCCAGTGGGGCGGCATCGTCGATACCACCCCGGACGCCTGCCCGATCATCTCCAAGACCCCGGTGAAGAACATGTTCTTCAACTGCGGCTGGGGCACTGGCGGCTTCAAGGCCACCCCAGGCTCGGGCAACGTCTTTGCCGCAAGCCTGGCCAAGGGCGAAATGCACCCGCTGGCCAAACCCTTTTCCATCGACCGTTTCCACAACGGTGCACTGATCGACGAACACGGCGCCGCCGCTGTCGCCCACTAACAGGAGAAATCCCCATGTTGCATATCTTCTGTCCCCACTGCGGCGAGCTGCGCTCCGAAGAGGAGTTCCACGCCGCAGGTCAGGCGCACATTCCCCGGCCGCTGGACCCCAACGCCTGCTCCGACGAGGAGTGGGGCGACTACATGTTCTTTCGCGATAACCCCCGTGGCCTGCACCACGAGCTGTGGATTCACGCCGCTGGTTGCCGCCAGTACTTCAACGCCACGCGTGACACGCTGACCTACGAAATTCTCGAAACCTATCCGATCGGCGCCAAGCCGCAGGTCACCGGCAAGAACACCAGCCCGCAGTTGGCAGTCAGTGGTCAGGGAGAAAAGGTATGAGCCAGGTCTATCGCCTGTCCAACGGCGGTCGTATCGATCGCAGCAAAGTCTTGAACTTCACCTTCAACGGCCAGACCTACCAGGGCTTTGCCGGTGACACCCTGGCCGCTGCACTGCTGGCCAACGGCGTCGACATTGTCGGGCGCAGCTTCAAGTACTCGCGCCCGCGCGGGATCATCGCCGCAGGTAGCGAGGAGCCCAACGCCATCCTGCAGATCGGCGCCACCGAAGCCACCCAGGTGCCCAACGTGCGCGCCACCCAGCAGGCGCTGTACGCCGGCCTTGTGGCCACCAGCACCAACGGCTGGCCGAATGTGAACAACGACGTCATGGGCATCCTCGGCAAGGTCGGCGGCAAGCTGATGCCGCCGGGTTTCTACTACAAGACGTTCATGTACCCGCAGTCGTTCTGGATGACCTACGAGAAGTACATCCGCAAAGCCGCCGGCCTTGGCCGTGCGCCGCTGCAGAACGACCCGGACAGCTACGACTACATGAACCACCACTGCGACGTGCTGGTGGTCGGCGCCGGCCCCGCCGGCCTGGCCGCAGCCCTGGCGGCTGGCCGCAGCGGCGCGCGGGTGATCCTCGCCGATGAACAGGAAGAGTTTGGCGGCAGCCTGCTCGACAGCCGTGAAACCCTCGATGGTAAACCGGCCGCCGACTGGGTTGCGGCTGTGGTGGCCGAACTCAAGGCACTGCCGGAAGTCACCCTGTTGCCACGGGCCACGGTCAACGGCTACCACGATCACAACTTCCTCACCATTCACGAGCGCCTGACCGACCATCTGGGCGATCGCGCGCCGATCGGCCAGGTGCGCCAGCGCATGCACCGGGTACGCGCCAAGCGTGTGGTGCTGGCGACTGGCGCCCACGAGCGGCCTTTGGTGTACGGCAACAACGATGTGCCGGGCAACATGCTTGCCGGTGCGGTCTCGACCTACGTGCGCCGCTATGGCGTGGCGCCGGGGCGCAAGTTGGTACTGTCGACCAACAACGACCATGCCTACCGCGTGGCCCTGGACTGGCACGACGCCGGCCTGAACGTGGTCGCCGTCGCCGATGCCCGCCACAACCCGCGCGGTTCGTTGGTGGAAGAGGCGCGGGCCAAGGGCATTCGCATCCTCACCTCCAGCGCGGTGATCGAGACGCGCGGCAGCAAGCACGTGACTGCAGCCCGGGTTGCCGCCATCGACGTCAAGGCGCATAAGGTCAGCAGCCCCGGCGAGTGGCTGGATTGCGACCTGGTAGCCACCTCCGGCGGCTACAGCCCGGTGGTGCACCTGGCTTCGCACCTGGGCGGCAAACCGGTCTGGCGTGAAGACATTCTCGGTTTCGTACCCGGTGAAGCACCGCAAAAACGCGTGTGCGTGGGTGGCATCAACGGTGTGTTCGCCCTTGCCGACACCCTCGCCGATGGTTTTGAAGGCGGCGTGCGCGCCGCCACCGAAGCCGGTTTCAAGGCGGTGCTGGGGGTGATTCCGAAAGTCCTGGCACGCCAGGAGGAACCAACCGTGGCGCTGTTCCAGGTGCCCCACGACAAGAACACTGCACGGGCGCCGAAGCAGTTCGTCGACCAGCAGAACGACGTCACCGCCGCCGCCATCGAACTGGCTACCCGCGAAGGCTTCGAGTCGGTCGAGCACGTCAAGCGCTACACCGCGCTGGGCTTTGGTACCGATCAGGGCAAGCTGGGCAACATCAACGGCCTGGCGATTGCCGCCCGTTCGATGGGCATCACCATCCCGGAAATGGGCACCACCATGTTCCGCCCCAACTACACGCCGATCACCTTCGGCGCGGTGGCGGGCCGGCACTGCGGGCACCTGTTCGAGCCGGTACGCTTTACTGCCCTGCATGCCTGGCATGTGAAGAACGGCGCCGAATTCGAAGACGTCGGCCAGTGGAAGCGCCCCTGGTACTTCCCGCGCAACGGCGAGGACATTCATGCCGCCGTGGCTCGCGAGTGCAAGGCGGTGCGTGACAGCGTCGGCCTGCTCGACGCCTCGACCCTGGGCAAGATCGACATCCAGGGCCCGGACGCGCGCGAATTCCTCAACCGCATCTACACCAACGCCTGGACCAAGCTCGATGTTGGCAAGGCCCGCTACGGCCTCATGTGCAAAGAAGATGGCATGGTCTTCGACGACGGCGTCACCGCCTGTGTCGGCGACAACCACTTCATCATGACCACCACCACAGGTGGCGCGGCGCGGGTGCTGCAGTGGCTGGAGATCTACCAGCAGACCGAATGGCCGGACCTGAAAGTGTACTTCACCTCGGTCACCGACCACTGGGCGACCCTGACCCTGTCGGGCCCCAACAGCCGCAAGCTGCTCAGCGAAGTCAGCGATATCGACCTGGACAAGGACGCCTTCCCGTTCATGACCTGGAAGGAGGGCCTGGTCGGCGGTGTGCCGGCGCGGGTGTTCCGTATCTCGTTCACCGGCGAGCTGTCGTATGAAGTCAACGTCCAGGCCAACTACGCCATGGGCGTGCTGGAGAAGATCGTCGCTGCCGGCAAGCAATACAACCTGACCCCGTACGGTACCGAAACCATGCACGTACTGCGCGCCGAGAAGGGCTTCATCATCGTCGGCCAGGACACCGACGGCTCGATGACCCCGGACGACCTCAACATGGGCTGGTGTGTTGGCCGCACCAAGCCGTTTTCGTGGATCGGCTGGCGCGGGATGAACCGCGAAGACTGCGTGCGCGAGAACCGCAAGCAGCTGGTCGGGCTCAAGCCGGTCGACCCCAACAAGTGGCTGCCAGAAGGCGCGCAACTGGTGTTCGACCCGAAACAAGCGATCCCGATGGACATGGTCGGTCACGTCACCTCCAGCTACGCCAGCAACTCCCTGGGCTATTCGTTTGCCATGGGTGTGGTCAAGGGCGGGCTCAAACGCATCGGCGAACGGGTCTACTCGCCCCAGGCCGATGGCAGCGTGATCGAGGCCGAGATCTGCTCTTCGGTGTTCTTCGATCCGAAGGGTGAGCGGCAGAACATCTAACGCCGGCGTGATGTAGCTCCCACAGGGATCGCGTTACCAGGTCCACAGAATTCAAGGCAGGTGTGTAATGAGCACGATCAACGTCTACCAGCAACGCCCCGGCAACGACGCCAAGGCTGAAACTCCGCTGCACCACGCCGACCTGCCGAGCCTGATCGGCAAGGGTCGCAAAAACGCCGGGGTAACCCTGCGCGAGAAAAAACTCCTCGGCCACCTGACCCTGCGAGGCGATGGCAAGGACCCGGCCTTTGCCGGCGGTGTGTTCAAGGCCCTGGGCCTGGAACTGCCGGTGGCCCTGACCGTGGTCGCCAACGGCGAGATGTCGCTGCAGTGGCTGGGCCCGGATGAGTGGCTGCTGATCGTCCCCGGCGGAGAGGAATTTGCCGTCGAGCAAAAGCTGCGCGACGCCCTCGATGGCCTGCACATTCAGATCGTCAACGTCAGTGGCGGGCAAACCGTGCTGGAACTGAGCGGCCCCAACGTGCGCGACGTGCTGATGAAATCCACCAGCTACGATGTACATCCAAACAACTTTCCGGTGGGCAAGGCCGTCGGCACGGTGTTCGCCAAGTCGCAACTGGTGATCCGCCGCACCGGTGAAGAAACCTGGGAGCTGCTGATCCGCCGCAGTTTCTCCGACTACTGGTGGCTGTGGCTGCAGGACGCTTCCGCCGAATACGGCCTGAGCATTCAGGCTTAAGGAGCAATGCCATGAGTCGTGCACCGGACACCTGGATTCTCACCGCCGACTGCCCGAGCCTGCTCGGCACGGTCGACGCGGTGACGCGTTACCTGTTCGAGCAGCACTGCTACGTTACCGAGCACCACTCGTTCGATGACCGGCTGTCCGGGCGCTTTTTCATTCGCGTGGAATTCCGCCAGCCGGATGATTTCGACGAGGCCAGCTTTCGCGCAGGCCTGGCCGAGCGCGGCGCGGCGTTTGGCATGCTGTTCGAGCTGACCGCGCCCAAGCACCGACCGAAAGTGGTGATCATGGTCTCCAAGGCCGATCACTGTCTCAACGATCTGCTCTATCGCCAGCGCATCGGCCAGTTGAGCATGGACGTGGTGGCAGTGGTTTCCAACCATCCGGACCTAGAGCCCCTGGCCCACTGGCACCGCATTCCCTATTACCACTTCGCCCTCGACCCCCATGACAAACCGGCGCAGGAGCGCAAGGTGCTGCAGGTGATCGAAGAGTCCGGCGCCGAGCTGGTAATCCTTGCCCGCTACATGCAGGTGCTGTCGCCCGAGTTGTGCCGCAAGCTCGACGGCTGGGCGATCAACATCCATCACTCGCTGCTGCCCGGCTTCAAGGGCGCCAAGCCCTACCACCAGGCCTACAACAAGGGCGTGAAACTGGTCGGTGCCACCGCGCACTACATCAACAACGACCTCGACGAAGGGCCGATCATCGCCCAAGGCGTCGAGGCGGTGGACCACAGCCATTACCCCGAAGACCTGATCGCCAAGGGCCGTGATATCGAGTGCCTGACCCTGGCGCGGGCGGTGGGCTATCACATCGAGCGGCGGGTGTTCCTCAACGCCAACCGGACGGTAGTGCTCTGACGGCCGCCATCGCGGGGCAAGCCCGCTCCCACACCGGTAGGAGCGGGCTTGCCCCGCGATGAGGCCTTCAAGGCAAAAACAGATTCCAGTAACACAGCGCCGCCTACGGGCAGCGCACTTTGCACCGCTACATAACAACAAACTTTAGCGAGGTGAAAGCATGTCTGGTAATCGTGGTGTGGTGTATCTCGGCGCTGGCAAGGTCGAGGTGCAGAAGATTGACTACCCGAAAATGCAGGACCCGCGCGGTCGCAAGATCGAGCACGGGGTGATCCTGCGGGTGGTCTCCACCAATATCTGTGGCTCCGATCAGCACATGGTCCGTGGCCGTACCACGGCCCAGGTCGGCCTGGTGCTGGGCCATGAAATCACCGGCGAAGTCATCGAGAAGGGCAGGGACGTCGAAAACCTGCAGATCGGTGACCTGGTTTCGGTACCCTTCAACGTCGCCTGCGGCCGCTGCCGCTCGTGCAAAGAGCAGCACACCGGCGTCTGCCTCACCGTCAACCCGGCCCGTGCCGGTGGTGCCTACGGCTATGTCGACATGGGCGACTGGACCGGCGGCCAGGCCGAATATGTGCTGGTGCCTTACGCCGACTTCAACCTGCTGAAACTGCCGAACCGCGACAAGGCCATGGAGAAGATCCGCGATCTGACCTGCCTGTCGGACATCCTCCCTACCGGCTATCACGGCGCGGTGACGGCCGGGGTTGGCCCGGGCAGCTCGGTGTACATCGCCGGTGCCGGCCCGGTGGGCCTGGCTGCAGCGGCGTCGGCGCGCCTGCTGGGCGCTGCGGTGGTGATCGTCGGCGACGTCAACCCGGTGCGCCTGGCCCACGCCAAGGCCCAGGGTTTCGAAATTGCCGACCTGTCCCAGGACACCCCGCTGCACGAGCAGATCGCCAACCTGCTGGGCGAGCCGGAAGTCGACTGCGCGGTCGATGCCGTGGGCTTCGAAGCCCGGGGCCACGGCCATGCCGGTGCCAAGCACGAAGCGCCGGCCACCGTGCTCAACTCGCTGATGGGCGTGGTGCGGGTTGCCGGCAAGATCGGTATCCCTGGCCTGTACGTCACCGAAGACCCGGGCGCGGTGGATGCCGCGGCGAAGATCGGCAGCCTGAGCATCCGTTTTGGTCTTGGCTGGGCCAAGTCGCACAGCTTCCACACCGGGCAGACCCCGGTGATGAAATACAACCGCCAACTGATGCAGGCGATCATGTGGGACCGCATCAACATTGCCGAAGTGGTGGGTGTGCAGGTGATCAGCCTCGACCAGGCGCCTGAAGGCTATGGCGAGTTCGATGCCGGCGTGCCGAAGAAATTCGTCATCGACCCGCACAAGCTGTTCAGCGCTGCCTAAACACATCGCGGGGCAAGCCCGCTCCCACTGTGCCTGTGGGAGCGGGCTTGCCCCGCGATAGAGGTCTGTCAGTCACATCGCATCGCGGGGCAAGCCCGCTTCCACCGGTTACAAGGGAACAATCCCCCGCCCACAAGGTCGAAACCTCGTTTTCCCTGCCTTAACGGCTGACGAGGTATTTCGATGAAACGTTTCGCACTGGTCACCCTGGTGGCCCTGGCTGCCACTCCGGTATTCGCAGGCTTCAGCCTCAATGACGCGGCCAATGTCTACAACGCCGCCAAGGGCAACAGCGGCGATGCCGCGGTACAGGCCCCCGCTGCTTCGGCGAACCTGCTCAATACCCTCGGCAGCGAACTGAAAGTCACCCCCGAACAAGCCATCGGCGGCACCGGCGCATTGCTGGGCCTGGCCAAGAATCAGCTCAACAGCGGCGATTACGAGCAACTGAGCAAAGCCGTGCCCGGCCTTGACCTGCTTTCCGGCGAGAAGGCCCTGGGCGGTTTGAACGGTCTGGGCACGCTGCTGGGCAAGAGCGACAAGTCCTCGGCCCTGAGCAATGCCCTGGGTAATGTCAAAGACACCAATGACCTCAACAACGCCTTCAGCGCGCTGGGCATGGACACCGGCATGATCGGCCAGTTCGCGCCGTTGATCCTGCAGTACTTGGGCCAGCAAGGCGTCGGCGGCTCGCTGTTGCAGAGCCTGGGCAGCCTGTGGGGCACAGGGGCGGGCGTGCCTTCCGTGTAAGCCAGCTATTTGCGCGGGCGGGGCGGTGTGCTATATGTCCCGCCCCGTTTTACAAGGAAGTGTGATTCGCCATGTTCATGGACGCCCTGAAGATGTCTTTGCCTGCCGACGCCGTGCTCGGCTTTGTGGTCTACATGCTCGGCGCCGCCGTGCTGTTCGGCCTCTACGCATTCATCTACACCCGCCTGACCCCCTACAACGAATTGCGCTTGATCCGCGAAGGCAACAATGCCGCCGCCATTGCCCTGGCCGGTGCCTTGATCGGTTTTGCGATTCCGGTGGCCAGTGCCATTTCCCATTCGATTTCGCTGCTCGACTTCCTGCTCTGGGCGCTGATTGCCGCAGTGGTGCAGTTGCTGGCGTTCGTGGTGGTCAACCGCTGCGTCAAAGGCATGGCTGAACGGGTTGCCCGCCAGGAAACCGCCTCGGCCATTTTGCTGGCCGCCGTGTCCATTGGTATTGGCCTGCTCAACGCCGCCTGCATGACCCCCGCCGCCTGATCAGGGACGATCGACAATGAAACGCAGCAAAACCATTCGCCTGGTCGCCCTCGGCAGCCTGCCGCTGGTGCTGTCCGCCTGTGGCGACCGGCCGACCAAAATCATCAGCGAAACCAAGCGCTACCAGGACGTCGACTATTGCGTCATGGACGGCAAGCCGCGCCAGGTGTGCCAGCAAGCCTGGGTCGCCGCGCAGAACCACCATGCCGCCAACGTCCCGCGCTTTTTGACCGCCGAGGCCTGTGAGGCGGTCTATTTCAAGTGCGATTTTCGCCGTTACGCCAACAACTACGTGCCGCCGATGGAAGGCTTTGCCCTGACCACCGAACGCCAGGTGTACGCCGACGATGAGGACAACAGCAGCAGTTCGTCGACCAACAGCTCATCGTCGAGCGGCGGCTCCGGCGGCGGTCGTCGCTATTACGAGTACACCGACACCGATGCGCGCTATTCGACCGAGGCGATCTATCACGAGCGCGACGGGCGCAATGCGTTCAAGGTCAGCACCCTGACCGAGCAAGTGGCAAACCACAATTACTACGCCGGCCTGGACACCTCGCACCCGGCCTCGCAGCCGTTCAGCGAAGCCGCGCAGCATGCGGCGGCGAGTGGCGGCGGTAGCGCCGTTGCCGGCAGCGACCCGGCGCACGTGGGCAGCGCCCACCCGGCGATTATCCCCGTGGCCCAGTCAAACAAGCTGATCAGCTCGGCCCGGCCGTTCGCGGTGGGTACCCACAACGGTTTTGTCTCGCGTGCTTCGGGGCGTGGCGGCTTCGCTTCCTGAACGAGGTCAGCCGATGAAACGCAGCAGATCCCTGCGCCTGCTGGCCTTGGGTAGCCTGCCGCTGGTGCTCAGCGCCTGCGACAACCAGGTGGCAACAATCAAGCCGTATAGCGAGGTGCGTCACCATCAAGGGGTGCAGCAGTGCATTGGCAGTGGCACCCGCGCCGAAGCGTGCAACGAGGCGCGGGATGTCGCGCAGCAACTGCACTATGCCCACGCGCCGCGCTTTGACGACCTCAACGCCTGCCAGCTGCGCTTTGAGCACTGCCAGCAGGTCGAGGGCAACGGCTTTTTTCTGCCGGCCATGGACGGTTTCAACCTGACCACCGAGCGCCAGGTCTATGACGACGGGGTGCCGATCGACCAGGCGCACTGGACCAGCCTGCGCTATGTCGATGCCGCACCGCGTTACCTGGCGGAGCCTGTGTACCGGGCGCGCAAGGGCCGCGAGGCGTTTGTCAGCAGTGCATTGAGTGAACAGGGCAGAGCTGACGTGGCGCCTGCCCAATTGCGTGTTTTCGGCGGTAACAGCTATGGCTCGACGCGTTGGTTGACCCTGGATAGCAACGGGTTCAACAGCCGCTCGTCGCTACGCGGCTACAGCACCTGAGGATTGCAGATGAAGCGAATTTCCATCGCCCCGCGCCCGGACTGGCGCGCCACCGCCGAGCAGTTCGGCTTCAATTTCCACACCTTCGGCGACGAGCCCTACTGGGACGAGTCGGCCTATTACCAGTTCAGCCTGCGGCAGATCGAAGACGATCTTGAAGAGCCCACCCGCGAACTGCATGAGCTGTGCATGGCGCTGGTGGCCGAGGTGGTCGACAGTGAAGAGCTGCTCGAGCGCCTGGCGATCCCGGCACCGTACTTCGATTTGATCCGCCGCTCGTGGCGCGACGGCCACCCGCATTTCTACGGGCGCATGGACCTGTGTTACGACGGCAAGGGCCCGGCCAAGCTGCTGGAGGCCAACTACGACACGCCGACGTCACTCTACGAAGCCAGTTTCTTCCAGTACCTGTGGCTGGAGCAGCAGATGCAGCGCGGCATGCTGCCGGCCGACGCCGACCAGTTCAACAGCCTGGAAGACAAACTCACCCAGGTGATGGGTGCCAATACCTTTGCCACGCCGTTCTACTTTTCTTCGGTGAAAGACTCGATCGAAGACCGCGGCACCGTCGAATACCTGCGCGATATCGCCCTCGGCGCCGGGCTCGATGCGCGCCTGGTAGACATGGAAGACATCGGCCTGAGCCGCGGCGGGCGATTTGTCGATGATGTTGGCGCACCGATCCCGAGCCTGTTCAAACTCTACCCCTGGGAAGACATCTTCCATGACCCCTACGGCCCGGCGATCGCCACCAGCGGTACCTTGTTCGTCGAGCCGCCGTGGAAGGCGATCCTTTCCAACAAGGGCATGCTGGCGCTGCTGTGGGAACGCCACCAGGGCCACCCGAACCTGCTGCCGGCGTTCATCGAGCAAACCCCGGGCGCGCCCCTCGACAAGGGCTGGGTGCGCAAGCCGTTCTTCTCGCGCGAAGGCGCCAACATCGAGATCCACACCGCCAGCGGCAAGCGGGTGGTCGAAGATGGCCCGTATGGCGGCGGGCCGAGCATCATCCAGCAGTTCCAGGCGCTGCCGCGCTTTGGCGACAGCTACACGGTGATCGGCAGCTGGGTGGTCGGCGACCTGCCGGCGGGCATCGGCATTCGCGAAGACAACTCGCTGATCACCAAGGACAGCAGCCGCTTTCTGCCCCACGCGATCATCGACTGATCAGCGCAGCTCGGCGCGCAAGGCCTCGATGCGGGCGTCCTTGGCGTGCCAGAGCTGGTTGACCCAGTCCTGCACGGTCTGGCGAAACACCGGGTCGTTCTCGTAGTCGCCGCTCCACAGTGCCGGGTCCAGCTCATGTACCTGGATGTCGATGATCACCTTGGGCAAATTGCCGCTGAGCAGGTCCCAGAACCCAGGGGCCTTGTCGCCGGGGTAGACGATGGTGACATCCAGCAGGGCGTCGAGCTGTTCGCCCAGCGCCGCCAGCACGAAGGCCACGCCGCCGGCCTTGGGCTTGAGCAGATGCTTGAAGGGTGACTGTTGGGCGGCGCGCTTGGCCTCGGTGAACCGCGTGCCTTCGAGGTAGTTGACCACGGTCACCGGCTGGCGCTTGAACAGCTCGCAGGCGGCCTTGGTGATTTCCAGGTCCTGTCCCTTGAGCTCGGGGTGCTTGTCGAGGAAGGCCTTGCTGTAGCGCTTCATGAACGGGTAGTCCAGGGCCCACCAGGCCAGGCCCAGCAAAGGTACCCAGATCAGCTCCTTTTTCAGGAAGAACTTGAAGAACGGTATGCGCCGGTTGAGCACCTGGATCAGCGCCGGGATATCCACCCAGCTCTGGTGGTTGCTGACCGCCAGGTACGAGGTGTCGAGGCGCAGGTCGGCGGCGCCGCGCACGTCCCAGATGGTCGGGATGCACAGGCGGAAGATCAGTTTGTCGATTTCGGCCCAGGTTTCGGCGATCCACATCACCGCCCACGAGGCATAGTCGCGGTAACGGCCGGGCAGGACCAGTTTGAGCAGGGCAAAGACCATCAGCGGGCCGATCAGGACCAGGGTGTTGAGCAGCAACAGCAAGGTCACAAGAATGCCCGTCAGCAAGCGGCGCATAAGAAAGCTCTTATATTCAAGTAAGCGGTCGGCAATGATAAGCACCCGGTCGGCGTACGCCAAATGCTCCGATCTGCTCCCGCCGGACAAATGTTTCACATTGTGTTGAATAAGCTATTGGCGCGAACCTATCCTGCCTTCGCAGTCTAAACACTGTCTTATCTCAAGGAAGCGGATCCTGTGAAATCGGTACTTGCACTGCTGTCCCTGTTAGCCCTGCCGGCCCTGGCCGCCGAGCCGACCCTGTATGGCCGCTACGAATACATCAAACTGCCGGAAGTCGGTGGCCAGACCTTCAAGGCCAAGATGGACACCGGCGCGCTGACCGCTTCGCTGTCGGCCAAGGACATCGAAACCTTCACCCGTGACGGCGAAGAGTGGGTGCGCTTTCGGGTCGCCACCAAGGACGCCGACGGCAAGGTCTATGAACACAAGCTGGCGCGCATCAGCAAGATCAAGAACCGCGCCGATGAAGACGAAGACGGCGAGGGCGCCGAGATCAGCAAGCGCCCGGTGGTCGACCTGGAGCTGTGCCTGGGCGACGTGAAACGCACCGTCGAGGTCAACCTGACCGACCGCAGCAGTTTCAACTACCCGTTGCTGATCGGTGCCAAGGCGCTGCGCGAGTTCAAGGCGGCGGTAAACCCGGCGCGGCGCTTTACCGCAGACAAGCCGAGCTGCTGAGCAGCTCACTAGCTGCAAGCTTTAAGCGACAAGCTGCAAGAAAAAGCGGTTCAGTGTAACTTCACGCGATCCGCTTCTTCTTGAAGCTTGTCGCTTGAGGCTTGCCGCTCCAGATGCCCCACATTTTAATTGTCGAAGACGAAGCGGCCATCGCCGATACGCTGATTTTCGCCCTGCAAGGCGACGGTCACAGCACCGAGTGGGTGACCCTGGGCAGCGCCGCGCTGGAGCAGCAACGCCAGCGCCCGGCCGACCTGATCATCCTCGACATTGGCCTGCCGGACATCAGCGGTTTTGAAACCTGCCGGCAACTGCGCCGTTTCAGCGAGGTGCCGGTGATGTTCCTCAGCGCTCGCGATGGCGAAATCGATCGGGTGGTGGGCCTGGAAATCGGCGCCGACGATTACGTGGTCAAACCCTTCAGCCCTCGCGAAGTGGCGGCCCGGGTGCGGGCGATCCTCAAGCGCATGGCGCCGCGCGCGGAACCTGTGGTGAGCGCCGCCGAGCTGTTCCAGGTCGATACCCTGCGCATGCAGATCCACTACCGTGGCCAGGCCCTGAGCCTGACCCGCCACGAGTTTCGCCTGCTGCAAAGCCTGCTGGAGCAACCGGAGCGGGTGTTCAGCCGCGAGCAACTGCTCGATGCCGTCGGGGTCGCCGCCGATGCCGGCTACGAGCGCAGCATCGACAGCCATATCAAGAGCCTGCGCGCCAAGCTGCGTGCGGTGGCTGCCGACGCCGAGCCGATCCAGACCCACCGCGGCCTGGGCTACAGCTACAGCCCGAGCCATAGCTGATGCGCCTGGGGATCCGGATTTTCCTGGTGTACTTCCTGTTCGTCGGGCTGACCGGCTACTTCATCCTCAGCACTGTGCGCGAGCAGATCCGCCCCGGTGTGCGTCAGTCCACCGAAGAAACCCTGGTCGACACCGCCAACCTGCTGGCGGAAATCCTCCACGACGACGTCAAGGCCGGCACCCTTGGCCAGAGCCGTTTGCCGGTGCTGCTGCGCGCCTACGGCCAGCGCCAGCCCAAGGCCGATATCTGGGGCTTGTCGAAGAACCAGGTCAACCACCGCATCTATGTCACCGATGCCCAGGGCAAAGTGCTGCTCGACTCGGCCGGCGTGGCGGTAGGCGAGGACTATTCGCGCTGGAACGACGTCTACCTGACCCTGCGCGGCCAATACGGTGCACGCTCGACTCGCAGCAACCCGGACGATCCGGATTCGTCGGTGATGCACGTGGCGGCGCCGATCCTCGATGACGGCAAGATCATCGGCGTGATCACCGTGGCCAAGCCGAACAAATCGCTGCAACCCTATATCGACCGCTCCGAGCGGCGCCTGCTATACCTCGGCCTGGGCCTGATCGGCCTTGGCCTGCTGGTGGGCGCGGCATTGTCGTGGTGGCTGGCGCGCTCGCTGCGCCGCCTGACGCGCTACGCCCAGGCGGTCAGTGAAGGCGAGCGCACGGCGCTGCCGCATTATCGCGGGGGTGAGTTGTGGCAACTGGCGGCGGCGGTGGAGCGCATGCGCACCCAGCTTGAAGGCAAGGATTACGTCGAGCGCTATGTGCACACCCTGACCCACGAGCTGAAAAGCCCGTTGGCGGCGATTCGCGGCGCCAGCGAGCTGCTCCAGGGGCCGATGAGCGACGAACAGCGCCAGCGTTTTGCCGGCAATATCGAAAGCGAAAGCGCACGTATGCAGCAATTGATCGAACGCCTGCTCAACCTGGCTCAGGTCGAGCAGATGCAAGCGCTGGAAGAACAGCAACAGGTGCCGCTGGCAGCATTGGTCGACGAGTTGCTGCTGGCCCAGGGCGCGCGGATCGAAAGCGCCGAGCTGCAGGTGCGTCAGCGTCTGCCCGCGGCCGCGCGCCTGCTGTGTGACCCGTTCCTGATGCGCCAGGCCATCGCCAATCTGCTCGACAACGCCCTGGACTTCACCCCTCCAGGCGGTTTGCTGGTGTTCGAGCTGGAGCACGGCGATGGCCGCGTGGCCTTGAGCCTGTTCAACCAGGGCGAGTCGATTCCGGACTACGCCCTGGGCCGGCTCAGCGAGCGCTTCTATTCGCTGCCACGACCGTTCAGTGGGCGCAAGAGCACCGGCCTGGGGCTGAATTTCGTCGAAGAGGTGATGCAGCTGCATGGTGGCGCGCTGGAAGTGGCCAACGTCGAGGACGGCGTGCGCGTACGGTTGTGGCTGCCGGCCAAGCGCCTGGGCTGAAAACTTCACAGAGTCTGCACACAGGCTCCACATAAGTCCGCAAGGGCTCCATTTCGTTTGCGCAGACTCTGCCCATCGAAACCGGAGTCCTGTCCATGCACCGCAAACTGAGTTACAAACTGGCCGTGATCGGCTTTCTGATCGTATTGCTGCTGATCCCGTTGTTCATGATCGGCGGCTTGATCCAGGACCGTCAGTACCAACGCGATCGCGTGGTGCGCGACATTGCCGAAAGCTCAAGCTTCGCCCAGCAGATTACCGGGCCGATGCTGGTGGTGCCGTACCGCAAGATTGAACGGCGCTGGAAGACCGAAGAGGGCAAGAGCTTCCAGGAAATCAGCCAGGTCAACGGTCATTTGTATTTCCTCCCGGAAACCTTCGACCTCAACGCCAGCATCGACACCGAGCTGCGTTCGCGCGGTATCTACGAAGCGCGCCTGTTTCACGCCAATAGCCACATCAACGGCCATTTCGAGATCCCGGCCAACTGGGGCATTACCGAGGACTTCGAGGATTACCGCTTCGAACCTGCGTTCCTGGTCGTCGGTATCAGCGACATCCGCGGCATCGAAAAAGGCCTGCAACTGCAGCTCAACGACCAGCGCCTGGACTTTGCCGCCGGCACCAAGCTGGGCTGGATGAGTGGTGGTGTGCACGCACTGTTGCCCGGTGTCGATGGCAAGGTCGCCAGCGTGCTCAACTATGCCTTCGACCTCAGCCTGCAAGGCACCGAACAGCTGCAGGTGGTGCCGGTAGGGCGTAGCACCAGCGTGGCCATGGCCGCCAACTGGCCGCATCCGAGCTTTGACGGCAACTACCTGCCGGTCAGCCGCAAGATCGATGCCGGTGGTTTCTCGGCGCGCTGGCAGACCTCGTTCTTCTCCACCAACCTCGAAGACGCCCTGACCCAGTGCGTGGTCAATGACAAGTGCAATGCCTTCAACGGTCGCGCTTTCGGGGTCAGCTTCATCGACCCGGTGGACCAGTACCTCAAGAGCGAGCGGGCAATCAAATATGCGCTGCTGTTCATCGCCCTGACCTTTGCCGGCTTCTTCCTCTTCGAAGTGCTCAAGGGCCTGAGCGTGCACCCGATCCAGTACGGCCTGGTGGGCGTGGCCCTGGCGTTCTTCTACCTGCTGCTGTTGTCGTTGTCCGAACACCTGGGCTTTGCCATGGCCTATGCCTTGTCGGCGAGCGGTTGTGTGTTGCTGATCGGCTTCTACCTGTGCCACGTGCTGCACAGCGTGTTGCGCGGCATGGGCTTTGCCCTGGGCCTGGCGATGCTCTACGGCATGCTCTACGGTCTGCTGACGGCCGAGGATTACGCTTTGCTGATGGGTTCGCTGCTGCTGTTCGCGCTGCTGGGTGTGTTCATGGTCCTGACCCGTCGCCTGGACTGGTATGGGGTTGGCCAGGTGAAGCTGTCGTGAGCGGCTTGCGCGAGGAGAGGTATCTGGGGGCAGTGCTGGCGATGAAAATCGCCAGGCTGTTCGTGCGCTGGGAGGCAGAAGTCAGCATCGCGGGGCAAGCCCGCTCCTACCACGCACGTAGGAGCGGGCTTGCCCCGCGATAAGGCCGGCTCAGACAATCGAAGGGTCAGTCGCGCGCATCGATTCACGCAGGCAAACCTGCGCATACCACCCCGCCAGCTGCGGCTGTTGCTCACGCCAGCCGAAGTCGGGGAAGCGCAGGTCGAGGTAACCCAGGGCGCAGGCCACACCGATGGCGGCGATGTCGAAGCCTGAGGCAAGGTCGGCGAAATGCTGCTGCTCAAGGTTGCTCAGGCCACGACGAATCTTGTCCTGTTGCGCCTCGATCCAGCTGTCCCATTGCTTGTCCTTGGGCCGCAGGAAGGTTTCGTAACGGGTCAGCACCGCGGCATCCATGATCGCATCGGCCAGCGACGCCAGGGTCAGGCGATGCCAGCGCGGCCAGCCGTCACGGGGGATCAGCGGGTTGCCGACATGCTGCAGGTCGAGGTATTCGCAGATCACCCGGCTGTCGTGCAGCACGCTGCCGTCAGCCAGGCGCAGGGCCGGGATCTTGCCGGCCGGGTTGCCCTGGTTGAGCTCGGCCACCGGATCGACCGGGGTGAGGTTGACGGTCTGCAGCGCCACCCGGTCGGTTTGCCCGGTTTCGTGCAGCACCACCAGGACCTTGCGCACGAACGGCGAGGCCGGCGAATGGAACAGGGTCATGCTTGGTGCGGACATGTCGATCCCTCAGTTGCCTTGCAGGCTCGGTGGCAGGCAGACACCGGTACCGCCGATGCCGCAGTAGCCGTCGGGGTTCTTGGCCAGGTACTGCTGGTGGTAGGCCTCGGCAAAGTACACGGTCGGCGCCTGCTCGATTTCGGTGGTGATCTCGCCGAAACCGGCTTTGCTCAGTTCGGCCTGGTAGGCCTGCTTGCTGGCCAGTGCCTCGTCCAGTTGCTGGGGGCTGGTGCAGTAAATTACCGAGCGGTACTGGGTGCCGATGTCGTTGCCCTGGCGCATGCCCTGGGTCGGGTTGTGCAGTTCCCAGAACATCGCCAGCAGCTCTTGGTAGCTGACCTTGTCCTTGTCGAACACCACCAGCACCACTTCGGTGTGGCCGGTCAGGCCCGAGCAGACTTCTTCGTAGGTCGGGTTGGGGGTGAAACCGCCAGCATAGCCGACCACGGTGCTGACCACGCCTTCACGCTGCCAGAAGCGCCGCTCGGCCCCCCAGAAGCAGCCCAGGCCAAAGATTGCGAAGTCGATGGCGCCTTCGAAGAACGGGCCGAGCAGCGGGGTGTCCTTGAAGACAAAATGCTTCTCGGGCAGGGTCATCGGGGTTTCGCGGCCAGGCAAGGCCTGTTCGGCAGTGGGCAGGACGTTTTTGTTCACCAGAATCTCCGAGCGCAGGACCATGATCGTTCCTCTGCTGATTGGGGTAGGCAAGGCTGGTCCCATCGCGGGTCAAGCCCGCTCCCACTGTGGGAGCGGGCTTGACCCGCGATGGGACCCGAATGAACCTATATTGCCCGAGACAAACGCCGCTGTCAGGCGATAGGGCCACGCGGATAGCGTTTGAGTTTGGTGATCAGCTCGCTGCCCGGAATCGGCCGGTCGAACAGGTAGCCCTGGCCGACATCGCAGCGGTGGCGACGCAGGAAGGCCAGCTGCTCGGCGGTCTCGATGCCTTCGGCCACCACCTTGAGCTTGAGGTTGTGGGCCATGGCCACCACCGCCGAGGTAATCTCCATGTCGTCCTGGTTGTCGGGGATTTCGTGGATGAAGCTGCGATCGATCTTGATGATGTCGATCGGGAATTTCTTCAGGTAGCTCAACGACGAATAGCCGGTGCCAAAGTCGTCCATGGCCAGGGTCAGGCCCAGTTGCTTGAGCTGGTCCAGCTGGCGGTGAGTGTCTTCGGTGGCTTCCAGCAGCAGGCCCTCGGTCAGCTCCAGCTCCAGCAGGTGCGGGGGCAGGGCTTCTTCCTTGAGGATATTGGCGATCGAGGCGACCAGGTCCGGGTCGGAAAACTGCTTGGGCGAGAGGTTGATCGCCACCTGCAGGTTGCCCAGGCCCTCCAGGCGCAGCGTCTGGCTCATGCGGCAGGCCTGGCGGGCGATCCACTTGCCGATGGGGATGATCAGCCCGGTCTCTTCGGCGACGCTGATGAACTGGTCAGGGCGAATCATGCCCTTTTCCGGGTGGTTCCAGCGCAGCAGCGCTTCCAGGCCCAGCAGGCGGCCGCTGCGCAGGCACAGCTTGGGCTGGTAGAACACGTCCAGCTCGTTCTGGGTCAGGGCGCGGCGAAGGTTGTTCTCGACGAACAGCTTGTAGCTGGCCTCGGCATTGAGCGCTTCGGTGAACACCTGGACCTGGTGCTTGCCGTTGGCTTTGGCCTTGTGCAGGGCAAGGCCTGCGTTCTTCATCAGCGTCTGCGGGTCGCGCCCGTGCAGCGGCGCGCAGGCCAGGCCCACGGAGCCGGTGACGTTGATCAGCTGGTTGTCGACGAACATCGGTTTGTCGAGGGTGCGCAGCAGTTGCTGGGCCACCTGCTGGCCGCTTTCAAGGTCGGTGTCTTCGAGCAGCACGGCGAATTCGTTACTGGCAAAGCGCGCCAGACTGCCGCCGGGGCTCAGGCTGTTGCGCAGGCGCCGGGCCAGGCTGATCAGCAGCTTGTCGCCGGTCTGGTGGCCGAGGCTGTCGTTGATCCGCTTGAAGTTGTCGATGTCCACCAGCAGCAGGCTGATCGGACTGTCGCTGTCGCGGGCGAAGCGCTCGTCGAGGTTGCGGATGAACGCCGGGCGGTTGCCCAGGCTGGTCAGGTTGTCGGTGTAGGCCAAGCGCTCGATGCGCTGCTGGGCCAGCTTGCTCTGGGTGATGTCTTCGTAGATGCCGATATAGTGGGTCAGTTCGCGATTGTCGCCGAACACCTTGGAAATCGACAGCTGGCCCCAGTAGGGCTCGAGGTTCTTGCGCCGGCTCTTGAACTCGCCTTGCCAACTGTTGCCCATGGCCAGGCTCGACGGCGCGTCGAACAGCAGCTCGCTGAGGTTTTCCAGCGCCGGCAGCTCCGACAGGCGGTGGCCGTGGACTTCATCGGTGCTGTACTGGGTGATGGCGGTAAAGCTTGGGTTGACGTACTCGACCACACCGTCGCGGTTGACCAGCAAGAAGGCGTTGGCGCTTTGCTCGACGGCGCGCTGGAACAGGTGCAGGGCATTGGTCGCGGTGCGCCGGTTGTGGTTGTTGATGACCTGGGCGAACTGGTCGGCCAGCTCGCCAGCAAAGGCGATCTCATCGGTTTGCCAGGCCCGCGCCGAGCCGGTCTGCTCCAGGCACAGCACCCCGACCACCTGGCCATCGATGCGGATACTGGCATCGAGCATGGCGTTGATATCGCGTGGGCGCAGGCTCTCGGCCATGTCGCGGGTGCGCGGGTCGTGGGTGGCGTTGTGGGCGTCGATGGCGCGGCTGGTGTGCAGCGCTTCAAGGTAGTCGGGAAAACGGCTGGCGTCGATGGGCTCGGGCAGGCGGTATTCCTGGGTCGAACGGTAGAACGCCGAAATCGGCTGCAGTTGCTGCTCTTCCAGGTACCAGATGCTTGCGCAGTCGATCTTGTAGATCTCGCAGGCACTGCGGGTGATCAGCTCGGCGGCTTCGAGCAGCGAGTTGCTGGCGCTGTAGCGATGGCGCGCCAGGTGCAGGATCAGGTCCTGCTGGGCGCGCACCCGCTCCAGGTGCTCGAGCTGTTCCTGCTGGGCGCGCTGGTTGAGTTGCAGGGCGATCTGCAGGCGACTGTTGCGGGTCTCGAGGTCGGCGGCCGACAGGTCCGGGGTATCTCCCGGCTGGCTGTCGAGGACCATCAGGTAACCGCGCAGCAGCTGGCGGTTGTGCTGCTTGTAGGCTTCGCCCAGCTCCAGCAGGTGCAGCGGGCCCTGGCCGGTGTGCAGGGTGTAGCGCACCAGGTAATGCGGGCGCTGGGCCAGTTGCAGCTGGATGGCGTCGTGCAGTTTGTAGCGCGCTTCGGGCTCCATCAGGCTGGCGTAGGGCGAGCCGACCAGGGCGCAGAGTTCGACGGCGGCCAGGCCAAATTGCCGTTCGCAACCAGGGTCCAGATAGAGCAGCGCCCAGCTCGCCTCGTTCAGCCGCTCGAAACGCAGCATCCCGAGCCGCGAGGGCACGGGCAACTGCGTCACGACCTCGGCCACCATACGGCTGGCGGCATCAGGTTGGCTTTTCATCGAGAGCTCGCTTCAAGAAGGCTGTTCGCGCAAATAGAGCAATCTGCTACTACGCGTGTCGGCAAGGTTGCATCATGCGCTTGAGGCTGACAAGCGATACAGAGACCTCCGTACTAACTGTGTCGGCATTGGCGTAGGAATCTTAAGTCGGACACAGCGCATCGCGGGCTCAGCCCACTTCCACAGGACCTTTCCAGCAGATAAAAAAAGCCCCGCCAAAATGACGGGGTTGAGGTACGAGCGTGGCAGCTCGAAAAGGGAGCCTGTCTCCCCGGCAGGGGAGACAGGAAACAGCAATTACAACAGCATGGTGCGGATGTCGGTCAGCAGGTCGCCCAGGCGCTTGGTGAAGCGCGCAGCAGCAGCACCGTTGATCACGCGGTGATCGTAGGACAGCGACAGCGGCAGCATCAGCTTCGGCTGGAAGGCTTTGCCGTCCCAGACTGGCTGGATGGTTGCCTTGGAGACACCGAGGATCGCCACTTCCGGCGCGTTGACGATCGGCGTGAAGCCGGTGCCGCCAATGTGGCCGAGGCTGGAAATGGTGAAGCAGGCGCCTTGCATGTCGTCGGCCGAAAGCTTCTTGGTCCGGGCTTTTTCTGCCAGGGCCGCCGCTTCGCCAGCCAGTTGCAGCAGGCTCTTCTGGTCGACGTTCTTGATCACAGGGACCAGCAGGCCGTCCGGGGTATCCACCGCGAAGCCGACGTTGACGTACTTCTTGCGGATGATCGCCTTGCCGCTCGGGGCCAGCGAGCTGTTGAAGTCCGGCAGTTCCTTGAGCAGGTGCGCGCACGCCTTGAGCAGCAGTGGCAGCACGGTCAGCTTGACGCCAGCCTTCTCGGCCACGGCCTTCTGGGCTACGCGGAAAGCTTCCAGCTCGGTGATGTCGGCGCTGTCGAACTGGGTCACGTGCGGCACGTTCAGCCAGCTGCGGTGCAGGTTGGTGGCGCCAACTTGCATCAGGCGGGTCATCGGCACTTCTTCGATTTCGCCGAAGCGGCTGAAATCGACTTCCGGGATCGGCGGGATGCCAGCACCACCGGTGGCACCGGCGGCTGGAGCTTCCTTGGCCTTCTGCATCATGGCCTTGACGTAAACCTGCACGTCCTCCTTGAGCACACGACCGTGCGGGCCGCTGGCGGCAACCGCGCTCAGTTCGACGCCGAACTCACGGGCCAGCTGACGCACGGCAGGGCCGGCGTGAACCTTGGCACCGCTTGGTGCAGGGGCAGCGGCAGGCGCCGCTGCGGCCTCGGCTTTGGCAGCCGGAGCAGGTGCAGCAGCAGGTGCGGCTTCAGCCTTGGCGGCCGGGGCAGCAGCGGCAGGCGCTGGCGCCGGGGCAGCAGCGCCCTGGACCTTGAGCTTGAGGATGAAGTCGCCAGTGCCGACTTCGTCTTCAAGCTTGACGCCGATGCTTTCCACCACGCCGGCAGCCGGCGACGGGATTTCCATCGAGGCTTTGTCCGATTCCAGGGTGATCAGCGACTGGTCGGCTTCGACGCTGTCGCCGACCTTGACCAGCAGCTCGATGATCTTGGCCTTGCCCGAGGAGCCGATGTCCGGAACATGAATGTCCTGGACGGTTGCGGCAGCCGGTGCTGCGGCCGGGGCCGCCGGGGCCTGGGCAGCAGCAGGTTTTTCTTCGCCAGCAGGCGCTGCGGCAGGGGCGGCAGCCGCCGGGGCCGCAGCAGCGGCGCCCTCGACTTCCAGCTCCAGCAGTTCGTCGCCTTCTTTCAGACGGTCGCCCAGCTTGACCTTCAGGCTCTTGACCACGCCGGCCTTGGGAGCAGGGATTTCCATGCTCGCCTTGTCCGATTCCAGGGTCAGGATGCTCTGGTCGGCTTCGATACGGTCGCCAACTTTGACGAACAGCTCGATGACTTCACCTTCACCGCTGCCGATGTCAGGTACGCGAATGAGTTCGCTCACTTAAAAATACTCCTCAGCAGTCCAGTGGGTTGCGTTTGTCCGGGTCGATGCCGAACTTGGTGATGGCTTCAGCCACGACCTTCGGTTCGATATCGCCACGGTCAGCCAAGGCTTCCAGGGCAGCCAGCACCACGAAGTGGCGGTCGACTTCGAAGAAGTGACGCAGCTTCTTGCGGCTGTCGCTGCGACCGAAGCCATCGGTACCCAGGACTTTGAACTCTTTGCTCGGAACCCACTGGCGAATCTGCTCGGCGAACAGCTTCATGTAGTCGGTGGAGGCAATGACCGGGCCCTTACGGCCAGCCAGGCACTCTTCGACGTAGGTAACCTGAGGTTTCTGACCAGGCTTGAGGCGGTTGCTGCGCTCTACGGCCAGGCCGTCGCGACGCAGTTCGTTGAAGCTGGTAACGCTCCAGACGTCGGCGCCAACGTTGAACTCTTCACGCAGGATCTTCGCCGCTTCGCGAACTTCACGCAGGATGGTGCCGGAGCCCAGCAACTGAACGTGGTGCGCCGCTTCGCGGGTGTCTTCCTCGAGCAGGTACATGCCCTTGATGATGCCTTCCTCGACACCGGCCGGGATGGCTGGCTGCTGGTAGGACTCGTTCATCACGGTGATGTAGTAGAAGACGTCCTGTTGCTCTTCGGTCATCTTCTTCATGCCGTCCTGGATGATCACCGCCAGCTCGTAGCCGTAGGTCGGATCATAGGTGCGGCAGTTCGGGATGGTCGCGGCCAGCATGTGGCTGTGACCGTCTTCGTGCTGCAGGCCTTCACCGTTGAGGGTGGTACGGCCGGCGGTACCGCCGATCAGGAAGCCACGGGTGCGGCTGTCGCCAGCGGCCCAGGCCAGGTCGCCGATACGCTGGAAGCCGAACATCGAGTAGAAGATGTAGAACGGCAGCATCGGCTGGTTGTGGTTCGAGTACGAAGTACCGGCAGCGATGAAGGAGGACATGGCGCCTGCTTCGTTGATGCCTTCTTCGAGGATCTGGCCCTTTTTGTCTTCGCGGTAGAACATCACCTGGTCTTTATCGACTGGCTCGTAGAGCTGGCCGACGGACGAGTAGATGCCCAGCTGGCGGAACATGCCTTCCATACCGAAGGTACGGGCTTCGTCCGGGATGATCGGGACGATGCGCTGGCCGATTTCCTTGTCCTTGACCAGTTGCGCGAGGATCCGCACGAAGGCCATGGTGGTGGAAATTTCACGGTCGCCCGAGCCGTCGAGGATCGCCTTCAGGGTTTCCAGTGGCGGGGTCGGGATGCTGAAGCTCTTGGCGCGGCGCTGCGGCACGAAGCCACCCAGGGCGCTGCGGCGCTCGGCCAGGTAACGGGCTTCGGCGCTGCCTTCTTCAGGCTTGAAGAACGGCAGGTTTTCCAGCTCTTCGTCCTTGACCGGGATGTCGAAACGATCGCGGAAGTGACGCAGGCTGTCGACGTCGACCTTCTTGGTGTTGTGCGCGGTGTTCTTGGCTTCGCCAGCACCGGTGCCGTAACCCTTGATGGTCTTGGCCAGGATGACGGTCGGTTGCTCTTTGTGGTTGACCGCCTGGTGGTAGGCCGCATAGACCTTGTACGGGTCGTGGCCGCCACGGTTGAGCTTCCAGATCTCGTCGTCGGACAGGTCGGCGACCATGGCCTTGAGTTCTGGGGTGTTGAAGAAGTGCTCACGGACGAACGCGCCGTCCTTGGCCTTGTAGTTCTGGTACTCGCCGTCGATGACTTCGTCCATGCGACGCTGCAGGATACCGTCGACGTCCTTGGCCAGCAGTGGGTCCCAGAAACGGCCCCAGACCACTTTGTTGACGTTCCAGCCACCACCACGGAACACGCCTTCGAGTTCCTGGATGATCTTGCCGTTGCCGCGAACCGGGCCGTCGAGGCGCTGCAGGTTGCAGTTGATGACGAAGATCAGGTTGTCGAGCTTCTCGCGGCCAGCCAGCGAGATTGCGCCCAGGGATTCCGGCTCGTCGCACTCGCCGTCGCCCATGAAGCACCAGACTTTCTGCTTGCCTGCAGGGATGTAGCCGCGGCTTTCCAGGTACTTCATGAAGCGTGCCTGGTAGATCGCCTGGATCGGGCCCAGACCCATGGAAACGGTCGGGAACTGCCAGAAGTCAGGCATCAGCCATGGGTGCGGGTACGAAGACAGGCCCTTGCCATCGACTTCCTGGCGGAAGTTGTTCATCTGGTCTTCGCTGATGCGGCCTTCCATGAAGGCGCGGGCGTAGACGCCAGGCGAGGCGTGGCCCTGGAAGAAGATCAGGTCGCCGCCGTGTTCTTCGGTCGGAGCCTGGAAGAAGTAGTTGAAGCCGATGTCGTACAGGGTGGCACTGGAGGCGAAGCTCGAAATGTGGCCGCCCAGGTCCGAGTCTTTCAGGTTGGTGCGCATCACCATGGCCAGCGCGTTCCAACGGACCAACGAGCGAATGCGGCGTTCCATGAACAGGTCGCCAGGCATGCGTGCTTCGTGGGTAACGGGGATGGTGTTGCGGTATGGCGTGGTGATGGCATATGGCAGCTGAGAGCCACTACGGGTGGCCAGCTCGCCCATACGGGTCATCAGGTAGTGAGCGCGGTCTTCGCCTTCTTTGTCGAGAACCGACTCCAGGGCGTCCAGCCATTCCTGGGTTTCGACGGGATCGAGGTCTTGCATGGCTTGCTCCAGGGCGGAAAGGCTTCCAGAATCGGTTGCCTGAGTTTGCGACTGGCCTTTTGGGCAGACGACATAAAATTCTTGGATTACCGGAGAGTGTACCGGCGTTGTGTAGTTTTACTACAAATGAATCACCATTTCATGCTTTTGAAGTGATCGGGCAGTAGTAAAACTACACAAAAATGGCTCGTGGCCGCAGTTCGGGTTGTGGGAAAAATCGATACCGGTGGTTAAAAACAAGTTAAGAAAAGGTTTGCTGCGATGGTTTCTGCCAGAAAATCAGTTTTTACAGCTATTTCTAACTTTTGTACGACAGTCCAACCGTGGTCAGGGTTCCCCGGTCCGCTCGCTGCCAACCCAATCTCGCCGATCAAGGATAGACCATGAGCCTGCCTTTGCTGGCCGAACTGCCGGCCACCCTCACTGCCTTGGTCAGCCGTAACGAGCAATCGTTTCGTGCGGCTGTCGCCCTGCAGCCAGAACTGTCTGTTGCTGACTGGAACGCCGAACGCTGGGCGCAGTTCGCCCGGGTGAGCGCGGCCAGTGATTTTGCCCTTGAACAGGTGCTGCGCGACCCGGCGATGCTGGTCGATCTGGCCGCCAGTGGCGAACTCGACCGGGCCTTTGCCGCAGGCCAGTTGTGCGCGCAGATCGCTGCCGCCAGCCAGGCCGCCGAGAGCGAGGACGAACTGGCGCGCAACCTGCGCCGCCAGCGCAGCCGCCAGCAGGTGCGGATCATCTGGCGCGACCTGACTCGCCAGGCCGACCTGGTGCAGACCTGCCGCGACCTGTCCGACCTTGCCGACGCCTGTATAGACCAGGCCTACAACTGGCTGTACCCGCGCCATTGCCAGCAGTTCGGCACGCCGATCGGCCATCGCAGCGGTGAGCCGCAGCACATGGTGGTGCTGGGCATGGGCAAGCTCGGCGCGGTGGAGCTTAATCTGTCGTCGGACATCGACCTGATCTTCGCCTTCCCCGAAGGCGGCGAAACCGAAGGGGTCAAGCGCTCGCTGGACAACCAGGAGTTCTTCACCCGCCTGGGCCAGCGGCTGATCAAGGCCCTCGACCCGATCACCGTCGACGGCTTTGTATTTCGTGTCGACATGCGCCTGCGCCCGTATGGCTCGGCCGGCGCCCTGGTGCTCAGCTTCAATGCCCTGGAGCAGTACTACCAAGACCAGGGCCGCGACTGGGAGCGCTACGCGATGATCAAGGCGCGGGTGGTGGCCGGCGACCAGGTGGCCGGCGCGCAGTTGCTGGACCTGCTGCGGCCCTTCGTTTACCGGCGTTACCTGGATTTCTCGGCGATCGAAGCGCTGCGCACCATGAAGCAGCTGATCCAGCAGGAAGTGCGGCGCAAGGGCATGGCCGAGAATATCAAGCTGGGTGCCGGCGGCATCCGCGAAGTCGAATTTATTGCCCAGGCCTTCCAGTTGATTCACGGCGGGCGCGACCTGAGCCTGCAGCAGCGGCCGTTGCTCAAAGTGCTGTCGACCCTCGAAGGCCAGGGTTACCTGCCGCCGGCGGTGATTGCCGAGCTGCGCGAAGGCTATGAATTCCTGCGCTATACCGAACACGCGATCCAGGCGATTGCCGACCGCCAGACCCAGATGCTCCCGGACGATGAGCTGGACCGCGCGCGCATCGCCTTCATGCTTGGCTTTGCCGACTGGCCGAGCTTCCATGCGCAACTGATGCACTGGCGTGGGCGGATCGACTGGCACTTCCGTCAAGTGATTGCCGATCCGGATGAAGACGAGAATGAAGAAGGCGAAGTGATTGTCGGCGGCGAATGGCTGCCGCTGTGGGAAGAAGCCCAGAATGAAGAGGCCGCCTGCCGTCAGCTGCAGGACGCCGGTTTTGCCGACCCGCAAAAAGCCCTCAAGCAACTCGCCGGCTTGCGTGTCAGCCCGCAGTTGCGGGCCATGCAGCGCCTGGGGCGTGAACGTCTGGATGCCTTTATTCCGCGCCTGCTGGCCCAGGCGGTGGAGCACGCCGACCCGGACCTGGTGCTGGAACGGGTGTTGCCGCTGGTCGAAGCGGTAGCCCGGCGTTCGGCCTACCTGGTGCTGCTCACCGAAAACCCCGGCGCCCTGCGCCGTCTGCTGACCCTGTGCGCCGCCAGCCCATGGATCGCCGAGCAGATCACCCGCTTCCCGCTGCTGCTCGATGAACTGCTTAATGAAGGCCGCCTGTTCAGCCCGCCGCAGGCCCCGGAACTGGCCGCCGAGCTGCGCGAGCGGCTGACGCGCATCCCCGAGGACGACCTCGAGCAGCAAATGGAGGCCTTGCGCCACTTCAAACTGGCCCACAGCCTGCGCGTGGCCGCTTCAGAAATCGCCGGCAACCTGCCGCTGATGAAAGTCAGCGACTACCTGACCTGGCTGGCCGAGGCGATTCTCAACCAGGTGCTGGCCCTGGCCTGGCGCCAGACGGTCAGCCGTCACGGCCAGCCCAAGCGCAGCGACGGCAGCCTGTGCGACCCGGGCTTCATTATTGTCGGCTACGGCAAGGTTGGCGGCATCGAGCTGGGCCACGGCTCGGACCTGGACCTGGTGTTCATCCACGACGGCGACCCGCAGGCCGAAACCGATGGCGCCAAGCCGATCGACAGCGCGCAGTTCTTTACCCGCCTGGGCCAGCGCATCATTCACCTGCTGACCACCCAGACCAACTCCGGGCAACTCTACGACGTGGACATGCGCCTGCGACCTTCGGGTGCGTCGGGGTTGCTGGTCAGCTCCCTGGGCGCCTTCGAGCGTTACCAGCAGAACGAAGCCTGGACCTGGGAGCACCAAGCCCTGGTCCGCGCCCGGGTGCTGGTCGGTTGCCCGCAGGTGGGTACGGCGTTCGAGGCGGTGCGCGCGCGCATCCTTGGCCAGGCCCGCGACCTGCCCAAGCTGCAGGCCGAGGTCAGCGAGATGCGCGCCAAGATGCGCGACAACCTCGGCACCAAGCTCAGCGCCGCCGGGACTGCGGCCAATGCTTTCGAGGCCGGTGTGCCCTTCGATATCAAGCAGGATGCCGGTGGTATCGTCGATATCGAATTTATGGTGCAATACGCCGCTTTGGCCTGGTCTCACGACCATCCGGCACTGCTGCGCTGGACCGACAACATCCGCATCCTCGAAGAGCTTGAGCAGGCCGGGCTGATGCCCGCCAGCGATGCCGTGCTGCTGCGCGAGGTGTACAAGGCGTTCCGTTCCGCCGCGCACCGCCAGGCCCTGCAAAAGCAGGCCGGGGTAATCGATGCCGGGCAGTTCGTCCAGGAGCGCCAGGAGGTGCGGCGGATCTGGTCGCAGCTGGGTTTGAGTTGAGCCATCGGCCAGGCGGTTCAGGCACCAGGACGCCTGCCACGACCACAGTACAGCCCGAGTGGCGTACACTGGTCGACATATAGCCTGAATATAAAGAGGGGAGGCCAGGCTGTTTGCGAACAGTTTGCAGCCTCCCTGATCGTTTCTGGATAAAGCATGAGAATTTTGATCATTGGCCCCAGCTGGGTGGGCGACATGGTAATGGCGCAGACCCTGTTCCAGTGCCTGAAGCAGCGTCACCCGGAATGTGTGATCGATGTGCTGGCGCCCGAGTGGAGCCGGCCGATCCTCGAGCGCATGCCTGAAGTGCGCCAGGCCTTGAGCTTCCCGCTCGGCCACGGCGCGCTGGAGCTTGCCACGCGCCGGCGTATCGGCAAGTCCCTGGCCGGCCAGTACGACCAGGCGATCCTGCTGCCCAACTCGCTGAAATCGGCGCTGGTGCCGTTCTTTGCCGGCATCCCCAAGCGTACCGGCTGGCGCGGCGAGCTGCGTTTCGGCCTGCTCAACGACGTGCGCAAGCTCGACAAGGCCAAGTACCCGCTGATGATCGAGCGCTTCATGGCCCTGGCCTACCCGGCCGGCGCCGAGTTGCCGCAGCCGTACCCGCGCCCGAGCCTGCAGATCGAAGCGCCGAGCCGCGACGCCGCCCTGGCCAAGTTCGGCCTGAGCCTGGATCGCCCGGTGTTGGCACTGTGCCCCGGTGCCGAGTTCGGCGAAGCCAAGCGCTGGCCGTCGGAGCATTACGCCAAGGTCGCCGAGACCAAGATCCGCGAAGGCTGGCAGGTCTGGTTGTTCGGCTCGAAGAACGACCACGCGGTCGGCGAGGCCATTCGTGCGCGGCTGATCCCGGGCCTGCGTGAAGAAGCAACCAACCTCAGCGGCGAAACCTCGCTGGCCGAGGCCATCGACCTGCTGTCGTGCAGCGATGCGGTGGTGTCCAACGATTCCGGGCTGATGCACGTGGCGGCGGCGCTGAACCGCCCGCTGGTGGCGGTCTACGGCTCTACTTCGCCGGGCTTTACCCCACCTTTGGCCGATCAGGTCGAGGTGGTGCGCCTGGGCCTGGAGTGCAGCCCATGCTTCGACCGTACCTGTCGCTTCGGCCATTACAACTGCTTGCGTCAGCTGGAACCGGAAGCCGTGGAAGCTGCGTTGCAGCGCCTGAACGGCCCGAGCCTGATCGACGTCATGGCCGAGGTCGACTAAGTGCGGGTACTGCTGATCAAGACCTCGTCCCTGGGCGATGTGATCCACGCGCTGCCGGCGCTGACCGACGCTGCCCGGGCGATCCCCGGCATCCGCTTCGACTGGGTGGTGGAAGAAGGCTTCGCCGAGATCCCCAGCTGGCACCCGGCAGTCGACACGATCATCCCGGTGGCCATCCGTCGCTGGCGCAAGAACCTCTGGCAGACCTTCAAGAGCGGCGAATGGCGCCAGTTCAAGCAGCGTCTGCGCGAGCGCAAGTACGATTTGGTGATCGACGCCCAAGGCCTGGTCAAGTCGGCCTGGCTGACCCGTTACGTCAAGGCGCCGGTGGCCGGCATGGACCGTTACTCGGCCCGTGAAGGGCTGTCCAGCCGCTTCTACGACCGGCGTTTGTCGGTCGAGCGCGGCCAGCATGCGGTAGAGCGGGTACGCCAGTTGTTTGCCCTGGCGCTGGGCTACAACCTGCCAGCAGGCCTGGGTGATTACGGCCTGGACCTGAACCGCCTGCAGTTGCCGCCGGCGGCGCCGTTCGTGGTGTTCCTGCACGGCACCACCTGGGCAACCAAGCACTGGCCGGAAGCCTACTGGCGCCAGTTGGCCGAACGCCTTGGCCAGCAAGGCCTGCAGGTACGCTTGCCGTGGGGCAACCCGGCCGAACAGGCGCGTGCCGAGCGCATCGCCAAGGGCCTGGCCAACTGTCAGGTACTGCCCAAGCTCAACCTGGTGGGTGTCGCCCGGGTGCTGGCGGCGGCCAAGGCCTGCATTGCCGTGGACACCGGCCTTGGTCACCTGGCGGCGGCGCTGGATGTGCCGACCCTGTCGCTGTTCGGGCCGACCAACCCGGGGCTGACCGGGGCCTATGGCAAGTCCCAGGTGCACATCGCCAGCGATTTTGCCTGCGCGCCGTGCCTGCAGAAAAAATGTACCTACAAGCCGAGCGCTGATGACCAGCGCCGGTTCGATCTCAAACGCGAGTGGCCGCTGTGCTTCACTCGCCTGAATCCCGAGCGTGTGGCGAGCCAATTGCGCGCGTTGCTGCTGGCTGAGGATGTTCGTTGATGCAACTGGCTTTTGTTCTGTACAAGTATTTCCCCTTCGGTGGCCTGCAGCGCGACTTCATGCGCATTGCCCTGGAGTGCCAGCGTCGCGGTCATCAGATCCGCGTCTATACGCTGATCTGGGAAGGTGACGTGCCCGAGGGCTTCGAGGTGCTGGTGGCGCCGGTCAAGGCGCTGTTCAACCACCGGCGTAACGAGAAGCTCAGTGCCTGGATGCAAGCGGATCTGGCCAAGCGCCCGGTCGATCGCCTGATCGGCTTCAACAAGATGCCCGGGCTGGATGTCTACTTTGCTGCCGACGGCTGCTTCGAAGACAAGGCGCAGACCCTGCGTAATTCGCTGTATCGGCGTTGGGGCCGTTACCGGCATTTCGCTGAATACGAGCGGGCGGTGTTCGCCAAGGACGCCAAGACCGAGATCCTGATGATCTCCGAAGTCCAGCAGCCGCTGTTCATCAAACACTACGACACGCCGATCGAGCGCTTCCACCTGCTGCCACCCGGCATCAGCCAGGATCGCCGGGCGCCGGCCAATGCCGCCGAGATCCGCGCCGAGTTCCGCCGCGAATTCGACCTGAAAGACGATCAGCTGCTGCTGGTGCAGATCGGTTCGGGCTTCAAGACCAAGGGCGTCGACCGCAGCCTCAAGGCCCTGGCCGCCTTGCCGTCGGCCTTGCGCAAGCGCACGCGGCTGATGGTCATCGGCCAGGACGACCCCAAGGTGTTCCAGTTGCAAAGCGCGACCCTCGGCCTGACCGAGCAGGTGCAGTTCCTCAAGGGCCGCAGCGATATTCCGCGATTCCTGCTCGGCGCCGACCTGCTCATTCACCCGGCCTACAACGAAAACACCGGCACCGTGCTGCTTGAAGCACTGGTCGCCGGGCTGCCGGTGCTGGTCTCGGCCGTGTGCGGCTATGCCCATTACATCGCCGAGGCCGACAGCGGCCTGGTGCTCGATGAGCCGTTCGCGCAGGAGCAGCTCAATCGCTACCTGCAACGCATGCTCGAAGACGGCCCGGCCCGCGTCGACTGGGCGCGCAATGGCCTGGCATTTGCCGATACCGCCGACCTCTACAGCATGCCCGAGCATGCCGCCGACGTGATCCTGGCGCAGGAGCGCGCATGAAACTGATATTGGCTGAGCCGTTCAAGCGCCTGTGGGCCGGGCGCGATGCCTTCGAGGCCGTCGAGGCCTTGCAGGGCGAGGTGTACCGCGAGCTGGAAGGCCGCCGTACCCTGCGCACCGAGGTCGAAGGCCGTGGCTATTTCGTCAAGATTCACCGCGGCATCGGCTGGGGCGAGATCTTCAAGAACCTGTTCACCGCCAAGCTGCCGGTGCTCGGTGCCGGCCAGGAATGGCAGGCTATCCAGCGCCTGCACCAGGTGGGCGTGCCGACCATGACCGCGGTTGCCTATGGCGAACGTGGCGACAACCCGGCGACCCAGCATTCGTTTATCGTCACTGAAGAGCTGGCACCGACCGTCAGCCTTGAAGACTTCAGCATCGACTGGCTCAAGCAACCGCCGCAGCCACGCCTCAAGCGTGCGCTGATCGCTGAAGTGGCGCGCATGACCGGCATGATGCACCGCGCCGGGGTCAACCACCGCGACTGCTACATCTGCCACTTCTTGCTGCACACCGACCGGCCGGTGACGGCCGATGACTTCAAGTTGTCGGTCATCGACCTGCACCGCGCCCAGACCCGGGCGAAAATCTCTCGCCGCTGGCGTGACAAGGACCTGGCCGCGCTGTATTTCTCGGCGCTGGACATCGGCCTGACCCGGCGCGACAAGTTGCGCTTCTTGCGGGGCTACTTCCAGCAGCCGCTACGCCAGATCCTGGCCGAAGAAGCGGGGCTGCTGGCCTGGCTGGAAGGCAAGGCGCGCAAGCTCTACGAGCGTAAACAACGGTACGGAGACGCGCTCTGATGGCGGGTTGGAAACTGGAGCCTGCGTATCAGGCCCTGGCGACGGATTTTGGCAGTATCGACGCGGTATTCGCCCTCAAGGGCGAGCGCCTGACCCACGACCCGCTGAGCGAAGTGATCCGGGTCGAGCGCGACGGGGTCAACTATTACGTCAAACGCTATACCGGCGCCGGCAAAGGCTTGCGCCGCTACCTCGGGCGGCCGCGGATCAAGGCTGAATGGCAGAACCTCAAGCAGTTCGCCAAGTGGGACATTCCCACCGCCGAAGTGGTCGCCTTCGGTCATGAGCGCAATGGCCTGGCGTTCGGCCGCGGGGCGATGATCACCCGCGAGCTGCCGCGCACCGAAGACCTTTCGGCCCTGGCCGAGCGCAACGATGCGCGCCTGGCCGATCGCGCCTGGGTCGATCACATCAGCCGTCAGCTGGCCCGCCATACGCGGATCATGCATGACCATCACTTCACCCATAACGACCTGAAGTGGCGCAACCTGCTGGTGGACGACCAGGCCACGCTATTCTTCATCGACTGCCCGACCGGCGATTTCTGGTGGGGCTTCATGCTGCGTTACCGCATCACCAAAGACCTGGCGTGCCTGGACAAAGTGGCCAAGTATCACTTGTCCAACACCCAGCGCCTGCGCTTTTACCTGCAGTACCGCGGGCGCGAGCGTCTGAATGAATCGGACAAGCGCCGCATTCGTCATGTGGTGACGTTTTTCGAGGGACGCGAATGACTGATTTTCTTGCCGGTGCCGATAAGGCACTGCTTGAGCGCCATGGCCTCAACGGCTTCGACCAGCTCTGGGCCCTGCAGCTCGATGCGGTGGATGAGCCCAACACCGGCCGTGGCGGCTGGAGCAGCGTCTATCGCCTGGAACTTGAAGGCAAGGGCTACTACCTCAAGCGCCAGAGCGACTACCTGACCCGCACGTTGCACAAGCCGTTTGGCGAGCCGACCTTCGCCCGCGAGTTTCGCAATATCAGCCGCTACCAGAAGCTCGGCATTCCCGCATTGCAGGCGGTGTATTACGGCGAGCGCAAGGTTGAAGGCGAGCGCCGGGCGATCCTCATGACCCGCGCCCTGGATGAGTGGAGCGACCTCGACAGCCTGCTGGCGCAGTGGCCACAACTGGACATCGGCCAGCGCCAGGGCATCCTGCGCGCCTGCGGGCAGCTGGCGCGCACCCTGCACGCGGCCAACCAGGTGCATGGCTGCTTTTATCCCAAGCATATCTTCCTGCGCACCCGCAGCGACGGCTGGTTGGCGCAACTGATCGACCTGGAGAAAACCCGGCCGTTGCTGCTGGGCATGCGCGACCGCCTCAAAGACCTTGAGCCGCTGTTACGCCGGGCGCCGATCTGGAGTGAGGCCGAAGTGCGGGTGATGCTCTCGTCCTACCTGGACCAGCCCAGCGACAGCCCGCTGGTCGATACCTGGCTGCAGCGCCTGACGCGCCGCCGCCGTGAGAAAGAGGCTCGCTGATGCGTTTGTCTGAACTCAAGGATGCCGGGCGCAGCCCGGACCTGCCACTGAACATCAGCCTGGCCGACGCCGCTGGCAGCGCCGAGCTGCAATTGCTCAGCCTGTTGCGGGTGTTGCCCGGCCAGCGATACGTCGGCGCCGGGATCTGGCGCGGCAAGCCGGTTTTGGCCAAGTTGCTGGTTGGCAGCAGCGCCGCCCGGCATTTTCAACGCGAGTTGTACGGCGCACGGCTGCTGGCCGCGCAGGGCCTGACCACGCCGTTGCTGCTGGCCGATGGCTTGCGCGAAGGCGAGGGTGGCTGGCTGCTGTTCGAGTTTCTCGAAAACGCGCAAAGCCTGGCCGATGCCTGGGCGCAGGTCGAAGCCCTGCCGCCGCTGGCCGATGAACAGCACCTGGTACTTGGCGAGGCGCTGACCGCCGTGGCGCAGATGCACGCCAAGGGCCTGTGGCAGGACGACCTGCACCTGGACAACCTGCTGCGTCACGACGGCCAGCTGTATCTGATCGATGGCGCCGGGATCAAGGCCGAAACCCTCGGCCAGCCCCTGTCGCGCCAACAAGTGCTACACAACCTCGGGGTGCTGTTCGCCCAGTTGCCCAAGCGCCTGGAGCCTTTTATCGAAGAGCTGCTGGTGCATTACCTGCTGGCCAACGCCGAGCACGCCTTGCCGCTCGAAGCACTGCAAAAGCAGATCGACAAGGTGCGCAGCTGGCGCCTGAAGGACTACCTCGACAAGGCCGGGCGCGAGTGCACGCTGTTCAGCGTCGAGCGCGGCCCGTCGGGCCTGCGTTCGATCCGCCGCAACGAAGTGGCCGCCATGCTGCCAGTGCTGGAGCAGGCCGATGCGCTGATCGACCAGGGCCACCTGTACAAGACCGGCGGCGCTGCCAGTGTCGCGAAAGTCGAGGTCGATGGCCGGCCGCTGGTGCTCAAGCGCTACAACATCAAGAACACCGCCCACTGGTTCAAGCGCTTCTGGCGTCCGAGCCGGGCCTGGCATTCGTGGATCGAAGGGCATCGCCTGGAGTTTCTCGGCATTGCCACGCCCAAGCCGCTGGCGGTGCAGGAGCTGCGCTTCATGGGCTTGCGCAGCCGCGCCTACCTGGTTACCGAGTATGCCGATGGCCCGGATTTGCTGGCCTGTTTTGCGCCTTATGTCGAGTCTGGCGAGGTGCCAGAGGAGCAGTTGCAGGCCCTGCAACAGCTGCTTGGGCAACTGATCCACGAGCGCATCAGCCATGGCGACATGAAAGGCCACAACCTGTTCTGGCAGGACGGCCAATGGTCGTTGATTGACCTCGATGCCATGTGCCAGCACGCCACCCAGATGAGCTTCGCCCAGGCTTTCGCCCGCGACCGCGCGCGGCTGTTGCGTAACTGGCCCGCTGGCAGTGCGCTGTACAAGCGGCTGGATGAGTGCCTGCCGAAGCTGGTGAGCTAATCAAGCGCTTCGCGGGTCAAGTCGAGTCGTCGCACCGCCGCTCCTACAGGACCCATGCTGTGGGAGCGGGCTTGACCCGCGATAGCTATCTCGCCAAGCCTCGCAAACTGTAAAGGGCCGGCAGCCCCAGCCCTACCCAGGCCAGTGCATCCCACCAGCCATCGCCGAGCAGGGCAGCAAACAGCCCTAGCGCGCCCAGCAGGGCAATGACTGTCGGTATGGCGAATACGCTCCAGAAACCTGACGTCTTGCGCTTCATTGCAGCGTCTCCATCTGCGCCGCAACCAGCGGCTTGCTGGCCCGCCGGCGCACCACCCAAAGGTACACGCCGCTACCCAGGACGATGATGGTCAGCACATCCAGCACTGCCCAGAGGATCTGCATTGGCCGGCCGCCGTAGTCACCAAAGTGCAGCGGCTGCGACAGGCCCATGGCGTCCATGTACCAGGGGCGGTCGCCGATGGCGGTGACTTGCAGGTTGCTGGCGTCGATCAGCACCGGCGTCAGCAGGTGCGCGGTCAGGTGGGTGCTGCCTTTCATGAACACCGCATAGTGGTGCTCGCTGGAGAAACGCGTACCGGGGAAGGCGATGAAGTCCGGCTGCATGCCCGGTGCGGCGTCGGCGGCGATATCCAGCACACGGCTGACCGGTGCCAGTTCGGTCAGCGGTGGTGCATCGCGGTAGGGCGCAACCATCGCCGTCAGGCTGTCGTTGCGCCAGGCGGCGATGACCAGGTCCGACAGCGCGCTGATCACCCCGGTGACGCTCACCACCAGCGCCCAGGTCAGGGTGACGATGCCGATCAGGTTGTGCAGGTCGAGCCAGCGCAGACGCGTGGATTTGTCGTGGCGCACCGTAGCGAACTTCAGTCGGCGCATGAACGGCGCATAGAGCACCACGCCAGAGATGATCGCCACCACGAACAACAGCCCCATGAACGCCAGCAGCAGTTTGCCGGGCAGGCCGGCAAACATGTCCACGTGCAGGCGCAGCATGGTCATCATGAAACCGCCGTTGGCCGAAGGCATTTCCACCGCTTCGCCGCTGCGTGCATCGAGCATGAAGGTGTGCGACGAGTTCGGCTCGGTACCTGCGGTAGCGGCCATGATCGCGACCACGCCGTTGCGGTCGTCTTCATCCCAGCCGAAGTACTGCATCACTTCACCGGGGCGATGGGCCTGGGCCTTGAGCACCAGTTCCTGCAAGTCGAGCCTGGGCGTGTCGGCCGGCATCTCCTTGAGCTCGGGGGCATCGCCCAGCAGGTGGTCGATCTCGTGATGAAAGATCAGCGGCAAGCCAGTAACTGCCAGCATCAGCAGGAACAGGGTGCAGATCAGGCTGGTCCAGGTATGCACGAAGGACCAGCGGCGGATGGTTCGGCTGTTCATCCGCGGCCTTAGAACTTGTAGTTGACGCTGGCAACCACGTTGCGCTCGTCACCGTAGTAGCACCAGTAACCGTCGCAGTTGGCCAGGTAGTCCTTGTTGAACAGGTTCTTGGCCTCGACGGCGACGGTCATGCCTTTGAGCGTGCTGACCTTGCGGCCCAGGTCGTAGTGCACCGAGGCGTCGTAGACGGTGTAGGAGCCGACATAGCCCAGATCGGTGTTGCTGGTGTTGCCGTAGTTGTCACCCACATAGCGCACGCCACCGCCGACGCCGAAGCCGTCGAGCAGGCCGTTGTGCCAGGTGTAGTCGGCCCACAGGGTCGCCTGGTTGCGCGGGATCAGGGCCATGCGGTTGCCTTGCTCGTTGGCCGCACCCTTGAGGATCTCGGTATCGGTGTAGCTGTAGGAACCGATCACCTTGAGGTTCTCTGTCACCTGGGTGGTGGCTTCCAGTTCCAGGCCGCGGACCTGCAACTGGCCAACCTGCTGGGTAATGTTGCCTTCGGTAACTTTCACGTTGTCCTGGCGCAAGTCATACACGGCAGCGGTGTAGAGGTTCTTGCTGCCCACCGGCTGGTACTTGATGCCGACTTCGTACTGGCGGCCTTCGGTGGGTTTGAACGAGTCAGTGGAGGCGACGGCGGCGCCGGTGGTCGGCTGGAACGACTCGGTGTAGGAGATGTACGGGGTTACGCCATTGTCGAACACGTAGCTCAGGCCGATGTTGCCGGTGAAGGCCTTGTCGCGCTCGGTGCTGGTGGCATCGTTCTGGTTGTGGAAGGTGGTGCCGGTGTGCACCCAGTCTTCACGCCCGCCCAGGGTCAGGCGCCAGTTGTCGAGGGCGATCTGGTCCTGAATGTAGAAGCCGGTCTGGCGGGTTTTCTGGCCGTAGTCGTACATGGTGAAGTACGACACCTTGGAGAAGTCCTGGCCGTACGGCGGGTTGATCACGTTGCCTGGCGGCACGCTGAAGGCCAGGCCGTAATCCCAACGGTAATTGGTGTTCGAGCGCTGGTGATCGAGGCCGATCAGCAGGGTGTGGCTCAGGGCGCCGGTCTGGAAGTCGGCCTGGAAGTTGTTGTCGACGGCGAACTGGCTGATGTCTTCGTTGACGATGCCGGTTTCACGCGGGACGCTGCCGTCTGCTTCGACCAGGCCGTTGTTCATGGTCGCGACGTTGATGCCCTGGAACGACAGGTCGCTCTTGGTATAGCGCAGGTTCTGACGGAACTGCCAGACATCGTTCAGACGGTGCTCGAAGGCATAGCCCAGGGCGTAGTAGGTGCGATCGTAGAACTCCCAGTCCGGGTCACCGAGGTTCTTGTGGTGGGAGATGTCGCCAGCCGGCGAGCCCAGTTTGGTGCCCTGCAGCGGCAGGAACTGGCCGCTGATACCGGTATCGTCACGGGTGAACTGGGTGATGAAGGTCAGGCTGGTGTCTTCATCCACGTTCCAGGTCAGGCTGGGCGCGAGGTTGTAGCGCTTGTCTGGAACGTGGTCGGTCGGTGCGCCGCTGTCGCGTACCACGCCGCTGACGCGATACAGGAACTGGCCGTCGTCATCGATCTTGCCGGTGCTGTCGAAGTTGATCTGGCGGTGGTTGTTGCTGCCAACCTGGGCTTCGACCTGGTGGGCGCTTTCAGCCTGGGGGCGACGGCTGACCATGTCGAGCATGCCGCCGGGCGGGGTCTGGCCATACACCGACGAGGCCGGGCCGCGCAGCACGGCAATGCGCTCAAGGTTCCACGGCTCGACCTTCGGGTTGGCGAACGAGCCTTTGGGCAAAGGCAGGCCGTCGAGGAACTGGGTCGGGTCGAAACCGCGTACCCGCAGCCAGTCGGCGCGGGGGTCGGAGCCATAGCCGCTGCTTTGTACGCCAGCGGTGTAGCGCAGGGCGTCGTTGAGGTTGAGAACCTGGCGGTCGTCCAGTTGTTCACGGGTGATCACGCTCATCGAGCGGGGTGCTTCAACGATCGGGGTGTCGGTTTTGGTTCCAGCGGCGGTGCGCGTGGCGGTAAAACCGGTGGCCGGGCCCCAGGCGCTTTCGTAGTCGCTGCGCGCGTTGACGCTGGTTTCCGGCAGCGCCAGGGTGCCCTCGGGGGTGGCGATCAGGCTGTAGGTGCCGGCGCTGCTCTGCTGCAGTTGCAGGCCGGTGCCGCGCAGGGCCGCTTGCAGGGCGCCGACGCCATCGTACTGGCCGTTGACCGGCGCCGAGGTGCGGCCGCTGGCCAGGCTCGGGTCCAGGGCCAGGGCGATGCCAGCCTGGCTGGCGATCTGGTTGAGCGTGGTCGACAGCGGCGCGGCAGGCAGGTTGTAGCTGCGCAGGGTGGCCGATTGCTCGGCAGCGATCAGCGGGCTGCTCGCCAGAGGTGCTGTCAGGGCAATGGCCACGGCCAGCAGACCGGGACGCAGGAAGTTCTCAAAAGCGCGGGACATACAGCGGCTCCTCGACGGAAGTAAGTGCTAACTAGCTTCCTTGCCGAGTGAGTTGGAAAAAGTGTCAGGGGTTAGTGAAAATAATTTTGATTTTTATTTCACGCTGCTCGCCGGCGTATCGCTTTTAGCCACCACCGTCACCCACCACGGCGTGCGCTGCTCGATCTGCACCGGCAAGGTCGGTAGCAACGAGGTCAGTGCCAGGTCGATATCATTGAGCGGGAAGCTGCCGGTAATGCGCAGGTCGGCCACATCCGTAGCAACCCCCAGGTGCCCGCTGCGGTAACGCCCCAGCTCCTCGACCAGATCGGCCAGGCGCACGTTGTCGACCACCAGCATGCCGCGGGTCCAGGCATCGGCTCCGGCGGCCAGGCCGTCGGCGCGGCCCAGGCGGTCGTGGTTCATCAGCACCTGCTGGCCTTCCTTGAAAATCTGCTCGTCGCCGCTGTCTTGCGGGCGCGCCGCTACTGCCGACTGCAGCACGCTCAGGCGTGTGCCCTGATCTTCGAGCTTGACCAGGAAGCGCGTTCCCAGGGCACGCAGGCGACCGTCTTCGGTGGTGACTACAAACGGACGATCGTCCTTGTGGCCGGTCTCGATGGAGATTTCGCCTTCGTGCAGGACGATCAGGCGCTGTTTCTCGTCGAAGCGGATATCCACCGCCGAATGGGTGTTGAGGCTGATCAGGGTGCCGTCGGTGAGGCGCAAGGTACGCTGCTCGCCGGTGCCGGTGCGCTGGTCGGCCAACCAATAGCCCAGCGATTGATGGGCACTGACCCAGCTCAGCAGGCCGACCACCAGCACCAGGCTGGCCAGGCCGCTGCCCAGCTTGCGCACCCGCTGGCGCAGGCCGGCGCGTGATTGCAGCAGGGCCTGGCGCGCAGGGCCGGCAGCGGCGCTGAAGCGCTGGTCGAGCATGCCCAGTTGCAGCCAGGCACGGGCGTGCTCTTCGCTGGCGGCGTGCCAGCGGGCGAACTCGGCGCGCTCATCGGCGCTGCCGCTGCCCGAGTCCAGGCACAGCTGCCAGGCGATCGCGGCATCCAGTACCCGCGCCGAAACCGGCTTGCTGTTCATGTCGGCTCACCGTACAGCGCCACGTAGCACTGGCGCATGCCCTGGGCCAGGTACTGGCGCACCCGCGACACGGAAACCCCCAGACGCTCGGCGATCTCGCCATGGCCCAGGCCGTCCAGGCGGTTGTACAGGAACGCCGCCCGGGCTTTGCTCGACAACTTGCCGAGCAGGCGGTCGATGGCCTTGAGGTCTTCGAGGATCAGGTGCTGTTCTTCCGCAGAGGGCTGTTCGGCTTCGGGGATGAGCATCAGTTCGGCCAGGTACGCCTGTTCCAGTGCCGCGCGGCGAAAGTGGTCGAACAGCAGGCCCTTGGCAATGGCCAGGAGGAACGCCCGGGGTTCGCGTGGCGCCGGCAATTGCTCGCGCCCGAGCAGGCGCACGAAGGTGTCCTGGCTCAGGTCTTCGGCGCGCTCGGCGCAGGCGATGTTGCGCCGCAGCCAGGCGAGCAGCCAACTGCGATGGTCGCGGTAAAGCGTACCGACCAGCTCAGTGTGTGGGCTTTGCACAGACGACAAGGCGTTCCCCGAAAAGATGCGTTAACTAACGAGAATTATTCGCGATTGTCGCAGAAGCTCCCCATTAGACGCAATTCACGCTCATCGGATGATGCTTAAAAGCCATGACTTTGTTGCCGCCGTCTGCGCAGGCGGTGCAACTGCTGGTCGAGCAAGGCCGGGCTGTCCAGCTGCTGGCGGCGGGCCTGGCTGAACAGAATCAGCGCCAGCTCGGCGGTGACCATGGCATCGGCGCTGGCGTTGTGCCGTTCGGCGGCCTCCAGACCAAAGTAGGCGGTCCAGTCATCCAGCCCGGCTTCACGCAGGGTGATCTGCGGGTTGAGCAGCGGTGCCAGCTCGGCGACATCGAAGAACGGATGCTGCAGGCGATAGCCCAGGTGGTCCTTCAGCGCACGGCTAAGCATGCGTTGATCGAACGGTGCATGAAACGCCAGCAGCGGGCTGTCGCCGATAAAATCCATCAGCTCCAGCAGCGCCTGGGCTGGATCACTGCCAGCGGCGATGGCGCTGGGGCCCAGGCCGTGGATCAGCACACTGGAGGTGAGCTTGTGGTCCCGCTGGTGCAGGGTGCGTTCGAACTGCTGGCTGAAGTCGATGGCACCGTCTTCGATCACCACCGCGCCAATCGACAGCACCTGGTCGCGGTTGAGGTTCAGGCCGCTGGTTTCCAGGTCGAGCACCACCCAGCGCTGCTGGCGCAGGCTGTGTTCGGCCAGCGGCGCGGGGGCTGTCAGTTGCTCCACGCGCTGGCGCAGGTGCTCGTCGAGCCGCGGTTGGCTGGGGCGCAGCCAGGCAAACAGGCTCATAGCTGGTACCGCAGGGCCAGGCTGCTTTGCAGGCGCTGGGCCTGGCGTAGCGACTCGCGCAGGATGCGCCGGTCCAGGTGGTTGAGGCTGTCGGGGTCGACCCGGTTGGAGTAGGGCAGGTTCTGCCGGCTTTGCAATTGATGTTGCTGCATGCGGGTTTGCTGAATGAAGTGGTAGGCCTCTTCATAGGCGGCGCCGTCGAGCGGGTCGATCACTTGCCTGGCCACCAGTTGGCGCAGGCGCTCCAGGGTGTTGTTGGCGCCGATGCCGTTGGCCAGGGCCAGTAACCGTGCGCCATCGACGAACGGCGTCAGGCCCTGGACCTTGAGGTCGAGAGTGGCGGCCTTGTCGTTACCCTGGCGGGTCAGCACGAACTCCCGGAAACGTCCCACCGGCGGGCGCTGGCGCAGGGCATTATCGGCCATCATGCGCTGGAACAGGCGGTTGTCGGCTACCTGCTCGAGGATGCTCTGGCGCAGTTGCTCACAGGCCTGTTCGTCGCCCCAGACCACCCGCAGGTCGAAGTAAATGCTCGACGCCAGCAGGTTTTGGGGCGTGGCTTCGCGAATGAAAGCGGCAAAGCGCCGTGCCCATTCGGCGCGGGACAGGCACAGCTCGGGGTTGCCGGCCATGATGTTGCCCTTGCACAGGCTGAAGCCGCATTGCGCCAGGCCCTGATTGATGTGCTGGGCCAGCGGCAACAGGCGCCCGCGTAGTTCGGCGGCATGGGCGGCATCGCGGGCTTCGAAGAGGATGCCGTTGTCCTGATCGGTGTGCAGGGTCTGTTCGCGGCGGCCTTCGCTGCCGAAGCACAGCCAGCTGAAGGGCACGCCCGGGTCGCCCTTGTCTTCGATGGCCAGCTCGATCACCCGGCACACGGTGTGGTCGTTGAGCAGGGTGATGATCTGGGTGATCTGCGTCGAAGACGCGCCATGGGCGAGCATGCGTTCAACCAGCTGGCTGATTTCGCCGCGTAGCGATACCAGGTTTTCGACCCGGCTGGCGTGGCGGATGGTGCGCGCCAGGTGCACCAGGTCGACCCGTTGCAGGGAGAACAGGTCCCGCTCGGACACCACGCCGCACAAGCGCCGCTCTTCGACCAGGCAGACGTGGGCGATATGCCGCTCGGTCATGGCGATGGCGGCGTCGAAGGCGCTGGCTTGCGGGCTCAGGTAGAACGGCGCGGCGGTCATGTGCCGGCTGATTGGCTGAGCGAAGTCGGCGCTGGCATCGGCCACCACCTGGCGCAGGTCGCGCAGGGTGAAGATGCCGATGGGAAAGCGCTGCTCGTCGACGATGACAATGCTGCCGACCTGTTGCTCGTGCATCAGCCGCACCGCTTCACGCAACGGCGTGGCCGGGTCGCAGACTACCGGGTGACGCATGGCCAGCTCGCCCAGGCGGGTGTTCAGTGAATACTGGTTGCCGAGGGTTTCCACCGCGCGGCGCTGGACCTGCTGGTTGACCTGGTCGAGCAGGCTGCTGACCCCGCGCAGGGCGAAGTCGCGGAAGGCTTCGGACAGGGTGAACAGGCGGATGAACGCGGCCTTGTTCAATTGCAGGCAAAAGGTATCTTCGCCGGCCAGGTGTTCGGTACGGGTCGCCCGTTCGCCGAGCAGGGCGGCGAGCGGGAAACACTCGCCGCTGGTGATCTCGAAGGTGGTTTCGGTGCCCGGGCGGCTTACGTGCTGACGCTCACCGACCACCCGGCCCTGCTTGACGATGTAGAAGTGCTCGACCGGGCCGTCGCTGGGCTTGATGATGCTGTCATTGGCCGCATAGAAGCGCAGTTGGCACTGTTCGACGAGAAACGCCAGGTGGGCGTTCTCCATCTGATTGAAGGGTGGAAAGCGTTGCAGAAACTGCATGGTCCCCTGGATGTTCTGCATGACTGCAGTCTTTCCTGCCTGGGCGAAGGCGTCCTTTTTGCTCATGAGCATTACCGCGTCTTTGTGTCGAGCTGTGACCATCGACCTTGTTGTTTTCGTTGTTCATGGTCGGCCGCGGGCTGCTCAGTGCCCATTGGACGTAAGTCTATAAACTGCGTCAGGCTGTTGAAGCGTTGCGTCATGTGTCAATTTGCCGACGAAAGGCAGTTTGCAAGTAATCTCAATGCGGTCTGAACTTGATTCACAGGACATTTTGCAGGTCATTGATGATGAGACAGCCATGTCCGACCACGAAGACATACTGAGCGAAGCCGAGCGCAAAGCCCTGGCATCGGTGATTGCGCCTGAGGCTGCGCCGCCCAAGGTTTTGATCGTCGACGACAACCGTGTGGCTCGCGATGCCCTGGCCAGGTACCTGAGTTCAAAACGCATCAAATGCCTGACCGCCAACAGCGGCAAGCAGGCGCTGGAGTGCCTGGCCAAGGAGCGCGGTATCGGTCTGGTGATTACCGACCTGCGCATGGGCTCGTTCGGTGGGCTTGAGCTGATACGTCAGATTCGCGAATCGGAGCGCGCGGCGATGCCGATCATCATCGTCTCAGGGGCTGCGGATGTGAAAGACGCCATCGAGGCGATGCACTTGAGCGTCGTCGACTTTCTGCTCAAGCCGATCGATCTGGACAAGCTGGTGGGGTTGGTGCGCAGGGAACTGGGGATAGGCTGAAGCCATCACGGGTCAAGTCGGATCGGCGCACCGCCGCTCCGACTTGACCCGCGATGAAGACAACGCGATTACAGGCCGTTCCGGGCCTTGAACTCGCGACGACGACGATGCAGCACCGGCTCGGTGTAACCATTCGGTTGCTTGCTGCCTTCGACGACCAGCTCGACCGCCGCCTGGAAGGCGATGTTGTTGTCGAAGTCCGGAGCCAGCGGGCGGTACAGCGGGTCGTTGGCGTTCTGCTTGTCGACCACCGGCGCCATGCGCTTGAGGCTCTCCAGAACCTGCGCTTCGCTGACCACGCCGTGACGCAGCCAGTTGGCCAGCAACTGTGCGGAAATCCGCAGGGTGGCGCGGTCTTCCATCAGGCCGACATCGTTGATGTCCGGCACCTTCGAACAACCGACACCCTGGTCGATCCAGCGCACCACGTAACCGAGGATGCCCTGAGCGTTGTTGTCCAGTTCGTTGCGCTTTTCTTCGTCCGACCAGTTGGTATCGGTCGCCAGCGGGATGGTCAGGATGTCATCGACCGAAGCCGGTGTACGCTTGGCCAGTTCCGCCTGACGGGCGAACACATCAACCTTGTGGTAGTGCAGGGCGTGCAGGGCCGCAGCAGTCGGCGACGGTACCCAGGCGGTGTTGGCACCGGCCAGCGGGTGGGCGATCTTCTGCTCGAGCATGTCGGCCATCAGGTCCGGCATGGCCCACATGCCTTTACCGATCTGGGCGCGGCCTTGCAGGCCGGTGGCCAGGCCGATATCGACGTTGGAGTTTTCGTAGGCGCCGATCCACTTCTGGGTCTTCATGGCGCCTTTGCGCACCACGGCGCCGGCTTCCATGGAGGTGTGGATTTCGTCACCGGTACGGTCGAGGAAGCCGGTGTTGATGAACACCACGCGCTCGCTGGCCGCCTGGATACAGGCCTTGAGGTTGACCGTGGTGCGGCGCTCCTCGTCCATGATCCCGACTTTCAGGGTGTTGCGCTTGAGGCCCAGGGCATCTTCGATGCGGCCGAACAGCTCGTTGGTGAACGCAGCTTCTTCCGGGCCATGCATCTTCGGTTTGACGATGTACATGGAGCCGGTGCGGCTGTTCTTGCGGCTGGTGTTGCCATTGAGGTTGTGCATCGAGGCGAGGCTGGTAACCAGGCCATCGAGGATGCCTTCCGGCACTTCGTTGCCGTCCTTGTCGAGGATGGCGTCGATGGTCATCAGGTGCCCGACGTTACGCACGAACAGCAGCGAACGGCCGTGCAGGCTGACCGAACCACCGTTAGGCGCGGTGTATTCGCGGTCCGGGTTCATGGTCCGGGTGAAGGTCTGGCCAGCTTTGCTGACGCTTTCGGCCAGGTCGCCTTTCATCAGGCCCAGCCAGTTGCGGTAGATCACCACTTTATCGTCGGCATCGACGGCGGCAACCGAGTCTTCGCAGTCCATGATGGTGGTCAGGGCGGCTTCCATCAGCACGTCCTTGACCCCGGCGGCGTCGGTCTGGCCGACCGGGGTGCTGGCGTCGATCTGGATTTCGAAGTGCAGGCCGTTGTGCTTGAGCAGGATCGCAGTCGGCGCCGAAGCGTCGCCCTGATAGCCGATCAGCTGGGCATCGTCGCGCAGGCCGCTGTTGCTGCCACCCTTGAGGGCGACCACCAGCTTGCCGCCTTCAATGCGGTAGGCAGTGGAGTCGACATGGGAGCCGGCAGCCAGTGGCGCCGATTCGTCGAGGAAGGCGCGGGCGAAGGCAATCACCTTGTCGCCGCGAACCTTGTTGTAGCCTTTGCCTTTTTCTGCGCCGCCGGCTTCGCTGATGGCATCAGTGCCATACAGCGCGTCGTACAGCGAACCCCAACGGGCGTTGGAGGCGTTCAGGGCAAAGCGGGCATTCATGACCGGCACGACCAGCTGAGGGCCGGCCATGCGGGCGATTTCGTCGTCGACGTTCTGGGTCGAGGCCTGGAAGTCTGCAGCTTCTGGCAGCAGGTAACCGATGTCCTGAAGGAAGGCCTTGTAAGCCACGGCATCGTGAGCCTGGCCTTTGCGCGCCTGGTGCCAGGCGTCAATCTGCGCCTGCAGTGCGTCACGTTTGGCCAGCAGTGCTTTGTTCTTTGGAGCGAGGTCGTTGATGATCTTTTCCGCACCCACCCAGAATTGTTCGGCGTTGACGCCGGTTCCGGGAATGGCTTCGTTGTTCACGAAGTCGAACAGGACTTTGGCGACCTGAAGGCCACCGACTTGAACGTGTTCAGTCATTGCTTGCCTCACTCTGCTCAGCTATTCAGCTCTTCTATTTAAGCCTTGCGCGCTTCTCTAAACACGGCACCAGAACATGCCCTTGTGGGCGGCTGGGTGCGGCCTGCCAGACAGGCTGGCAGGCGTTGGCGTATTTTCACAGGCGCCTTGGCAGACATCGATCCAACGTTTTGTAGTCCACGCTGCGGCATACTACATGATGCGCTGCGGTTGTGAAAATCAGACTAAATACGTCGTTCTGCGACCAATTGGTCGCATAGGGTCACGCTGGGAGTGCGTATGTTCTCAAAAAAGCGGCAGATTGTTCCAGATAAATCTTGAAACAGTACACGATTAGTCAATCGCTGCTCCTGCGGCAGGTTGCCGCGCCTTGCCTATACTTTCTGCGCGCCCTTTGATTTCGGGGGCTGAACGTCAAAAGCAGAGGGTTAGCGCGTGGATCATCTCGTATTGACAGTGATCGCCCCCGACAAGGCCGGGCAGGTCGAGCGGATCGCTCAATGCATTACCGAGCATAACGGTAACTGGTTGGAGAGCCGCATGTCGCGCATGGCCGGGCAATTTGCCGGCATTCTCAAGGTAGCGGTGCCGGCCGAGTCCTACGATGAACTGGTCGAGGCGCTGAAGGCCCTGATCAAGCACGACATTCGTGTGCTGATCGCCGAGAGCGGCATTGAGCCGTCCTGCACCTGGAAGCCGATCGCCATGGAGCTGGTGGGCAATGACCGCCCGGGTATCGTTCGCGACATTACCCGGCTGCTGGCCGAGCAGGGCGTCAACGTCGAGCGCCTGACCACCGAGGTGCGACCGGCGCCGATGAGCAGCGAACCGCTGTTCCATGCCGATGCCTTGCTGGCGGTGCCGCTGACGCTGTCGCTGGAGGTGTTGCAGGGCAAGCTGGAGGCATTGGCCGACGACCTGATGGTCGAATTGAACCTGCGCCCCGAGGATTAGTTATCCCGGTTTATCGGGGATGCGCCTGTGGATAAGCTTGGGAGATGTCGCTGCAGGCCACGATTGGCGTGGCCTGCAGGTGGTTGTGTGTTTTTTGATCAGCTGCGCCGGCGCAGGCTCAGCCAGGCGTCGACGCTGTACAGCGCCAGGCCCGCCCAGATGAACATGAAGGCCACCAAGGTGCTGCTCGACAGGTGCTCGCCGAACAGCCACACCGCCTGCAGCAGGACCAGGGTTGGCGCCAGGTACTGCAAGAAGCCCAGGGTGGTGTAGGGCAGGTGCCGGGCGGCGGCGTTGAAGCACACCAGCGGCACCAGGGTGACCGGACCTGCGGCTATCAGCCACAAGGCTTCGCTACTGGTATAGAAACTGGCCTGGGCGCTGTGAGCCATGGGGTTGAGCAGCATCCAGCCGATGGCCAGCGGCACCAGCATCCAGGTTTCCACCACCAGCCCGGGCAGGGCGGCGACCGGCGCCTGTTTGCGGATCAAGCCATAGAAACCAAAGCTCAGCGCCAGTACCAGGGATACCCAGGGCAGGCTACCGACCTGCCAAACTTGTTGCGCTACCCCAAGCGCGGCCAGCCCTACTGCGACCCACTGCAAACGGCGCAGGCGTTCACCGAGTAAAAGCATGCCCAGCAGCACGTTGACCAGCGGGTTGATGTAGTAGCCCAGGCTGGCTTCAAGCATGCGCCCGTTGTTCACCGACCACACGTAAGTCAGCCAGTTGCCGGCGATCAGCGAGCCGCTCAGGGCCAGGATTGCCAGGCGCTTGGGGTTTTCGCGCAGTTCGCGCAACCAGCCCGGATGTTTCCAGACCAGCAGCAGCAACGAGCCGAACAGCGCCGACCAGAGCACCCGGTGGACGATGATTTCTACCGCGGGGACGCTTTGCAGCGCTTTGAAGTAAAGCGGGAACAAACCCCAGATGATGTAGGCGCTCAGGCCCAGGATGTACCCGCGGCGCGGGTTGGCGGCGTGCATGCAGATTCCTTGCTTAGGCAGCTATCTAAAAGCAGGGGGCTATTGTAGACAGACTCGCACGCGCTTCAGAACAATTTCAGCGGTTCTTCATCCAGCGCCGCCATTTGTTCGCGCAGGGCGAGGATCTGGTCGCCCCAGTAGCGCTCCTGGCCGAACCAGGGGAAGCTGCGCGGGAACGCCGGATCGTCCCAGCGCCGGGCCAGCCAGGCACTGTAATGCAACAGGCGCAGGGCGCGCAGAGGCTCGATCAGCGCCAGCTCGCGCGGGTCGAAATCGTGGAACTCGTTGTAGCCATCCATCAGCTCGGCGAGTTGGCCAAGACGCTCGTGGCGTTCGCCGGCAAGCATCATCCACAGGTCCTGCACGGCCGGGCCGGTGCGGCAGTCGTCGAGATCGACGATGTGGAACACTTCGTCGCGGCACATCATGTTGCCCGGGTGGCAGTCGCCGTGCAGGCGGATGACCTGGTGCGGAGTGCTGGCGTAGATCGCTTCGACCCGCTTGAGCAGGTCGCGGGCTACCGATTCGAAAGCCGGCAGCAGGCTTTTAGGGATGAAGTTGCCTTCGAGCAGGGTGTTCAGCGAGGCGTGGCCGAAGTTATCCACCGCCAGCGCTTCGCGGTGCTCGAACGGGCGGGTAGCGCCAACCCCGTGCAGGCGGCCGAGCAATTGCCCGAGGCGATACAGCTGATCAAGATTGCCTGGCTCCGGCGCGCGACCACCGCGGCGCGGGAACAGGGTGAAGCGAAAGCCGCTGTGCTCGAACAGGGTCTCGCCGTTGTGCACCAGTGGCGCCACCACCGGCACTTCGCATTCGGCGAGTTCCGCGGTAAAGCTGTGTTCTTCGAGGATCGCCGCGTCGCTCCAGCGGTCCGGGCGGTAGAACTTGGCGATCAGTGGTTCAGCCCCTTCGATGCCCACCTGGTAGACCCGGTTCTCGTAGCTGTTGAGTGCCAGCACCCGGGCGTCGCTGAGAAAGCCAATGCTTTCCACGGCGTCCAGGACCAGGTCGGGGGTGAGTGTTTCAAAGGGGTGGGACATGCTCGCTCCTGCTATGCGGCAGGTGGCCGCAAGGTTCCTGCATGGTATCGCACATCGCCGGCTCGTGTGGGAGCGGGCTTGCCCCGCGATGCAGACACCAACTGATGTGCCGTCTGCACTGGCGTCATCGCGGGTCAAGTCGAGTTGTCGCACCGCCGCTCCTACAGATGGGCGCCAACGATCCCACCATCCTCCCTGCTGATTGCCATCACCGACGAGCGCGGCTTGCCATTGGGCAGGTGCTCGGGGAAGGTCGAACCGCCGGTTTCGCCCGGATGCTGGATACCGACGAACAGCGTGCGCTGGTCCGGGGCAAAGGCGATGCCGGTCACTTCGCAGGCCACCGGGCCGACCATGAAGCGGCGGATCTCGCCACTGGCAGGATCTGCACAGAGCATCTGGTTGTTGCCCATGCCGGCGAAGTCACCGCTGTTGCTGTAGTCGCCGTCAGTCAGTATCCACAAGCGGCCATCGGCATCGAAGCCCAGGCCATCGGGGCTATTGAACATGTTTTGCGGGGTGATGTTGGCGGAACCTGCCTTGGCATCACCGGCATGCACGGATGGATTGCCGGCCACCACGAACAGGTCCCAGTCGAAGCTCATCGCGCCATGGTCATCGGCGCTTTCGCGCCAGCGCAGGATCTGCCCGTAGACATTCTTCTCGCGCGGGTTGGGGCCGCCGACCGGCTGGCCGTCTTCACCGCGTTTGACGTTATTGGTCAGGGTGCAATAGACCTGGCCGTCCGTGGGGCTGACCACGATCCACTCCGGGCGGTCCATGCGCGTGGCCTGCAGGTGGCTGGCGGCCAGGCGTGCATGGATCAACACCTGGGCCTGGCTGGCAAAACCGTTGGCGGCGTTGAGGCCGTGCTTGCCGTGGGTCAGCTCCAGCCATTGGCCTTTGCCGCGCGGATGGTCAGGGGTACGGTCGCCATCGTCGAAGCGCGCCACATACAAGGTGCCGTGGTCCAGCAGGTTGCGGTTGGCGCTGGCGTTCTTGTGGTCGATGCGCTCGCGGCTGATGAACTTGTAGATGAACTCGCCTCGCTCGTCGTCGCCCATGTACACCACGGCGCGGCCGTCGGCGGTCTCGGCGAGGGCGGCATTTTCGTGCTTGAAGCGGCCCAGGGCGGTGCGCTTGAGCGGTGTTGATTGCGGATCGAACGGGTCGATCTCGACCACCCAGCCATGGCGGTTGAGTTCGTTGGGGTTTTTCGCCAGGTCAAAGCGCGGGTCGTGCGGGTGCCAGTCGACGTCCTTGCCGCTGACCGAAGCGCCATAACGCTTCTGCGCGGTATCGAAGGCCTGGGCCGGATCGCTGCTGCCGAAACAGTCGGTGAAGTTCTCTTCGCAGGTCAGGTAGGTGCCCCACGGGGTTTTGCCGTTGGCGCAGTTCTGGAAGGTACCCAGCACCTTGCGCCCGCTGTTGTCGGCCGCGGTTCTGAGCAGGGCATCGCCGGCGGCGGGGCCGCTGAGGCTGATGGGCGTGTTGCCATGGATGCGTCGGTTGTAGGGCGAATCCTGGATGAATTGCCACTGGCCGTCGGCGCGTCGCACTTCGATTACCGACACCCCTTCAGCGGCCTGGGCCTTGTGCACCTCTTCGGCAGAGGCCGGTTTGCCGCCGTGGCTGAACAGGTAGCGGTAGTTGGTGTACTCGTTGTTGATCGCCATCAGCGCGCGGTTGTCGTCGCCGGGGAAGGGGAACAGGCTCATGCCGTCGTTGTGGTCACCGAACTGCAGTTCCTGGGCCTGGGCACTGCCATTGCCGGAAGGGTCAAAGGCTGGCGCGTCGGCGTGCAGCGGCTGGCCCCAGCTGATCAGCACCCGGGCCTTGTAGCCTGGTGGCAGGCTGATGCTGTCGGCGCTGGCGGCGGGAATGCTGGCAAAGCCCAGCAGGCTGCTGTTGCCGGCGCTGACGCTGGCGGCCAGAACGCTGCGGCTGAGCAGATTGCCACCGAGAAACAACGCTGCGCCGCACAGGGCCCCGGCACCGATAAAGCGCCGGCGGCTGAGACGGGTGAGCTGTTCGAGGTCGGTTGGCTGGTGTTCTTCTAATAGGTGCATGACAGGCTTCCTGCGGGTTTGGCAGTCACCTTAGTCAGGGCGCATGACGGTTTTGTGGCAGTTTTACAGCGGCGTTCCGAGAAGTACGTAGGAAGGCTGGAACTGCACCTGCAGGTCGCTACCTACAACGACCCGGTGACCCTTAAGCCAGTGAGCTTCGGCAAAGGCACACAGGGTTTGCCCGCTGGCCAGGGCCAGGCGCACTTCGGTGGGGCCCTCGGCGTCGTCAAGCAAGGCATCGACCTTGACCGGCAAGCAGTTGTAGCCCTGCGCAGGTTGTTCATCGAGGCCGAGCAACTCCAGCCAGCCGGCCTTGATCAGGGCGACGACGGCGGTACCGGGGCTCAGTTCCAGGCGAGCGGTGCTGTCGTGGGTGATCTCGGCGTCGATGCGCAGATCACCCGCCAGGGTCAGGCTGATGCGGTCATAGCGGCCCTGGGTCTCGATCGAACTGATACGCCCGTGCAGTTGGTTGCGCGCGCTGGTGCGCAGCATCAGGCGGCCGAGCAGGTCGAGATCGCTGGCGTCTTCGGCGGCTTCGAGGATCTGCGCCTGCAGCGCCTGCAAACGCTGGTACAGGCGCAGCACCCGCTGGCCTTCGGTGGACAGTTTGGCCCCACCGCCGCCACGGCCGCCGACACTGCGCTCGACCAGCGGGCTGGCCGCCAGGTTGTTGAGCTCGTCGATGGCATCCCAGGCGGCCTTGTAACTCATGCCGGCGCTTTTCGCCGCACGGGTGATCGAGCCTTGTTCGGCAATGTGTTGCAGCAAGGCAATACGCTGCGGACGGCGGACGATGTGCTGGGTGAGCAGGGCAGGCAGAGACATAAGCGGTAACGGGCACCTGAAAGGAAACAGCCCGAAAGTGCCCGCACCCCGCGTGCAAGTCAAGCGCTGCCGGGCTTGGCGGTGCGTGCCAGGCAGTAGACATCGACCCGCCGGGCACCCGCCTTGAGCAGCAGGCTGGCCAAGGCCTGGGCAGTAGCGCCAGTGGTCAGCACGTCATCCACCAGTGCCACATGACGCCCGGCAATCAGCTTGCTGTCGTGGATGGCGAAGGCCTGGCGCAGGTTGCGTTTGCGCGCCTGCGCCTTGAGACCTTGCTGGGCCGGGGTATCGAGGGTGCGGATAAGCACCTGTTCGCTGCAGCTTATGCCCAGTTGCTGCGCCAGCCAGTGACCGAGCATGCCCGCCTGGTTGTAGCCACGTTGGCGCAAACGCCGCTTTGCCAACGGCACCGGCAGCAACAAGGCCGGGCGCGGCAGCCCTTCTTCAAAGCGATGGATCAACCAGCGCCCGAGCAGTTGCGCCAGCAGGCGGCCCAGCGGCCACTGGCTGTTGTGCTTGAAGCGGGTGACCAGCGCATCGACCGGAAAGCCGTAGTGCCAGGGCGCCTCGACCCGATAGAAAGCCGGCGGGCGCCGGCTGCACTGGCCGCAAACCAGACCGTGCATGGGCAGCGGCAGGGCACAGACCTGGCAATGCTCATCGAGCCAGGGCAGTTCGCTTTCGCAGGCGACACACAAAGGGTAGGGCTGCTCGGCCGCTTCATTGCAGAGCAGACAGGTATGGTTATTAAATAGCCAGTTGTAAACCTTGTTTTTGACTTGTGGTTGACAGTGCATCAGCCTTCCTTAACTATGCGAGCTATCCGTGATGCGCTGGCGGGGTTTCCTGTGCCGGCGCTTGTACAAGCCTAAACAAGGAACCGCCGATGAGCGCCAGCACAACTGCAACAACACGTCACGACTGGTCCCTGGCCGAGGTCAAAGCCCTGTTCCAGCAGCCGTTCAATGACTTGCTGTTCCAGGCGCAAACCGTGCACCGCGCGCATTTCGACGCCAACCGCGTGCAGGTCTCGACCCTGTTGTCGATCAAGACCGGCGCCTGCCCGGAAGATTGCAAATATTGTCCGCAGTCCGGCCACTACAACACCGGGCTGGAAAAACAGAAGCTGATGGAAGTGCAGAAGGTCCTCGAAGAGGCCGCCCGCGCCAAAGCCATTGGTTCGACCCGCTTCTGCATGGGCGCGGCCTGGAAGCATCCGTCGGCCAAGGACATGCCCTACGTGCTGCAGATGGTCAAAGGGGTCAAGGCCATGGGCCTGGAAACCTGCATGACCCTCGGCAAGCTCGACCTTGAGCAAACCCAGGCGCTGGCCGAGGCCGGGCTGGACTACTACAACCACAACCTCGACACCTCGCCGGAGTTTTACGCCAGCATCATCACCACCCGCACTTACAGCGATCGCCTGCAGACCCTGGCCTATGTGCGCGACGCCGGGATGAAAATCTGTTCGGGTGGCATCCTCGGCATGGGCGAGTCGCTGGACGACCGCGCCGGGTTGCTGATCCAGCTGGCCAACCTGCCGGAGCACCCGGAGTCGGTCCCGATCAACATGTTGGTAAAGGTCGCCGGCACTCCGCTGGAAAACGCCGAAGACGTTGACCCGTTCGATTTCATCCGCATGCTCGCCGTGGCCCGCATCCTCATGCCCAAATCCCACGTGCGGCTGTCCGCCGGCCGCGAAGCGATGAACGAGCAGATGCAGGCCCTGGCCTTCTTTGCCGGTGCCAACTCGATCTTCTACGGCGAGAAACTGCTGACCACCGCCAACCCGCAAGCCGACAAGGACATGCAACTGTTCGCGCGCCTGGGCATCCAACCCGAAGCCGGTGAAGAACACGCCGACGAAGTCCATCAAGCGGCCATCGAGCAGGCCTTGGTCGAGCACAAGAGCAGCGAGCTGTTCTACAACGCTGCCTCGGCCTGAGGCGCGCATGGCTTTTGATCTTCGCGCGCGGCTCGAGCAACGCCGCGCGGCTGACCTGTACCGTCAGCGCCCGCTGCTGCAAAGCCCGCAGGGCCCTGAAGTGGTGGTCGACGGCCAGCCGTTGCTGGCGTTCTGCAGCAACGACTACCTGGGCCTGGCCAATCACCCGGAAGTAATCGCCGCCTGGCGCGCCGGTGCCGAGCGCTGGGGTGTCGGCGGCGGCGCTTCGCACCTGGTGATCGGCCACAGCAGTCCGCATCACGCGGTCGAAGAAGCCCTGGCCGAACTTACCGGGCGGCCGCGGGCACTGCTGTTTACCACCGGCTACATGGCCAACCTCGGTGCTCTGACCGCGTTGGTCGGGCAGGGCGATACGGTGCTGCAAGACCGCCTCAATCACGCCTCGCTGCTCGATGCCGGGCTGCTCAGCGGCGCGCGCTTCAACCGCTACCTGCACAACGATGCCCAGAGCCTGGCCAGCCGCCTGGACAAGGCCGTCGGCAACACCCTGGTGGTGACTGACGGGGTGTTCAGCATGGACGGCGACCTGGCCGATCTGCCCGCCCTGGCTGCAGCGGCCAATGCCCGCGACGCCTGGCTGATGGTCGACGACGCCCATGGCCTGGGTACCTTGGGACGCAACGGCGGCGGCATCGTCGAGCATTTCGGCCTGGGTCTTGAACAGGTGCCGGTGCTGATCGGTACGCTGGGCAAGGCTTGCGGTACCGCAGGTGCTTTCGTGGCGGGCAGCGAAGAGCTGATCGAATGCCTGATCCAGTTCGCCCGGCCCTACATCTATACCACCAGCCAGCCACCGGCGCTGGCCTGCGCCACCCTGCGCAGCCTGGAACTGCTGCGCAGCGAACACTGGCGACGTGAGCACCTGGCGGCGTTGATCCAGCAGTTTCGCCGCGGCGCCGAGCAGATTGGCCTGCAGTTGATGGACAGCTTCACGCCAATCCAGCCGATCCTGATCGGCGACAGCGCGCGCGCTTTGCGCCTGTCGCAGCTGCTGCGCGAGCGCGGCTTGCTGGTGACCGCGATCCGCCCACCCACGGTGCCTACCGGCAGTGCGCGGCTGCGCGTGACCCTGAGTGCGGCGCACAGCGCGGCGCAGGTGCAGCTATTGTTGAATGCATTGGCTGACTGTTATCCGCTGCTGGAGCTTGCTGATGCGTAATCATCTGATCCTGTTGCCGGGCTGGGGCCTGGGCAGCTCCGCCTTGCAACCGCTGGTGGCGACCCTACGGGCCATCGACCCCGGTTTGCGGGTCGAGATCCAGGCCTTGCCCAGCCAAGTGTCGAGCAACCCCGAAGACTGGCTCGACAAGCTCGACCGGCAACTGCCACGCCATGCCTGGCTGGGTGGCTGGTCGCTGGGCGGCATGCTCGCCGCAGAGCTCGCTGCTCGCCGAGGCGATGACTGCCATGGCTTGATCACCCTGGGCAGCAACCTCAGTTTTGTTTCGCGCCCAGGCTGGCCGCACGGTATGGCGGTGGATACCTTCCAGACCTTCCTCGAAGGCTGCCGTTATCACACCCAGGTCACCCTCAAGCGCTTTGTTTCGCTGTGCAGCCAGGGCGCGCAAGAGCCGCGCAGCCTGGCCCGGTTGCTCAGCGCCTGCATGCCCGCGCCGGCCCCCGAGGAACTGGTGGCGGGGTTGCAGGTGCTCGGCCAGCTCGATACCCGGAAGGCTGTGCAAGCTTATGGCGGCCCGCAGTTGCACCTGTTTGCCGGGCGTGACGAGCTGGTGCCGGCGGAGGTCGCCGGCGAGTTGCTGGAGATTCTGCCCGACGTGGAAGTCGGGCTGCTGGAAGACAGTGCTCATGGTTTTGTGATGGAAACACCTCATGAGTTGGCGGCAGCAATCAAGGCCTTTGTACATGAGAGTGGCGATGACTGATCTTTCCCTGCCGGGCCTGCCCGGCGCCTTGCCCGATAAACGCCAGGTTGCTGCGTCGTTCTCCCGCGCCGCCGCCAGCTACGACAGCGTCGCCGAACTGCAGCGCGCGGTAGGTACTGCGCTGCTTGAGCAGTTGCCGGGTGCACTTGAACCGCAACGCTGGCTGGACCTGGGCAGTGGCACCGGCTACTTCAGTCGCGCCCTGAACAGCCGTTTTCCCCAAGCCGCCGGTATCGCCGTGGACATCGCCAAAGGCATGCTCGAGCACGCCCGCGAGCAGGGCGGGGCGCATCATTATGTAGCTGGCGATGCCGAGCGCTTGCCGCTGCGCGACGCCAGTGTCGAGTTGATTTTCACCAGCCTGGCGGTGCAATGGTGCGGCGATTTTCGTGCCGTGCTCAGCGAGGCCCGGCGCGTGCTGCAACCGGGTGGCGTACTGGCGTTCGCCAGCCTCTGCGTCGGCACCCTGCATGAACTGCGCGAAAGCTGGCAGGCGGTCGATGGCCTGGTGCACGTCAATCGCTTCCGGCGCCTTGAGGACTATCAGCGCCTGTGCGGCGAAAGTGAGCTGCAGGTGCTGAGCCTGCAGGCCCGGCCCCATGTGTTGCACTACCCGGATGTACGCAGCCTGACCCACGAACTCAAGGCCCTCGGCGCCCACAACCTCAACCCCGGCCGTCCGGCAGGCCTGACCGGACGCGCGCGCATGCAGGGGCTATTGCAGGCCTATGAGCGCTTCCGCCAGCCGCAAGGACTACCGGCGACCTACCAGGTGGTCTACGGTGTACTGCAAAAGCCGCCGGTAGAAGGGGATTGAGATGAACCCGGCCTATTTCATTGCAGGGACCGACACCGACGTCGGCAAGACCACCATCGCCGCCGGCCTGCTGCACGCCGCGCACCTGGCCGGCCTGAGCACCCTCGGTGCCAAGCCGGTGGCGTCCGGTTGCGAGGCCAGCAGCCAGGGCCTGCGCAACGCCGATGCCATGGCGCTGATCGCCGAAAGTTCGCTCAAGCTGCCCTACGAGCAGGTCAACCCGTTCGCCTTCGCGCCGGCCATTGCCCCGCACCTGGCGGCGCGCGAGGCCGGTATCGCCCTGAGCGTGCAGGCCTTGTTGACGCCGATGCGCGAGGTGCTGGCCCAAGGCGCTGATTTCACCCTGATCGAAGGTGCTGGCGGCTGGCGCGTGCCGCTGTCCGACCAGGCCAATCTGTCGGACCTGGCCGTGGCCCTGAAGCTGCCGGTGATCCTTGTGGTCGGCGTACGTCTGGGCTGCATTAACCACGCCTTGCTGACGGCTGAAGCCATTGCCCGCGACGGCCTGCAACTGGCTGGCTGGGTGGCCAACATTGTCGACCCGCGCACCTCGCGCCTGGAGGAAAACCTCGCCAGCCTCGCCGAACGTTTACCGGCGCCGTGCCTCGGGCGGGTGCCGAAGCTCAAGCAGGTCAGCGCTGAAGCGGTGGCCGCGCACTTGCAACTGGACCTGCTGGACTGACGCTCGTCTATCGTAAGGCACAGTGCCATTAGTGTTTTCAACGGGCCTTTTGTTGGCAAGTCTGCTTCAATAGAGGCTGTTCGCCGTCAGCGTCATGGAGTTTCGACATGGAAATCTCGGGCAACTCAGTCTACTACGCAGGGCTCGGCGCCATTCAGGCCGGGCAGAACCGCGTCGATCAGGCCGCCAGCCAGATCGCCAACACCACCGTCGAGCGTGCCGCCACCAGCCAGTCCAGCGACTATCAGGCCGAGCGCCTGCGTGCGGTCGATCGCAGCCAGCAGATGGACCTGGCCACCAGCAGCGTCGAGATGGCGCTGGGCAAGCATCAGGTCGAACTTGGTGTCAAAGTGGCCAAAGCATCGGACGAAATGCTCGGCACCCTGATCGATACCTACGCCTGACCCCCTGCGGCTCGCCCTCTGCGCGCCTTCAACTAGTCTTTATGTATCAGCGCCTTGGCCTTGCAGGCCGGCGCTCGGCTGCGCGTTTGCGGGGTATTTGGCCAGGGCAATCGCGCAGTCTGGCATGGCCGAACTGCCCTTTGCTTGATGCTTGACAAGTTTTCGGCGTAAACGTATGTTTCAAACAACTGTTTGACCGAAAGCCGCCTAGAGCTGGTCGGTATATCGCGGTCTCCCTATCCAGGATTCATCAGCAGAGGTTCATCGCTATGCCTGATTACAAAGCCCCCTTGCGTGATATTCGCTTCGTTCGTGACGAGCTGCTCGGCTACGAAGCGCATTATCAGAGCCTGCCGGCTTGCCAGGACGCCACCCCGGACATGGTTGACGCCATCCTCGAGGAAGGCGCCAAGTTTTGTGAACAGGTACTGGCCCCGCTGAACCGTGTCGGTGACCTTGAAGGCTGCACCTGGAGCGAGTCGGGCGTAAAAACCCCATCCGGCTTCAAGGAAGCCTACAAGCAGTTCGTCGAAGGTGGCTGGCCGAGCCTGGCCCATGACGTCGAGCACGGCGGTCAGGGCCTGCCTGAGTCGCTGGGCCTGGCGGTCAGCGAAATGGTTGGCGAGTCGAACTGGTCGTGGGGCATGTACCCTGGCCTGTCCCACGGCGCGATGAACACCATCTCCGAGCACGGCACCGCCGAGCAGCAGGAGACCTACCTGACCAAGCTGGTATCCGGCGAATGGACCGGCACCATGTGCCTGACCGAGCCACACTGCGGTACCGACCTGGGCATGCTGCGCACCAAGGCCGAACCTCAGGCTGATGGTTCCTACAAAGTTACCGGCACCAAGATCTTCATCTCGGCCGGTGAGCACGACATGGCCGACAACATCGTCCACATCGTCCTGGCCCGCCTGCCCGATGCTCCTGCTGGCACCAAAGGCATTTCGCTGTTCATCGTGCCGAAGTTCCTGCCGACCGCCGAAGGCACTGTCGGTGAGCGCAACGCCGTTTCCTGTGGCTCGATCGAACACAAGATGGGCATCCACGGCAACGCCACCTGCGTGATGAACTTCGACGCCGCTACCGGCTACCTGATCGGCCCGGCCAACAAAGGCCTGAACTGCATGTTCACCTTCATGAACACTGCTCGCCTGGGTACCGCGCTGCAAGGCCTGGCCCACGCTGAAGTGGCGTTCCAGGGCGGCCTGAAATACGCTCGCGACCGCCTGCAAATGCGCTCGCTGACTGGCCCGAAAGCGCCGGACAAAGCCGCTGACCCGATCATCGTCCACCCGGACGTACGTCGCATGCTGCTGACCATGAAGGCGTTCGCCGAAGGCAACCGCGCCATGGTCTACTTCACCGCCAAGCAGGTGGACATCGTCAAGTACAGCCAGGACGAAGAAGAGAAGAAGAAAGCCGACGCACTGCTGGCCTTCATGACGCCGATCGCCAAGGCGTTCATGACTGAAGTCGGCTTCGAAGCAGCCAACCACGGCGTACAGATCTACGGCGGCCACGGCTTCATCGCCGAGTGGGGCATGGAGCAGAACGTTCGCGACAGCCGCATCTCGATGCTGTACGAAGGCACCACCGGCATCCAGGCGCTGGACCTGCTCGGCCGTAAAGTACTGATGACCCAGGGCGAAGCGCTCAAGGGCTTCACCAAGATCGTGCACAAGTTCTGCCAGGGCAACGAAGGCAACGAGGCGATCAGCGAGTTCGTCGCACCGCTGGCCCAGCTGAACAAAGAGTGGGGCGAGCTGACCATGAAGGTCGGTATGGCTGCAATGAAAGACCGCGAAGAAGTCGGCGCCGCTTCGGTGGACTACCTGATGTACTCCGGTTACGCCTGCCTTGCCTACTTCTGGGCCGACATGGCGCGCCTGGCTACCGAGAAGCTGGCTGCCGGCACCACTGAAGAAGCCTTCTACACCGCCAAGCTGCAGACCGCGCGTTTCTACTTCCAGCGCATTCTGCCGCGTACCCGCACGCATGTCGCAACCATGCTGTCGGGCGCCAACAACCTGATGGACATGAACGAAGAGCACTTCGGTCTCTCGTACTGATTCAAAGGCTGTAAGGAAAAACGCCTGCCCTCACCGGCAGGCGTTTTTTTTGCCTTTTGTTTTCTGTGGGAGCGGGCTTGCCCCGCGATGTGAGGTAGCTGACAGAATGCTATCGCGAGGCAAGCCTGCTCCCACCGACCAAGTGCATTCATCTATTCATGTGCGCTGCCGATACATTAAGGCACAATGCCATTATTGATCTGCCGGGTCGGAGATTACCCTTGTTTCGTTTATCCGCTGTACGCCTGAGCCACTTCCTGCCATCAGTCTGTTTGCTGGTGTCGGGGCTCGCGGCCGCTTATGTGAGAGACCTCAGCGTCTTTTTCACCTCACTGTTCAATGTCCTGCCTACTCTGGTCCTGTTGCTCGGCGGCGCCTATTGCGCCGTGTACCGTCGTCAGCGCGAACTGTTTCTGATGCTCACGGTGTACATCGCCTACTTTCTCCTCGACACCCAGACCGACTTCTACCGCGACAACGGTCGCGTGCGCGAAGACGCGGCGGTGGTGTTCCACCTGGTTTGCCTGCTGTTGCCGCTGATGTTTGCCCTGTATGGCGCCTGGCAGGAGCGTACCCACCTGTTCCAGGACATGGTCGCGCGCTTCGCCGTACTGCTGGCCGTGGGCAGCGTCGCCCTGGGCCTGGAGCAGAGTTTCCCGCAGGCGCTGCTGAGCTGGCTGGCGGAGATCCGCTGGCCATCGCTGCACGGCCAGTGGATGAGCCTGATCCAGCTGGCCTACCCGGTGTTCTTCTGCGCCTTCATCCTGTTGGTGGTGCAGTACCTGCGCCAGCCACGGCCGTTGCATGCCGCGCAGTTGATCGGCCTGATCGGTATCTTCTGGATGCTGCCCAAGACTTTCATCCTGCCGTTCACCCTGAACATCATGTGCAGCCAGGTGATGCTGATGATTGCCGCAGCGGTGTCCCACGAGGCTTATCAGATGGCCTTCCGCGATGAGCTGACCGGCTTGCCCGGCCGCCGCGCGCTCAACGAACGCATGCAGCGCCTGGGGCGCAACTATGTGCTGGCGATGACCGACGTCGACCACTTCAAGAAATTCAACGACACCCATGGCCACGACGTCGGTGACCAGGTGTTGCGCCTGGTGGCCAGCAAGCTGTCCAAAGTTACCGGCGGTGGTCGGGCCTATCGCTATGGCGGTGAGGAATTTGCCGTGGTGTTCGCCGGCAAGAGCATCGAGGAGTGCATGCCGCACCTTGAGGCCGTGCGCGAGGTGATCGCTAACTACAACATCCAGTTGCGCAATCAGGACAGCCGCCCCCAGGACGACCAGCAAGGGCGCCAGCGCCGTGGTGCGTCGGCGGCCTCAAGCGTTTCGGTGACCATCAGTATCGGCGTCAGCGAGCGTCTGGCCGATCATCGCTCACCCGACGAAGTGCTCAAGTCCGCCGACCAGGCCTTGTACAGCGCCAAAGGTGCCGGGCGTAACTGTGTCGTCGCCTACGGTGTACAGGCCAAGCGTGGTGCCGTACGCATGGTGTGACCGAAATAGACTATACAGTCGCCAGATGACCCTATGTGTCACAAAAGTTGTTCGGTTACACTGCTTGCATAACAGTGATGCGGCCTGCGGGCCGTCCCCGACTCTAGTGTGAGAGGTAGCCATGGCTGACTATAAAGCGCCCCTGCGCGATATGCGCTTCGTCCTCAATGAAGTCTTCGAGGTGTCCAAGCTTTGGGCGCAGTTGCCGGGCCTGGCCGAAGTGGTCGACGAAGAAACCGCGCTGGCAGTGCTCGAAGAAGCCGGCAAGGTCACCAGCAAGAGCATCGCGCCGCTGAGCCGCAGCGCCGATGAAGAAGGCTGCCACTGGGACAACGGTGCGGTGAGCACCCCGGCCGGTTTCATCGAGGCCTACCAGACCTACGCCGAAGGCGGCTGGGTGGGCGTCGGTGGCGACCCGGCCTACGGCGGCATGGGCATGCCCAAGGTGATCTCGGCCCAGGTCGAGGAGATGGTCAACTCGTCCAGCCTGGCGTTCGGCCTGTACCCGATGCTGACTGCCGGTGCCTGCCTGTCGATCAACGCCCACGCCAGTGAAGAGCTCAAGGAAAAGTACCTGCCGAACATGTACGCCGGTATCTGGGCCGGCTCCATGTGCCTGACCGAGCCGCACGCCGGCACCGACCTGGGCATCATCCGCACCAAGGCCGAGCCTCAGGCGGACGGCAGCTACAAGGTCAGCGGCACGAAGATCTTCATCACCGGTGGCGAGCACGACCTCACCGAGAACATCATCCACCTGGTGCTGGCCAAGTTGCCGGACGCCCCTGCCGGGCCGAAGGGCATTTCCCTGTTCCTGGTACCGAAGGTCCTGGTCAATGCCGATGGCAGCCTGGGCGCGCGCAACCCGGCCACTTGCGGCTCGATCGAGCACAAGATGGGCATCCAGGCCTCGGCCACCTGTGTGATGAACTTCGATGAAGCGGTCGGTTACCTGGTCGGCGAGCCGAACAAGGGCCTGGCGGCGATGTTCACCATGATGAACTACGAGCGCCTGGGCGTTGGTATCCAGGGCCTGGCCTCGGCCGAGCGCTCCTACCAGAACGCCATCGAATATGCCCGCGACCGCCTGCAGAGCCGCTCGCCAACCGGCCCGCAAGCCAAGGACAAGGTCGCCGACCCGATCATCGTCCACCCTGATGTGCGGCGCATGCTGCTGACCATGAAGGCCCTCAACGAAGGGGGGCGTGCGTTCTCCACCTATGTGGCGATGCAGCTCGATACCGCCAAGTTCAGCGAAGACGCCCAGACCCGCAAGCGCGGTGAAGATCTGGTGGCCTTGCTGACGCCGGTGGCCAAGGCATTTCTCACCGACCTCGGCCTGGAGTCGGCGGTGCATGGCCAGCAAGTGTTCGGTGGCCACGGTTACATTCGTGAATGGGGCCAGGAGCAACTGGTGCGCGATGTGCGCATCACCCAGATCTACGAAGGCACCAACGGCATCCAGGCCCTCGACCTGATGGGGCGTAAGGTGGTTGGTAGCGGCGGCGCGCTGTACAAGTTGTTCGCCGACGAGATCCGCCACTTCACCGCCAGTGCTGGCAGCGAGCTGGGCGAATTCGTCAAACCGCTGAATGCCGCCCTCGACAACCTCGACGACCTGACCGCCTGGGTACTCGACCGGGCCAAGAGCAACCCGAATGAAATCGGCGCGGCGTCTGTTGAATACCTGCAGGCGTTTGGCTATACCGCTTATGCCTACATGTGGGCGTTGATGGCCCGGACCGCCCTGGCCAAGCAAGGCGAGGACGATTTTTACGCCAGCAAGCTGGGCACCGCACGCTTCTATTTCGCCCGTCTGCTGCCGCGGATTCACTCGCTGAGCGCTTCGGTCAAAGCCGGTAGCGAGTCGCTGTACCTGCTGGATGCGGCGCAGTTTTAAGCGTAATAGTTGTTTGTAAGCATTCTCTTACATGACGTGGTGACTTTTCGCCTCTATCGGAAGATTGGATCCACAGTTAATCTTCTCACATGGACGTAGCGCAGGAAGCGCAAAGTACAGAACACGGACACGAAGGATTCCTGCCAGGATGGCGGGGCGAAAAGGATGTCAGGGAAACAGTCTGCAAAGCCCCGCTTCGGCGGGGTTTTCTTTTGCCTGCGATTTGACCTCAGCCCAGTACATCCAGCGGCGACACGCCGATCTGGCGCGGGTCGGCTTCTTCTTCCAGCAGGTTGCGCAGCAACTCCACCGAGGCTTGCTGGCGCTGCGCATCGCGAAACACCAGGCCGATCTTCAGCGGCACCCGTGGTTCGCTCAATGGCTTCCACAACAAGTCCTGGTCATCTTCGACCACTTCCTTGGCGCGCCCGGGCAGTACCGTTGCCAGCGAGGTGTGCGCGAGGCTGTCGAGAATCCCGCCCATGTTGTTCATTTCCGCCTGCACTTGCGGGCGCCGGCCGAGGTTGGCCAGTTGCGACTGCCAGATCTGCCGCACCTGAAATTCTTCGCCGAGCAGCAGCATCGGCAATTCGGCGGCCTGCTTGAGCGATACCTTCTTGAATTCGCGCAAGGGGTGGGTGTTGGGGATGACCAGTTGCAGCTCGTCTTCGTACAGTAACAGCCCATGCAGGCCGGGCTGGCGCGGCGGCAGGTAGCTGATGCCGATGTCCAGGCTGCCATTGAGCAGGCGCCGCTCGATCTCCAGCCCCGACAGCTCATAGATCTGCACCACCAGGTGCGGCTGCGCCTTGCGCACCCGGTCTAGCAGTTGCGGCACCAGGCTTGGCCGCACGGTTTGCAGCACGCCGATGGCCAAGGTGCGCAACGACTGGCCCTTGAAATTGCGCAGGGCCTCACGGGCCCGCTGCAGGCCATCGAGCAAGGGCAGGGCGTGGTTGTACAGGGTGTGCGCGGCCAGGGTCGGCAGCAGGCGCTTGTTGCCGCGCTCGAACAGGCTGACATCGAGGTTCTGTTCAAGCTGGCGGATCTGCTGTGACAGCGCCGGTTGCGACAGCGACAGGCGCTCGGCGGCCCGGCCGACGTGGCCCTCTTCATACACCGCGACGAAATAACGCAGTTGGCGAAAATCCATAACTGATACTTATCAAAAATGCTCGAAAAACCAAATGGCCGTTAGCCGCCAGGAAGCCTAGTCTATCCCGTATTCACAAGGTTTACAGGGCCAGAAGGCGCGATGAATACCGTGTATGTGGATGGCGTTTACATAGGCAAGGCAAAAAACCTCGGGCATGGCTTGTTGACTGATATCGATAAGCAGGAGGTTGCAAGACGCTTGTGGTTATGGCCGCAAGGGTTGGGTAGCGACGAACACGGCGACCCACGCTTTCATACCGGCCCCGAACGGGCCTTGCACCACTACCCGGCCGAGCATTACGCCTGGTGGCGGCAACGTTATCCACAGATCGACTGGCGCGCCCCGGGTTTTGGCGAAAACCTCTCGACCCACGGCCTGGATGAACATCAGGTCTGCCTGGGCGACATGTTCCGCTGGGGCGGGGCGCTGTTGCAGATCAGCCAGCCGCGTTCGCCGTGCTATCGCCTGAGCCATCGCTGGGGTTTGCCGAACCTGCCGCAACAGGCCCAGGACAGTGGCCGCTGTGGCTGGTTCTACCGGGTGCTCAGGCCTGGTTTCGTCAGCGCCGACGAGCCTTTTGAACTGATTCAACGCAGTTATCCGGGCCTGACCGTGGCTTGGGCGCTACGCACTTTTTACCGTGAACCTCTGGAGCATGCAGGTTTGAAAAAGCTGGTGGATTGTCCGGCCCTCTCGTCTCGCTGGCGCGATATCGCCATCAAGCGCATGCGCACCGGTCAGGTCGAAGACTGGAGCGCGCGTTTGCTTGGTCTGCCGCTCGAGGGGCTGCGCGCATGAACCTGTTCAACCTGCGCCGCCCGGCTCCGGCCGTGGCCGAGCGCAAGCTCGCTGCGCAACCGGTAGAAGATCTGTCGCGGGAATGCCTGATGCCGGCGGTAGCGCGAGCGCCCCAGGTGTTCGTTCGCGGCCAGGGTTCGTGGTTATGGGACAGTGAAGGCCACGCTTACCTGGACTTCACCCAGGGCTGTGCAGTCAACAGCCTCGGCCACAGCCCCAGTGTGCTGGTCAAAGCCTTGGGCAGCCAGGCCCAGGCGCTGATCAATCCGGGTGCCGGTTTTCATAACCGCGGCCTGTTGAATCTGGTCAACCAACTGTGCGAAAGCACCGGCAGCGATCAGGCCTATCTTCTCAACAGCGGTGCCGAAGCCTGTGAAGGGGCGATCAAGCTGGCGCGCAAATGGGGCCAGTTGCATCGCAACGGCGCCTTCCACATCATCACCGCCAGCCAGAGCTGCCATGGCCGCAGCCTGGGCGCGCTGTCGGCTTCCGACCCGTCGCCGTGCAATCGCTGCGAGCCGGGGTTGCCGGGCTTCAGCAAGGTGCCGTTCAACGACCTTGAAGCGCTGCACGCGGCGGTCGACTCGCGCACCGTGGCGATCATGCTCGAACCGATCCAGGGCGAAGCCGGGGTGATTCCGGCGACCCAGGCGTACCTGCAGGGCGTCGAGCGGCTGTGCCGCGAGCTGGGCATCCTGCTGATTCTCGATGAAGTGCAGACCGGCGTCGGCCGCTGCGGGGCGATGCTCGCCGAACAGCTGTACGGCGTACGTGCCGATATCCTCACCCTCGGCAAGGGCCTGGGTGGCGGCGTGCCCTTGGCGGCCCTGCTGGCCCGTGGCAGTGCCTGCTGCGCCGCGCCCGGCGAGCTGGAGGGCAGCCACCATGGCAATGCACTGATGACTGCGGCAGGCCTGGCGGTACTGCAGACCGTGCTGGAGGCGGGCTTCTTCGAGCATGTGCAGGATTCCGGGCGGCACCTGCGCGATGGCCTGAGCCGGTTGGCCGGCCGCTATGGCCAGGTCGAGGTGCGTGGCCAGGGGCTGCTCTGGGCGCTGCAACTGAGTGAAGACAATGCGGGCGAGCTGGTCCAGGCTGCCTTGCACGAAGGCCTGCTGCTCAATGCCCCGCAAGCCGACGTGTTGCGCTTTTCGCCGGCACTGACGGTGAGCAAGGGCAACATCGACGAAATGCTGTTGCGCCTGGCCCGGGCCTTTGCCCGCGTGCATGCCGCGCAGCAGAACCAGCGACGCGAGGCCACGGCCTGATCAATACATCGCGTTAACGAATTTTCCGAACCGTCTCGCGTTCCTGCGCATCGCCCCGGGCCTGTTGTTTTTGGCTTGGGGCGTTTTTTTGTCTGCTGCCAACGAGTGGAACCCTGGTGCCGCGCTAGAGTCAGTTCTAGTACATCTTTGAAGGGAGCTGCCCAATGGATTTTATTCGCATCATCATCGCCATTCTCCTGCCGCCGCTGGGTGTGTTCCTGCAGGTCGGCTTCGGCGGCGCCTTCTGGCTGAACATCCTGCTGACGTTGCTGGGGTACATTCCGGGCATCGTGCATGCGGTGTATATCATCGCCAAGCGGTGAGGCCAATCGCGGGTCAAGTCGGGTCGCGATAGCGATCTAACTGCCCTCCAGCACCCGCCGATAGAACTTCCATTCCTCTTCCAGCGCATGCGCCAGGTTGCTCGCGGTACGAAAACCGTGACGCTCCGATGGGTAGAAATGCCCTTCGGCGCGAATGCCGTTGGCTTTCAATGCATCCAGCATCGAACGGGTCTGTTCCGGCACCACCACGGCATCCAGCTCACCCTGGAAGAAGATCACCGGCACCTTGATGTTGGCGGCGTGCAGCAACGGCGTGCGCTGCTGGTAACGTTCGGCGTCGGCTACCGGGTCGCCGATCAGCCAGTCCAGGTAATCGCCTTCGAATTTGTGCGTGGCGCGGGCCAGCGCCTGCGGGTCGCTGACGCCGTAGAGGCTGGCACCGGCGCGGAATACATCATGGAACGCCAGGGCGCAGAGGGTGGTGTAGCCGCCAGCGCTGCCGCCACGGATGAACGCGCGCTGCGGGTCGATCAGCTTGCGTTCGGCCAGGTGCCTGACCACGGCGCAGGCATCTTCGACGTCAATCTCGCCCCAGCGCAGGTGCAGGGCCTGGCGATAGTCGCGGCCATAGCTGCTGCTGCCTCGGTAATTGAGGTCGGCCACGGCAAAACCGCGCTGGGCCCAGTACTGGATGCGCGGGTCGAGCACCGGGTAGCAGGCCGAGGTCGGCCCGCCATGGATGAACACCAGCAGTGGCGGCTGCGCCTCACCGTTCATGGCCGGGTAGAAGAAACCATGAGCGAAACCATCGCCACTGGGGTAGCGCAGGGCCTGCGGGCGGCTGATGCGTTCGGCCGGCAGCGGCAAGGCACCGCCTGCCAACACCTGCACCTGATGACTCTGGCGGTTGATGGCGATAACCGCAGGTGGGCTGATGGCCGACGCGGCAATGGCATAGATGTGCTGCTCGTCGAGGTCTAGGCAGCGGAAGCGGTTGTAGTTCGCGCTGTAGTCTTCTACCGAACCGTCGGCATGACAGATGCCTAAACGACTGAAGCCGTTTTCGAACCAGCTGGCCAGGTAGTGTTGCTGATCCAGCGCCAGCCAGGTGCTGGCGCCCAGTTGCCAGGGCGCGCCGGCGTGGTCGGCAGCGGCGGCCGGCAATGCGCTCCAGCCTGCGACGGTTTCGCCCCAGGGCTGCCAGTAGCCGTTGCGGTCGGACAGGCAATACAGGCGGCCGCCGGTATCAAAGTGCGGTTGCTGCAGGGATTGTTGCGGGCCTTGTTCACCGGCGATACAGCGCGGTGTGCTCCAGCGGCCATCGGCCTGGCGCTGGCAACACAGCAAGCGGGTTGCGGTCCATGGTTGCTCGGGGCGGCTCCATTCTATCCAGGCCAGGCGCGAGCCATCGGCGCTGAGGGTGGGCGCGGCGTAGAAGTCGGCGCCTTCGGCCAGTACTTCACGGCTACCCTTGACGATGGCCACCAGGCGATGCTCGACCGCTCCGGGGCCATGGCTTTCTTCCACTGCCAGCACCTGGCCATTGGCCCAGCGCAGGTCGCCGTAACGTTTCACGCCCGCAGTTAGAGGTTGCGGTAATCCGCCGTCAAGGTCCTGGCAATAGAGCTGCTGGTCGGCCTCGTTGACGAACACCAAGCCATCGTCGCTCAGGCAGAAGCTGCCGCCACCGTACTCATACACCCGGCTGCGCACGCTGAAGCCATTGGGCGTCAGGCAGCGGGCCTGGCCATCGCGCCAGAGCCAGATCCGGCAGGCGCCGTCGCTGGGGCGAAACTCGTTCCAGAACAGGCCTTGGGCGGCAACCCGCAGCTCGGCAAAGTCGGTACCGGCGGCGACCGCCTGTTCGGCGCTGAAGCGCTCAGCCGCGGACAATGACACGGGAGTTTCGCTCATTACGGAAGGTCAGCTCGTCGATGGTCTGATGGGCATGCTCGGCGTCTTCACGCGCCTTGAGGATGATGCCGTGCTCGGCCGACTTGGCGCAAACCGGGTCGGCATTGCTGGCGTCGCCGGTGAGCATGAAGGCCTGGCAGCGGCAGCCGCCGAAGTCTTTCTCCTTTTCGTCGCAGGAACGGCACGGCTCGGGCATCCAGTCATAACCGCGAAAGCGATTGAACCCGAACGAGTCGTACCAGATGTGCTGCATGCTGTGGTCGCGCACATTGGGAAACTGCACCGGTAACTGCCGGGCGCCATGGCAGGGCAGGGCGGTGCCGTCCGGGGTGACGGTGAGAAACACGCTGCCCCAGCCGTTCATGCAGGCCTTGGGGCGCTCTTCGTAATAGTCCGGGGTGACGAAGATCAGCTTGCACGGGTTGCCGGCGGCTTGCAGTTTGGCCCGGTACTCGTTGGTGATGCGCTCGGCGCGTTCGAGCTGGGCGCGGGTCGGCAGCAGGCCGACGCGGTTCAGGTGCGCCCAGCCATAGAACTGACAAGTGGCCAGCTCGACGAAGTCGGCTTCCAGGGCCACGCACAGCTCGATGATGCGGTCGATCTTGTCGATATTGTGCCGATGGGTGACGAAGTTCAGCACCATCGGGTAGCCATGGGCTTTTACCGCGCGGGCCATTTCCAGCTTTTGCGCGAAGGCCTTCTTCGAGCCGGCCAGCAGGTTGTTCACCTGCTCGTCGCTGGCCTGGAAGCTGATCTGGATATGGTCCAGCCCGGCCTCTTTGAAGGTGGCGATCTTCTGTTCGGTGAGGCCGATGCCGGAGGTGATCAGGTTGGTGTAGTAACCCAGGCGCCGGCCCTCGCCGATCAGTTCGGCCAGGTCCTGGCGCACCAGCGGCTCACCGCCGGAAAAGCCCAGTTGCGCGGCGCCCATCTCCCGCGCTTCGGCCATCACCTTGAACCACTGCGCGGTGCTCAGCTCCTGGCCCTGGGCGGCGAAGTCCAGGGGGTTGGAGCAGTACGGGCACTGCAGCGGGCAACGGTAGGTCAGCTCGGCGAGCAGCCACAGCGGCAGGCCGACGTCAGGTTTTGCCGGCAATTCAGGCAAGGCTGATCCAGTGTTCGGCACGGGCCACCTCCATGAACTGCTCGATGTCGTCACCGAGCTCAGGTACGCCAGGGAACTGCTTGTCCAGCTCGGCGATGATCGCAGCGACATCGCGCTGGCCGTCGATCAGCCCGCCGATCAGCGCAGCGCTGTCGTTGAGCTTGATCATCCCTTCCGGGTACAACAGCACATGGCCCTTTTGCGCCGGCTCGTACTGGAAGCGATAGCCCGGGCGCCAGGCCGGAACTTGCGCGCGATTAAAACTCATAGGGCGATTCCTTTGTGCCAGACCCTTTCGCTGGTGACACTGTGATAGGGCGGGCGGTTCAGTTCGTAAGCCATGCTCATGGCATCGAGCATGCTCCAGAGGATGTCCAGCTTGAACTGCAGGATCTCCAGCATGCGCTGCTGGCCTTCAACTGTAGTGTAGTGCTGCAGGGTAATCGCCAGCCCATGCTCGACGTCACGCCGGGCCTGGCCCAGGCGAGTGCGGAAGTACTCATAGCCGGCCGGGTCGATCCATGGGTAGTGCTGCGGCCAGCTGTCGAGCCGCGACTGATGGATCTGCGGGGCGAACAGCTCGGTCAGCGAGCTGCTGGCGGCCTCTTGCCAACTGGCGCGGCGGGCGAAGTTGACGTAGGCATCCACGGCAAAACGCACGCCAGGCAGCACCAGTTCCTGGGAACGCAGCTGCTGCGGATCGAGGCCGACCGCCTGGCCCAGGCGCAGCCAGGCTTCGATGCCGCCGTCTTCGCCAGGGGCGCCGTCATGGTCGAGCAGGCGCTGAATCCACTCGCGGCGGATTTCGCGGTCCGGGCAGTTGGCCAGGATCGCGGCGTCTTTCATCGGGATGTTGACCTGGTAATAGAAACGGTTGGCCACCCAGCCCTGGATCTGCTCGCGGCTCGCGCGGCCTTCATACATCGCCACATGGTAGGGGTGATGAATGTGGTAATAGGCGCCCTTGGCGCGCAGGGCCTGTTCGAATTCGGCGGGGGACAGCGGTTTGGCGTCGCTCATGTCGGCTCCTAGAGGGTGATGCTCATGCCGTCGAAGGCCACTTCGACGCCGCGGCGTACGCATTCGGCGCGTTCGGCCGAATCCTCATCGAGAATCGGGTTGGTGTTGTTGATGTGGATAAGCACCTTGCGCTGACGCGGGAAGCCTTCCAGTACCTCGAGCATGCCGCCCGGGCCGTTCTGCGCCAGGTGGCCCATCTCGCGGCCGGTGCGGGTGCCGACACCGCGGCGCTGCATTTCATCATCCTCCCAGAGGGTGCCGTCGACCAGCAGGCAGTCGGCGTCGCTCATCATCTGCAACAATTTGCCGTCGACCTGGCCCAGGCCCGGGGCGTAGAACAGCTTGCCGCCGGTGCGCAGGTCTTCGACCATCAGCCCGAGGTTGTCACCCGGGTGTGGGTCGAAGCGGTGCGGTGAGTAGGGCGGTGCGGCGCTACGCAGCGGGAAGGGGGTGAAGCGCAGGTTCGGGCAGGCATCGATGACGAAGCTGCCTTCGAGCTCGATGCGCTGCCACTGCAGGCCACCGTTCCAGTGGCTGAGCATGGTGAACAGCGGGAAACCAGTGCTCAGGTCCTGATGGACCATGTCGGTGCACCAGACCTGGTGCGGGCAGCCTTCGCGCAGGCTGAGCAGGCCGGTGGTGTGGTCGATCTGGCTGTCGAGCAGGACGATGGCATTGATGCCGGTGTCGCGCAGGGCCCGGGCCGGCTGCATCGGGGCAAAGCTTTGCAGCTGTGCGCGGATGTCCGGCGAGGCGTTGCACAGCACCCAGTGGATGCCGTCGTCAGACAGGGCAATCGATGACTGGGTGCGCGCCGTGGCGCGCAGGCTGCCGTCGCGAAAGCCTTTGCAGTTGGCGCAGTTGCAGTTCCACTGGGGAAAACCGCCACCGGCGGCGGAACCTAGAATCTGGATGTACATGGCCACTCCTGCCGCGTCCTGAAATAAAAACGCCCCGGCGGGCCGAGGCGTTGTACCGCAAGCAGGTTCAGCGGCTTGCGAAATACATGGTCACTTCAAAGCCGATACGCAGGTCAGTGTAAGCAGGTTTGGTCCACATGGGATTACTCCTTCCGGATAGGTCTGGGGGTTGTCAGCTACTTATTTAGTCCACCCTCCAGGTGAGGGGTTCCATAGCCAAGATTGCGCTATCTTACTAAAAAAATACGGACCGAATGGTTAAATCTAAGATAAACGCCGTTACCGGGACGGTAAGGATCGCCTGCATCAGTGCCAGTTTTCGCTGGGCGCCGGGCCGTTGGCCAGGCACAGCCAGCCGTGTTCGGCCTGGCTTACCTGGCGGGCCAGGTGCTTCAGCTGCGGCGTTTCGACCGCCAGGATCGCCGCTTGCAGATCGCTCAGCCGCGGCTGGCGATGGCCGGCCAGATGCGCCTGCCAGGCCCATTCGGCAACCTCGTTGTTGGTCATCGCCGCTTCGTCGAACTGGGCGGCGAGGGCCTGTTTATCTGCAGGGTTGCAGCTCAGTGTGGCGGGCAGGTTATCGAGCAATGCCTGGATGTGCCCGATGATCTCGGTATGGCTGGCCGATGGCGACTGCACGCCAAGCAACAGGCCGTTGCAGCCCTCGATCTGTCGGAAGGCGCTGAATACCGCGTAGCCCAGGTTCAGTTCGACCCGCAGGCGCTGATAGAAAGGCCCTTGTAGCTGCTGGGCAAACAGCCGGCCTGCGGCTTGGTCCTCGATCGGGCAGAACAGCAGCAAGGCCTGTTCACTGGCCGCTGGCGGTAGCGTTTGCCAGCGCCGCACAGGTTCGATTGTGGTCGGCAGATGCCTGCCAGCGCACCCTGGCATTGCGCTTAGGGCCTGGTTCAGCGCCGATTGCTGGCTGGCACTGAAGCCGGTCGAAAGTCCAGTCCAGGTTGAATGCTCCCACAACGCATCCAGATCGCTCTGGCTGATTATGCAGGCCGGCAAGGGCTCGTCGACGCGGCGGCCTAGTAGTTGCTCCGGCAACTGCCTGAGCAGCGCGCGGATCGGCATGGTATCAGGCCGCTCGGCAGCGCCAGTTGTCCAGCTCTGGCTGGGCGGCTGCCGCAGGATGGCCAATGCCTGTTCAATCACTGCGCCCACCACGGTGCCATTGCCGGCGCAGCGCAACTGCCAGTATTTGTCGCAGGCGCTCAATTGCACTTGCACCCCAGCCTGCGCAGCCTGTTCACTCAGGGCTTGCAGCGCCCGATCAAGTACCTGCCACAGGCGCCCACGCAAGGCTGAGGTGAGCTGCCAGCGCAGGTAGACCACACCATGCTCGCGCGACGGCGGTAGCAGGGGAGAGACAGTCAGGCCTTCGGGAACGGCGCTGACCGAGAGGGTCTGCGCCTTCACGCTCAGCAACGGATTTGCAGCGGGCAACTGCCAGGCGTGGGTAGGCGGTTTTACCTGGCCGGCGAGCATTGTTTCGAGCAACTGTTCAAGCGCAGCCAAGCCTTGCGCGTCCAGCGCGTCGAAGCGTTGCCCGGTGCTGTCCTGGCGTGCCAGCTCCAGCGCGCTGGCGGCAAGTTCGCGACAACGCTGCAAGCGGGCGTATTCCTGATTGATGCTGCTCAGGTCCGCCGTGCGGAAAAACCCCAGCCAGTCAGTCAACAGCGCCTGGACCTGCGTGGCATCAGCCGTGTCGTTGAGTTTGAAGCCCGCATGCAGCAGCGTCTGGCCGGCAAAGCTGTACAGCGAGGAAAACGCGAAGTGCGCCAGCCAGCCCCGCGCGCGCAAGGTCGCCGGCAAGCCGCCGGGCCGGATGTCGCTCAGCCAGGTAGCGAGAAAATCGACTGCCTGCTCAAAACCTGTGGGGAGTTGCTCGCACGGGTACAGCACATCCAGTTGCCGTTCGTTGTGCATCAACAGCGCAGCCCGGCTATAGAAGCTCGGTGGTAGCGATTGCTGCACTTTTGCCCCGCGACTGAACACCTGGCCGAAGCGATTCGCCAACGCCTGCAGTTCGTCGAGGCTTTGTGGCCCGCTCAGGCTCAAGGTGATTTGCCCGGCCTGGTAGAAGCGCTGGTGAAAGCCGCGCAACGCCGCCTGGAACGCCGGATTTTGAACCTGCAGGCTGTAGCGGTTGCCAGCCTGGAACGCGCTCAGCGGATGTTCGCTGCCCGCAGCCTGAAGCAAGGCAAACTGGTGCTGCGCTTGTGGATTGCGCGACCAGGCAATGAACTCGGCATGGATCACTTCCCGTTCGCGCACTTGCCGCTCAAGGTCGAACTGCGGCTGTGCGAGCATCTGGCACAGTCGCTCAAGCCCCCCGGCAAAAGCCGCGGGCGGTACTTCGAAAAAGAACTCGGTGCTGCGTTCACGGGTGCTGGCGTTGACCTGCCCGCCGTGGTGCTGCACATAGCGCATCAGGCCGTCGTCCAGGGCGAAGCGTTGATTGCCGAGGAAGAACAGATGCTCGAGAAAGTGTGCCAGCCCCGGCCACGCCGGTGGCGCGTCATGGCTGCCGGCCGCTACCCGCACAGCCGCCGCGCAGCGTTTTAGCTGCGGTGCATGGCGCAGGGTGACCTGCAGGCCATTGGCGAGGGTCAGGTTGTGCAGGGCGCTGGGCATGACGACTCCGGGTACAGGCGAACCGTCATGCTAGCGGATTATTGCCGCGGCGTGCTGTAGAGCTCGGGGCGCAGGTCGTGCAGGTAAGGGTTGTTGGCCCGCCCTTGCTGCACTCGCTGCAGGTCGAGGTCGGCGCTCAGCAGCGCGCTGTCACGACCGGCCATGGCCAGGATGCTGCCATCCGGGCCGACGATGCTGCTCTGCCCGCAGTAGTGGATTTCGCCTTCGCTGCCGCAGTAGTTGGCGTACGCCAGGTAGCACTGGTTCTCGTAGGCGCGGGCGCGCACGGTGACCTGGGCAATGAAGTCGAAGGGCACCATGTTCGCCGTCGGCACCAGGATCAGTTCGGCACCGGCCAGGGCCAGGCGCCGGGCGTTTTCCGGGAACTCGATGTCGTAGCAGATCAAAAAGCCCAGGCGCCAGCCGTTGAGCTCGACCACCGGAAAGTGATCGGGCCCCGGGCTGAACATCGCCCGGTCGAGGCCACCGAACAGGTGGGTCTTGCGGTAGTTGCACAGGCTGCTGCCGTGGGCGTCGATCAACTGCACGCTGTTGAAGATCTGCCCGTCCTCGGCCAGCTCCGGGTAGCCGTAGGCAATGGCGATGCGGTTGCTCTGGGCGATCTCCACCACGGCCATGGCCGAGGGGCCGTCTTCGGCTTCGGCCAGGCGCGCGACGGCTTCGCTGCCGATGTTGTAGCCGCTCAGGAACATCTCCGGGCATACCAGCAGTTCGGCGCCGCGGGCAGTGGCCAGTTGCGCCTGCTGGTGCAGGCGCTCGAGGTTGCCGGACAGGTCCAGCGGTTGCGGTTCGCCTTGGAACAGGGCGATGCGCATGGCGATTCTCCCGTCAGTCGGCCAGGGCGATCGGGCCGATTTCATTGAACACGTCGCCCGGGCCTGGGTTGTCCGGGTGGGTCTGGCCACCGAAGTGATTGATGATACCCCACACCGCATTGAGCGACGTTTGCACCGCGCCTTCGACCCAGGCCGGGGTCCACGACACATCGTCACCGGCAATGAAGATGCCGCGCTGCTCGGCCGGCATGTCCTGCTGCATGAAGTGCGCGTACATGCGCTGGTTGTAGCGGTAATGGCCGGGCAGGGCGCCCTTGAAGGCGCCGAGGAAGTGCGGATCGGCTTCCCACGACACGGTGATCGGGTCGCCGATGATGTGCCCGGCGATATCGACTTTCGGGTAGATCTTCTTCAGCGCATCGAGGGCCAGCTTGACGCGCTTTTCCACTGGGTGCGGGAGCATTTTCAGCGCATCGCTCATCCACGAGTACGACAGGCAGATCACCCCCGGCTTGTCGTCGCCGTTGTCGAACAGGTAGGTGCCGCGGGTCAGGCGGTCGGTCAGGGTCATGCTCATCAGGTCGCGGCCGGTATCTGGATCCTTGTCCTTCCAGAACGGCCGGTCGACCATGACGAAGGTCTTCGACGACTGCATGTAGCGGGTACGGTCCAGGGCCATCCACATCTTCTGCGAGAACAGCGATTCTTCGCACTCGATCTGGGTGGTCAGCAGCCAGCTCTGGCAGGTGGTCAGCACCGCGGCGTAGTGGCGGGTGTCGCCCCAGGTGTCGGTTACCGCCAGGCGCCCGTCGCTGTCGCGGGCAATGCTTTTCACCCCGGCACGTGGCGCGCCGCGGTGTAGCGAGCTGAGGCTGGTGCCGGCCGGCCAGTGCGCGCAACGCTCCGGCACATGGCGCCAGATGCCCAGCGGCACTTGCTCGACGCCGCCAACTACCAGGTGCTGGTGATCGTCGCAGTTGGTCATCACCACGCGGAAGATTTCCAGCATCGAATTGGGGAAGTCCGAGTCCCAGCCACCGGTGCCGAAACCGACCTGGCCGAACACCTCGCGGTGCAGGAAGCTGAGTTTGGCGAAGGCTTTTGAGGTGGCGACGAAGTCGTAGAAGGTGCGGTCGTCCCACAGCGGTACCAGGGTGTTCCACAGCTCCTTGAGGCGCGGCACATCGCGGTCGCGGATGGCTTGCTGGATGTCGCCGAAGCGGGCGCCGTCTTCCAGGGCATCGGCCCAGGCGTCGGCAACCTCCTGGAACAACTTGGGCAAATCGGAGAGTTTTTCCGCGTAGTGGGTCTGGCCTTCGAGGTCGATCACTGTGCTGCCCGAGGCCGGGGTCAGCGGGTTGGGGAAGGGCTTGGTTTCAAGGCCGAGCTTGTCGACATAGTGGTAGAACGCCGTCGACGACACCGGAAAGCGCATGCCACCCAGCTCGGCGATGATCCCGTCACTGCCTTCGAAGGCTTGCGAGCGCAGGCGCCCACCCATTTTCGAAGCTTCGTAGACCACAGGCTTGAGGCCCAGCTTCATCAACTCGTAGGCCGCCACCAGCCCGGCGATACCGGCACCGACAATCGCCACTTCCTCTCCATGGCGCGCCGCCGGGATGCTACCCAAGCCGGCCGGGTGCTCGATCCAGTCGTCAAAGGCAAAAGGAAAATCCGGGCCGAAAATGGTGATGGGTTTCTTGCCGTCGGCGGGGTGACGATTGTTCTTGTTCATAAGTGACCTTGCCAGGCGCTGCGCGGGGTGCGGAGCTTGAGTATAGAAAAAACACTGGCGGTCATTTTAGGGGGCGGGGGTTACGTAATTAAGATGCAGAGTGTCGTCGTTTGGTCGGCTTGTTGGTCGATATGACGTATCTGTCATTCATATTGACTTCTGTGGGCGCCGGCTTCAAACCGGCTGCCCGCGATCCACCTTGCTGCTGAGGATGATCGAGGTGGTGGTTTTTTCCACGCCTTCAACGCTGCCGATCTGGTCGAGCAACTGGTCCAGTTGCTCGGGCGAGTCGCTGCGCAGCCAGGCGACGTAGTCGAATTCGCCGCTGACCGCGCACAACTGCTGCACCTGGCCCATGGCGCTCAGGCGCCGCACCACGTCCTTGCCCGAACGCGGTTGTACCTTGATCCCGACATAGGCCTGCAGGCCACCATCGATCAGGCGCTGACCCAGGCGCACGCCGTAGCCGCTGATGACCTTGGTCTTTTCCAGACGGGCCAGGCGCGAAGTTACCGTGGTGCGCGCGATACCCAGTTGCCGGGCGAGCGTGGCGACGCTTTCACGGGCGTTGATCTGCAGCAGCGAGATCAGCTGGCGATCGATTTCGTCGAGGGCGACGGGGCGGCTGTCGGACATGGGCACTCTCTGGCAAGAGCCGCTTTGCGCGGCTCATGGAATAAGCGCGATAGCCTATCCATTGCCCTCACCCTGGGGCAAGGCGTCTGTGCTCAGCGCGCCTTGAAGCAGTGCTCGGCCTGGGGGAAGCTGCCGTCGCGTACTTCCCGGGCATAGGCGGCCAATGCCTGGGCAATCTGCGGCTGAAGGTCGGCAAAGCGTTTGACGAAGCGCGGTTGGTATTCACCGAACAAACCCAGCAGGTCCTCGGTGACCAGCACCTGGCCATCGCAGGCAGGCGAAGCGCCGATGCCGATGGTGGGGATTGTCAGCTCTTCGCTCACGCGGCGTGCCAGGGGTTCGGCGATGCCTTCGAGCACCACCGAAAAGGCACCGGCGGCCTGCATGGCCAGGGCGTCCTGGCGCACTTTGGCGGCGCCCTGGTCGTCGCGGCCCTGGGCCTTGAAACCTCCCAGGCAGTTGACCTGTTGCGGCATCAGGCCGACATGGGCCATGACCGGAATCCCACGGCGGGTGAGGAATTCCACGGTCTCGGCCAGCTCTTCACCGCCCTCAAGCTTGACGCCCTGGGCACCTGTCTCGCGCAGCAGCCGGGCGGCGCTGAGGAAGGCCTGTTCGGGTGAGGCCTGATAGCTGCCAAAGGGCAGGTCGATGACCACGCAAGCGCGCTGGGAGCCGCGCATCACTGCCTGGCCATGGGCAATCATCATCTCCAGGCTGACTCCCAAAGTGCTGGGCAGGCCATATAGCACCATGCCCACCGAGTCGCCGACGATAATCACGTCGGCTTCGGCATCTACCCAACGCGCCATCGGCATGCTGTAGGCGGTCAGCACCACCAGGTTGCCAGCGCCCTTGCGTTGCTGGATGGCGGGCACGCTCAAACGGTTTTCACGCACATGGCTGCTCATCGGTCTCTCCTTGGGTTGTTCAACGAAGCCGGGCGCAGGCTACCATCGGCCTTCGTCGGCTCACTTGAGCAAAGGAGACAGGCATTGCCGCCAATGAGACAAAGCAGTGAAGTACCGCCGTTGCCGGACTTCCAGCAACTGCCGGGGCCGGTTTACCGGCGCATGTTTGCCATTCCGGCCGGCCATCGCGTGCAATTGCACAGACACCCCTGGGTGCAGTTCACCTACGCCAGCGCCGGGATCATGCAAGTGGTCACCGAGCAGCACAGCTACCTGCTGCCGCCGCAATGTGCGTTGTGGATACCGGCGGGGGTCGAGCACACCGCCTACAGCGACCAGACCATCGAGTTTCGCGGGCTGTACCTGGATGACTCGCTGCTCAATGGCTACCAGCGTCCTTGCGGTGTGGTGCAAGTCACGCCGCTGGTACGCGAGCTGATCGCCAAGGCCAACAGCTTTGCACCGCAATACCCTGCCCAAGGCGCCCAGGCGCGGCTGTTGCAGGTGCTGGTCGATGAGTTGCGCGAACTGCCCGAAGCGCCGTTCGGCCTGCCGCTGCCCAGTGATCCGCGCCTGCGCCGAATCAGCGAAGCCTTGCAGGCCAACCCGGCCGACAACCGCAGCATTGAAGACTGGGCGCAGCAGGTGGGGGCTTCGCGGCGCACCCTGGTGCGGTTGTTCCAGGCCCAGACGCAGTTGTCGTTCAGGGAATGGCGCCAACGCTTGCGCCTGTTGGCGGCCTTGCCGTTGCTGGCGCAAGGCATGAGCGTCACGGCGCTGGCCAATGAGCTGGGCTACGACTCGGTGTCGGCGTTCATCGCCTTGTTCCAGCGCCACTACGGCAAGACCCCGGGCTTGTGGGCGGCAGAATTGCGCAGCTGACAGCGGGCACAAAAAAACCGCGCCATGCGCGGTTTTTTATTTGGTGGGCCCAGCAGGACTCGAACCTGCGACCAAGGGATTATGAGTCCCCTGCTCTAACCAACTGAGCTATAGGCCCCAGTGGACGCGGATTATAACGAGGGTTTCCGGGCTGTGCTATCCGAAAGATCTGAAAGTGCTATGCGAAGGAAACTCGCGGCAAATTCTTCGGGCGGCAGCGGCAGGCTGACGATGTAGCCCTGGATCTGCTCGCAGCCTTCGGCAGCGAGGAACTGCTGCTGAGCCTGGCTTTCCACCCCTTCGGCGATGATGGTCAGTTGCATGCTGCGGCCCAGGGCGATGATGGCGCGGGCAATGGCCGCATCATGAGGATCGTCGGGCAGGCCGCGGATGAACGACTGGTCGATCTTGAGGATATCCAGCGGCAGGCGCTTGAGGTAGCTCAGCGACGAGTAGCCGGTGCCGAAGTCGTCGATCGCCAGTTGCACGCCCAGGTGCTTGAGTTGATGGAGGATGGCCAGGGCTTCTTCGGCCTGGCTCATGATGAAGTTCTCGGTGATTTCCAACTGCAGGTCACCGGCCTTGAGCTGGTGGGTCTTGAGCAGTTGTTCGATGCGTTTGACCAGGCTTGGCTGGCGCAACTGAGCGCCGGCGAGGTTGACCGACAGCGGGCCGAACGCCAGGTAGTTATGCTTCCAGACCTGCATTTGCCGGCAGGCTTGTTCCAGTACCCAGTCGCCCAGTTGCAGGATCATGCCGTTCTCTTCGGCCAGTGCAATGAAGTGCTCCGGCGGGACGTCGCCGAACGTCGGGTTGGTCCAGCGGATCAGCGCTTCGGCGCCGACCAGGCTCTGGGTCTTGAGGCTGAACTTGGGCTGGTAGCACAGGCTCAGTTCATTGCGCTCGATGGCCCGGCGCAGTTCGTGCTCCAGGGCGATGCGCTCGCTGGCCTGGGCGGTGAGGTCGCGGGTGTAGGACTCGACCCGGTTGCGCCCCTTGGCCTTGGAGCGGTACATGGCGGCGTCGGCGTTGCGGATCAGCGAGGCGACGTCGGTGCCGTCCTGTGGATAAAGGCTGGTGCCGATGCTGGCGCTGGTAAAGAACTCATGTTCGCCAGCCTGGAACGGTGCGCCGAAGCAGGCCAGCAGTTTGTGCGCGATGTGCTCGGCATCACTGGGCTGGTGCAGGCCGGGCAGCAGGATGATGAACTCGTCGCCGCCCAGGCGTGCGACGGTATCGATGTCGCGCACCTGTTCCTTGAGCCGCTGGGCGATGCCTTTAAGCAACAGGTCGCCGACCGGATGGCCGAGGCTGTCGTTGATGTGCTTGAAGCGATCGAGATCGAGAAACAGCACCGCGCCTTGGCGCTTGGAGGCCTGGGAACAGTTGAGCGCGGCCTGAAGGCGGCTTTCGAACAGGGTGCGATTGGGCAGGCCGGTCAGCGGGTCGTGATGGGCCTGGTAATCGAGCTTGGCCTGGGCGTGCTTGAGGCTGGAGATATCGGCGAACACCGCGACAAAGTGGGTGATGGCGCGCTCGCTGTTGCGCACCGCGCTGATGGTCAGCCAACTGGGGTAAACCTCGCCGTTCTTGCGCCGGTTGTGGATTTCGCCCTGCCAATGGCCCTCAGCCGTCAGTTGGTGCCACATGGCGACATAGAAGGCGCTATCGTGCTGGCCGGAGGCGAGCAGCCGTGGGGTCTGACCCAGCGCTTCAAACTCGCTGTAGCCGGTGATTTCGCTGAAGGCGCGGTTGACCGCACTGATGCGCTGGTCGATGTCGGTGATCAACACGCCTTCGGCGGTGTTCTCGAATACGGTGGCGGCCAGTTGCAGTTTTTCCTGCATCAGATGGCGCTCGGTGATGTCGCGGGCGATGGTCAGCATGCAATCGACCCCGGCAATCGGCAGCGGCCTGGCTGACAGTTCGCAGAGGCGGATCTGGCCGTCGCTGCGGCGGATATGGCAGCTGAAATCACGCACGAAGCCGTCGCGCTGGAGCATGTCCAGCAGCCGCCGGCGCTCGTTGAGGTCGACCCAGATACCCAGGTCCAGCGAGGTGTGGTCCAGCGACATGTGGGTGTCGTAGCCGGTCAGGCGGCAGAAGCCTTCGTTTACTTCGATCAGCAAACCGTCACTCTGGCGCGACAGCAACAGGCCGTCGGGGGAGGCGTGGAAGGCCTTGGCGAACTTCTCTTCGGAGGTCTGCAGCTGCTCCTGGGTTTCTTTCAGCTGGCTGATGTCGCGTACTGCCACTACCAGCGCCGGCGTGCTGTCGAGCTGGAAGGTCTCGGCGGAAGTCAGGCCGGTGAACAGCTGGCCGTTGCTGCGCCGGAAGAGCATTTCCAGGTTGCGGATGCTGCCTGCCTGCAAGCGCTTGAGCAGGTCCGGGCCAACGCCGTCGATGCCCCAGATGTTCAGCTCGGTGGCGGTGCGGCCCAGCACTTGCGCCGGGCTCAGGCCGATCTGTTCTTCAAAGGCCTCATTGACTTCCAGCAGGCAGCCGTCGCTCATCCGGGCGATCACCAGGATATCCGGGCACTGCTGAAACACCGAGGCGAACTTCTGCTCCGACAGGCGCAGGGCTTCTTCGGCGTTCTTGGTTTCGCTGATGTCGATCATCAGCCCACGCATCACTGGTTTGTGCCCGTGTTCGATGAGGCTGACGATATCGCGCACCCACAGGCTGCGGCCGTCGGCGCGGATTACGCGGTAATCAAGGCTGTGATCGCGGCCGGCGGCGGTTTCGCTGTCGCAATAGGCCTGGGCCCAGAGGGCGTCGTCGGGGTGGATGATGCTGCGCCAGAAGCCCGGGCGCAGCCACTGGTTCAACGGGTAGCCGAGCAGGTCTTCGGCATGGGGCGAGACGTAGCTGTAGGTGAAGTCGTTGGCGTCGGCTTCCCAGGCAATGGCCGAAAGGCTTTCGACCAGGCCGCGGTAGTGGTATTCGCTGCTGCGCAGTTCCTGCTCAAGGGCGATGCGCCGGGAAATCTCCGAGCTCAGGCGGCGGTTGACGCGGATCACCGCAGCAAGGATGGCGATCATCAGCAGCAGGGCGGGCAGGCCGTAGATCAGCAGGTCGTACCACAGCGTGCGGTGGTCAAGCACTTTGCCGACCCAGCGCTCCTGGATATTGCTGATTTCGCCGGGGCTCATGTCGGCCATGACCTTGTCGAGAATGCCGACGAGGATCTTCTGTTCCCGTGGCACTGCCATGGCCAGCTGATAGCGGTAGGGCGTTTCGCCGCTGACGTACAGGCCTTCGAGCTTGAGCTGACGCAGGCTCCAGATGCTCGAGGCAAGGTCGCCCACCACGGCGTCCACTTCATCGGTGGCCAGGGCCTGCAGCGCCGAGCTGACATTGGGCAGGGCCACCAGGTTGAGGTCCGGGTGGTGGGTGCGCAACAGCTCGTGGGGCGCGTAGTTTTCCACCACGGCGATCTTCAGGCCGTAGAGATCCTTGATGGTCCGTGGCTGCGGCCCGCCATCATGGGCGAGGATGACGATCGGAAAATCCAGGTACGGGCGGGTGAAGGCCAGAAAGCTCTGGCGCTCTGGGGTGGACATGATACCGGGCAGCAGGTCGAGCTTGTTCTGCCGGGCCTGCTCGAGCACGGCAGTCCAGCTGATCGGCTCGATCGGCTTGAACTGCACGTCCAGGCGGTCCTGGATAAGGGCAATGTAGTCGGCGGCCAATCCCTGGTAGCGACCGTCCTGGTCCCGGTATTCAAAAGGTGGCCAGGATGCATCGACGCCCAGGCGCAGCTGCGGGTGTGCGCTGAGCCAGGCTTGTTCTTCCTCAGTCAGGGTCAAGGCGCCGGCAGTTGCACTCCAGACGAGCAGGAGAGCCAACAGAAGGGCCGGCATTCGGGGCATAACGGCCTCGTCACACAGGTGGATTGATTCGAGTGTAGACGGGCATTTCAGCGGCGGGGTAGTGGGCAAAGGCTGAAAAGCGCCGTTCGCCGGAAAAGAAAAACCCCGGCCTGGGCCGGGGTTTGTCATCACTCGTCGAGGAAGGAGCGCAGATGCTCGCTTCGTGTCGGATGGCGCAGCTTGCGCAGCGCCTTGGCTTCAATCTGACGGATCCGCTCGCGGGTCACGTCGAATTGTTTGCCGACCTCTTCGAGGGTGTGATCGGTGTTCATGTCGATACCGAAACGCATGCGCAGCACCTTGGCTTCGCGTGCGGTCAGACCGGAGAGCACGTCACGGGTCGCTTCCTTGAGGCTTTCGACCGTGGCCACATCGATTGGCGACTGCATGGTCGAGTCTTCGATGAAGTCACCCAGGTGCGAATCTTCGTCGTCACCGATCGGGGTTTCCATGGAGATCGGCTCTTTGGCGATCTTCAATACCTTGCGGATCTTGTCCTCAGGCATTTCCATGCGCTCACCCAGCTCTTCCGGGGTCGGTTCGCGACCCATTTCCTGCAACATCTGCCGGGAAATACGGTTGAGCTTGTTGATCGTCTCGATCATGTGCACCGGAATACGGATGGTGCGGGCCTGGTCGGCGATCGAACGGGTGATCGCCTGGCGAATCCACCAGGTGGCATAGGTCGAGAACTTGTAACCACGACGGTATTCGAACTTGTCCACCGCCTTCATCAGGCCGATGTTGCCTTCCTGGATCAGGTCGAGGAACTGCAGGCCGCGGTTGGTGTACTTCTTGGCGATCGAGATAACCAGACGCAGGTTGGCCTCGACCATTTCTTTCTTGGCGCGACGAGCCTTGGCTTCACCGATCGACATGCGACGGTTGATGTCCTTGATCTCGGCGATGGTCAGGCCGGTTTCGCTTTCGAGGTCGATCAGCTTCTGCTGGCAGGCCACGATGGCGTCGCTTTTCTCACCCAGGGCAGCCGCCCATTTGGTGCTGCGCTTGGCCAGGTCGCTGGCCCAGGTCTGGTCGATTTCGTTGCTCGGGAACAGGCGCAGGAAGTCGGCACGTGGCATGCGCGCGTCACGGACGCACAGTTGCATGATGGCGCGTTCTTGCTGACGCAGGCGGTCCAGGGCGCTACGAACGCGCTCAACCAGGGCTTCGAACTGCTTCGGTACCAGCTTGATCGGCATGAACAGCTCGGCCAGATCAAGCATCGCCTTGAGGCTGTCCTTGTGGCTGCGGCCGTTCTTCTTCAGCACCTTGAGGGTAGCGTTGAGCTGATCCTGGACGGCACCGAAGCGCTGTTGCGCGACGACCGGATCCGGACCGCTTTCGACTTCTTCCTCTTCGTCGCTGCTTTCCTCTTTCTCTTCCTCGTCGTCGTCAGCATCGGCCTTGGCCGGGGCTTTCGGGTCGATCGGCGGCGGCACTTCGGCCGGCGGCGCGATGCCGTCGTCCGGGTCGATGTAACCGCTGAGAACGTCGGACAGGCGGCCACCTTCGGTGGTGACGCGATCGTACTCGGAGAGGATGTGCTCGACCGTACCCGGGAAGTGGGCGATAGCACCCATGACTTCACGAATACCTTCTTCGATCCGCTTGGCGATTTCGATTTCGCCTTCGCGGGTCAGAAGCTCGACGGTACCCATTTCACGCATGTACATGCGCACCGGGTCAGTCGTGCGACCAATATCGGTTTCCACAGCCGCCAACGCTGCGGCGGCTTCTTCAGCTGCGGCTTCGTCGGTGTCGGCTTCGGCCAACAAAAGGGCATCCGCATCCGGAGCACTCTCGAATACGTTGATCCCCATGTCGTTGATCATGCGGATGATGTCTTCCACCTGCTCCGGATCTGAAATATCCTCTGGCAGGTGGTCGTTGACCTCCGCGTAAGTCAGGTAGCCCTGCTCACGACCGCGGGTGATCAACTCTTTGATGCGAGACTGCTGTTGCGCTTTTCCGGACATAACACCCTATCCACTGAAGGTCTTGGCGGGCAAAAAACAAGCCGAGGATTATACCCGAGCTAGGACCTCACGCGCCAGTTGAGGTCGGGGTTTGTGCGGGAACATTACGGCTTAACAGGTCACGCAGCTGATTTTTTTCCTCTGCGCTCAAGTCACTTTGACGTGCTTTCCTGAGCAGATGTTCCAGGCTGCGCTCGCGTTGGCGAGCGGACAAGCTAGTTATGGTGTCGAAAAACTGTTGTTCAAGGTTATCGGCATCGATCAGCCATTCCTTTTCTGCCAATGCCCTTAGCAGGCGGCCCTGTTCAGTGCCATGCCAGCGGGCGATCAGCTGTAGTGAGCGTAGCTCAGGATTCTTTTGCAACGCCTCGAGCAGGGCTACCAGCAGCTGGGCATAGACGTGTTCTTCGGCCGCCAGCTGGCTGGCATCTTCGACCTTTTTCGCCAGTTGCGGGTGATGCAGCAAGGTGCGCAGGGCGCTCAAGGTCGGCGGTTCTACCGAGGTCGGCACCCGTGGTGGCGCATCCTGGCGCTGGCCATTGCGCTCCCAGGGCTTGCCCTTCTTGTCCCAGGGTTTGCCGTCCCACTTTTTCTTGCCGCCCTTGTTCGGTGTCCACTGCTGTTGTGGCGCGGCGTACTCGGGCTGGTGAAAATCAGCGTAATCCGGTGTGTAGTCGGGAATCGCGTCGTAATCGATGCCCGGGTCGTAACTGGGTGGAGCTTCCGCCGGTGCAGTGTGCGCCAGTTGTTCGACCTGCTGGTTGTCCAGGCCGGTGATTTCCTTGAGGCGATTGCGCATCAAGGCGCGAAGATTCGCCCCGGGCACTTTTTCGATCAACGGTGCAGCGAGGGTGGCCATGTGTGCCTTGCCCTCGAGCGAGCGCGGGTCAGCTTCCTCGGTCAACTGCTGGAAAAAATAATCGGCCAGCGGCTGCGCATGCTGATTGATGCGCGCGCGGAAGGCATCGGTGCCTTCGGCGCGTACCAGGGTGTCGGGGTCTTCGCCTTCGGGCAAAAACAGAAAGCGCGCCTTGCGCCCGTCCTGCAGGCTCGAAAGCGTTGCTTCCAGGGCGCGCCAGGCAGCATTGCGGCCGGCCTGGTCGCCGTCAAAACAGAACAGCACGCTCGGCACCACGCGAAACAGACGCTTGAGGTGCTCTTCGCTGGTGGCCGTGCCCAGGGTTGCCACCGCGTTGCGCAAGCCTTGCTGCGCGAGGGCTATGACGTCCATGTAGCCTTCGACCACGATGATCTCGTCGAGGTTGCGGTTGAACTTGCGCGCCTCGTACAGCCCGTACAGCTCCTGGCCCTTGTGGAACACCGGGGTTTCCGGGGAGTTGAGGTACTTGGGCTTGTCGTCGCCCAGAACCCGGCCGCCGAAGGCGATGACCCGGCCACGGCTGTCGCGGATCGGAAACATCACCCGGTCACGGAAGCGGTCGTAGCGCTTGCCGGACTCGGCGTTCTCGATCAGCAGGCCGGCATCAATCATGGCCTTTTGCTGCAAGGTATCGCTGCTCAAGTGTTTGAACAGGTTGTCCCAGCCGGGCGGGGCAAAGCCCAGGCCGAAGTCGCGGGCGATCTCGCCGGACAGGCCGCGGCCCTTGAGGTAGTCGACCGCGGATTTGCGCGTCGGATGGCTGCGCAGCGCCTGGCGATAAAATTCGGCGGCGGCTTCAAGCAGCGGGTACAGCGGTGAATCGACTGGTTGCCGGGGTTTGTGACCACGCCCGCTTTCTTCGCGGGGGATCTCCATGCCGGCGGCCTTGGCCAGTTCCTCGACGGCCTGGGGGAAATCCAGGTTGTCGTGGTCCATGATGAAGCCAAGGGCGTTGCCGCCCGCGCCGCAGCCAAAGCAGTAATAGAACTGTTTGTCGGGGCTGACGCTGAAGGACGGGGTCTTTTCTTTGTGGAACGGGCAGCAGGCCGTGAGGTTCTTGCCAGCTTTTTTCAGCTGCACGCGCGAACTCACCACATCGACGATGTCGGTACGGTTGAGCAGGTCGTCGATAAAACTCTGGGGAATCAGCCCGGCCATGGCACTCTCATCATCAGGCGATAAGCAAGTGTAATCGCTAATGCGGCGGGAACGGCTGCGCGTTCGAGCGATGTCGAATGGCGTAACACAAAATACGGAAAGACGTGCTCGTCTGCAGCCGGTAAAGGCTCGTCAGGAAGGACGTGCACAGCTGGCGTTGCGGCCAGTTCTGACGATTCAGGCAGGTTGTCCATGCTGCAGGGCAACAGGACGCCTTGGGCCCGAAGGCCAAAGGATCAAGCAACAACTGCCGGCAGCCCGGCTGTGGGCCGGGCGAGGCAGAAGCTTGCGACGGACGTCTGTATTAGTACAGACGAACGGCGCGGCGCTGTTCGCGCTGAACTTTCTTGGCGTGACGTTTAACAGCGGCTGCTGCTTTGCGCTTACGCTCAGAAGTCGGCTTCTCGTAAAATTCGCGGCTACGAACTTCAGCCAGAACACCGGCTTTTTCGCAGGAGCGCTTGAAACGACGCAGAGCTACGTCGAAGGGTTCATTCTCTTTAACTTTGACGGCTGGCATCCAGAGCTACCTTCATTCATTACCGGGGTCAACGAACTCGTGGCAAAAATGTGCGCTGGAGAACGTCGGTTTTTAAGGGTTGCGGATGTTAACCCTTAGCCGACCGGAATGCAAAGCCTCTGATCGAAAACCGCTGGTCGGCGTCGGGAGCGGGGACTATCATGCGCGCCTTCGAATTCAGCCTCAACAAGGCACGGACCCATGCTAGTACTGGGATTGGAAACATCCTGCGACGAAACCGGCGTCGCATTATACGACAGTGAACGCGGCCTTTTGGCCGATGCATTGTTCAGTCAGATCGACCTGCACCGCGTCTATGGCGGGGTAGTGCCGGAGCTGGCCTCGCGTGATCACGTCAAGCGCATGCTGCCGTTGATCCGCCAGGTGCTGGCCGAAGCCGACTGCGTCGCCACCGAGATCGACGCCATCGCCTATACCGCAGGCCCCGGCCTGGTCGGCGCACTCCTGGTGGGCGCTTCCTGCGCCCAGGCCCTGGCCTTTGCCTGGGGGATTCCGGCGCTTGGCGTGCATCACATGGAAGGTCACCTGCTGGCGCCGATGCTCGAAGAGCAGCCACCCGAGTTCCCGTTCGTCGCCTTGCTGGTGTCGGGCGGGCATACCCAGTTGGTGCGCGTCGACGGTATCGGTCAGTACGAGTTGCTCGGCGAGACCCTCGATGACGCCGCCGGCGAAGCCTTCGACAAGACCGCCAAGCTGATCGGCCTGCCGTACCCGGGTGGCCCGGAGATCGCTCGCCTGGCAACCCAGGGCGTGCCCGGGCGCTTTGTCTTCCCGCGGCCGATGACCGACCGCCCGGGGCTGGATTTCAGCTTCAGCGGCCTGAAAACCTTTGCCCTCAATACCTGGCAGCAGTGCCAGAGTGCTGGGGACGACGGTGAGCAAACCCGTTGCGACGTGTCGCTGGCCTTCCAGCAGGCGGTGGTGGAGACTTTGACCATCAAGTGCAAGCGAGCCCTCAAGCAGACCGGCCTCAAGCGCCTGGTGATCGCTGGCGGCGTCAGTGCCAACAAGGCCTTGCGCGCTTCGCTGGAAGACATGCTGGCTGGCATCAAGGGTAATGTGTACTACGCCCGGCCGCAGTTTTGCACCGATAACGGCGCCATGATTGCCTACGCCGGCTGCCAGCGTCTGGCCGCCGGGCAGCAGGAAAGCCTGGCGATCAGCGTGCAGGCGCGCTGGCCAATGGAGCAACTGGCGCCGCTGTGAAGCTGAGCGTTGCTCATGCGCTGGATTCAGAAATGCCGTTCGCGTCCGGCGAAAAGGTCGCGTAGATTGCCGCGGTGACGCCAGACGATCAGCACGGTCAGCACGCTGATTGGCAGCAACGCTTCCGGCTCACGCCAGGCCAGTAGTGGCAGGGTCAGTGGCGTTGCCACCAGCGCCGCCAGCGAGCTGGTACGGGTCAGGTAGAAGGTCAGCAGCCAGGCGCTGATGGCCAGCAAGGCGGCTGGCGGGTAAAGCCCCAGCAGCATGCCGGCGGCGGTGGCGACACCTTTGCCGCCGCGAAAGCGGAAGTACACCGGAAACAGATGGCCAATCACCGCGCACACGCCGATCCAGGCCTGTTGCTGCAGGTCGAGGCCAGCAAGATTGGCGACCAGCACGGGCAGCAGGCCCTTGCACAGGTCGCCAAGCAGGGTCAGGACCGCCAGTTTGCGGCCGGCCAGGCGCAGCATGTTGGTTGCACCGGCATTGCCTGAACCGCTCATGCGCGGGTCCGGGCTGCCATTGAGGCGGCTGAGGACGATGGCAAAGGACAGAGAGCCAAGCAGGTAGGCGCACAGCGCCAGTAACCAAAACATGCTAACCATTCCGGGCGAGGACGCCCTGATTCTAACGGCGCAACGCGCCCTTGTCGTGCTGTGGAGAGAAGTGCTTGGACAGAGTGTTCATCGAGGGGCTGGAAGTCGATACCGTGATCGGCGCCTATGACTGGGAGCGCGGAATCCGCCAGTGCCTGCGCCTGGACCTGAGCTTTGCCTGGGACAACCGCCCGGCCGCAGCCGGAGACGACCTGACCAAAGCCCTGGACTACGCCAGCGTGTCGGCGCGCATCCAGGCGTTTGCCGAGCAGTCCGAGTTCCAGTTGGTGGAAACCTTCGCCGAGCGCCTGGCGGCGGTGCTGATGAGTGAGTTCCAGATTCCCTGGTTGCGCCTGAAACTGACCAAGCCTGGCGCGGTACCGGCCGCCACTGGGGTCGGCGTGGAGATCGAGCGCGGATGTCTCTGAACAGGGTTTACCTCGGGCTGGGCAGCAATATCGAGCGCGAGCGGCACTTGACCGCCGGGCTCGATGCCTTGGCCGAAATGCTCACCGACATGCACTGTTCGGCGGTGTTCGAAAGCCAGGCGGTGGGCATCAAGAGCGGACCGTTCTTCAACCTGGTGGTCAGCGGTTTGACCGAGCTGCCGCTGATGGAACTGGATCGCCGGCTCAAGTTCATCGAGGCCGACAATGGCCGCTACGCCCCCGAGCGCAAAGGTCTGCCGCTGGATATCGACGTGCTGATGTACAACGACCTGCATGGCAGCTTCGACGGGCTGGTATTGCCGCGGGCAGAGATTCTCAAGAACGCATTCGTGTTGTGGCCGCTGGCGTTGATTGCGCCAGCGCTTAAGCACCCGGGTGCCGGCAAAACCATGAGCCAGCTGTGGGCCGAGGCGCAAATCGAGCAAGTGCTGGCGCCGGTGCCGTTCGAGTGGCGTGGGCAGCAGTTGACCGGTCTTTAGCTTCGATCGCGGGGCAAGCCCGCTCCCACAGGATTGTAGGAGCGGGCTTGCCCCGCGATAGGTTCAGCGCCCGAGACCTTCCTTGTACGCCTTCAACGCCTTCAGCCGCTCGCCCTTGAGCGCCTCGCCCAGCGCCTGCCCGGTCAGCCCTCGTTGCACCAGCGGTTGCACCTGCACTGCACGCGCCGCCGCCGCTGCGCCGCGCAGGTAATCAGCCTGTGGATAATCACGTTGCTCCAGGCCCTTGCGGCCCCGGGCGTCCATCTCGCAGGCGACGATAAACTCCTCGAAACGCTGCGGCCGGCGGTACACATCGAAGCTTTGCAGTAGCTCCAGCAAGGTCGAGGCGCGCAGTTCCAGGGCCCGGTGGCAGTGGGTGTGATATTCCCCGACCAGCAAGGCCAGTTCCTGGCATTCACGGGGCGCCTTGAAGCGCTGGTTCACCGCCTTGATCAACTTCAGCCCGCGTTGCTCGTGAGCGATGTGCCGTGGCCATTCTTTCTCTGGGGTAAGGCCCTTGCCCAGGTCGTGCAGCAAACAGGCCCAGCGCACGCTCAGGGGCTGCTGGTGCAGGGCGGCTTGCTCGAGCACCGAGAGGGTATGGATGCCGCTGTCGATCTCCGGGTGATGGGCCTCAGGCTGCGGCACCCCGAACAGCGCATCGAGCTCGGGCATCAGTTGCTTGAGGGCGCCGCAATCGCGCAATACCTGGATGAATACCTGGGGTTGGTCCTCCATCAGCGCCCGGGCGATTTCCTTCCAGCTGCGCTCGGCGGTCAGGGCTTGCAGTTCGCCTGAATCTCCCAGTTCGCGCATCAGCTCGATGGTTTCCGGGGCCACGCTAAAGCCCATGCCGGCATAGCGCGCGGCAAAGCGGGCGACGCGCAGCACGCGCAAGGGATCTTCGGCGAATGCCGGGGAAACATGGCGCAAAATTCGGGCTTCTAGGTCTTTCTGGCCGTTATACGGGTCGCAGATATTGCCCTCGTCGTCCTCGGCCATGGCATTGATGGTCAGGTCGCGGCGGATCAGGTCCTGCTCGAGGGTAACCTCGGGGCTTGCGTGGAAGGTGAAGCCGCCATAGCCGCGTCCGCTCTTGCGCTCGGTGCGCGCCAAGGCGTATTCCTCACCGCTTTTGGGGTGCAGGAACACCGGGAAATCCGCCCCGACCGGGCGATAGCCCAGGGCTTGCATTTGTTCCGCCGTGGCGCCGACCACGACCCAGTCGATATCACTGACCGGCCTGCCGAGCAGGCGGTCGCGTACGGCGCCGCCGACTTTGTAGATCTGCATGTAGAACCTCCGTTGATGCCACAGGATAACCTGTCTGGCAGCAACGGAGGGCGTGCTAGAGGTGCACTACCGCCAGGTCCAGGCGACCATAGTCAGCTTCGCCGTGCTCGCCTTTGGGCGGCACATGGTGGGTTTTCATCACCTGCTCGCCCTGCAGGGTCTCCAGGTGGATGTCAAAGCCCCAGAGGCGGTGCAGGTGCTTGAGAACCTCCTCGGTTGAGTCGCCCAGGGGTTTGCGGTCGTGTTGCTGGTGGCGCAGGGTCAGCGAGCGGTCGCCGCGACGGTCGATGCTCCAGATCTGCACGTTGGGTTCACGGTTGCCGAGGTTGTACTGGGCGGCCAGGGTCTCGCGGATGATCCGATAGCCACTTTCGTCGTGGATGGCCGGTACCAGCAGGTCTTCGCGCTGATCGTCATCGAGGATGCTGAACAGCTTTAGGTCGCGGATTACCGTCGGCGACAGGTACTGGAGAATGAAGCTTTCGTCCTTGAAGCTGCTCATGGCGAACTTGATGGTCGACAGCCAGTCACTGCCGGCGATGTCGGGGAACCAGCGGCGGTCCTCTTCGGTAGGGTGTTCGCACATGCGGCGGATGTCGCGGTACATCGCAAAGCCCAGGGCATAAGGGTTGATGCCGCTGTAATAGGGGCTGTCGAAGCCTGGCTGGAACACCACGCTGGTGTGCGACTGCAGGAACTCCATCATGAAGCCTTCGGTCACCAGGCCTTCGTCATACAGATCGTTCATCAGGGTGTAGTGCCAGAAGGTTGCCCAGCCTTCGTTCATCACCTGGGTCTGGCGCTGCGGGTAGAAGTACTGGGCGATCTTGCGCACGATACGCACGATTTCACGCTGCCAGGGTTCGAGCAGCGGCGCGTGTTTCTCGATGAAGTAGAGGATGTTCTCCTGGGGTTCGGCCGGGAAGCGCGCGTTGTCGCGGTCGCTGTTCTTGTCGGCGCCCTTGGGAATGGTGCGCCACAGGTCGTTGATCTGTTTTTGCAGGTGCTCTTCGCGTTCCTTCTGGCGGCGCCGCTCTTCTTCGGCGGAGATCGGGTAGGGCCGCTTGTAGCGGTCGACACCGTAGTTCATCAGCGCGTGGCAGGAGTCGAGCAGGTCTTCGACGGCATCGATGCCATGGCGTTCTTCGCACTGGGTGATGTACTGCTTGGCAAACACCAGGTAGTCGATGATCGAGCTGGCGTCGGTCCAGGTGCGGAACAGGTAGTTGCCCTTGAAGAAGCTGTTGTGTCCGTAGCAGGCGTGGGCAACCACCAGGGCCTGCATGCAGATGGTGTTTTCTTCCATCAGGTAGGCGATGCAGGGGTCGGAGTTGATCACGATCTCGTAGGCCAGGCCCATTTGACCGCGGCTATAGGACTTTTCAGTGCTGAGAAAGTGTTTGCCGTAGGACCAGTGGTGATAGCCCAGCGGCATGCCGACGGAGGCGTAGGCGTCCATCATTTGCTCGGCAGTGATCACCTCGATCTGGTTGGGGTAGGTGTCCAGGGCGTAGCGCTCGGCCAGGCGGCTGATTTCCCGGTCATAGGCCTGGATCAGTTCGAATGTCCATTCGGACCCGGTAGAAATAGGGTGGCGCTTCTGCTCTCTAGCGGTCATGTCACTAACCTGCGCTGGAAGAGTTCACGGAAGACCGGATAGATATCGCCGGCCGACACCAGCTGCTGCTGGGCGAACGTATCGGCAAAGGCTTCGCCGATACGCTCATACTCGTACCACAATGCCTGATGTTCGCGAGGGGTGATCTCAACGTAAGTGTAGTACTGGACGAACGGCATGATCTGCTTGGTAAGAATCTCGCGGCAGATCGGCGAGTCGTCGTTCCAGTTGTCGCCATCTGAAGCCTGGGCGGCGTAGATGTTCCATTCATTGGCCGGATAGCGTTCTGCCATGATCTCCTGCATCAGCTTCAGGGCGCTGGAGACGATGGTGCCGCCGGTTTCCCGAGAGTAGAAAAACTCCTCTTCGTCTACTTCGCGGGCGCTGGTGTGATGGCGGATGAACACGACTTCGATCTTGTCGTAGTTGCGCTTGAGGAACAGGTACAAAAGGATGAAGAAGCGCTTGGCGATGTCCTTGGTGGCCTGGGTCATGGAGCCGGAAACGTCCATCAGGCAGAACATCACCGCCTTGGAACTGGGGTTGGGTTGCTTGACCAGCAGGTTGTACTTGAGGTCGAAGGTGTCGAGGAACGGCACGCGGTGGATGCGCGCGCTCAATCGCTCGATTTCCGCTTCGATTTCCTGAATATCGCCGAAATTGTCCGGTTCTTCGCGCTTCAGGCGCGCCAGTTCTTCCTGCGCCTCACGCAGTTTTGCCCGGCTGCTGCCGGACAGGGCGATACGCCGGGCATGGGCTGAACGCAGGGTGCGGATGATGTTGATGCGTGACGGGTTGCCTTCGTTGCTGATACCGGCGCGCACGGTCTTGAAGGTGTCGGTGCCGGTCAGGTGACGTTTGACCAGGTTGGGCAGTTCGAGGTCTTCGAACATGAACTCGAGGAATTCTTCCTGGGTAATCTGGAAGACGAACTCGTCCATGCCTTCGCCAGAGTTGCCGGCCTTGCCGCGGCCGCCGCCCCCGCCGCCCCCTTGCGGACGGGCGATATGCTCGCCCGCGGTGAATTCCTTGTTGCCAGGGTGCACCACGGTCTGCTTGCCGCCGCGGCCATGGTGCAGCACCGGCTCGTCGATGTCGCGACCGGGAATGCTGATCTGCTCGCCATGCTCCATATCGGTGATGGAGCGGCGGCTCACGGCCTCCTCGACGGCCTTCTTGATATGGTCACGGTAACGCCGCAAAAAGCGCTGGCGGTTGACCGTGCTCTTGTTCTTGCCGTTCAGGCGTCGGTCGATCACATAGCTCATAGGCCCCTCCGGGAGTAGGCGGTAGCTGCAAGCTGTAAGCTTCAAGCTTCAAGTTGGATCACCGCTGCCCCCGCAAGCCGACACGTATTTGACCTACGTGCGCGACTTGCAGCTGACAGCTTGCAGCTTGGCGCTTATTGCGATTTTCTGACTCGCAGGTACCATTCCGAGAGCAGCCGAACTTGCTTGTCTGTGTAACCGCGTTCCACCATTCGGGTGACGAAGTCGTTGTGCTTTTGTTGATCCTCTTTGCTGGCCTTGGCGTTGAAGCTGATGACCGGCAGCAGGTCCTCGGTGTTGGAGAACATTTTCTTCTCGATCACCACCCGCAGTTTTTCGTAGCTGAGCCAGGTCGGGTTCTTGCCGTTGTTGTTGGCCCGGGCGCGCAACACGAAGTTGACGATTTCGTTGCGGAAATCCTTCGGATTGCTGATGCCGGCCGGCTTCTCGATCTTCTCCAGCTCTTCGTTGAGGGCGATGCGGTTGAGGATCTCGCCGGTTTCCGGGTCGCGATACTCCTGGTCCTGAATCCAGAAGTCGGCATACAGCACGTAACGGTCGAAGATGTTTTGCCCGTACTCGCTGTAGGACTCCAGGTAAGCGGTCTGGATTTCCTTGCCGATGAACTCGATGTAGCGCGGTGCCAGGTACTCTTTGAGGTAGCGCAGGTAGCGTTCGCGCACTTCGGCCGGGAACTGTTCCTGTTCGATTTGCTGCTCCAGCACATACAGCAGGTGCACCGGGTTGGCGGCAATTTCGTGAGGGTCGAAGTTGAACACCTTGGAGAGGATCTTGAAGGCGAAGCGGGTCGACAGGCCGTTCATGCCTTCGTCCACTCCAGCGGCGTCGCGGTACTCCTGGATCGACTTGGCCTTGGGATCGGTGTCCTTGAGGTTTTCGCCGTCGTACACCCGCATTTTCGAGTAGATGTTCGAGTTTTCCGGCTCTTTGAGCCGTGACAGCACGGTGAACTGGGCGAGCATCTTCAGGGTGTCTGGCGCGCAATGGGCCTTGGCCAGCGAGCTGTTGAACAGCAGCTTGTCGTAGATCTTGATCTCGTCGCTGACCCGCAGGCAGTACGGCACCTTGACGATGTAGATACGGTCGATGAAGGCTTCGTTGTTCTTGTTGTTGCGGAAACTGTGCCATTCCGATTCGTTGGAGTGGGCCAGCAGGATCCCGGAGTAGGGGATCGCCCCAAGGCCTTCGGTACTGTTGTAGTTACCTTCCTGGGTTGCCGTGAGCAGCGGGTGCAGAACCTTGATTGGCGCCTTGAACATCTCGACGAATTCCATCAGGCCCTGGTTGGCCCGGCACAGCGCGCCCGAGTAGCTGTAGGCGTCGGCGTCGTTCTGCGGGTATTCCTCGAGTTTGCGGATGTCGACCTTGCCGACCAGGGCGGAAATGTCCTGGTTGTTTTCATCACCCGGTTCGGTTTTGGCCACGGCAATCTGGTTGAGGATCGACGGGTAGAGTTTGACCACTTTGAACTGGCTGATGTCGCCCCCGAACTCGGCCAGTCGCTTGGTCGCCCAGGGCGACATGATGGTGTTCAGGTAGCGTCGTGGAATGCCGAAGTCTTCTTCGAGAATGGCGCCGTCTTCAGCGGCGTTGAACAGCCCCAGGGGCGACTCGAATACCGGCGAGCCCTTGATGGCATAGAAGGGCACCTTCTCCATCAATTGTTTGAGCTTTTCGGCCAGGGACGATTTACCACCGCCCACCGGGCCCAGCAGGTAAAGGATCTGTTTCTTCTCTTCCAGGCCTTGGGCGGCATGGCGGAAATACGACACGATCTGGTCGATGCACTCTTCCATGCCATGGAAGTCTTCAAAGGCCGGATAACGGCGGATCACCTTGTTGGAGAAAATGCGCGACAGCCTTGAGTTGTTCGAGGTGTCGACCAGTTCCGGCTCGCCGATAGCCATCAACAGGCGTTCGGCCGCCGACGCATAAGCGCTGCGATCGCTTTTGCAGAGCTCAAGGTACTCTTGCAGCGAAAGTTCTTCCTGACGGGTGGACTCGAAACGTTGTTGGAAGTGGCTAAAAATACTCATGACGTCACCTCGCTCGATACGTGGAGCCGACGCCGGATCAGTCAGCTGATGCTGGCATGCAATCGACACCGCCGATTGCTGTATACCCCCCAGAACACCTAGAACTCGCTACCGATGACCCGCACGCCGGTGTACCGGCTCTCCCCTTTTTGGATGGCCTGCGCTTAAGGATAGTTCGTTATCGGGGAGGTCAAGGGCGGTTGTACATGAAGTTCGCCATGACCGTTCGTCTGGCCAGGCGCGAGCCCGCACAGGACGCGGGCTGCGAGAGATGAAAAAAATTATTCGGCAGTGCCTTGGGCGGTTTCTGCAGGGTAGGTGCCACGCCACAGCTCGAAGCCGCCGTCGAGGCTGTAGACGTCGGAAAAGCCCTGGCTGATCAGGTAGGCGGCAGCGCTCTGGCTGGAGTTACCGTGATAGCAGACCACTACGGTGGGGGCATCGAGATCGGCAGTGCGGATGAAGTCCGCTACCGAGTGATTGTCCAGATGCTGCGCGCCGGTGATATGACCGGCGGCAAAGGCTTGCGGGTCGCGAATATCGACCACGACCGCACCTTGCTCGCGCAGCGCCTGGGCCTGCTCGGGAGGGATGCGTTTGAATTCGCTCATGGGTACGGTTTCCTTCAGGACTGGTCGTTCATTCTAGCCGGTTGTGCGGACGCAGGCTGCGTGCGCGGGGTGCCTTGCTCGGTGCATTCACAGCGCTGCAATGCGCCGGTATCGACGTTGTACAGGGTCATCGCGCCACCCCAGACGCAGCCGGTGTCCAGGGCGATCACCCCGGGCTCCTTGCAGCGCCCTTCAAGGGCGGCCCAATGGCCGAAGATGATCTTCACATGCCGTGAGCGGCGGCCCTTGTGGGCGAACCAGGGCTTGTAGCCGGGAGGGGCGGTGTCGGCGCCTTCCTTGCCCTTGAGGTCGAGCTTGCCTTCGCTGGTGCAAAAGCGCATGCGGGTGAAGTAGTTGGTGATCACCCGCAGGCGGGTGACGCCGCTCAGGTCCTTGCTCCACTTGTTCGGCTCGTTGCCGTACATGCCATCGAGGTAGGGCTTGAAGCGATTGTCGTCGCGCAGCGCTTCCTCAACTTCGCCTGCCAGCTCCAGGGCCTTGCCCAGGGTCCACTGCGGCGGGATGCCGGCGTGCACCAGCACTACGCCGCGCTGCTCGTCGTAATGCAGCAGCTTTTGCCGGCGCAGCCAGTCGAGCAGTTCGCCAGCATCTGGCGCATCGAGAATTTCGCGCAGGGTGTCGCTTTTTTTCAGGCGCTCGATGTTGTGCCAGGCGGCCAGCAGGTGCAGGTCATGGTTGCCCAGTACGCACACCAGCGATTCGCGGATGGAATAAAGGAAGCGCAAGGTTTCCAGTGATTCCGGGCCGCGGTTGACCAGATCGCCGACCAGCCACAGGCGGTCGACCTTTGGATCGAAGCTCACCCGTTCGAGCAGGGACTTGAGCGGCTGCAGGCAGCCTTGCAGGTCTCCGACTGCGTATACCGCCATCAGTGCAGGGCTCCGGGGACGGCGAGGCGGAAGGGGGCAATGACGGCGTCGAAACGCTTACCGTCCTCGGCAAACATCTGATAGCTGCCCTGCATGGTGCCGACTTTGGTGCTGATCACCGCGCCGCTGCTGTAAGTGTGGCTTTGCCCGGGTTCAATGGCCGGTTGCTGGCCGATCACACCGGCGCCCTTGACCTCTTCGACATGGCCATCACCGTTGGTGATCAGCCAGTGTCGTGACATCAGCTTGGCGGTCACAGAGCCATTGTTCTTCACCGTAATGGTATAGGCGAAGGCGAAACGGTCGTTTTCGGGGTCGGATTGTTCTTTGAGAAAGCGGGTCACGACGCTGACGTCGATCTGGTAACGGGGATCAGACATGCAAGGGGCCTTGGCAACAGACGCGGATACGGCGATGGCGTCAGTCTAGGCTATCGGCGGGGTAGCCGGCCAGTCATGCGGGCATGACTGGCCTATGGCGCAGGTTACGCGGCGCCCTGTTGCTCGGCCAGCTTGTCGGCCAGGCGCACGAAGGCGGCGAGGTCGAGTTGCTCGGGGCGCAGGCTGCCATCGACGCCGGCAGCTTCAATGGCGTCGCTGCTGAGCAGGGCCTTGAGGGTGTTGCGCAGGGTTTTGCGGCGCTGGTTGAAGGCTTCGCGAACGATGCGTTCGAGCAGGCGATGGTCCTTGGCCGGGAACGGCAGGGTTTCGTGTGGCACCAGGCGCACGATCGCTGAATCGACCTTGGGCGGCGGGTTGAACGCGCCGGGACCGACGTTGAACAGGTGTTCGACCCGGCAGTGGTACTGCACCATGATCGACAGACGGCCCCAGTCACCACCGCCAGGGCCTGCGGCCAGGCGCTCGACCACTTCCTTCTGCAGCATGAAATGCATGTCGCGGATCAGCTCGGCGTTGGCCAGCAGGTGGAAGATCAGTGGCGTCGAGATGTTATACGGCAGGTTGCCGACCACGCGCAGGCTGTGGGGGGCAGCGCCGAGGGTGGTGAAGTCGAACTTCAGTGCATCGCCCTGGTGCAGGCGAAAGTTGTCGCGGTTAGCGAACTGCTGGTTGAGGATCGGTACCAGGTCTTTGTCCAGCTCGACCACGTCCAGCTGCGCGCCGCTGGCCAGCAGGCCGGAGGTCAGGGCGCCCTGGCCCGGGCCGATTTCCAGCATGCGCTCGCCGGCCTTGGCGTGGATCGAGCGCAGGATGCGGTCGATGACCCCGGCGTCGTGCAGGAAGTTCTGGCCAAAGCGCTTGCGCGCCTTGTGTTGGTATTGCTCGGTCATTTTCGGGTCTCGGCCATCTGGTAGGCGGTTTCCAGGGCGACCTGCAGGCTGCCGGTGTCGATCTTGCCGCTGCCGGCCAGGTCCAGGGCGGTGCCGTGGTCGACCGAGGTGCGGATGATCGGCAGGCCCAGGGTCACGTTGACCGCAGCGCCGAAGCCTTTGTACTTGAGCACGGGCAGGCCCTGGTCGTGGTACATCGCCAGCACTGCGTCGCAGTGCTCCAGATATTTGGGGGTAAACAGGGTGTCGGCGGGCAACGGGCCGCGAAGGTCCATGCCTTCGCTGCGCAGGCGCGCCAATGTCGGTTCGATGGTGTCTATTTCTTCGTGGCCCAGGTGACCACCCTCGCCGGCATGCGGGTTGAGGCCGCAGACCAGGATGCGCGGGTTGGCTATGCCGAACTTGTGTTGCAGGTCAGCATGCAGGATCCGCGTGACGCGCTCCAGGCGCTCGCTGGTGATGGCGTCGGCAACCTCGCGCAGCGGCAGGTGCGTGGTCACCAGGGCCACGCGCAGGCCGCGGGTCGCCAGCATCATCACCACTTGCGCGGTGTTGGTCAGGTCGGCGAGAAACTCGGTGTGCCCGGAAAAGGCGATACCGCTTTCGTTGATCACGCCCTTGTGCACCGGTGCGGTGATCATCCCGGCGAAATGCCCGTCCAGGCAGCCTTGCCCGGCGCGGGTGAGGGTTTGCAGGACGAATGCGGCGTTGGCTTTGTCCAGCTGGCCGGCAACCACCGGGTTTTGCAGCGGCGTGTCCCAGACATACAGGCTGCCTGCCGGAGCGGGCTGGTCGGGGAGGGCGTCGAGGCTCACCGGCAGCAGCGTGACGGCCACGCCCAGCTGCGTGGCCCGCTCGGCGAGCAGGTCACGGCTGGTAATGGCAATCAGGGGGTGCGGCTGGGCTTGCGTGGCGAGCAGCAGGCACAGGTCAGGACCTATGCCGGCCGGCTCGCCGGGTGTGAGGGCGAAGCGCTGCGGTTTCACTGCGCGGCCTGATCGGCGCCAGGAAGCTTGATTTCGACGTAGGCTTCGTCACGGATCTGACGCAGCCAGGTCTGCAGTTCTTCATCGTACTTGCGGTTGCGCAGTACGTTCATCGCTTGTTGCTCGCGGGCCTGTTCGGTGCTGTCGGTGGCGCGGCGGCCCAGCACTTCGAGCACGTGCCAGCCATACTGGGTCTTGAATGGCTTGGTCACCTGGCCCTGTTGGGCGTTGGCCATTTCTTCGCGGAACTCCGGTACCAGGGCGCTTGGATCGATCCAGTTGAGGTCGCCGCCATTGAGTGCCGAGCCAGGGTCTTCGGAGAAGCTCTTGGCCAGCGTGGCGAAATCTTCGCCGTTCTGGATGCGGTCATACAGCCGTTGCGCCAGTTCCTTGGTCGCCGCTTCGCTGCGAATCTCGCTTGGCTTGATCAGGATGTGGCGGACATGCACTTCGTCGCGCATGGTGGCACCACCGCCGCCGCGTTTTTCCTGCATCTTGATGATGAGGAAACCGGTAGGAATACGCAGTGGCTGAGTCACGTCACCAACGCTCAGGCTGCTGAGCAGCTTGGCGAGCTCCGGCGGCAGTTGACCGGCTTTACGCCAGCCCATTTCGCCGCCTTCCAGGGCGTTTTCGCTGGCGGAGCTGGCGATTGCCATCTGGCCGAAGTCGGCACCGCTTTTCAGGCGCGAGTAGACCTCACCAGCCTTTTGCGCGGCCGCCTGGATCTGCGCCGAGTTGGCGCTTTCCGGGGTCGGGATCAGGATATTGGCCAGGCGCCATTCTTCCGACAGTTGCATCTGGCCTTGCTCCGAGGCGAGGAAGTTTTTCACTTCCTGCTCCGAGACCTGGATGCGCTCGGCAACCCGGCGCTGACGCACGCGGCTGATGATCATCTCGCGTCGAACCTGCTCGCGGGCATCTTCGTACGACAGGCCGTCGTGGGCCAAAGCGGCGCGGAACTGCTCCAGGTTCATGCCATTGCGCTGGGCAATGGTGCCGATGGCCTGGTTCAGTTCTTCGTCGGTGATGCGGATGCCCGAGCGATCGCCGATCTGCAGTTGCAGGTTCTCGACGATCAGGCGCTCGAGCACCTGTTGGTCCAGGACACCGGCGGGCGGCACCTGGCCGCCACGCTTGGCGATGGTCTGCTGGACTTCGCGTACGCGGCTGTCCAGCTGGCTTTTCATCACCACGTCGTTGTCGACGATGGCCACAACGCTGTCCAGGGGTTGCACGGCGGCGTGCGCCGTGCCGGTCAGCAATACTGCGCCCAGCAACAGCGGGCGCAGACAATCAGTAAGCTTGGTCTTCACGAGTACGATAACCTTGAATGCCCTGGTCGAGGAACGACTCGACCTTGTTGCCCACTACGCCGCCGAGGCCTTTCAGCACAATCTGCAGGAAGACGCCGTGGTCGCCTTTTTCGTTTTGCGGAATTGCCTGGCTGTAATCGTCGTAATCGATCCAGTAACGGTTGATCAGACGCAGCTTCCAGCAGCAGTTGTCATATTCGAAACCACCGAAGGCTTCCAGCGTGCGGTTGCGGTTGTAGTCATGCTGCCAGCGCGCGATCGCGGTCCACTGCGGAACGATCGGCCACATGACCGAGAAGTCATGCTGCTGGATCTTGTAGTAGTCCTTGATGTAGTTCGCGTCACCCGGCTGGCCATAGTCGCCACCACCTACCTGCCAGCGACCAGTGGCGCTGTTGTAGATGACCATGTCGTTGCGGTAGCGGTAACCGAGGTTGACCACCTTGTTGACGTTGTCTTCAGGCTGGTAATGGAACATCGCGCTGCCCGAACGGGTGCTGCGGCTGTCCGGATCCCAGTTGAAATCGGAATTGAAGCGCCAGTCGCGGTTGAAGCGGTATTCGTATTCCAGTGCGTACGGGGAAACATCCGACTGTGCGTCCTGACGGTCCTTGTAGGCAATGCCAGGCAACTGAACCTTGCGGTCCTTGAAGTACAGGGCCTGGCCAACGCTAAGGCGCTGACGTTCAAAGCCGTTCTCTTCGATCCAGCGGTTGGTCACGCCCAGCGACAGCTTGTTCTCGTCGCCGATACGGTCGTTGCCACTGAAACGGTTGTCGCGAAACAGCGAGGCGTAGTTGAAGGTGTACTCGCTGGTATCGAAGACCGGGATGTCCATCTGGTTCTTGTACGGGACGTACAGGTAGTACAGACGTGGTTCCAGGGTCTGGGTGTAGTTCTTGCCGAACCACTGGGTGCTGCGGTCGAAGTACAGCCCGCTGTCGACGCTGACGATCGGAACATCGCGATCCTGCGAAGAGTTGAACCGGCCGAATTCGCGCGGCTGGCCTGGCGCCTGGGCCTTGCCCTGACTGTCGAGGTCAAGGTCGTAGTGGGTGTAGGCGTACTTCAGCGATGGCCGTACATAACCATAGCTTGCTTCCATCGGCAGGCTGATGGTCGGCGCCAGGTGCAGGCGAGTACCGTTGGCTCGGGCCAGGCCGGTGATGTTCTGGTCGATGCGGCCACCGTCAGCGCGAACGCTGGTATCGAGCTTGCCGTCCTTGTCGAAGACAGTGCCGTTCTTCAGATCACGCTCGAAGCGTACAGCCTCGGATTCGTAGGTGAAGTTCATCCCGCCCGGGTGGTAAGGCAGCATGCCGTTGAAAGTGACCTGCGGCAGGCGGTCATACGGGGTGATCTGCGAAATGGTCGCCAGCTCGAAAGCCTGCACGTTCAGCCGCGCGGTGTAGGTATCACCGCGATAGGTCAACGCACCTTGCTGATTGACGAAGTCCCGGCTTTCGACACCGATCTGATCCGATTCCAGGTCCTGGAAGTAGAACGGGTCGCTGAAGTCGGTGTAGTCGACTTCAGTCATCAGGCGCTCGTCGAGGCCGCCCTTGTGCTGCCAGTTGACCATCCAGCGCTGATCTTTGTAGTCCGTCTGCAGCTTGCGGTCATCATCCTTGTCATTCAGGTAAGCACCACCGAACTGTCCTTCGCTGGACTTGGTCAGGTAGCGGAACTCGCCTTCCATCAACATGCCGCGCTTGGCCATGTAGCGTGGATACAAGGTGGCGTCGTAGTTTGGCGCCAGGTTGAAATAGTACGGCGTGACCAGCATGAAGCCGGTATCGCTGCTGGTGCTGAACGACGGCGGCAGGAAACCGGACTGGCGGCGGTCATCGATCGGGAAGTAGATGTACGGTGTGTAGAACACCGGGAAATCCTTGACCCGCAGGGTGACGTTGGTCGCGGTACCGAAGCCGGTGGCCGGGTTCAGGGTAATGTTGTTGCCCTTGAGCTGCCAGGCGTTGCTGTTCGGCTCACAGGTGGTGTAGGTACCATCCTTGAGGCGGATGATGGCGTTTTCAGCACGCTTGGCGTACAGGGCGCTGCCGCGGATGCGCGATTTGTGCATCACGTATTCGGCGTTATCGACCTTGGCTTCACCGGTGTCGAGCTGGATGTCGGCGTGATCGCCGACCACCAGCGAACCGTTGTCGCGAATCTTCACATTGCCGCTCAGCTCACCACGGTTCTCGGCCTGGTACAGGTTGGCCTCGTCGGCCTCGACCTGCATGCTGCCCTGGCGCATGACCACGTCACCGGCGAGGGTGGCGATCTGCTGCTCCTGCTGGTAGCGCGAAACCTTGGCACCGATGAAGGTCGGCGACTCGTCTTTGGGCGTGGTGTCGGTCATGCCCGGACGGGTCGGCTCGATGTAGGCACCGGCGCAGTAAGGCCCGGTTTCGGCGAGCTGGGCTGGGGTGAGCTGGTCACGAGGGACCCAATCCAGGTGGCTGGCATCGGGGCTACGGGATTTCAGCACGCGGCCTTTGGCTTCGGTGACCAGCACCGGACCTTGAGCCTGCTCCTGGGCGACCTCGCCGGAGCCGGCTGGCGTTTCACCGGACGAGCTGGCGGCCGCTCCGGCGTGCACCGGGCGCGGCGGCAGTGCGGCGGCAGGGGTTTTGGGCTTGCAGTCCCAGCCTCCGGCAGCAGACACTTGGCAGTCGAACTGCTCTGCGGCAACCACGTATGGGGTGGCCAGAGGTTGCATCGCCAGCAAACCGCCGGTGACCAGCAACGGGAATTTTTTACGAAACGCGGGGGATTTCAATGCCATCTTATTAGTCCGGGCTTCCTGCGTGCCATCTGCCCGCGTGTGGGGCCGCACGCCTCTCGATGGTCTGAAAAAGATGCTGGATAATAAAGCATGACCCGCTTGACGGCTAGGGCCGTCGGAGACCCTTGTAATGCCCGATCACGATGTACGCTTGCAACACCTGAATGTCTGGCTCGCCGAGCAGCTGGCAAATCTGTTCCATAAACAGGGCTGGGGCACGGTTCCCGCGGGTAGCCTGACCGCCGCCAGCAGCGATGCGAGCTTTCGCCGCTACTTCCGCTGGCAGGCCGAAGGCCACAGCTTTATTGTCATGGATGCGCCACCGCCGCAGGAAAACTGCCGGCCATTCGTTGATATTGCCCACTTGCTGGCCACGGCCGAGGTCAATGTTCCGGTCGTTCATGCCCAGGACCTTGAACGTGGTTTCCTGTTGCTCAGCGACCTGGGCACCCAGACCTACCTCGATGTGATCAACGCCGAGAACGCCGATGGCCTGTTCAACGACGCCATTGATGCGCTGCTAGCCTTCCAGCAGTTGCCGATGAACGCGCCGCTGCCAAGCTACGACGTGGCCCTGTTGCGCCGCGAGCTTGAGTTGTTCCCCGAGTGGTACGTCGGCCGTGAACTGGGCCTGGGCTTTACCGATGCGCAACTGGCCGCCTGGCAGCGTATCAGCAGCCTGTTGATCGACAGCGCCCTGGCTCAGCCAAAGGTGCTGGTGCACCGCGATTATATGCCACGCAACCTGATGGACAGCGAGCCGAACCCCGGCGTGCTGGATTTCCAGGACGCGGTGTACGGGCCGGTCACCTATGACATCACCTGCCTGTTCAAGGATGCCTTCCTGAGCTGGCCGCAGGCACGCGTGCAGGGCTGGCTGAAGGATTACTGGCAGCGCGCCCAGGCCAAGGGCATCCCGGTGCAGGCCGATTTCGAGGACTTCCACCGCGCCAGCGACCTGATGGGCGTGCAGCGTCACCTCAAGGTCATCGGCATCTTCGCGCGCATCTGCCACCGCGACGGCAAGCCGCGTTACCTGGCCGATGTACCGCGCTTCTTTGCCTATATAGATGAAGTGATCGCGCGCAGGCCGGAGCTGGCCGAACTCGATGAGCTGATCGAGAGCCTGCAGGCCGCAGCCGGAGCGCGTCCATGAAAGCGATGATTCTTGCTGCAGGCAAAGGCGAGCGCATGCGCCCGCTGACCCTGCACACCCCCAAGCCGTTGGTGCCGGTGGCCGGTATGCCGCTGATCGAGTACCACCTGCGTGCGTTGGCAGCGGCCGGCCTCAAGGATGTGGTAATCAATCACGCCTGGCTCGGGCAGCAGATCGAAGATCACCTGGGCGATGGTTCGCTCTGGGGCCTGAACATCAGTTACTCACCCGAAGGCGAGCCGCTGGAGACCGGCGGCGGCATCTTCAAGGCCCTGCCGTTGCTGGGCGATGAGCCTTTTGTGCTGGTCAATGGCGATATCTGGACCGAGTACGACTTCGCCGGCTTGCCGAAGCACCTCGACGGCCTGGCCCACCTGGTGCTGGTGGATAACCCTGGTCATCATGGCAAGGGTGACTTCTGTCTGGATAAAGGCCAGGTCAGCGATGCCAACGCCGATGCCGACACCCTGACCTACAGCGGAATCGCCGTGCTCGCCCCGGAGCTGTTTGCCGACTGCCAGGCCGGCGCCTTCAAGCTGGCGCCGCTGCTGCGCCAGGCGATGACGGCCGGGCAGGTCAGTGGTGAGCATTTCAGCGGACACTGGGTGGATGTCGGCACCCTGGAGCGGCTGGCCGAAGTCGAGCAACTGCTCGCTGAGCGCCGCTGACATGTTGTGGCCGAGCACAGTGATAGGTGCCGGAGCAGGCTTCGCCATCGCCAGTATTCCCGGGGCGTTGCTGGGGGCGTTGCTGGGCCAGGCGATGGACCGCCGTTTGCAGTTGCACAGTTGGGCGCATCTGCGTGAACGCCTGGGTGGGCGGCCGGTGCTGCGTGACGACGAGGTGCTGTTCGTCCTGCTTGGGCGCCTGGCCAAGAGCGACGGACGGGTGGTCGATGGCCATATCCAGCAGGCCCGGGTGGAGATGCAGCGCCTGGAAATGACTGAACCGGCCAGGCGCCGCGCCATTGCCGCGTTCAATCGTGGCAAGGCTGGCAAGGAGCGCCTGGGTGTTCATCTGCGCCGCCTCAAGCAACAGCCGCATGCCGCCGAAGGCATGTTGCGCGCATGCTGGCGCATGGTCTGGGCTGATGGCCAGGCTGGCCGGCATGAACGCGAGCTGCTGCTGGCGTGGGGCCAGGCCCTTGGCTGGTCGGCAGCCAAGGTCCAGGCCCTGGCGCTGGACTATGAGCCGCAAAAGGCCGCACTGGCCGATGGCACGCTGGGTTATCCACAAGCCTTGCGCATGCTTGGGGTCAGCGCCGACAGCGAAGCCGGGCAGATCAAACAAGCCTACCGGCGCCTGCTCAGCCGTCATCATCCGGACAAGCTGGTGGGCAATGGCGCAAGCCCCGCGCAGGTTCGCGAGGCCACCGAACGAACCCGTGAACTGCATCAGGCCTACGCCGTCATCCGTAAACGCCGTGGCTTCTAGTCGAGTTTTTCCGGGCTGAGCCAGCCGCGGATGCGGCGGAACAATTGCTCCTGTTCCGCCGCGCTGTTGCCTGGCATGGCGGTCAGGCTGACCTGGCGGTAGTTGGCGTCCTTCAAGCGTTTACTGGCTTGCAGGCGCTGCTCGGCGGCGCGCCTGGCCTGGGGCAGGGTGGCGTAGAAGAAGTCTGCGGTGGCTACCTTGAGGTTCGGCGCCAGGCTGTCCAGGCTCTGTTCGGCCTGGGCTGGCGTCTGCGCGGCGACCATTACCAGCTTCTGCACCTGGGCCGGTTGCCGTTCGCTCAAGTAACGCGCTGCCCAGTAGGCGCCGCTGCCGTTACCGAGTAGGACAATGCTGCGGGCATTCTGTTGCTGGGCATAAGCAACGGCCGCATCGAGGCGGGCGAAGATGCGTTCGGCATCGGCCTTGTCATCGTCGACCGGCGCCTTCGCTTGTTCGATACTTTCGCTGTTCTCGCTTTCGGCTGCCGTGGCTTGCTCGATACTGGCGTTGGCATTGGCCGGGGTGTCCTTGGCCGGTGCGCTTTCGCCTGGCTCGGCCTTTTTTTCCACTGCCGGGGGCACTTCGACGCGCGCCTGCGGGGCGCTGGCAAGCAAATCCGGCTGGGCCAGGCTCAGGCTGTGCCAACCGGCATCGGGAAACTTGCGCCGCAGCGGGCCGACGGTTTTCGGCCAGTCGGCATTTTCGCCAGCACCGGCAAGAATGATCAGGGCGCCTTCGGGTTCGGCAGTGTTGGCCGGTTTCCACAGGGCCAGGAAGCTGTCGCTGCCAGCCTGCAGGGTTTGCTGTTCGGCTGCAGGAACCTGGCGTTCCAGGGCCTGGGCGTCTTCCTGGCTGCGTTCGGCCAGCGGTTGGCGTTCGACTGCGGCAGGTTTGCTGTCGGCAGCCGCTTCTGGCGTTTCGCCAGCGGCTGCTTGTGCGGTACAAGGTAGTATCAGTGACAGGCATAACGCCGGCAGCGTCGTGCGATAAAGTGCGAACATGGATCGATCCAGGCCAGATTAATACCGGCAGCCTAATAGTATTTGCTCGGGACGGCCATGCTCGGTGGCCGTCCTACCCTTGATGAGAGTGCAGATGAAGCTTTTGCGCTGCCTGTTGCTTATCGGCTGTTTTTGCCTGCCCTTGATCACTTGGGCGGCGTCGCCTTCCGCGCCTGCGCAGGTTGTGCTGGAGCCGGCCCAGCAGCAATGGCTTGAGCAACACCGCAGCCTGCGCGTCGGGCTGGTGCTGCAGGCACCTTTTGCCCAGTTCGACCGGCGCCTGCAGCAGCTCTATGGGGTCAACGTCGAGCTGATGAACTGGCTTGGCCGTTCGCTGGGGCTGGACCTTACCTGGCGCAACTTTACCGATCAGGCTGCCCTTGAGCATGCGCTGCAGGCCGGCGAAGTCGATCTGGCCCCAGGTCTGACCCAGACACCTGCCAGCCTGCGCCTATGGTTGTTCAGCGATCCCTACATGCGCGTGCCGCAATTGATTGTCGGCCCGCGTACTGGCGCGGTGGCGGTTGATCTGGAGAAGCTCGCCAGTACCGATCGGGTCGCCGTGCGCATGCCCAGCACTGTCGCCGACTACCTGCGTGCCACCTACACCAACCTCAACCTGCAAGGCGTGCCTCAGGAGCGCCAGGCGTTGCAGCTGGTGCTCAGCGAACAGGCGCGGTTTGCCGTGGTAGATGAAGCGCAGTTGAGCCGTCTGTCTCGGGAAAGTGAATTCAGCGAGCTGGTGGTGGTCGGTGATATCGGCCTGCCGCAGTTGCTGCGGGTCGGCTCGCGCCGGGACTGGCCGGAGCTGGCCGAGATTCTTGAGCGCGGCCTGCAGGCCGTTCCGGCCAAGGACCTGGAGCAACTCCACCAGCGCTGGCTGGAGCCTAAATACCCGCGCCTGAGCGAATCCCCGGGCTTTTGGCAGAACCTGGGTCTGTTGCTGGCGGCGCTGCTGTTCAGTTGCGTGGCCATCGTCATTTGGCAGCGTCGGCAACTACAGCAGCTCGAGCACAGTTTATTGGCCACCCGCGACACCCTGGCCCAGCGCCAGGCCCGCGAAGAAGCCTTGCGCCTGAGCCAGTTTTCCATCGACCAGAGCACCGTGGGCATTCTCTGGGTCAACTGGGACAGCCATGTGCGCTATGCCAACCGGGCCGCCGAAAGCATGCTCGGATACCCCTCGGGGGCGCTGATCGATCGGCCGCTGATTGATTTCGAGCCGAACCTGCACATGGACCGCTGGCTCGATCTGTGGAAGCGTGCCCGTGCCAGCGATGAAGCCCCGCAGCATTTTGAAACCCGGTGCCTGCGTGCCGATCGCAGCCTGCTGCCGGTGGATGTGTCGCTGAGCTTTCTGCGCTTTCGTGATGCCGAATACCTGGTGGTGTTTCTTGCCGATGTCACCGAACGCAGGCGCGCCCTGGCGGCGCTGCGCGAGAGCGAGGCACGGCTCAAGGGTATTGCCGGCAACGTACCCGGCCTGGTGTTTCGCCTTGAACGCAACCCGGCCGAAGGCGAGCTGGAGTTCCCCTACATCAGTGAAGGCAGTGAAGCCCTGGTGGGCTATGCGCCTGCGGCGTTGCAGCATCCGGACATGGGCCTGCGCAACCTGGTGCACCCTGACGACCGCGCCGATTACCACCGGGTCCAGGACCTGGCCCTGGCCACTGACAGCGACTGGTCCTGGCAAGGGCGGATCCTGACCCGCCAGGGCGAGCAGCGCTGGGCCGACATCAAGGCCAGTACCCGCACCCTGGTGGATGGCCGGGTGGTCTGGGACGGAGTGGTCTGGGACATCAGCCAGAGCAAGCGCGTCGAGCTCGAGCTGGCCCGTTCACAGGAGCAACTGCGCGAACTGTCGGCGCACCTGGAAAGCGTTCGCGAGGAAGAAAAAGCCCGTATTGCCCGGGAAGTGCACGATGAGCTGGGACAGATGCTCACGGTGCTCAAGCTTGAAACATCCATGTGCGAACTGGCCTACGCCGAACTGGACCCCGGCCTCAACGAGCGCCTGGGCAGCATGAAGCGCCTGATCGCCCAGCTGTTCCAGCTGGTGCGCGATGTGGCCACCGCCTTGCGCCCGCCGATCCTCGATGCCGGCATTGCTTCGGCCATCGAGTGGCAGGCCCGGCGTTTCGAGGCGCGCACGCAGATCCCCTGCCTGGTGCAGGTACCGGAGAATCTGCCACCCTTGAGTGATGCCAAGGCCATTGGCCTGTTCCGCATCCTGCAAGAGGCGCTGACCAATGTCATGCGCCATGCCCAGGCGCATACTGTGCAGATCAGCCTGAGTCTCGATGGCCAGACCCTGCGCCTGACGGTGATCGATGATGGCGTAGGGTTTGTCCTTGAGCAAAGTCGGCCAACGTCCTTTGGCCTAGTCGGTATGCGTGAGCGGGTGCTGATGCTCGGTGGCAGCATGGCCCTGGAAAGCGAGCCGGGCGAGGGCACCAGCCTGAGCGTGGCCATCCCCCTGGATTAGGAGCATTGCGTGATTCGAGTACTGGTTGCCGAAGACCACACCATTGTCCGTGAAGGCATCAAGCAGTTGATCGGCCTGGCCAAGGACATGCAGGTAGCGGGGGAGGCCGGCAATGGCGAACAGCTGCTGGAAACCTTGCGCCATACCGAGTGTGAGGTGGTGCTGCTGGATATTTCCATGCCCGGGGTCAATGGCCTGGAGGCGATCCCGCGGATTCGCGCCTTGAACAACCCACCGGCGATCCTGGTGCTGTCGATGCACGACGAAGCGCAGATGGCAGCGCGGGCGCTGAAAGTCGGCGCTGCCGGCTACGCCACCAAGGACAGCGATCCGGCGTTGCTGCTCACCGCGATTCGTCGGGTCGCCGGTGGCGGGCGTTACATCGACCCGGACCTGGCTGACCGCATGGTCTTCGAGGTCGGCCTCACCGATGCCCGGCCGCTGCATTCATTGCTGTCTGAGCGCGAATTCTCGGTGTTCGAGCGCCTGGCCCAGGGCGCTAACGTCAACGATATTGCCCAGCAACTGGCGCTGAGCAACAAGACCATCAGCACCCACAAGGCGCGGCTGATGCAGAAGCTCAACGTCACCTCGCTGGCGGAGCTGGTGAAGTACGCGATGGAGCACAAGCTGTTGTGAGTGTTCCAGAAGCGACATTGCGCTGAGCTCATCGCGGGTCAAGCCCGCTCCCACAAAGTAGGGATCTGTAGGAGCGGGCTTGACCCGCGATAGCATTGAACCTGCCATGCACATATCCAAAAACGCCACTCTTGTAGGGCAATCCCTACCCCAAGCCTTCCATCCTGCTGATATCAATCTCTCTCCACCGCCGATTTGCGCCGCTTGCCGCCTTCACTAGGCTTTGGATACAGCAGTCATCCAACAAAAAGGTGCGGGTATGAGTGAGGTGAATTCGAGCGCTGCAACCGGCGAAGTGCTGGTCAGCTTCCGTGGTGTGCAGAAGAGCTACGACGGCGAATCGCTGATCGTCAAAGACCTCAACCTGGATATCCGCAAGGGTGAGTTTCTCACCTTGCTCGGCCCGTCCGGTTCCGGCAAAACCACCAGCCTGATGATGCTCGCCGGCTTCGAAACGCCGACTGCAGGCGAGATCCAGCTGGCTGGCCGTTCCATTAACAACGTGCCGCCGCACAAGCGCGACATCGGCATGGTGTTCCAGAACTACGCGCTGTTTCCGCACATGACCGTTGCCGAGAACCTGGCCTTCCCTTTGAGCGTGCGCAACCTGAGCAAGACCGACATCAGCGAACGGGTCAAGCGCGTGCTCAACATGGTCCAGCTCGACGCTTTCGCCCAGCGTTACCCCGGCCAGCTTTCCGGTGGCCAGCAGCAACGGGTGGCTTTGGCCCGGGCGCTGGTGTTCGAGCCGCAGCTGGTACTGATGGATGAACCGCTGGGCGCTCTGGACAAGCAACTGCGCGAACACATGCAGATGGAGATCAAGCACCTGCACCAGCGCCTGGGCGTCACTGTGGTCTACGTGACCCACGACCAGGGCGAAGCGCTGACCATGTCCGACCGCGTCGCGGTATTCCACCAGGGCGAGATCCAGCAGATCGCCGACCCGCGCACCCTGTATGAAGAGCCAAAGAACACCTTTGTCGCCAACTTCATCGGTGAAAACAACCGCATCAATGGCCGCCTGCTCAGCCACGACGGCGAACGTTGCCAGGTATTGCTGCCGCGCGGCGAGAAGGTCGAGGCGCTGGCGGTCAATGTCGGCCAGGCCGGCGAGCCGGTAACCCTGTCGATCCGCCCCGAGCGCGTGCGCCTCAACGGCCACAGCGAAAGCTGCGTCAACCGTTTCTCCGGGCGCGTGGCCGAATTCATCTACCTGGGCGACCACGTGCGGGTACGCCTGGAAGTCTGCGGCAAGGCCGATTTCTTCGTGAAGCAGCCGATTGCCGAACTCGACCCGGCCCTGGCCGTGGGCGATGTGGTACCGCTTGGCTGGCAGGTGGAGCACGCCCGCGCGCTCGATCCTCTGCTGGAAGCCAATTGAAGGTTTGCTTCACCAACCCTGTTCTGTGGAGAGAATAATAATGCTCAAGCACTTGAAGTTGACCGCCCTGACCCTGGGCCTGTTTGCGGCAAGCCAGGCCATGGCGGCCGACCTGACCGTGATTTCCTTCGGCGGCGCCAACAAGGCGGCCCAGGTCAAGGCGTTCTACGAGCCATGGGAGAAGGCGGGCAAGGGCAAGATCGTCGCTGGCGAGTACAACGGTGAAATGGCCAAGGTCAAAGCCATGGTCGACACCAAGAGCGTGTCGTGGAACCTGGTGGAAGTCGAGTCGCCGGAGCTGGCCCGTGGGTGTGATGAAGGCATGTTCGAAGAGCTCGATCCTGCACTGTTCGGCAACGAAAGCGACTATGTGAAGGGCGCTATCCAGCCGTGCGGTGTCGGCTTCTTCGTCTGGTCCACAGTCATGGCCTACAACGCCGACAAACTGAAGACCGCGCCGACCAGCTGGGCCGACTTCTGGGACACCAAGCAGTTCCCGGGCAAGCGCGGCCTGCGCAAAGGCGCCAAGTACACCCTGGAGTTTGCCCTGATGGCCGACGGCGTTGCGCCCAAGGACGTCTACAAGGTGCTTGGCACCAAAGAAGGCCAGGACCGCGCCTTCAAGAAACTCGACGAGCTCAAGCCGAGCATCCAGTGGTGGGAAGCCGGTGCCCAGCCGCCGCAGTACCTGGCCTCGGGTGACGTGGTCATGAGCTCGGCCTACAACGGCCGGATTGCCGCGGTGCAAAAAGAGAGCAACCTGAAAGTCGTATGGAACGGCGGTATCTACGACTTCGACGCCTGGGCCATCCCCAAAGGCGCCAAGGATGTTGAAGAGGCAAAGAAATTCATCGCCTATTCGGTCCAGCCTGAACAGCAGAAGACCTACTCCGAGAACATCGCCTACGGCCCGGCCAACTCCAAGGCCGTCGCGCTGCTGTCCGACGAGATCAAGAAAGACATGCCGACCACCCCGGAAAACATCGCCAACCAGGTGCAGATCGACGTGGCGTTCTGGGCCGACAACAGCGAGCAGCTGGAGCAACGCTTCAACGCCTGGGCTGCCAAGTAAGGGCTGCTGATGGGGCGCCGGCTTGCCGCCGGCGCTCCTTGTTCTCAAGATTTCGGAGTTCGCTATGGCCATCGCAGTGCCCCTGAATGAAGGCGCCGGTTCCAACCTCAAGCAGCGTCTCAAGCGTGCCGAGCGGGTCAACCGCTGGAAGGCGCAAGCGCTGATCGCACCGCTGGCGCTGTTTCTGCTGCTGGTGTTCCTCGTGCCGATTGCCGCGCTGTTGTACAAGAGCGTGGGCAACCCGGAAGTGGTCGGCGGCTTGCCGCTGACTGTGACGGCTGTGGCCGAGTGGGACGGCAAGGGCCTGCCAGGGGAGGCGGTATATAAGGCGCTAAGCGAAGACCTCGCGCAAGCACGCAAGAACCAGACCCTGGGCGATACCTCCAAGCGTCTGAACATGGAGCTGGCCGGCTATCGCAGCCTGCTGGCCAAGACCGCGCGGGCGTTGCCGTTCAAGACCGAGCCGGCTTCCTATAAAGAAGCCCTGCAGGAACTGGACGAGCGCTGGGGCGATCCGGCCTACTGGCAGGCGATCCGCCGTAACACCAGTAGCGTCACCCCGTTCTACCTGCTGGCGGCCCTGGACCATCGTATCGATGACCTCGGCGAGCTGGCCAAGGCCACCCCGGACCAGGCCATTTACCTGGACATCTTCACCCGTACCCTGTGGATGGGCTTCGTCATCACCGCCATCTGCCTTGTGCTGGCCTATCCGCTGGCCTACCTGCTGGCCAACCTGCCGACCCGGCAGAGCAACCTGCTGATGATTCTGGTGCTGCTGCCGTTCTGGACCTCGATCCTGGTGCGGGTTGCGGCCTGGATCGTGCTGCTGCAATCGGGCGGGCTGATCAACAGCGCGCTGATGGCCATGGGCATCATCGACAAACCGCTGGAACTGGTGTTCAACCGCACCGGGGTGTACATCTCCATGGTGCACATCCTGCTGCCGTTCATGATCCTGCCGATCTACAGCGTGATGAAGGGCATTTCGCCGACCTACATGCGTGCGGCGATATCCCTGGGCTGTCATCCGTTTGCCAGCTTCTGGCGGGTGTACTTCCCGCAAACCTACGCCGGCGTAGGCGCGGGCTGCCTGTTGGTATTCATCCTCGCCATCGGCTACTACATCACCCCGGCGCTGCTCGGCAGCCCCAACGACCAGATGGTCAGCTACTTCGTGGCCTTCTACACCAACACCAGCATCAACTGGGGCATGGCGACCGCGCTGGGCGGCCTGCTGTTGCTGGCCACCGTGCTGCTTTACCTGATCTATAGCTGGCTGGTCGGCGCCAGCCGCCTGCGCCTTAGCTGAGGAGCGTTGTCATGCTGAGCCCCTACATGTCGCCCGTCGAGCGGGTCTGGTTCTACAGCTTGCGCATCCTTTGCGGGCTGATCCTGTTGTTCCTGGTGTTGCCGGTGCTGGTGATCATTCCGCTGTCGTTCAACTCCGGCAGCTTCCTGGTCTACCCGCTGCAGGGCTTTTCGCTGCAGTGGTACCACGACTTCTTCGCCTCCGCCGAGTGGATGCGCGCGCTGAAGAACAGCATCATCGTCGCCCCGGCGGCCACGGTGCTGGCGATGATCTTCGGCACCCTGGCTTCGATCGGCCTGACTCGCGGTGATTTCCCCGGCAAGTCGCTGATCATGGCCCTGGTGATTTCGCCCATGGTGGTGCCGGTGGTGATCATCGGTGTGGCCAGCTACCTGTTCTTTGCCCCGCTGGGCATGGGCAACAGCTTTATCTCGTTGATCCTGGTGCATGCGGTGTTGGGTGTGCCGTTCGTCATCATCACCGTTTCGGCGACCCTGCAGGGCTTCAACCATAACCTGGTGCGTGCCGCCGCCAGCCTGGGCGCCTCGCCGCTGACCACCTTCCGGCGGGTTACCCTGCCGCTGATTGCGCCGGGGGTGATCTCCGGGGCGCTGTTCGCTTTTGCCACGTCTTTTGACGAGGTAGTGGTCACCCTGTTCCTCGCCGGCCCCGAGCAGGCGACCCTGCCACGGCAGATGTTCAGCGGCATCCGCGAGAACCTCAGCCCGACCATCGCCGCCGCCGCAACCTTGCTGATTGCCTTCTCGGTGGTGCTGTTGCTGACCCTGGAGTGGTTGCGTGGGCGCAGCGAGAAGCTGCGTACCCAGCAGCCGGGTTGAGATCGTTCGCGGGGCGAGTCGAGTCGACTTGCCCCGCGATGAGCACCCGTCGACCGCCTTGATACCGGTCAGCCCCTGAGCGTTTGCCTGAGGTACAATGCGCGCCACTGTGATTCTGCCTACAGGTGCGCCATGCAGCCCTACGCTATTGCCCCCTCGATTCTTTCTGCCGACTTCGCCCGCCTCGGCGAGGAAGTCGACAACGTCCTGGCCGCGGGTGCCGACATCGTTCACTTCGATGTAATGGACAACCATTACGTGCCCAACCTGACCATCGGCCCGATGGTCTGCACCGCCCTGCGCAAGTACGGCATCACTGCACCGATCGACGTGCATTTGATGGTCAGCCCGGTCGACCGCATTATCGGTGACTTCATCGAAGCCGGCGCCAGCTACATTACCTTCCATCCGGAAGCCACCCTGCACATCGATCGTTCGCTACAGTTGATTCGCGACGGCGGTTGCAAGGCCGGCCTGGTATTCAACCCGGCGACTCCGCTCGACACCCTCAAGTACGTGATGGACAAGGTCGACATGATCCTGTTGATGAGCGTCAACCCAGGCTTTGGTGGCCAGAAATTCATCCCCGGCACCCTCGACAAGCTGCGCGAAGCCCGCGCGCTGATCGACGCCAGCGGCCGTGATATCCGCCTGGAAATCGACGGTGGCGTCAACGTCGGCAACATCCGTGAAATCGCTGCTGCTGGCGCCGACACCTTCGTCGCCGGTTCGGCGATCTTCAACACCCCGGACTACCGTGAGGTGATTGCCAAGATGCACGCCGAACTGGCCCTGGCCCGCCCATGAGTGGCTTCGAGCAGCTGTTCCCCGGCGCCCTGCCCAAACTGGTGATGTTTGATCTGGACGGTACCCTGATCGATTCGGTACCGGACCTGGCAGCGGCGGTGGATAACATGCTGCTCGCAATGGGCCGCCCGCCCGCTGGCCTTGAGGCGGTACGCCACTGGGTCGGCAATGGTGCGCCGGTGCTGGTGCGCCGCGCGCTGGCCGGTGGCATCGAGCATGGCGCAGTGGATGACGACGAAGCCGAACGGGGCCTGGAGCTGTTCATGCAGGCCTACGCCGAAAGCCATGAGCTGACGGTGGTCTACCCCGGCGTGCGCGACACCCTCAAGTGGTTGCACAAGCAGGGCGTGGAAATGGCCCTGATCACCAACAAGCCCGAGCGCTTCGTTGCACCCTTGCTTGACCAGATGAAAATCGGCCGTTATTTCCGCTGGATCATCGGCGGCGACACCCTGCCGCAGAAAAAGCCCGATCCGGCTGCCTTGCTGTTCGTGATGAAAATGGCCAGCGTCGAGCCCGAGCAGGCGCTGTTCGTTGGCGACTCGCGCAGCGACGTGCTGGCGGCCAAGGCTGCCGGGGTCAAATGCGTTGGCCTGACCTATGGCTACAACCATGGCCGGCCGATCAGCGAAGAGGCGCCGTGCCTGGTCATCGACGACCTGCGCGCGCTGTTGCCTGGTTGCTTAGATCCGGCCACTGGGATAACGTTGGCGGACGTTCAATCCCCCTCAGATCGAGATTCCATCGTGGCGGTTATCGGCAAACTCTGGATGAAAGTCATCAAGGCCCTGGCCCGCTGGCGTTGGCGCGCCTGACTGCTATCCGCCGGCCCACGCCGGCCTGCTTGCCTGCCTGACCCATCTGCTGCTTGCCACGAGGCTATCATGACCCGCGAAGAATTCCTGCGCCTGGCCGCTGCCGGCTACAACCGCATTCCCCTGGCCTGCGAGACCCTGGCCGACTTCGACACGCCGCTGTCGATCTACCTGAAACTGGCTGACCACGCCAACTCCTACCTGCTCGAATCGGTGCAGGGCGGCGAGAAGTGGGGGCGTTACTCGATCATCGGCCTGCCGTGCCGCACCGTGTTGCGTGTGCACGATCATCAGGTGCGGATCACCCATGATGGTGAACTGATCGAGCAGCATGAAGTGGAAGATCCGCTGGCCTTCGTCGAAGCTTTCAAGGAGCGCTACCAGGTGCCGACCATCGCCGGCCTGCCGCGCTTTAACGGCGGCCTGGTCGGCTACTTCGGTTATGACTGCGTGCGTTATGTCGAGCGGCGCCTGGGCAAGTGCCCGAACCCTGATCCGCTGGGCGTGCCGGACATCTTGCTGATGGTCTCCGATGCCGTGGTGGTGTTCGACAACCTGGCCGGCAAGATGCACGCCATTGTCCTCGCCGATCCGGCTGAACAAGACGCTTACGAAAACGGCCTGGCCCGGCTCGAAGGCCTGCTTGAGCAACTGCGCCAGCCTATCGCCCCGCGTCGCGGCCTCGACCTGGGTGGGCCGCTGCCGGCAGAACCTGAGTTCCGCTCAAGCTTTACCCAGAGCGACTACGAACGTGCGGTCGATACCATCAAGGAATACATCCTCGCTGGCGACTGCATGCAGGTGGTGCCGTCGCAGCGTATGTCCATCGACTTCAAGGCCGCGCCGATCGACCTGTACCGGGCGCTGCGCTGCTTCAACCCGACGCCATACATGTACTTCTTCAACTTCGGCGACTTCCACGTAGTGGGCAGCTCTCCGGAAGTGCTGGTACGGGTCGAAGACAACCTGGTCACCGTGCGCCCGATCGCCGGTACCCGCCCACGCGGCGCCACCGAAGAGGCTGATCGCGCGCTGGAAGAAGACTTGCTGTCTGACGACAAGGAAATCGCCGAGCACCTGATGCTCATCGATCTGGGCCGCAACGACGCTGGCCGGGTGTCGGAAACCGGCTCGGTCAAAGTCACCGAGAAGATGGTGATCGAGCGTTATTCCAACGTCATGCACATTGTGTCCAACGTCACCGGCGAGCTGAAGCAGGGCTTGAGCGCCATGGATGCCCTGCGTGCCATCCTGCCGGCGGGCACCTTGTCCGGCGCGCCGAAAATCCGCGCCATGGAAATCATCGACGAGCTGGAGCCGGTCAAGCGTGGCGTCTACGGTGGTGCGGTGGGGTATTTTGCCTGGAACGGCAACATGGACACCGCAATTGCCATCCGTACCGCGGTGATCAAGGACGGCGAGCTGCACGTGCAGGCCGGTGGCGGCATTGTTGCCGATTCGGTGCCAGCGCTCGAGTGGGAAGAAACCATCAACAAGCGCCGGGCGATGTTCCGTGCGGTGGCGCTGGCCGAGCAGACGCCGCGTAGCTGAGCCTGATCCACGGCGCCTGTTGGTAGCAGGCGCCGTTTTCCCCCTCCCTAGAACTCCAGGCTTAATGCCAGGCTGACCCCCTGTTGGGTCAGCTCGTCGCTCTTGCGCCAGTTGTAGCTGCCGCGCAGGGCCAGGCCCGGTGCCAAGCTCTGGCTCAGACCCAGGGTTGCCCGGTTCAGATTGCTCTGCGGGGTGTAGCCGGTCAGGGTGAAGTCGTTGCCCGGCAGGCTGTTGAGGTGGAGGGTCAGGTCCTGCTGGTCGTCTTCGAACTCGTGCTCGTGAGCGACTTCGGCGAACAGCAAGGTGCTGGGCCCGGCCTGGTACTTGCCCTGCAAGCCCAGGCCCAGGCGCCGCGATTCGCGGTCCTGATCGTCAAAGCTCAGGGCAGTGGCGCGGCTGCCTTTCTCCGAATAGCCATCGACCTTCACCCGCGCATAATCGGCGCTGACAAACGGCGACAGGCTCCACCGGCTGCCGGGCGCTGCCAGGTCGTAACCCAGGCGTGCGGCGAAGGCCCACAGTTCGCCATCGGTATCACCTTTCTCGCTGCGATCATTTACCCCCAGGGCGAAGGTGCGCTTCAAGTCGCTGTAGTCTAGGTGCCCGCCGGTCAGCGCGGCATCGGCCCACCACTGGTTCTGCTGGAACTGCACGAAAGCGGTTGCCAGGTAGCTGTCGAGCTTGTAGTCGGAGTCTTGCTCGCCGGCTTCGAGCTTTTGCTGGTAAACGCCTGTGGCCACGCCAATACGCCAGGCCTCGTCCAGACGATAGCTGCCGCCCAGGGTCAGGTTATAGCCATGGCCGTCGGCGCTGGCCGAGCTGCGCTGGCTGTCGATATCCAGGTTCTGCCCCCCGGCGGCTACGATGGCCTGCCATTGGCCAACCGGCTGCCATTTGCCTTGCCACTGGTTGCGCAGTTCATCCTGGTGCGCGCGCAGGCTGGCGTGGGCCATTTCTGGTAACAGCGTCAGCTCCCAAGGGGCGGAAAGAATCGAAAACGCGTAGTCGGCGATCAGCTCCTGCCCGGCACTGGTGGGGTGGACCGAATCGTTGAACAGCAGCTTGCTCGGGTCGGGCGTGGCACCGTTGATGCCGTAGGTCGGGTTCTGCACACAGCCATTGCCGCTGAAACAGGTGCCAACAAGATTCTGCCCGCTGGCCAGGCCGAACTGCGTCGGAGCAGCCAGGGCTTCCTGGAGCAGCAACGGCACATTGAGCGGAATAACTTGTGCATCAATCTGGCTCAGCTGGCCGACCAGTTGCTGGTTGAAGATACTGCTCAACTGCGAAGCCGGGCCCTGCATCGGCGTGCCGTTGAGGGCCGGAGTCAGGCCCAGGTCGGGCAGCAGCCAGACCATGATGTACTGCGCGCCACCCTGTTGCAGGGCCTGGGCGCTGGCGGCCAGGCGATTGGCGGCAGCTGCGGCGGTTGCCGGGCTGGTGATCTGGCCCTGGAGGAAGTCGTTGCCGCCACCGGTCAGGTAGTAAAGCGCGTTGGGGTCGGCGCGCAGACCACCGGCCAGATAGCCCGGGCGTTCGCGCAGCACGGTGCCGGCGCCGGGGTTGCCCGGTGGAATGATCACGTCGGAAGTACCGGTGATCGAGTCGAGAATCTGGTCGGTACGGTAACCACCCACTGCCCAGTTGTTGCCGTCCGGGCGACCCAGCGCGGCATTGACTGGCGAGGTCGAAGCGCCCAGGTCGGCCGCAGCAACACCCAGCTGGGCACCGAGCAGCATGGGCGAAACCGCGCCGAAGGCTTCGCCGTTGGCGTATGTTGGCCCGACCCGGTTGGTAAAGCGCTGGGTGGAACCCGCCGGGCCATTGCTGTCGGGGAACTGCCCGGCATCGGCAAGGCTGTCGCCGAAGACGATCAGAGTTGAGTAAGGGGAGGGGGCGGCATGGACGCTGGAGCAGGCCAGGGCCAGCAGCGAGAATGCACAAGGCAACAGGGAGCGCGCGTTCAACATCGCAAAGATCCTTTTTCGTTGTTGTTATCGGATGACGCCTTACGACGTTAGCAAAACATTCCGCGCGTCTTCCATCGCTAAAGCGTTTCGGCATGCCACCGTCATATTGCGTGGACCGCGCCGGTAGGCTACTGTGCGGGAACGTATGAACGAGACCTACCCCGTGTTGATCGTCAGCAAACTCTTGATGCGCGTTATCAAGGCCCACGCCCGTTGGCGTTGGCGCGCCTGACTTTATCTCTTGCCGGTTAGCCGGCCCTGTACCGCTTTGCCTTTCTGAATGCTTTACCTGCTGTAACCGGCGCTTGCTGGTGTGCACCGGGAAGCTCGCACCTGTAGCACCGCGCACAGGCACATCGAAAGGCATGTATTCAAAGTCAGTAGATGCAAGAGGTTGAACCCAGATGTTACTGATGATCGACAACTACGACTCCTTTACCTACAACGTCGTGCAATACCTCGGCGAGCTGGGTGCAGAGGTCAAGGTCATTCGCAATGACGAACTGACCATCGCCCAGATCGAAGCCCTTAACCCCGAGCGCATTGTCGTTTCCCCTGGCCCCTGCACCCCGACCGAAGCCGGTGTGTCGCTGGAGGCCATCAAGCATTTTGCCGGCAAGCTGCCGATCCTCGGCGTATGCCTGGGCCACCAGTCCATCGGCCAGGCCTTCGGCGGTGAAGTCGTGCGCGCCCGCCAGGTGATGCATGGCAAGACCAGCCCGGTGCTGCACAAGGACCAGGGCGTGTTTGCCGGCCTCAACAACCCGCTGACCGTGACCCGCTACCACTCGCTGGTGGTCAAGCGCGAAACCCTGCCCGAGTGCCTGGAACTGACCGCCTGGACCGCCCTTGAAGACGGCTCGGTGGACGAGATCATGGGCCTGCGCCATAAAGAGCTGAACATCGAAGGGGTGCAGTTCCACCCCGAATCGATCCTCACCGAGCAGGGCCACGAGCTGTTCGCCAATTTCCTCAAGCAGACCGGCGGCCGCCGTTAAGGATCGAACATGGATATCAAGAGCGCGCTGAGCCGCATCGTCGGCCACCTGGACCTGAGCACCGAAGAAATGCGCGATGTCATGCGCGAAATCATGACCGGCCAATGCACCGAGGCGCAGATCGGCGCCTTCATGATGGGCATGCGCATGAAGAGCGAGAGCATCGATGAAATTGTCGGTGCCGTGTCGGTGATGCGCGAGCTGGCCGACAAAGTCGAGCTCAACACCCTCGACCAGGTGGTCGACGTGGTCGGCACTGGCGGTGATGGCGCCAACATCTTCAACGTATCCACCGCTTCGGCCTTCGTCGTCGCCGCCGCCGGTTGCACCGTGGCCAAGCACGGTAACCGTGCGGTCTCGGGCAAGAGTGGCAGCGCCGACCTGCTGGAAGCCGCTGGCATCTACCTGAACCTGACGCCGGTGCAGGTCGCACGCTGCATCGACAGCGTCGGCATTGGCTTCATGTTTGCCCAGACCCACCACAAGGCGATGAAATACGCCGCCGGCCCGCGTCGTGACCTGGGCTTGCGTACCCTGTTCAACATGCTCGGCCCGCTTACGAATCCGGCCGGGGTCAAGCACCAGGTCGTCGGCGTGTTCACCCAGGCACTGTGCCGCCCACTGGCTGAAGTGCTACAACGCCTGGGCAGCAAGCATGTGCTGGTGGTGCATTCGAAAGATGGCCTGGACGAATTCAGCCTGGCGGCGCCAACCTTCGTTGCTGAACTCAAGAACGACCAGATCAGCGAGTACTGGGTCGAGCCCGAAGACCTCGGCATGAAAAGCCAGAGCCTGCATGGCCTGGCCGTGGAGAGCCCGGCCAAGTCGCTGGAGCTGATCCGCGATGCCCTGGGCCGGCGCAAGACCGAGAACGGCCAGAAGGCTGCGGAAATGATTGTGCTCAACGCCGGCGCCGCACTGTACGCCGCCGACCATGCCATGAGCCTCAAACAGGGCGTGGAGCTGGCTCACGACGCATTGCACACTGGCCTTGCCCGGGAAAAACTCGAAGAGCTCGGTGCCTTTACCGCGGTATTCAAGCAGGAGAATGAAGGATGAGTGTGCCGACGGTTCTGGAAAACATTCTGGCGCGCAAGGTCGAAGAAGTCGCCGAGCGCAGCGCCCGTGTCAGCCTTGCCGAGCTTGAACGCCTGGCGGCCGCTGCCGATGCGCCACGCGGTTTTGCCAAGGCCCTTATCGAACAGGCCAAGCGCAAGCAGCCTGCAGTCATTGCCGAAATCAAGAAAGCCTCGCCAAGCAAGGGTGTGATCCGCGAAAACTTCATTCCGGCCGACATTGCCGTCAGCTACGAGAAGGGCGGCGCGACCTGCCTGTCGGTGCTGACCGACGTCGATTACTTCCAGGGCGGCGACATCTACCTGCAACAGGCGCGCGCCGCGTGCAAGCTGCCGGTGATTCGCAAGGACTTCATGATTGATCCTTATCAGATCGTCGAAGCCCGGGCCTTGGGCGCCGACTGTGTGCTGCTGATCGTTGCCGCGCTGGATGATGTGAAGATGGCCGAATTGGCCGCGACGGCAAAAGGCGTGGGCCTCGATGTGCTGGTCGAAGTGCACGACGGCGACGAGCTGGAGCGGGCGCTGAAGACTCTCGACACGCCGCTGGTGGGCGTCAACAACCGCAACCTGCACACCTTTGAAGTCAGCCTGGAAACCACCCTCGACCTGCTGCCGCGCATCCCCCGTGATCGCCTGGCCATCACCGAGAGCGGCATCCTCAACCGCGCCGACGTCGAGCTGATGGAAATCAACGAGGTCTACTCCTTCCTGGTCGGCGAAGCGTTCATGCGCGCCGAACACCCGGGGCTGGAGCTGCAGCGCCTGTTCTTCCCGGAGCGTGTGGTGCAGAACCCGGTGCAAGGCCTGGACTGATTCAACTCTGAAGCCGGCGATGCCGGCTTTTTTGTTTCTACAAGGTTAATGCGATGACTGATCAAGTGCTTGATGTCACTGTCGAGGCCGGGCTGCACGCCGAACAGGAGCTGCTGGCGGCGGTATGCAAGGGCGAAAAGGATCATGGCCTGTTGTTCTGGCGACCGACCGATCATGCCCTGGTCATGCCCCGGCGCATGAGCCGCCTCGAAGGCTTCGAGGCGGCCTGCGCCGAGCTTGCGATTGCCGGTTGGCCGGTGCTGCTGCGCGAAACCGGTGGTGAGCCAGTGCCGCAGTCGCCGGCGGTGATCAACATCGCCCTGGTTTACGTCGCACCAAAAAGCGAAGGTGATCACGGCCGTATCGAAAACGCCTACGAGCGTCTGTGCCTGCCGCTGTGTGATGTGCTGCGCGAATGGGGCGGGATGGCGTCGGTGGGGGAAATCGAAGGGGCGTTCTGTGATGGCCGCTACAACGTCAACCTTAACGGTCGCAAACTGGTCGGCACTGCCCAGCGCTGGCGCCAGGGCCTGGGTGGCAAGCGCCCGGTGGTGTTGGTTCATGGTGCGTTGCTGCTGGATAACGAGCGCGAGTCGATGGTGGCGGCGGTTAACCGCTTCAACGAATGCTGCGAGCTGGAGCAGCGCTGCCTGGCCGACAGCCACATCGCTTTGCACGAGGTGGTACCCGAGGCGCCACTGCTCGAGCGCCTTGGCCAGGCCTATGCCGAAGTGATCAAAGGCATCGCCCGCGATTAACGGGTACCGAAGACCACCATGGTCTTGCCCTTGACGTGTACCAGGCTGCGCTCTTCGAGATCCTTGAGGACGCGGCCAACCATCTCCCGCGAACAACCGACGATGCGGCCGATTTCCTGGCGGGTGATCTTGATCTGCATGCCGTCGGGGTGGGTCATGGCGTCTGGCTGCTTGCACAATTCCAGCAGGCAGCGGGCTACCCGGCCGGTGACGTCGAAGAAGGCCAGGTCGCCGACCTTGCGCGTGGTGTTGCGCAGGCGCTGGGCCATCTGGCTGCCCAGGGCATAGAGAATGTCCGGGTCGTGACGCGCCAGTTCTCGGAATTTTTCGTAGCTGATTTCTGCAACTTCACATTCGCTTTTGGCCCGCACCCAGGCGCTGCGCTGGTGTTCCTGGCCGGCTGGTTCAAACAGCCCCAGCTCGCCGAAAAAGTCGCCACTGTTGAGGTAGGCGATGATCATTTCGTGGCCGTTGTCATCCTCGATAAGGATGGTCACCGAGCCCTTGACGATAAAGGACAGGGTTTCGGCCTTGTCACCGGCGCAGATGATGTTGCTCTTGGCCGCATAGCGGCGGCGCTGGCAATGGACCAGCAGCTTGTCGATGTTCTTGATCTTGGCTGGAAGGGCTGATGCAACCATGGCTGGATCCCGGTCAGGAGGCGACGCTTCAATTTCTTTTATAGATAGTCTGGCGATAAGCGCCAGTGATTTGGCGTCAGCTTATCAGACACTTGTCCTTCTATCGGCAGATTTACTCATGCGCTTGAGCTTTTCCGCCGGGCTCGCAGGGTCTAAGCTGGCAGCCTTTTTTCAATCAAGGGAGTCCAGGTAATGAAGGCGCGTATCCAGTGGGCAGGTGAAGCCATGTTTCTGGGCGAATCGGGCAGTGGCCATGTGGTCGTGATGGATGGCCCGCCCGAGGCCGGTGGCCGCAACCTGGGTGTACGGCCCATGGAAATGCTGCTGTTGGGCCTGGGTGGCTGCAGCAACTTCGATGTAGTCAGCATCCTGAAGAAATCCCGCCAGGCAGTAGAGAGCTGCGAAGCTTTCCTTGAAGCCGAGCGCGCCAGCGAAGACCCGAAGGTATTCACCAAAATCCACCTGAATTTCGTGGTCAAGGGCCGTGGCCTGAAAGAAGCCCAGGTCAAGCGTGCGGTCGAGCTGTCGGCAGAGAAGTATTGCTCGGCCTCGATCATGCTCGGCCGGGCCGGTGTCGAGATCACCCACAGCTACGAGATTGTCGAGCTCGGTTGATTACCAGCAAGCCCGCTCCTGTGGGGGCGGGCTAACGGCGCAGGCGCTCCAGCCCGATCAGCCAGGCCAGCCCCGGAACCAGCGCCACCACCAACCAATGCAGGTTGAAGACGAGCAAACCGACGATTTCTGCACTACTCCAGGTATTGCCAAAGGCGTCGGCAAATATCAGGCACTGCAGCCAGGCCGTCAGCGCGGCCGATAACACAAAGGCCAAGGCAAGCAGGCGCTGCCTGTGAATGAAGCAGCCGGCCAGCAGCAACAGCAGTTGCCCGGGCAGTGAAAACACCCACAGGTCGACGGCACTGTTGCCGTCAGGTTGGGAGATGTCAGGCAGTTTCAGGCTAAAGGGTTCCCCGCTCATGCCGGCGGTCAGCAGGCACACGAACAGATAAGCCACCAGCACCAGCCCCAGGCTTTGCAGCAAGCGAAGGCAAAATAACCGAATCATCAGTGGCGCAACCCCGGCAGCAGCTTCAGCAAGCCTTGCGGCAATCGCGCCTGCAAACGGCTGCTCAAAGCCTCGCGGTGCTTCTGATAGAAAAGCCCCAAGCCAATCACGCCCAACCCGATCAGGGTCAGCACCACCGGGAACAGCAGCGACTCGGCAAACACCTCGTAAGACAGGTAACCCAGGTACATCGCCACGCCCATGCCACCAAAGACCATGAACAGCGGACGGCGCAGCAACAGTGCTATGCCCATCAGGCCAAGGTTGATCAGACCATAAAGCGCTTTGTCCCATTCACTGTCGGTATCCAGCAGCGGCAAGCCGAGCCAGAAGGCCAGCAATCCGGCCAGATAGCCCCAGAAGGCATAGTCCTGGCGGGTGCGACCGTCGATCACCAGGAACACCAGCAATGTCGCCAGGCCAAACCACAGTGACACCGTACGCCGCTGATTCCAGTCGAAGGCCTCGCCATAGAACCATTCGCTCAGGTCCATGGACATGAACCACAAGGCCACGGCAATCGGCATGACGATGAACGGAAACGGGATCAGGCGCAGCATCAACAAGCCGGCCAGTATCGTCGCCGCCTCCATCAGCAGCCAACCGTCCTGCACGTAGGTGTAGTAGTTGTGGTAGTTGCCCTGGGCGTTGTCCAGTAGCCAGAAACCGCTGAGTCGCTGCGCCGCAAACACTGCCAGCGGTACGATGCTCACCGCCACCGCAGCAAGTACGCCAGCAGGGATGACCTGGCCGCGGCGTTGCATTAGCAAGGCGCCCAGGGTCAGTACGCCGATATAAATCAGTGAGACCAGCAGCAGGGCGCTGTCACCGACGCGCATCCAGGCTTCACTGAGCAGCCAGCCCATGGCGGCCATGATCAGCAGGGCGCCGAAGTAAAACGCCACGTGGGCCAGATGGAAACTGGCCTGGGTTTGCGGCTGGCGCTTGAGAAATTCAAGCAGGGCCTGATCCTGGCCCGGGTTCAGAACGCCGGCGCTGACTGCGCGGGCCAGGTCCTTGGCGTCGAAGCGTTCCGTCATCGGTGGTCCTAGATACGATAAGTGCTTTTGGTCATGACCTTGGCCATCAGGCTCATGCCGAACTTGACCGGTGCCGGGAAGCGGAAGCCGCCAGCATCCAGGGCCGATTCGGCATGTTGCTCTTCGTCGATGCGCATCTGCTCAAGAATCGCCCGGGATTTCTCATCCTCGGCCGGGATTTGCTCCAGGTGTTCGTCCAGGTGCTTGCACACCTGATGCTCGGTGGCGGCGACAAAACCCAGGCTGACCTTGTCGCTGACCAGGCCCGCGAGGGCACCGATGCCGAAGGACATACCGTAGAACAGCGGGTTGAGCACGCTGGGGTGGCTGCCGAGCTGGCGAATGCGCTGTTCGCACCAGGCCAGGTGGTCGATTTCTTCTTCGGCGGCGTGCTCCATGGCCTTGCGAACCTGGGGCAGCTTGGCGGTCAGGGCCTGGCCCTGGTACAGCGCCTGGGCACAGACTTCACCGGTATGGTTGATACGCATGAGCCCGGCCACATGGCGGGTCTGGGTTTCGTCGAGGGTGACATCCGGCTGGATGATCGCCGGCGACGGCCGGGAAGGCTGGCCGCTGAAGGGCAGCAAGGTGCGCATGGCGGTGTCGGCCTGCAGCAACAAGCGGTCGAGCGGGGAATAGTGACGTTCGGTAGCCATCGGGCACCTCCGCAAGAATGTGCCCGACAGTTTACCCCAATCGCGATGCCGGGGCTTGCCCTGGATCAGCCTGGTGGCCAGTGCATCTGACGCTGGCCAAGCACGTGCATATGAATGTGGTAGACGGTCTGCCCACCCAGCTCATTGCAGTTCATGACCACGCGAAAGCCGTCTTCGCAGCCCAGTTCCTTGGCCAGCCGCTGGGCAGTGAACAGGATGTGCCCGGCCAGGCCCTTGTCTTCTTCGGTCAGGTCGTTGAGGGTGCGGATCGGTTTTTTCGGGATGACCAGAAAATGTACCGGTGCCTGCGGGGCGATATCGTGGAAGGCCAGAACCTGGTCGTCCTCGTAGATGATCTTGGCCGGGATTTCCCGGTTGATGATCTTGGTAAACAGAGTATCCACTACGGCTGCTCCATGAGGGTGATCGGACTTGAGTGTACGCAGGCCAGACGCTTGCGCCCAGCCCTGTACAACTAGCGCGGGCAATAGGCCTGGTTGATGGCGCCGGCCAGCTTGCGTGCCAGCCAGCGCGATAGCCAGCGCGGGCTGAAGGCCAGCCAGCGGTTGCGCCGGCCGGGGATGATCAATGCGCGGTTCTTGTCCAAGGCGCGTACGGTATACAGCGCGACTTCTTCCGGGCTCAGGCTGCGTTGACCGTTTTCCAGCCGCGGGATACGCCGCAACGGCGAACGCACCGGGCCTGGGCACAGCACCGAAACCTTGATGCCGGTGCGTTTGAGCTCTTCGCGCAGGCCTTCGGAAAAGTGCAGCACATAGGCTTTGCTTGCCGCGTAGCTGCTCATCCACGGGCCGGGCGCGAAGGCGGCAAGCGATGCGACGTTGAGTATCTGCCCGCCGCCCTGAACCGCCATGGCATTGCCAAGGGCGTGGCAGAGGCGGGTCAGGGCGAGGATGTTCACCTCGATCAGGTCCTGCTCATCGCTCCATTCCTGGGCCAGAAAGTGCCCGTAGGAGCGAATTCCGGCGCAGTTGACCAGCAAGTCGATGTGCCGCTCGCTTTCTTCCAGCTCCAGCAGGAACCCCGACAACCGCAGCGGCTCGCCCAGGTCGCAGGCACGAAACAGCACTTCGACGCCAAACCGCTGGGTCAGCTCGATGGCGATGCTTTCCAGCGGGTCGCGCTGTCGGGCCACCAGGATCAAATTGCGTCCCCGACGTGCCAGCGCCTCGGCCAGTGCCAGGCCCAAGCCGCTGGAGGCACCGGTGATCATGGCGTAACGGGTCATGCAGTTCTCCAGTCGGGAAGGGTGGCCAAAGTGCGCAGTTTACAGGTGCCGGGCCCGGAGTGCTGCTACCCGTGGCGTGTCTAGATGCCGGGGCGGGTGACGGTGACGTATGCAAGCCCGGCAACCAGGACCAGCCACAGCCAGGCCAGGATCACCACTGCGTTGTTGTTGGGCACTGGCGGCGCACCGAAGCGGTTGCTGCCACGCGTGCCGGGCATCAGTACCAGCACCAGGATGAAGAAGTTGCCGACCCATGGAAGGATCGACAGCCAGCAGAACCAGCCGCTCCAGTTCAGGTCGTGCAGGCGCTGGACGATGAACAGCATGCTCAGGATCCGTGCCGACAACAGGCCGATCATCATCAGGCCGCCGAGGTCCAGCGACATTGAACTGGACAGCAAGGCCACCAGGAAAATGCCGCCGATGGTCGCAGCGAACAAGACCAGGCTCCAGGCCAGCAGGCGCACGCGGCCAATTCGCCCTTCCAGGCTCATGACCTTGGGTTTGCTCGAGTTGGCGAGAGTCAGGGTGTCATACATGCGGGCTTCCTTTGCCGTGATAAAGCGTGAGTCAGCCCGGCCAGCGATGGCCAAGGGCTGTGGCCGAGGCGTGCGCCTGGCGGTATTCGGTATCCAGGCGGGTAATCAGTTGCTCGACCGAGCAGAGCTGGTCGATGGCACCGACACCTTGTCCGGCAGACCAGACGGTCTTCCAGGCCTTGGCCTCGTCGTCGATGGGTTTGAGCTTGGTCTCGGTGTGGCTGCGCAGGGCGGCCATGTCGAAACCGGCGTTTTCCAGGCTCTGGCGCATGAAGCTGGCAGGCACCCCGGAAACCGCAGCGGTGTGGATGATATCGGCTGCCTTGGCTTCAAGCATCATTTCTTTGTAAGGCCCCGGCGCCTGGCTCTCGTGGGTGGCGATAAAGCGCGTACCCAGGTAGGCGAGGTCAGCGCCCAGCAACTGCGCGGCGAGGATTTCCTGGCCACGGTTTATGCAACCGGCCAGCAGCAAGGTCTTGTCGAAGAACTGGCGAATCTCGGCGATCAGGGCGAACGGGCTCCAGGTGCCAGCGTGGCCGCCGGCGCCCGCGGCTACGGCAATCAGACCGTCGACACCGGCCTCGGCGGCTTTCTCGGCATGCCGGCGGGTGGTCACGTCATGGAACACCAGGCCGCCATAGCTGTGCACGGCATCGACCAGTTCCTTCACCGCCCCGAGGCTGGTGATGACGATCGGCACCTTGTGTTCGACGCACAACGCCAGGTCTGCCTGCAGGCGCGGGTTGCTCTGGTGCACGATCAGGTTGACGGCATAGGGTGCAGGTTTGTCGAGGGCCTCCAGGCCTGTTTCGATCTCTTCCAGCCAAGCCTTGAAGCCTGCGTTGTCGCGCTGGTTCAGGGCCGGGAAACTGCCGACCACACCGTTAGCACAACAGGCCAGTACCAGTTGCGGATTGGAGATCAGAAACATCGGCGCCGCTACCACCGGCAGGCGCAAGCGTTGTTCGAGCAGGGCAGGCAATGACATGGCAGGTTTCCCGAGGCTGAGTATGGGTTTAGGTTAGAACGGTTTGACCACCACCAGAATTACCACGGCCAGCAGGACCAGCACCGGCACTTCATTGAACCAGCGGTAGAACACGTGGCTGCGGGTGTTTTCGCCGCGGGCGAAGCGCTTGAGCTGTGCGCCGCACATATGGTGGTAACCGATCAGCAGCACCACCAGGGTGAGCTTGGCGTGCATCCAGCCCTGGCTCATGAAGCCCGGGGTCAGGCTCAGCAGCCAGATGCCGAAGACCAGGCTGGCGATCATCGCCGGCAGCATGATGCCGCGGTAGAGCTTGCGCTCCATGATCACGAAGCGTTCCTGGCTGATGCTGTCCTGGCTTTGTGCGTGATAGACGAACAGGCGCGGCAGGTAGAACAGGCCGGCAAACCAGCAGACCACGCTGACGATATGCAGCGCTTTGATCCAGAGAAAAAGCATGGGGTTGAGTTCCTTCAGGGTTCACGGTGGTCAGATAGTAGAGGCAAGGGGCCCGGCGAGCCATCGCAACAGTTGTGGGCGTGTTTCAGCGCCCCTATTATCGTGGGCTTTCCTGATGGTTCGTTGATAAGGGGCACGCGTTATGGTCAAGGTCGGTATCGTTGGCGGCACGGGTTACACCGGGGTCGAGCTGCTGCGTCTGTTGGCACAGCATCCACAGGCCGAGGTGGCAGTGATCACCTCGCGTTCCGAAGCTGGTCTGGCGGTTGCCGATATGTACCCGAACCTGCGAGGCCACTACGACGGCCTGGCCTTCAGCGTGCCGGACGTGAAGACCCTGGCCGCCTGCGACGTAGTGTTCTTTGCCACCCCGCACGGTGTCGCCCACGCCCTGGCCGGCGAGCTGCTGGCCGCGGGCACCAAGGTCATCGACCTGTCCGCCGACTTCCGCCTGCAGGACGCCGATGAGTGGGCCAAGTGGTACGGCCAGCCGCACGGCGCGCCCGAGCTGCTCAAGGACGCGGTCTACGGCCTGCCTGAAGTCAATCGCGAGCAAATTCGCCAGGCACGCCTGATCGCCGTACCGGGTTGCTACCCAACCGCTACCCAGCTTGGCTTCCTGCCGCTGCTCGAAGCCGGTATCGCCGACGCCTCGCGGCTGATCGCCGACTGCAAATCCGGGGTCAGCGGCGCCGGCCGTGGCGCGGCGGTGGGCTCGCTGTTCTGTGAGGCGGGCGAAAGCATGAAGGCTTATGCGGTCAAGGGGCACCGTCACCTGCCGGAAATCACCCAGGGCCTGCGCCGGGCGGCGGGTGGTGATGTCGGACTGACCTTCGTGCCGCACCTGACCCCGATGATCCGCGGTATCCATTCGACCCTGTATGCAACCGTCGCCGATACCTCGGTCGATCTGCAGGCGCTATTCGAAAAACGCTACGCCGATGAACCGTTCGTCGACGTAATGCCGGCCGGCAGCCATCCGGAAACCCGCAGCGTGCGCGGTGCCAACGTCTGCCGAATTGCCGTGCACCGTCCACAGGGCGGCGACCTGGTGGTGGTGTTGTCGGTGATCGACAACCTGGTCAAGGGCGCGTCGGGGCAGGCGGTACAGAACCTCAACATCCTCTTTGGCCTGGACGAGCGCATGGGGCTTTCCCACGCCGGTCTGCTTCCGTAAACGCCAGCTTTCAAGCTGCAAGTAAAAGGTGCACGCGATCCGCTTATAGCTTGCGGCGCACCTCTTGCAGCTTTTGTATTGTTGACCGCTTTTCTCGGAGAAGCGGATAATGCGCGTCATCACGCATTATGGCGGCATAGCGCCGGGAGATAGTCAGCATGAGCGTCGAATCCTTCACCCCTGTGGCATTGCAGTTCACTGAGGGTGCAGCGCACAAGGTGAAGACCCTGGTCGATGAAGAAGGCAATGATCGCCTGAAGTTGCGAGTTTTCGTGACCGGCGGCGGTTGCTCGGGTTTTCAGTACGGTTTCACTTTCGATGAAGACGTTGCCGAAGACGACACCATCGTCGAGCGCGAAGGCGTGGCTCTGGTTGTCGATCCGATGAGTTTCCAGTATCTGGCAGGAGCCGAGGTGGATTACCAGGAAGGCCTGGAAGGCTCGCGTTTCGTTATCAAGAACCCGAACGCCACCACGACCTGTGGTTGCGGCTCTTCGTTCTCGATCTGATCGCCAGGGCAGTACCGCAAACGCCGCGCTGATGCGCGGCGTTTTGCTGTCTGCGAGTTATGCCGGGTAGATCGCGCCCAGTACCCGCAGGCCACGGGCAGCGGTGACGCTGGGGCGGTTGGCGGGGATGCGCTGCAGGCAGCAGTGGGCCAGCCAGGCAAAGGCCATGGCCTCAACCCAGTCAGGGTCGATCCCGCAAGCGGCAGTGCTGCTGACCCGGGCGTTGGGCAGCAGGGCTGCCAGGCGCTGCATCAGCACGCTGTTGTGGGCGCCGCCGCCGCAGACCAGCAGTGCCTGGGTATCATCCTGTGCCGCTTGCAGCGAGCTGACGATGCTACGGGCGGTCAGTTCCAGCAGGGTGGCCTGCACGTCTTCATCCCGAAGGCTTGGCTGAGGGGCCAGGTGCTGATTGAGCCAAGGCAGGTTGAACACTTCGCGGCCGGTACTTTTCGGGCCGCTGCCTGCGAAGAACGGATCGCTCAGCAGCGAGGCGAGCAGGCCTGGGATAACCTGGCCGGTGCCCGCCCAGGCACCATTGGCGTCATAGCTGTGCCCTTGTTTCTGCTGAATCCAGGCATCGAGCAGCACGTTACCCGGCCCGCAGTCGAAGCCGCTGACTGGTTTGTCCTGTTCGATCAGGCTCAGATTGCTGAAGCCACCGACATTGAGCACCGCCAGGCGTTGGCCCTGATGGGCGAACAGGGCTTCGTGAAAGGCCGGTACGAGGGGAGCGCCCTGGCCGCCGGCGGCAACGTCACGGCGACGGAAGTCGCTGACCACGCTGATGCCGGTAAGCTCAGCCAGCAGCGCCGGGTTGCCGATCTGTACGGTAAAGCCGCGCGCCGGTTCGTGGCGGATGGTCTGGCCGTGGCTGCCGATGGCGCGAATGGCCTCGGGCGTGAGGTTGCGCGCGGCCAGCAGGTGCTGGATACCTTCGGCGGCAAGCTGCACCCAGCGGTTTTCGGCCAGGGCGGCGCGGGCAATCTCGTCCGGCCCGCTGGCGCACAGGGCCAGCAGGTCCTGGCGCAGGTCGGCGGGCATGGGGATGTAATGGGTGGCGAGCAGCGTGAGCTGCTGCTCCTGTTCGATCAAGGCGATGTCCACGCCATCGAGGCTGGTCCCGGACATCACACCCAGATAGAGCGGCATTGCTTAACGCTTGCTCGAAGCAAGCAGGGTGGCCTTTTCCTGGTCCATGCGCGCGACCAGTGGCTGGCTTTGCTGCAGGAAACGCTGGCGCTCGGCTTTGGCGATCGGGTCAGCCATTGGCAACTTCTGCCCGAGCGGGTCGACGTGGACGCCGTTGACCTGGAACTCGTAGTGCAGGTGCGGGCCGGTAGACAGGCCGGTGGTGCCAATGTAGCCGATGATTTGCCCTTGCTTGACGGTGCCGCCGGTCTTCACGCCCTTGGCGAAGCCCTGCATGTGCCCGTACAGGGTCTGGTAGCGGTTACCGTGCTGGATGATCACGGTATTGCCGTAGCCGCCGCGGCGGCCTGCCAGCAGCACTTTACCGTCACCGGCCGCCTTGATCGGTGTGCCGCGTGGTGCTGCGTAGTCGACACCTTTGTGCGCGCGGATCTTGTTCAGGATCGGGTGCTTGCGGCCAGCCGAGAAGCGCGAGCTGATGCGGGCGAAATCAACCGGAGTGCGGATGAACGCCTTGCGCATGCTGTTGCCGTCGGCGGTGTAGTAGTTGGTGTTGCCCTGCTTGTTGGTGTAGCGCACTGCGGTGAAACTCTTGCCGCGGTTGGTGAAGCGGGCAGAAAGGATATTGCCGGTACCGACGACCTTGCCGTTCATGACCTTCTGTTCATAGATCACGTCGAACTCGTCGCCCTGGCGGATATCCTGGGCGAAGTCGATGTCATACCCGAAGATGCGCGCCATATCCATGGTCAGGTTGTGATTCAGGCCGGCACGCTGGGCCGAGGCCGACAGCGAACTCTTGATCACGCCATGTACATAGGCCGAGCGAACCACGGGCTTGCTGATTTCACGGTTGAACGCGTAACCGTTTGCGCTCTTGGTCAGGCGAATGGTTTCCAGATCACTGAGCTTGCTGTGCAGGCTGGCCAGTTGACCGTCCTTGTCCAGTTCGATCTGCAGTACCTGGCCATGCTTGAGCTGGCTGAACTGCTTGGCCTGCTTGTTACTGGCCAGCACTTCATGCACAGCGGTGGCCGGCAGGCCGACCTTGGCGAACAGGGTCGACAGGGTATCGCCGCGGCTTACGGTGACTTCGCGGTGGCTTGGGTCCTTGTCTGGCGCGGCTTCGGCAGCGGCGGGCGCAGGCTCGGTCTTGGCGGTTTCCTCGGTTGCTGCGGCGCTGTTGTCGATCTGCGCAAACGGCGAGGGGGTGGCGTCGGTGTTCTGGGTAAGTGGGGCGTCCTGTTCCTGCTTGAGTTGCTCTGCCGGGCTTTCCAGCTCCAGGTTCAGGGTGGTTTTCTTGGCTTCGACCTCGCTGGATGGGAACACCAGCAAGGCCAGGCTGAGTAAGGCGGCGATGCCGCTGGCGGCCAACAGGTGGCTCTTCGGATAAAGCGGGGGCGCTTTAGGCGGTTCGTTGGTCATAGATGAATTGACTTTGAAATAGATGAAGTGGAAAAGATGAATGACATGATGAAGATGAAATAACTGTATAAAATATAACCAAATCCCCTTCAGCGCAAGCGCGCAGACGTCATCAGTCGGCTTCGAGGTCACACTCGGGGCAAAAACTTGTATTTGATGGCTGATCTTGTATGGTTGGGTCCCTTTGAATCTGAGCCTTACGGGTCTGTTATGAAGTCGGTTGAAGAGCAGCTAGCGCTGATCAAGCGTGGAGCGGAAGAGGTACTGGTCGAGTCCGAGTTGGTCGAGAAGCTCAAGCGCGGGCAGCCGCTGCGGATCAAGGCGGGTTTTGACCCGACTGCGCCTGACCTGCACCTGGGGCATACCGTCCTGATCAACAAGCTGCGCCAGTTCCAGGACCTGGGTCACCAGGTGATCTTCCTGATTGGCGACTTCACCGGCATGATCGGTGACCCGAGCGGCAAGAGCGCTACCCGTCCGCCGCTGACCCGCGAGCAGGTACTGGATAACGCCGAGACCTATAAACAGCAGGTGTTCAAGATTCTCGACCCGGCCAAGACCGAAGTCGCGTTCAACTCCACCTGGATGGACAAGCTCACCCCGGCCGACTTCATTCGCCTGGCGTCGCAGTACACCGTGGCGCGCATGCTCGAGCGCGACGACTTCGACAAGCGCTACACCACCAACCAGCCGATCGCGATCCATGAGTTCCTCTATCCGCTGGTGCAGGGTTATGACTCGGTGGCACTCAAGTGCGACGTCGAGCTCGGCGGTACCGACCAGAAGTTCAACCTGCTTATGGGGCGCGAGCTGCAACGTGCTTACGGCCAGGAAGCACAGAACATCGTGACCATGCCGCTGCTCGAAGGGCTCGACGGCGTGAAGAAGATGTCCAAGTCCCTGGGCAATTATGTCGGCATCCAGGAAGCCCCTGGGGTGATGTACAGCAAGCTCGTGTCGATTCCTGACACCCTGATGTGGCGTTACTTCGAACTGCTGAGCTTCCGTTCCATGGAAGAGATCGAGCAGTTGCGTGCCGATGTCGCCAATGGCGCAAACCCGCGTGACATTAAGATCAAGCTGGCGGAAGAGATCGTTGCCCGCTTCCATGGCGAGGAGGCTGCCGCCAATGCTCACCGCGCGGCAGGTAACCGTATGAAAGAGGGCGAGTTGCCGGAGGATCTGCCTGAGGTTGAGGTCTCTGCGGCTGAAGGCTTGCCGATCGCTGCCGTGTTGAACCGCGCGGGTCTGGTGAAGAACTCGGCGATGGCGCGGGATCTGCTCAATGGCGGCGCGGTGAAGGTCGACGGTGCGGTGGTTGATCGTGATTTCATGTTTGCACTTGGCGCGACCCATGTATGCCAGGCGGGCAAGAAGGCATTTGCCCGGGTTACCCTCAAGGCTGAGTAGGCGGTAGCGGCAAGCTATAAGCTGCAAGCTA